>JANQOF010000050.1 GCA_028279215.1 Pirellulales bacterium
AAAGCCCTACCCTCGTTGGCCAACACATCCCACAAACACATGCGGTACCAGACAATCCGCCCACGCGGCCGCCACTCAACCAACCGACCGGTTTGCACATGTAGCCTAGCAGAGTAGGTGGCCTACTTTCTACAAGAATCGCTGAAGGAATTCGCCCATAATCCGGCGATTTTAGGAGCCCCCAAACTGCCGCGGTCGATGAATCTGAGGCACGTTTGCTGAATCCGAAAAGTGCGGCGGTCTGTTTCACCACTGCAAGTTAGCGAGTTGGTATGCCGCGGACGGTTGGTCCGATCTCGGCGGCTACTTGGTCGACTGCAACGACTGGGGTGTCAACCGGTTGCGTGGAGGGAACACAGCCTCACTTGCCTCTACGCCGCGAGCACTCAGTGGTTCATGCCGGGGAAGATTCGCAGACTTCAGTTGCATCTGCGAACGGCCGCTGTTCACTCTTCTCAAGTCGATCGTAAAGGATCAAAGACTGCCGAACGAGGGCTTCGATTTCCAGAGCCTTCAACCAAGTTCGGTCGCGGTTAGCAAGCTCGCAGCGATAGAGCATCAGACAGCCGTCTCCGGCTTCTAGAGTGAAACTGGCCTGCAGCACTTCGGATAAACTCCGCAACTCTTCTTGGATTCCTTCCGGCGGCTCTCCGTAACAACGGTATCCGTCACGGATGTTCACATCGGATCGAAAGCGTGACGAGAGCCGATCATCGAAGTTCGTCGGCGTAATAGCGAAGTAGGAAAATTCCAGCTCTTTCGACTTCAGGGCGAGAACGGTCTGGCGGAGTGTGGCGTCGGCTTGACGGGGATTCGGCTGGCAGAAATCGAAGACGGCGAGCGTGCCAACTTCCGCACTCCGCCTCATGACATTGCTCACCTCGTAGCACATTTGAAAGAGCGCGCCGCCAAAGGGGATCGCGCCCAACGCGTCCGCGGTTTCTTGTGTTCGACTAGTGATGCGGAAAGAGTCGCTCCAGCCCAGAACATTCAGATCGCTTGACTTGCCCTTATCAAAGTCGAAGCCGAGGCGCTCAGCAACCTGGCGTAGCTCGTCCTCTCGATCGGCGAGACGTTCACCGCCCTCGAATCGATCGCGGATGGTCAGCAGGAACAAGAGCAGCGCCCCGCCACCGATCCACCAAGCGCTGTTTGCCCATCGGAACATGGCGACCATGACACCAGCCGAAGCCAGCGTCAAAACGATCCAGACTAGTAGCCGCTTGTTTCGCATGTCGGGAAACCTACAATAGAAACGGGAATGTCGAGTAAATCGTGCAATACCTCTAGCATCAAAGCCATCAGCATGGCCGCATTCCTTCAATATCTCTACAGACAAAAGACGGATTCTTGGCAAAGGCTAGGTCGGAATGTGCCGCGCGTCAAATCACAAGACCGATACACGTTGGGAGTACTTGTTTATGCGTTCGGTGTGAAACGCCTGCCTGCCACTGCTGGATTCTCGAGCCGTGCCCAAGGTACACTTCGCTATCGAATGCTGGCCAAGCCAGCAGTGCCAAGCACCGGCTATCATTCGCATGCACAGCCCGACAAGTAACGCCCGCGACGACCGTAGCACAATGCTTGGTGTCGCACTTGCGCTGTTTGGCGGTGTGCTGATGGGGGGCGCAGGCATCGCTGGAAAGTTTGCCGCGGTTGCGGGGCTGAGTCCATTCCAAATGCTGGCGGCCCAGGTTGCTCTGCTCTTACCGGTATCCGCCATCGCCCTGTACGCTCGTTATGGAGCCGCCGGCTTTCGTCCCAATCGGCCGTGGGTGCTGGTGGTTCGTACTATCTGCGGCATCGTTTACTTCGCAAGTTTCTACTGGGCACTCAAAGGCATCCCGGTCGCCAACGCCCTGGTGCTAGAAAGCACCAATCCATTCTTTGCGATGCTGATCGGTCGAGTGTATCTCAAGCAACACGTCGACCGCGCATCGATCGCGATGTCGGCAATCGCATTCTTGGGCGTGTGTCTCCTGTTGAGCGACCCTAGCGGTCAACAGATCCTCAATCCGTATTCGCTACTGGCGTTACTCGCTGGCGTTGGCCGCGCCACGGGAAGTGTGGCGACGGGCGTAGCCGGTCGAACCGAGCCAGCCGAGCGGATTATGATGTACTTCTCCCTGGGAATGCTGCTGTTCAGCGGGGCAGCGCTGCCATGGTATTGGGAACCAGTTAGCGGCGCGAGTTGGTGGATTCTCTTGGCGCCGGCAATCCTGTTCGTTCCCCAAAACGTCGCCTACACCGTCTCCAATCGCCTGATCCCAGCCTACCTGACCGGTGCGCTTTTCTACAGTGCAATCATCGTCGGTGCCTTGGCCGACCACTTTCTATTCCATACCGCACTCACGACCCAAGGCGTCATTGGCATGCTGCTAACCGTATCCGCAGGGCTCGGACTTGCCCGCTGCCGAGCGCGACGCACGGGTAATTGAATCTTTTTTGGCGATCCACCAGGCGTCTGCACTTTTTGTCACAGCTTCGGCACGACCGAGCAAGGAACATGCTACTTGTAATCTGAAATTCTCATTGGCTTTCCTCTGAGACGCGCCTGCCATGGGAATAACGTGCTTCTGGTCCTGCGAACCAAGGTATTCACCAGGTTGCCACCGAGGTAGCTAGCTTGTGATGAACAAGACGCGGGTTGTTTCTGTAACCAATTGATAGACTTGGCCTAAGTCTATGATCGACACCTTTTGATGGAGCACGATGTGATAAACCGTAGTTTTCTGCGCGCGGTCTTTGTGGTTGGCTTGGGCGTCTGGGCAAATGGGACCGTCTCTTTCGGGCACGGCACGGCTATCTCGCCAAGCAGTCGGGCCTACAACGTCTTCTTGAGTAATCCAGAACGTCCCAGCTTTACGCTGGCTGAGAATGCCGTGGCTCTCGATGGCAAAGACTCTTACTACACTTGGAATGAGGTTTCGCGCAATATTCCCGACGCGGTGCAGTCGGGACTTCCGGCAGGGTTCGACTACTCGCCTTGGGTGCCCGACGGAACGCTGGCCAGCGGCGGCAGGACCGATGCGAACTCGCCCGACTATCCAAGAACCTATGCTGGCCTCGATCAGGTAAGTTCCGAGTGGCCAACAACGATGGCGACGGCGGGCACGACGCTCGACGTCGACTTCTACGCCACGGCCGTCCACGAGCCAAGTGTTTGGGACGTCTGGCTAACCAGTGCCGATTGGACACCCGATCTTCCGCTCACTTGGGAACATATGGAGTTTTTGGGTCGGCCTAATCCCGTTCTCGAAGGCAATAACTACCTGTTCGACGTGGTGATACCCGAAGATCGGTCGGGCCATCACGTACTCTGGATCGCCTGGCAGCGGGACGATCCAGTAGGCGAGGTCTTCTTCTCGACATCGGATCTGATGATCGAGCCGACGCGCGCGCCCGGCGATTTCAACGGCGACGGCACCGTGAACCTCGCCGACTACACGGTTTGGCGCGACAACCTGGGCGCGGCCAACGAGGCACTGATTAACAACGCCGGCGACGGGCAAGCGGGCGTCGACACTGCCGATTACGACGTGTGGAAGACGAGCTTCGCCACAAGTGGCGCGGGCGCTTCGGCGTCCCAAGTACCCGAGCCGAGTGGGCTGGTCATCCTGCTGTTGGCGGCTGGCGCCGGTTACGTTGGACGGCTTGGTGGGTAGCGAACGATGTTCGGTGGCGCTGCCAACTCCGCTTTGCTCGCGTGCCGCCGGCTTCGCCAGTGCCGGTGATTCGCTGTGTGAAGTCCGAACCGACAGAGCCAGTGGCACACGGAGTCTGGGCACCGATCGAGCGTTCAACGGGGGCTGCGGAATAGATTCACGGCCAGAATGTGGTTGCTTCGATCGACTGGCCCCGAAAGGTTCAAGACCTGGTTGAGGTAGCCAACTTCAACTCGCCAGTTGCTTGCGCGATGTTTCTTCATGCCGAAACCTACAAAGATACGGTTCTGGTCGAAACCGCTACGCTGGCCCCAATCCGTATCGTTGAGGTCAATGAACAGCTCGTCCCAGACCACGAACGTCAGTGGCGAACAAGGCCCGAGGCTCTTCTGCCCGCGGACGAACTGGCGGAATCGCAAACCTGTGTCGTCGGCCGACTCGACGAAGCGTTGTTCGAGTCGCGATCGCAGGGCAAACTTGTACGGTTCGACGGAGCGCGACCAGGTCCACTGTTGCCAACAGCGGTGCTCATCGATATCCGATCCAGAGATCGGCGACGTGCGAATCCATGCATACCCGACCCAGAGTGCCGAGTCCTTACCCACGTCGATGCCAACTCCCGGACGGACGATGCTCTGACCAAATCCACCGCTGTCGTCAAATAGTCGATAGTGTCCGTCGAACCACCACTTGAGTCGATCACTTGGATGCCCAGACCATTCAGACAAATCACCTTGGGCAAATAGCGCATTCCACTGCCCCAAGTCATTGATGGTTTGCGCCGACGCAGGTTGGACTGCTAGCAACCAAACGAGGAGCAATGCGGCGAGCGGAGTTTGACTGTTCGTTCTCAAGACGCGACTCGAATTGGACTAGAAGGGCGAACTCTAGCGAATGCATCGGCAGCCGCTCGACGTAAACGGGCACCATTGCACGCAGAGCTGGCCGGCCTGCTCAGACCGAGACCGCGCAACTAGTACAACTGGCAAACCGGCTGCTAGCGTCTACATTGCCGGCGTCTATATCATGTACGCGAACTGCGGTTCCACGTTGCCAAGCGAGATCGCCGACGCCAGCGGAATTGGCGACGTGGTCACATTCGCTTGATCGCTCGCCGCGAATAGCGGTGTGCTGAGATACTTCTCTCCACGATCGGGAAAGATCGCAACGATCACGCCTTCGTCGAGCGTCTCAGCCAACTGAATGGCTCCGTCGAGCGCTGCGCCGGAACTCATACCCACAAACAACCCTTCCTGCATGGCGATTTCGCGCGTCATACGCATGGCGTCCTCCGGCAGCACCGTAATCTTGTGATCCAAGAACGTTTCGTCGTAAAGCTCCGGCGCAAACGGTTCGTTCATGTTCCTCAATCCCTGAATCGGCTTGCCGAGCGCTGGCTCCAAGCCGACCACCGTGGCTCCCACTTCCTCGCGTAGTCGTCCGCCGGCGCCCTTGAGTGTGCCAAACGTCCCTATGCCAGCAACAAAGTGCGTCACGTCGGGGACCTGTTGTAAGATCTCGGCGGCCGTACCCTCGTAATGCGCCTTTGGGTTGTTGGCACTGGAATGCTGATTTGCCAGCCAATACCGACCAGGTTCCTCACGAACCATCTGCCGAGCGCGCTCGATCGCTCCGCCTGTACCCTTTTCGGGGTCGGTTTCTATGAGTTCTGCGCCGAAAGCACGGAGTACCTGTTTGCGTTCTTCGCTCATGGCAGAGGACATGGTGAGGACGACTCGGTATCCCTTGGCCGCACCAACCATTGCTAAGCCGATGCCTGTGTTGCCGCTGGTCGACTCCAGAATCGTCTTGTCCCATGTTAGTGCGCCGGAGCGCTCGCCCTCTTCAATCAACGACAACGCGATGCGGTCCTTAATAGAGCCACTCGGGTTAGACCCTTCGAGTTTCGCAATGATCTTCACCTGAGGGTTGTGTGGAACTCGGCGGATCCGCACAACGGGCGTGTTGCCAATCAGGTCAAGCACGGAAGGGTTCGCCGCGGGGCGGGCTATAGAGATCGGATCGAGCTGCCGAGGCGCTTCGGGTTTGGGTTCGTCAGTCTTCCCAAGGACGACGGAACCGGGCTCCACGTCGCGACACACGAACGCGTAGGCGCCAATACTCGCACCAGAACCAATCTCGACGTCGCCGCCCACGAAGGCGTTCGTGTACAGCGAAACGTCACGGCGAATCGTGGGATGTCGCTTCTTCGTATTGCCAGAATTTCCGTCGGTGCGTTTCTTGGGTTTGCTGCGCGTACCGAGGACCACACCGTTGTACAGGTTGACGTCCTCTTCGATCACGGCAGTACAGCCGATGGCGATTCCTGTTCCGTGATCGATAAACAACCCTGGAGCGATGCTTGCGGCCGGATGAATGTCGACGCCGGTGCGAGAATGGGCAACGCCCGAGATACTTCGCGGTATCACCGGTACGCCAAGGTGCACGAGCGCGTGCGCCAGGCGATAGGCAACAGTCGCCCAAAATCCGTTACTGGCGTAGAACACTTCCTCCAAGTTCTCCAGCGCTGGGTCCTGCGTGGGATATCGCTGGGCGTCTTTTTCGCAGGCCGCCACGATTTGGTCGATACCGCGCGAGGCGAATTCATCTGCAATCTGTTCCGCATCAATGTCGTAGCGATCGGACAATGGTTCGAGAACGTCAAGAAGTCGACTCCGGATTCCGTCGTTCGAATACACGCACCGTACCTGCCGGCCAGTCTGCTCATTAAGCCGCTGCATGATCAGTCCGACCGCATCGACGACAAAGTCCTGAACTTGAACGTGATGATCGACGAACGCACGGAATTCGATAGCCATGACCGAAGGTCCTCCACGATTAGGAAACAAATATCGGGCGCGCCGGTCGTCGACACGCCAGGGCCTGATCCAAGCGGTGCAATCCTTCGCGCAATACGTGATCTTCTTGACTGACGCAGATCCGAAAGTAGCCGGGCAACGAGCAGTAGAAGCCAGTGCTTGGACTAATGTGCACGCGGTGACTTTCAAGCAGGTGACGATAAAGTCGCAGTTGGCCTTCGGCATCCGGTGTTTCGAGGTGGTCGCTAAAGTCACACCACAAGCACAAGCCTGCTTTGGACGGCGTAACTGCCACGTGGTGAGATTCGAGCGTCTCACGCGCCCATGAGTGCAGCTCGCCAAGACGGTGGTTTGCTGTGACGAATGCCGCGCGCGTTTCGCGATTGAGCACGCGGACCATGAGTCGTTGAATTGGCGCCGGCAGCCGGAAGAAGTGGGCTTGCTTCTCCACAGCCCTGCGCACTCGGTCGTGCCTGGCATGCAACCAGCCTGTCGCATAGCCCGCCAGGCCAAAGTCTTTCGACAGGCCGCCTAGGACGAACAAACGATCCGAAGTATGCGCGAGGGCGGTGTGAAAAGTGATTCCATCCAGGCAACTCGATGCGTAAACTTCGTCGACGATCAACGCACAGTCGTAGGTCTCGGCGATGTGTACCAGTTCGCTGATTTCGTCCGCGTCGAAGACCTGCCCCACGGGATTGCCGGGAGAGCAGACGAGCACGGCTTTCACGCGGTGACCGTCCGCACGCTGAACCCGGATGGCCGCGTCGACAGCGGCCGGCGTCAGGCGAAACGCGGTTTCGGGTCCCAGTGGCAAATGGGTAACACGAGCGCCCGAACGCAGGCCAAGTGCCGCCACGAGACCAGGAAAAACAGGCGTCGGCACGAGCACTGTGTCGTCGCGATCAAGAATCGCGATGGCGAGCGCTTCCAGCAAGCTAATGATCCCATTGCCAACCAACAGGTGCTCAGCTTCGGCATTGCCGCTCAGATCGCAAAGGTAGTCGGCGATGGCCTGTTTGCATTCGGTCGTACCGCTGAATGGTTGATAGCGGGCGTCGTCAACGTGGAACTCGGCAGACTGCAACGCCGCGAGTCGATCGCTATGCAGGAAGTTTTGGGCCGAGCCGAGATTGACGTAACCATCGGGGTTGTTTCTGGAATAGCGGTCGGCTTCGCACGCGAAATGGGCGGCCACGAAATCGAAACCGGCAGCCGTATCACAAATGCGCTGAGTGAACTGTGAAAGCATGCCATCCATCTCCGCGGACTTACAAGTCGACCAACCCTTGCGCGGGGTGCGGTCATCAACTTCTATTGGGTTTGTCGTCAACCACCATGGAAGTCTTACGAGGTTCTCGATAGTTCGTTCGCGAGCTACGTCGACTACGTTTCCTCTGCGTTCGCCACCTAACACGAGTAAATTCGGGCGTACGGCACTTCACACAACCGGCCAGCGCGTCGGCGAGAACTCACAACAAGCGGGCAGATTGCTGCGTTCAATACACTGTCGCTGTTGGGCAGCGACTCACGCCCGCAATCAGGCGAAGTAACCAAGGAGCAAAGAGATGCCGGCAACACTTGTAGGTTCGATTACCGACTCGATGGACGATCGGTTCCATGCTCTGACGGCCGAGGAGCTCATTCGTTGGGCAGATGAGGAGTTTGGGAATGGCTTGGTAATGAGCACTAGCTTCGGCATTCAATCGGCCGTGACGCTTCATTTGGCGACACGTATTCGTCCGTCGATTCCGGTCATCTGGGTCGACACGGGCTACTTGCCGAAGGAAACCTACGAGTACGCCGAGTTGCTGACCGATAAGCTCAACCTGAATCTGCACGTCGCGCGTGCAGCGACGAGCCCTGAAGAAATGGAAGCCGAGTACGGGCGGCTGTGGGAATCTGAGCGCGTCGAAGACCTCGACCGCTACGACCGCATTCGGAAAGTCGAACCGATGCAACAAGCGCTCGTTTCGTTGCGGGCAACAGCATGGATCTCTGGGTTGCGGGCCGACCAAACGGAGTACCGCAAGCGACTGCCTCGAGTGAAGCTAAAGGGAAGTCGCTACCGCGTTTACCCAATACTGCCGTGGAACAACCGCGACGTGTACTACTACATGCAGGAGCATCGGCTGCCGCAACATCCGCTATTCGCCAAAGGCTACACCACGGTCGGCGACGCGCATTCAAGCCGCCCCATGCAGCCGGGCGACGTCGACGATCGCGCGACCCGATTCAACGGACTCAAGCAAGAGTGCGGCCTGCACCTCAACTAGCACCATCAAGCAACCTCCCAATACGGAGAAGTGGGCGACACTGGATTCGAACCAGTGACCTCTGCGGTGTGAACGCACTATAACGGGTACCGAGAAACTCGCGAAACTCTACAATTCCAGGAGTTCGTGGAGCATAGCACAGAGCATGAGGTAGCTCAAGATAGCTGCTCGTGCACGTTTAGCGTGACGGAAGTGTGACGCGCGGTTACGTCTCTTTGGCAGCCTTGCGCGAAGTCAATAGGGCCGCCGTTGCTGCGCGTGTGCCGCGTCCCAGGCTCGCAGGATTGTGCGTCGCCCAATCGTATGATCCCTCACCAGATTGCTGCTTCATTCCCAACGCGGCTCAGAACACCTATTCTTGGCTTGCGCGGGTCTATCGCAGACCCCCCCCCCGAAAAACACGCAACTGTATAGGACTTTGCACTCAGCCATTTTGAATAAAGCGACCTGCCTCGGGCAGCGATGTCGGATGCGTAGTCCGTCGCCCAAAGACGTCACCCAGCTTGCCGCCAGCCCTTTGCGGTTGGGCGGAATACATTTGCCGCAAACTTGGAACGGCGGTAGTCGCCGTCGCAGCTTGTGGATTCGACGACAAGCGAGCCGTCGTGGTAGTACGCACCAACGTAGCGAAGCTGGTAGGGCGATGGCGGC
Organism: Pirellulales bacterium; assembly: GCA_028279215.1. Taxonomy (GTDB): domain Bacteria; phylum Planctomycetota; class Planctomycetia; order Pirellulales; family Lacipirellulaceae; genus Aeoliella. The sequence goes on from JANQOF010000050.1 coordinate 9,412, forward strand.
GGGGTTGTAGCTCGCCTGTCGGGCCGTTGGCACGCGCGGCAACAATCCTTGCGACAATTGAGCCAGCGACGGCGTATCCATTTGAACTCTCGACCGCAGTCGCATCGGACCGTCGCATGATTGCCGTCAACGGCGACGAGAACTAGATTACCTCGTCGATACCCTACGGTCTCTACAGATTCTCGCACTATTGACGTCGCATGTTAACGGAAGAGTTCGCGATATTGCCGTCACGTGATGACGGCATAGTTCTCACACTTATTCGCGCGAGACATTGTTAACGCCGCCTGACGGCGGCTACTTCGGCGACACTGCTTCGCAGCGTCACCTCGTAGGTTATTTTGTTTCCGGCGTTTGCAGAGGTTTAGGGAAGAGGCTCTCTGGCTCTCTGGCTCTCTGGCTCTCTTTATGTGCCAAATTGTACGCCCTGGTAGCCGCCTTAACTCAATCCGCTCGGGGTGTGCTTCTTTTAGCCCCTAAGGTTTCCGCTCTCGGCCTCGGATACAATCAAATTGTCCCGCCCAGATTCTTTTACCTCGCGTGCAGGCGGCTGCGAGGTTGTCTCGATTTGTCGATGTGTTGAGTCTCACAATCACTGGTCGGCTTGCGTCGGCCCAGGCCCCATTTTTGGTTTCTAGTGTTAGGCAATGGGGAGCCCCTCTACACTCCATAGTATACAAGAATTCACTAATCTCAAGCATAATCCGTGCCGATTCGCAGGACGGTCCTCCAGCCGATTCGCAAGTTGTTCCAAGCTAACGACTTAGCGCCGAGAGTATTTTTTGGGGTGGAACTACATTCGTAAGTCGTTGCTGTGTATTCAGTTGCGGCTGCAAGCCAGGACCCACGCTGGATTTTGCGGAACGCCGCAAACATTGTGCGCGCATATGCAATCAGCCCCGATTGGACACACTCTCCCTCGTAAGAGGCATCCAGAGCCTCTGAATCGCGCCCTCGCCGCCTCGTGGCCCCGCGTGGGCGAACCAGTCAACATCGCGTGACACGGCGTTCTGGAGGCAATGAACGTACGTTCAGGCATCGAGGTGGTTGGCCTGGCTACATCCCCCTGACGGGACGCGACCCTGCGACACCGCGGCTAGCAGTTGAATCAGCAGTGTCGCCGGAGACAATTCCCCGCGAATAGGCGCGAAGCCGTCGCGTAGTTTTCGCGCTAGCGTAGATCAATTACACCTCGTCGTCGCTCGGCGTCGCTGTATGGCTATTCCCAACACGGAGGCAGCGGTCGATCGGTGGGCGCTTAGCAGGTGCCGTCACATTCAACACAGCAAACGCACTAGAACGTACAAGACTGCGGGTCATTTTCTGGTGGGATATCGCCGCGGCCGAAGGCACTTGGGCGGGGCTGCCAATCTGGACGAAGTTGTCTCAATTGCTGCCGTCCAAGACATAAGGTCACCACCGACTGGTGGACTCAGCGGGTGTTGTGGTAGTGCAGGGCAACAAACTACTAGCACTCTCTTGCAACTGAATTGCATTTCACATAGACTCCTCGGTCCCACCTCTCTCTGCCAGCCTGAGAACCTCCCTCTGCCAGCTTGAGAATAGTCATGATTTGACCATCGCTTGTAGCGTCGGCAAGCACTATTTCATGACAGTGCTTACTTCTGAGGAGATACGCACGAAGTTGGTTTGATGCGCCGAGTTCTTGGTTTTACCCTTGTTGAGTTGTTGGTCGTCATTGCCATTATTGGCATCTTGGTCGCACTATTGTTGCCCGCCGTGCAAGCAGCGAGAGAATCGGCTCGTCGAACGCAGTGCGTCAACAACCTCAAACAGCTTGGGCTTGCTCTACAGAACCACCACTCCGCCCTTGGGTACTTCCCAAAGAGCCAAACGGCCAGTGGGCGCAGTTCAAATGACGATTGCGAACCAGGTTACTACAGTTGGCTCGTGTTTTTGTTGCCGTACATCGAACAGGGCGCTTTGTACGACTCGATCGACCTTAGCGTCAACATGGCCGACGCGTGCGGCAGCGGGGCGCCGATCAGTGCGAACCATGCGAATGCAAGTGCCGCTGCGGCAGTGGTAGGCGAGCTCCTGTGCCCATCCGACGGCATCTCCAGAGGGAATGCCATCGTGATGGGAACCGCCGACCCAGCCGGCGACAACTACGCGGCGAACGCCGGGTGGCCCTCCCAAGCAAGCGGCTACAACGGGGAACGCCCCACACCGGGCGATTACAACGGGATAGTCTCTCTCCAGAATCCGGGCAAACCGGCGAGTTGGCATCCTTCCGGCAAGGTCAGCATCAAACAAATCACGGACGGCACTTCGAACACTGCGGCGGTCGCCGAGCGACTGATTCAAACTGGCGCCAGCCTTGATGAAATCCGCAACGCCCCGTCCCGACTCAAGTCGTTTCATGTTACTGGCTCGGCTCGGCCGCTAGACCGCATGCGCGACCGCTGTGATGCCGGCGCGACGCACGCGGACGCGGTCGCAGCTGCGTACATCGGCCGCGCCTGGATTTCTGGCTGGACGCCTACCGGGCCTACCTACATGCACCTCAATACGCCGAATACGCACCACTGCCACTTTCAGAACCTTGATGCGAACGGAGACTTCGCAGTCACGCCGGCGAGCAACCATCCAGGAGGAGTGAACGTTGCAATGGCCGACGGACACGTCGAGTTTGTCTCTGACGACGTCGAACCTATGGCGTGGTGGGCCCTCGGCAGCCGCGACGGCGGAGAAAGATAGGTCCCAATGATGTTAAAGCTACTCCCTTCCTTGGTGGTTTCTTGTCTCGTTTCGCATCCGGTGCTTTTGCATGCCCAGAGCATGCACTCCGATGTGGAATTTGGCTACGACGCCAATCAGATCGACGTCAAAGTAACAGACACGACCGGGGCCCGGGTTGGCGTAGGGGACTTCGCTTTGGACGGGCTATTCCGGCAATTCGAAGAGAATCCTGGCTTTGCGTCGGAGAGTGACGTGGGGCTGGGGATCAATCCGTCAGACACGATCGTTTACAACGTGCTCGATAACTTGCTCTTCTGGAACGGCGCTGGCTTCGCGACGCCAAATCCATCGACCCAAGTCCGGATCGAAAACAATGGCGCGGTGCCCGACACGCTTGTCAGCAGTTCGAGCGGCAGCCAGTCAGGCGGATTTGATCCGCCGACGAACGTCATTGGTCAGGCGGATGGCATTGGTGATTTTCACAGTCACGTCGATTATCACTTGGAGCCAAACATCGCTCCTAATCCGCCACCACTGCCGGAGATCGGGGCTTACGGGCTTAAACTGTCACTCGCAACCGATGCTGTCGGCATCGCGGACTCTGACCCGTTTCTGATCGTATTCAACTTCGGTCTTGATTCAATCGGATTCGAGAATGCTGTCGAACAGTTTGCCGAGTTGCTCGCCCCGGACCTGCCGGGTGACTTCGACCGTAGTGGCGCTGTGGACGGCGATGATTATCTGCTATGGCGGCAGCAATTTGGTTCACTCTCAATTACGCCGGGAAGCGGCGCCGACGGCAACAACGATGGAGTCGTCAACCTAGGCGACTACACGGTCTGGCGAGACCATCTTGGGGCGGCGACAGGGCTCGACGTTGACCGAGCAGATTCCTTCGAGTGGCAACGCCAACTCGCTTCGACCGGATCGCCAGCAACCCGCGACAGCTCTTCTGCTGTGCCAGAACCTTCGACGTTGGCGATCGCCGCCAGCGCAATCTGTGGAGGACTCCTAGCAGGCCGACGACGACTGTCCGGTGAGTTCTTCCGCTCACGTTAACAGCTCTAGCTAGAGATGAAAGAGAGGTGCCTATCGTGTGACACAGGTTTGCGTTTCCCTACGCATTTGCAGGTGAATGGTTATTGCGTTTGCAAATGCACGGCATTAACAACGTTCGTTTACTAGACCCGACTTACAACATCAGGGAAAAGTACTAATGCTTTCATTTCTACAGAAGTTTGGCGTTGCAGCGCCGCTCGTGGCTGCGTTGAGCAACCCCCATCTCGCCTCGGCCCAGCACAGTGACATCGAAATCGGCTACAAAGACGGCAAGATCGCTCTTGAGATCGGCTCGGAAGGGCGTGTGTTCAGGGGAGATTTCCCGACTAGCGACTTGTTCGAGCAAACCACGGACGACCCCGGCTTCGCAACGAACGTCGCCGAGGACCTGCTCGTGAATGGTCTGGATGTCATCGACTACAACATCCTCGGTCCGCTCGGTTACCACGACGGGACGAGCTTCTCAACCGTCCCCGCAGGAGCCAACATCACCATCGAAGACAACCCAGGAGGTTCACTCGTCGTCGATGCTCTGACGGTTGGGCCGGTAACGGGCCCGCGATTCATCGGCCAGGCGAACAGCAGTGGCAATGTTCACAGCCACATCGATTTCGCGCTTAATCCGCTCTCCCTCGATGCTCCAGCGTACGGGGCGTATGGCTTGTTGATGGAGTTGACCACGGACGAGCCGGGCATAGCGAATTCGGACCCGTTCTACATCGTGTTCAACTTCGGGCTCGAAGCGCCCCAGTTTGATCAGGCTGTAGGCGACTTTGCCGCTCGGATACCGGAGCCGGCGTCGCTTGTGCTCGCTGGGCTCGGCGCTGTCGGCGTCGGTTGCCTGCGGAAGCGGTCCGTCTTGCAGCGCCGCTCAGTTGCTTGACGACGCTCCGTCTATCGAGACGTTTACACGATTGCTCCGGCGATCGTCACACAATCGAATTTGTACTTACTAGCACCTTTCTTGGAGTAGAACCAATGATGAAGAAGACCGCACTCACTTTGCTTGTTGGAATCGCACTGAATTGCCAAGTAACCCACGCTGCCGTCATCTTTGACTGGGCCTATATCGGAAACGCCGGGAATGCCCCGGACACGCCTCCGACAATTGACTTAGGCGGAGGTATCTCCTTCCCCACTCGTGACCCGCACGGCGCTGTCGCGTACGACTACCGCATCAGCAAGCACGAGGTAACCAACGCCCAATACACGGAGTTCCTCAACGCCGTCGATCCCGAGGGAACAAACGCACTTGATCTCTACGACGACGAAATGGCCAGCCATGGGAACGGAGGTATCCTGTTCGACGGCGGTGCCGCGGACGGCTCCAAGTACCAGGTGAAGCAAGGGCGTAGCAACAACCCCGTTGTCTTCGTTACTTTCTTCGACGCCATGCGGTTCACCAACTGGCTCGAAAACGGCCAGGGAAGCGGCGACACCGAAGCGGGCGTCTACACGATCGGCAGCGGCACCGACGAGGTTCGGAACTCGAACGCCAGCTATTTCCTCCCGACTGTTGACGAGTGGTTCAAGGCGGCCTACCACAAGAACGACGGCGTCACCGGCAACTACTGGGGATACGCGACATCGACCGACGACCAGCCCTACAGCGACCAACCCTCGGGTGGCGACGCGCCGGACCCATCGAACGTCGCCAACTACAACTTCGACGACATCGATGACCTCAATGGTTACAACGATGGCTATGCGGTTACCGGCTCGCCGATCCTGGCCGATGGACAAAACTACCTCACAGACGTTGGCGCCTACTCGTCAGCGACGAGCCCCTACGGCACTTTTGATCAAACCGGAAACGTTTCGGAGTGGACCGAGACGGTCGCGGGCATCGGAGGCAACGCACGAGACACGCGGGGTGGCAGTTGGTCGGGCAACCTGATGAGGATATCTACGGACATCGACTACGGTACTACACCGGGCAGCAGCGGCAGCTTGGTGGGCTTCCGTGTCGCGAGTGTGGTGCCCGAGCCAGCGAGCCTCGTGATGGGCGTGCTCGCGATGATGGCTGTTGCCTTGTGGCGTCGTTAGAAGGTGACCAGCAAACGGTAGCCGTGGGCGGCTCACGGGCCGCCCATGGCACCTGAGGTACCAGAGCGCAGACAGTGCCACATGGCTCCCGACCACGGGCCGCACCATTGCGATGCCGGCTCGTGACAGAGCCGTGACGTGGCTGAATGACATGCTTGAGGCTGAAAGTGCAAACAAGTCCATGGGATTCCAATTGCCCAGCACCTTGGTTGCAGCAGGACTCAAACTTGACAGGATTTGGGTAGAGGGTGGTGGTGGAAGGACAGGAAGACCGATACTCGCTAGCCGGGGCAGATATCCGCGGCAGATTTCGTTGATCCTTCCGCCTCACGATAGGGGCAGCGCCGGCATCCATTTTCGCAGCACTTGCCCCTCCGCAAGATGAACTCCTCCGACAAGACGACGCGACCGTTGTCGATTCACTAGTCGCGGGAAGTTGCTTCCGTGCGATTCGATGCCATGGGTCAACTCCGCCTGGTTCGGCGAGCAAAGTGAACCGCCGATAGCCCCAACAGTGCGAGGAGAATCGTTCTCGGTTCGGGTACCGCATTGATCACGCCGACCGCGTCGATGTCCGCCCCACTGCTGCTAAACGGCGTCGCGTACGGGTCGTTGACGATGTTCCCAAGCGAGTCCAGGGACGGCGTGTAGCTGGGATTGCCCGGCGCCGAGTCGATCCGCCCGACGACGTCAACCAGCCGTACGTGGGTAACGCTGTCCGTGTCCAGCAGCGAGGAAACGCCGACCAGTTCTTCGAGATCGAACGGTGTGCCAAATCCTTGGCGATACTTGCTGGCGAAGTTGTACAGATTGGTCGGGTCCAGAGCGCCGAAGCCACCGACCTGCACGTCGGTCGGAGTCTCGGATACCGCGTCGAAACGGAAGAAGTCCGAGCCGTTCGAGCTTACCTCCACGAACGCGAGTTCGAGAAACGTATCGGAGAAGCCATTCTCGAACACGGCGAAATCGGCGCCGGTGCCGTTCGTGATGGGATTGTCGAATGTGAGCGTGATCTGGCCGCCGTCGCCTAGCGACACAACGTCGAATGAATCCCCCACGGCAGGCCCGAGGGCCAAGGAGGGTGTGCCGAAGCTCGCGAGGGCGCCGGTAGGGTCGTTGATGTCCACCGGCCCGCGGGTGATCGAATCGACACCGGTGGCCCAAGCGACAAAGGCGGGATCGTCTTTGTCGATGGCGGTCGATCCGGGCAGACCGGCAGCGGGTGCAAAAGAACCCGCACCGGCAGGGGTTACGCTCGCTGCGCAGACAGCACAACTAAGCAAAGCAACTGTAGCAAGTCTCATGAGTCTCAACCTCCTCAGGTGAAAGTGCGAGCCACCGGCTACATTGCCGGCGACCCAAAAACAAAACAGAAATGGTGAACAGCATCCAACTCGCTGGTTCCGGGACCGGCCGGCCTATGCTCGGAGGCGCCGGGAGCGAACTACCAAAGTGCTCGCGCCACACCGTGTAGTCCGGCGCGTCAATCACCCCGCTCAGGTCGCCGTCGGCGTCGGCCCCCCGCCGCCCAACCTCGGCGCCGAGGTTGTCGCGCCATACGGTGTAGTCGGCCACGCTAACAGCACCATCAGCGTTGTAGTCACCGGGCAGGACCTCCACGTCCAAACGGATGTCGTCGATCGCGAAGTACGCTGGCGTGTTTAGCCCGAAGATGCCGGCGTCGGTCGATGAGAGGTTGAAGTGGAGTTGGGCGGCCGCCGAAAGCGCCGTCAAATCCCACGGCGTCCACGCATCGACGATGTAGTCATCTGCCGGATCACCAAAACGGTAATCGGCCAGGTAGAACTCGACTGCCGCCGCCAGCGGGATTCCTTGCTCGTCGGTTCCGTAGGCGGTGAGCTTGAACCAGTCGGGATCGCTGCCCGACTCGCCGCCAAACGGCTTGGCGAACTGGTCGCCCGTCTGCATCGACAGGGCGGCGTAGGTGGTGTTCGTCACTTGCGCGGACTGGATCGTTCTGCCCGCCGGCAAACGGAGCGTCGGCAGCGCGAACAGGTGGTCGGCGTTCATTGGGTTAAACGGGACCTCGCGGTTTAGGTTCGCGTCGAGGTCCCAGTAGCCGAAAGCGACGCCGTAGTTGTCCGCCCCCGGACCGGCGCCATCGCCGGTCACCGCGCTGAACTGGTTCAAGTAGCCGGGCGTGGTTACGTCGCTCGTGTTGGAGTAAGCGAAGCCGGTCCAACTCCCAAAGTCGTTGTTGTAGGCGTTGGTGAACTCGACACCGTGGCTGGCGAACTGCCCGACGGTCTCGGAGCCTTGCAGACCCTCGACGATCTCGCCATCGGCCACCGGCCCGCGAAAGTACGATTCGGGCGCTAGGACCAAGTCGTCGAATTCGACGACCTCGACGGCGGCGACACGGCCGACCATCGCAAGGAGACCGACGGCGAAGAAGTAGCGAGTAGGCATCGTAAAGCGTCCTTTCGAGACGTGCTCCTTTGTCATTGGGTCAGTCTCCCGCGGCGCGCGAACAGAGCGCCGCGAGCGCAAGGTCGTCGGTCGAGTCCGGCAGGAAGTGGACCGACCCGTCCGCCAACAACACGCCGGCGACGCCCGGGTGGTGCGAGCTGAGTTCTTGCCCGAAGTCGATGATCGCTCCGGTCTGGTCACGGGTGTTTATCGGGGCCGATTGGTCGTAAAGGTTGCGGACGCTGATCCAGATCGAATGAATGCCCTCCGGGGCTTCGCCGATGAGCGCGGTGTGCGAGGCGCCGTCGGTAATGTCGTTCAGGGCGACTTCGCGCTCGAAGATCATTGCCCCCCGCTCGGGCACGTTGCGCGCGTTCACGCCGCGCAAGCCCCGTTCACCCTGGATGGCACCATAGGACGTACGGGCGTACCGGTGTTCTGACGACGACGGGAGGTCCGCGGACGGACGCAAACCTGCCCCGTTGGGCAGAGACGGGCAGATCAAAAAGGGCAGCCGTGTGCGGCCAGCTTCGAGGTTGCTCTCCGCCGTGTAGGGGACCGAAAGGTCGATCGAGTCCCGCAACGCTTGCGCTTCTAGGCCGGCTAGTACCGCCGCGGTCCAACTCCTTTCCGCCTTCCAGGCGGCCCAGCCGCCACGTGGGAACGTGCGGCGCGAGTCGTGGTACAGATGCAATGCGATACCGATCTGCTTGAGCTGACTCTGGCACTGTGCGCGTCGCGCCGACTCGCGTGCGGCTTGGACGGCAGGCAGCAGCAAAGCCACGAGCGCACCAACGATCGCGATGACAACCACGATTTCGAGCAACGTGAAGCCTTGGAGGGCACTCGATGTCGTCGGTTGCCGCAGCGACGCCAGCATCACAATCTCACGGCGTCTGGCATCACTAACCCTGACCCACTCGGCGATTTCTCGGCGCGTTCGTCCGCAGTCACGGCACCGGTCGTCGGCAGTTAGGCGGCACCTACCCGTGCAAGGCGACGCGAGTGTGATTGAGTTCCCTGCGATCACGACCGAGGCCTCGCGTCGCTTTCCAGCAGCCTTCCCAGTCGCGTGCAGAGCGGTCGCTCATCGCCCGTCCGACGAAAGGCCCCCGCTTGGATCGCAGGTAGGGTGGAAAGCACCGAAGTAATGATCCGAGTCCGACGGGCGGTCTCACCAGCTCACAAAGCCAGCAAGTCAGAACGTCGCAACGACCGCCCCAATCCGAGAGGGCACAGAGCCGTCTTGTCCTCGGTAGGTCTTCTGACTCACCACCGTTCCGCTCGCTCACAGCCTTCTCATCCATGGACTTGGTTAGAGTCGCACGGACAATGGCGCTTTCAACAGAAAGGAGCGACGGTTGCAATCTGCTAGGATCGCGGGTGGCACACAGCGGCCGGACCGTCCCGGAGTTTCACCGGAGTTCCCTGTTCACCTCCGTGCTGGAAAGCAAAGAGGTCACCTAGGACGATCGTCAGCCTATCAGACATTCCGACGATGTCAACGGGGTTCGCGCGGCCGGAATGGGAGAGCCTGTCCGCATCGTAGAAACCACGCGGAACCGACATCGTCCGACACTACGAGTCCAACTGTGCCGTCGTACGTAACGGCGTCATGGGTAGTCATCGCCAAGCTGACCGTGTGTCAGCACTTGGCGGCGCACACGGTGTCGCGATCATATATAGGCACTACCCTTCCGGACGGAGCACGGGGTCTGGGCAAAAATCGTCACAAATTGCCCAGCCAACTCTCCAAAACTAGTACCCCCTATTTAATTCTACGGGGCACTAGCGACGCTTAGGTAGCGGCTTCATGTTCGCAGCGCGGGCGACGATTAGCTCTCTTGCCCATCCTGAGATATCAGACGGCACCACGCTTTCAACCAGCGCCCACTCTCGCGCGGACAGCCGAACCGACAACACCTTCGATCGCGCTTCACCTTGCGGCAACTTAGGTCTTCCGATTGTGGCCTTCTTCTTTCCCATCGCATTGGTCGCAAGAGTTGCAGCAATTACTGGATACTAAAAAGCATACGGCAACAACAGAAATAGGTTGCTATCGAGCGCGCGCCAAGTAGTATTGAGATAGAACGCTCATCGATTGCAATACGTTCTTCGCATTGCTTCCCGGTTGTCTCACAAACAACTTGTGCTGTCAACGCTAGTCTGGTCGAAGCGTCAGATCACACTGTAATTATCGACTGATCGTCACCCCATCTCTCGGAGAATCCCGCCATGATTTCTTTCGCCGCTATTTGGATTGTCGTCGCAATGCTAGCAGCAACGATCGTTGCCGATGCGTCGCCGTACCGATGGTGAAGTACACAAACCGTTAAAGGCCGTCTACCAACTGTCATACACAAACTATCAATATGCGAGAGGTCGTTCCTATGTCGTTTGCAACTCGCTTTCACATTGATCGCTGGGAGGTGCTCGCCGATGGTCGCCCGTTGCTGGCAACCGTGCGTGAGCGTACCGCCGACTATATCGTGAGCCGGCTCGCCAGTACGTTTCCCGCTGAGAGTTCGCAGCACCCGCCACATATCGCGGCGATGATTTGGGCCGAAGCGTTCCGGGCGGACGTTGAAACGCTCGGCTAGTCGGAATGGCGCGAAAGCGGATTCCGGGGTTCGCGACCCGGCGCGCCACTGTTCGTTTTCCTTTAACCCTTTGGAGATTGCATCATGTTACGCGCCACGTTTGTTTACCACGAAGAACGGACCGGCGACATAGTAAAGGTCGTCCACACCGCGCCCGCCTACGATCCGCGAGAGTATGCGGCGACGACTCCGGAGCTTATGGACCTGATGGCCGCGAATTACTCGCCCGGTGATGGTTGGAAAGTCATGCACGCAGAGGCCCGCGACGGCGAAGGAAAGCTGCTTTACTCCCGCGCAATCGAGCCAGCCGCCGTGTCAGCACATGACCAACGGGCGGCTTTCTCTTTTCACCCTTGGAGCAACAACCATGCCAACGACTCAAGAGCAGCGTCGCGAGAATGCCACCCGTGAGCGACGGCGGGTACAGCGGCAGAGTGAGGCGCGCGCCCATCGCGGTGCAATGGCTTCGCCAATCTTGTGCTGTGGCTGCGACCAGTTGTATCGCCGCGAGGATTTGAACGCGGCGCTATTCGGCCTGTTCCTCTGCGGCAATTGCACTGCCGAAGCTCGGAACGGATCAAACCCCGTTCGCGTGACTCGCGGTGTCGGCAGAGTCTCAACACGAACCGGGCGCTGGACTGCGAGATATCAATCGGTCCGCGCATTCGCTGGTGTTCGGTCGGGTTCTTGCACCCCGCTGCAATACACCGCCGAGCCGAAGACATCATTGGCCGGAGCGCATGGCCGTCACCCGGCCGCATAGTGGACCCAGGTGTGCTGGGCCACGGATGGCCCACTTTCTATTCCCGCTCGTATTCGCCTTGAAGACACGATTTACATTCCTTCAACGACCGTTTGGCAATGTAAAAGCGAATCCCACCTTGAAGAATCCAGCTGTGAAAGCGATCGCCTACTACAGAGTCAGCACCGCACGCCAAGGCCAAAGCGGACTTGGCTTGGAAGCTCAGCAGGCAGCCGTGGCGGCATTCTGCGAGCCGATCGAAACGTACACCGAAGTCGAGACGGGCAAGCGTAGCGACCGACCAGAGCTACAGCGAGCGATCGCAGCCTGCAAGCGAATGGGTGCGACGTTGGTGGTCGCAAAGCTGGACCGACTCGCGCGGAACGTCGCATTCGTCTCGACGCTCATGGAAAGCGGTGTCGAGTTTGTGGCGTGTGATAACCCAACGGCAAACAGGCTTACGGTCCATATCCTGGCCGCGGTTGCCGAGGATGAAGCCAGGCGCATCAGTGAGCGCACGAAGGCCGCTCTGGCCGCCTACAAAGCCCGTGGTGGCACGCTCGGCAACCCTTCAAATCTGACTACCGTTGCGGCACCTATCAGCGGCCTCAGCATACCAATTTGGGTCCTTACGTGTCTCGAATCAGCGAAGACATAACGACGGACTACAGCCAGCTGCTACGCAAAGCAAGGGCACTCAACTTTGCCTCGCCCCGAGCCTTGTTTCGTGCCCAAATGTGCTTTCACATTGGCCAGCATCAGGGACGCAGGATCAATCGCCAATTGGCAGATGAGTAGCGCTCAAATGGCTATCTGTTCTCTCGAACAAACCGATTGTCCACCTGTCTAAAGTGCGCTCTAACGGTGTTGCGCCCCAAATAGAAATGTGGAAGTAATACATCCGAATCCACTGCGAGAAAGGTCACGGAGAACGGCTTGCTCATATGAGGCTTGTTGTGCCCAAAAGTCTTGGATGCTTCTGGTGTTTCAATCAACTCGGCAGTTGTTGAATATTGCCACGCGTGGACCTCGACTGGCTTTGGCTCTTCTTGAAACTTGTTCCCTCGAACACAAATGCTCAATTGAAACGTAGGTTCTCCGGTCGGCTTCCAAGATGGATCAATCTCCCTAATTACATACGCCGGCACGAAACTAAACTGTGATTGCACCAGTGAGAAATAGGCCTGGTGGAGACGAGCCGGCTTATATTGATTTGGGAATCGGAGATAGAAGAGATACGTTTGAATTCGGCTATCAAGGCGTGTCAACGGATCCACGCACGGACATCCAAATATGGTGTCTGAATGCTGTTCACCGACACTCATCGCAAACTCAACTGAGCCCTTTATTGTCCCCGCCGCATACGAGATATTCGTACGCCAAGAGCCCAGAGCTTACGATGAAACGGGCTTACTTGCTAGCCGTGTCTAGCTGCGATTTCCGCTTCAAGGCAAATTTCTTCCGGGAGAGAGCCCGCTATGACATACATACCTGGTTGAAGGTTGTGATCGTTGTGAGCTTTCTCCTCAACTTCCTCCATTGTATTTCCTGAACAGATTACGCCACATTCGTCGCTGTATGCAAAGTATCGTTCCGAAACGCTCTCCATAATCTCCAAGGTCAACCCTGTTGCTTCTATTGTCTTATGACCTTTTGTTGTGGACATACTATGGGCTTTCTCGTTGAATCTGTTCTGCATTCCACCCACTCCTTTGGGAATTTTTGTGGACGGCGTGACATCCCCGTCTGCCGCTTGTCTTTGATAAGTGTCTCGCTTTTTATTATCCGAGTCAATCATGTTGTTGCGGGCGCAAGCCAAATCATTGGAGGGACTTAGGAGCACGTTTTCCTATTTTAACAATAGTCTAAATCGATCCTTACGAGGTGAATTTTCGGTATTCCAGCCCCACAATCGCCAAAGAAATTGATCACGCGAGAATAGCTATTCGTTGGTAAGGTGGTGTTCTTTGCCGAGTCTACTGCCAACCACACCCCGCTCTGCAAGCCCGCCCACAAGACCTAAGTTGTTTTTGCAAAAAGGCTTAGGTCTCCGGGAATGCCCAAATCGAGTGCACTGCAGCTGCTCAAAAGTGCCTGTGTGTTGGCTGTACTACTTTCAAGGTGCCCACTCTCTGCCGCTGCAAGTACTCTTCCAATTCCTCTTCAATGACCCGTTTGCAGGAACCAATTCTGTAATACGGGATTTCGCCGCTCGCGATGAGCCTGTACGCCAAGCTCAAACTGATGTTCAAGCGGTTGGCGACTTGTTTGACAGTTAGGAACATAGCACTGGCCTAATTGTGGCTTCTTATACGGCGTCAATGTCGACACCATCGCTCGGTGGTCTGGAACAAAGCTCTAGACTAGAGCCGGTGAGCATCACCGCAGCCGTATAGACCATGGTGAACTTCATTGCCAACCGGCCATTGATTTCCGTGATCGGAATCGACCGGAGAATGGTGCCTTCGTTGTTTAGATCCGTGTTTCGCTGCCTGTTGACCGTGGTCAGTACGATTTCCAGCATTCTGGCTTCTCTTAGATGCTCTAACGGCTTGCGCTGCCTCGGGTCTGCGCCATTGGCGTAGCTGGCTGCGTCGTCGTCCGGTTGAACGATAAAGCGAACTCTGACCGGTCGACCATTCCATCGTCGCCAGACAATGACCGGTTTCTCGTAAAGTCGGCTTCGGAACGCGATTCCATCCGGCGTAAACCACAACACGGTTTTGGTCGCAAACATCCGCCGCGCTAGGAAACCTGGTAGCGCTTGTCGGATCGCGAACGTGGCAATAGGAAGACAAACAGCCAATGCCAGCAGGAATACAGCGACTCGGGCGGAAAGTTCATAGGGTGGTACTCTCTGCCAGATAAACCAAGCCAAGCCAAGATTGGAGGTCCAAACGAGCACCTCCGTGCAGCGCAGCGCCCATTCCACACTCCGCCAGGTTGCGTGACGTGCTGATACGATAGCCCTGCGCTTGACTGGATCAAATTTCAACTTTGGATAGGGAGGTAAACCGGGGGCCGATATACGGCGCATGCCGCTACTCTTCATCGTATTTCCCCCTAAATAGTTCGTGCTTGTCATAAAACGCCCGCTGAAGAATCATCGGACGGTAGCCGGGCCTCAAGATCAATTGCCGCAGCCTCTTATCGTCACGGGCGAAGAATCGCCCGATCTCTTCGGCAGTCATCAAGGGATGATTGGCCAATGACCAAGATTCGCCGGTGGCGGCTTGCTTGGCTGCTTGTTCAAACGTGGGCGCGTTTGTAGAGCGCGTCAGTGTTAAGGACTGGCCAAGCCGCTTTGAAACATACTCAAGCGTGGTGTCGTCTCCACAGCCAAAAACTTGAACCAGGCCGGCGTTGGCAATGAAGGTCTCATAGTTCTTCTCGTAGTGACTGAGTTGGCTGAGATTCTGCAGGGCAATATGGAGCTTGGCCCCAAGTCCGGCAACCTGGGCGATGGCCACCTCGACCGCTGAAAGCCTACCAAGGGCGAAAAACTCATCGAGTTGGAAAACACACTGATTCCCAACCAGAGTCCGCTCTTCTTCGCATGCCACGAGTGCCATTTGAACAAGGAGCCGCATCCAGCCACGTAGCGCGTCCATGCGCATCGCCGGCAGCGTCACGTAGAGCGTGAAGAACTTGCGTTTCAAATCTCTGAGATCAATCGAATCACCACGTAATGAGTTCTGCATGCATTCGTACGAAATCCAGTCGAGGTGTTTGCGAAGATTGGATAGCACGCTGCTAAACTCACCACCTGTGCGGTCATAGAATTGACGCGCGGCGGCACGGATCATACCGCCAGCGGCATCATTTGCCAGCATTTCATTCTCCAGCCAGTACCGCTGCGGATTTTGAGGGTCGGGAGTGGCTAACTCTGAAGCCAGTTGCCAAACGGTCACCAAGTCTCGCCTGCCCTCATAATTCACGTGTGTGGCGACGTGACCACAAAGTCCGCCGCAAATCTGTTTGGCCGTCTCACTCCAGTGCAGCTCATATTGGTTATCCGTATTACGTGGATCGGACTCCTGTATCCAACGAATACCGGCACAACTGAACCCGCGCGCCAGTTCCAGCAGATGCCTGCCCTCAATCCTGATGACCAGCTTGGCCATTGCGAACAGATGCAAGTTAATCGCGCCAGCATGAGGGCAATGAACTTCCCTCAGATCGCTAAATGCGTAGGCATTGAAACTGCCGTCGCTAAACCGCACCTGGAACATTAACGGAGGCATCCCGCCGATGGGCAGAGCTTCCCAGGCTGAATTCTCCTTGTCTACGCCTTCATCGTTGTATGGCAGACTGCGCACCACGCCCTGGTGTGTCAGCTGGTCAAAGTCTCTTGCTACATTGCCCATTCTTAACGACTCCTACTTAGACTTGGTTCCATCTCAAAACTCATACCGCGTCCGGCTGAGGCCGCGCGGTGCCGGCCAACCGGGTCACGAACTTGGCGATGCGACCGCAAGGCACTCCACCATTGGATCAGTCGGTCTCGAAACGAACGCGCCCTACTCCGCTGATGGATGTGTCGCCGAGCCTTGATGCGGCGAGCCTCGGCCACCGGCTTTGAGCGGACCATCTCAGTGGCGGAAAGCTGTTCACCGGATCGCTGTATGGCGCTTCGAACCTTAGCCTTATCATCCACGAACAGCACCACGTCCTCGCGCCCGCGCGAGACAGTGACATAGAACTGCTTGGCATTAATGGCGGGCAGAGATTGTGACCCCATGGCGGCGATCGCGATATCGCGGTCCTTGCCTTGGCTGGCATGACTCGTGATGACGTAACCTAGGTCCAAATGCCCATAGTCCTTGCTGACCACCCAACCATTCTTCAAAACGAGATTACCTTGCCGGTCGAACCGTTTGATTTCATCCAGGCGACCATTGCTGATGCGGCCTTTCTTATCATACGTGGTTCCGCCAAGGCTGAAGCGGATTTTGTCACCCACGGCGAGCTGTAGTGGGTTTTCGGAATAGACTTCAAACCTGTTCGCAGCCGCTAGTGGAAGATGTCGAAGTTGTCTGTCGTTCACGCCTCGCAGTTCGACCTTGCCATCCTTCACGGCCACCACTTTGTAACGATCACCGCGCGTGAAATCTCCAGGTGTGTTTTGGTGGAACTGGATAATCAGGTCCTTATGTTTTCCATAAGTCCGCACGTCGCCCTTTTCCGCGTCGGAGAGATTAAGCGACTGGTATTGCGTAAACGCCTTCTCCTTGGCCGACAGCTTGCCCTGCTCTCGCAATTGGGCACGGATTTCCGCTGTCGCAGCATGGGCCTCTGCGTGGGTTGGCGCCACCACAAGTGACGACCTCCCTTTTCCTATTGCCCCCAAATAGGTTTCCGCCATCACCGCATGACGATCGTCCGATCCAATCTGTTTGACTTTGCCCATGGCATCCAGCAGATCAAATCCGGCCAAAAGGCCTGACTTGCCGGTACGATGATCGACGATGTCATGTCCTTTGCTGATGAGAGCGACGGCATTGCGATAATCTCCTCGCTGCCGGCGGATCGCTTCGGTGCGGGCCATTGTGAGGCCGGCTTCTTTTTCCAGAATACGCATAGCCTCACCGCGACGCGGTGAGGCGTGCTGGCGAGTATCACCAGACAAGATGACACGTGCATTCTGCTGCTTGGCGATTTCAAAGACCTTGTTCATGGATCGCACATCCAACAGACCGGCTTCATCGATCCAGATCACCTGGTTCTTGATTTGTGAATGCAGCGTGGTGTTTCGGATCAGATGTTCAACGGTTTGGGCATTCTGAAGGCCTTCGCCTTGGAGAACTTCTCGTGCGCCGGTGCTGGGTGCGAACGTAAACACATGTTTGCCGCTCTTACCAATGGCTTCGACGGCCTCCTGCATGAGAGACGTTTTGCCGGTACCTGCCCCGCCGATGATTGCCATGACCGAATCACGAGAGTGCAGAAGGTACCGAACCGCCGCTTGCTGATGCTCGTTGAGCCAGTCACGCTTAAACTCGTGCTTCGCCGACGCAATCGCTTTACGCGTGCCCCGTCCGGAACGGGCATAGGCAATCATCTGCTGCTCAGCTTTCAATACGTCGCGTGTCGTAATTAAATGACGTGTACTGCCAGCCACCTCCACCTTGCGCTCAATAAGATCCATTGAATCAATGGCTTGCTCGACGATCTTGGGACAGAGGGTCAAGCCATGCTCTAGCGCAGTAGCCACGATCTGATGCCGTTCGACCGTTGATTGTCGGTACAGATGATGTTCCAGGGCGTACCGGACCGATTTCATTGCCCGGTCTTTTTCCGCCTCACCTGCCGCCTTCTCATCACCTTTGCTGCTACGGTTTTGGAGTTTGGCAAATGCGGTCTGCTCCTCAGGCGAGAGACGGTCGCGCCATTCACGGCGCAACTGTTCGACCGATTTGCCGGTATCTTTCTGTTCTCGGGTCTTGAGGCCAAGTTTTCCCTTGGCTTCGGGACTATCAATACCGTGTTCTTTGGCCTGCGCTTCGACTTGCGCAGTACGGCGGCTGAATTTTTCAATGGTTGAACGCCAAACGCCCTGGATTTCCCAGCCCCGTTTGAGTTTGCCGCCTTGGACGTATTGGACATGCTCAACGGCGTAACCAAGACTCTGCAGCTTCCTGGCCAGCCGTGCGTCAAACTTCGCCTGTATGCTGGGGCGCCTGCGAACAATCTCTTCAAACTCACCGGCGTAGTGCTTACCCTCCTCCGTCCAGTTCATGACGAAGGCATGGATATGCAAATGCGGATCGGCGATGCCATCGACGGGGCGGGAAGTCTTATGCAAAAAGTCCGCGTAGATCAGCTTGCCGGTCGAGGCTTTATGTTGGGTGCTGGCGTGTTTTCCCTTGCGAACACGGCGTTGCCTCAAGGGTTCCACATCGTGCCGCATCGTTTCGTGCACGGCTTCACGCAAGATGGCGCTGATACGTTCATCATCGAGAATGGCCCAGGCCAGAGATACGCTCTTGGGCACCGAAAACGTTAAGTCCATCCCTGGGCGACGGTCTTTGCGGAGGCGTTGCGTCAGCTTCGTTCCCTCGACGGGATGCTTGCCTTCGAGGAGTTGATTGAATTGCTCGCGGGTAGCTTGTGCGCCCTGCCCCAAGCCTAGTAGTGCTGCCCCTTTGCCGTGCCAATGTCCAGCAACTTCCTGACCGAGGTAATAGTCACCCTTGGTCAATACGGTTTCGAAGTATTTTTGTGTACCAGCGATGCTGGTGGACTGGGTGGCAAGGAGCATTGTGCAGGAATGTTATGCAGTGAGCGACACGGAATCAAAGATGCGGTGACGCAAAAGAGTTAGGTCAGGTTATGTGAAGTTTAAGTATTAGGCTTGTCTCCTAAGCAGAGCTTAGGTGCTGTTCACGCTGCCACTTCAGTGACGCGCATGCAACGTTTTGTAGCCGCTGCTACGATTTCATCCACAGGTTGTGCGATTCCCAAATTTCGGAATACGCGCCTCCCCTATTCCCGACTTAGCCGAACAGCTTCTCGAAAATCGATTTCGATTTCTCAGCCTCAAGCGCAAGTTGCAAACTCTTGATCTTGCGTTTGGCGTTGTCTCTGACCTGCTCGTGTTCTTTTTCCGAGTTCGCTATTTGAGTTTTGAGCGCTTCGAGTGGCTTCTCCCAGCCTTGGGCTTTCTGCGTGCGGTCTTCGATCAATCGCATCGCACGGTCATGGCTTTCCTGTG
This sequence comes from Pirellulales bacterium, assembly GCA_028279215.1. Taxonomy (GTDB): domain Bacteria; phylum Planctomycetota; class Planctomycetia; order Pirellulales; family Lacipirellulaceae; genus Aeoliella. The sequence continues at coordinate 28,706 of JANQOF010000050.1, forward strand.
TCCGTTTCAGCACGTCGTTCAGTTCATCGAGTTGCCGCTCCAGCCGCTCGCGAATGCGGATTTCGGAGTCCAATCGCTGCTGGATACTGCTGAACAGCTGACCACCCGACTGGTCACCACCGGATTGCGCACCGGTGCTGCTCTTGGCAACAGGAGTGGCACGCTCAAAATCTTCGGTACGCACGTCGTAGAGCCGGACCAACTCGGCCGCATCGATCACCGGATTCCCTTTGTCGTCCTGCTCGGCCGATAGCCTGCCTTGTTTAATGTGCTTCTTGATTGTGGTCCGGCTCTTGCCGGTGATGCGGTGGACCTGGGTGATGTTGAATTTGGTGGTGGTCATGGGCGTACAGTGTTGATCAGTTGAACGAATTACTTGGTCACCGTAGCACGATCTGCGTGCGGTGCGCAAGCAGAAACGACCACCCTACTCCCAGGCTGGTTGTGCCGGGGTGTGCAGTGACTAATGGTCACTGTGGTCAGTGCTCGCGCCAGCGTGTTCACGGGGAGTGATGTGCTGCTGTTGGTCATTGACCACCAATTGATCGTTTATGGTTAAGCATGGATGCCTTGGCATTCGTGACTTGTAGTAGGGGTGTTCAGCGCGGTGCAGGGAGTAGGGGGATCACCTTGGTGAGCAGTGACCAGACAAGTTATGCACAGTTTCTGGTCGAAACCTGTGCAAGAATCGTGTACAGTGGTTCCCACGATGGCCGAATCGTGGCCATTTGGACTCTTATCGGGCAGGCTGTTCTGGCGTTGCCCAACTAACAACCAACCCACAAGGAGGGCGTCACCCCGAAAGAAGCTGCCACAACAAAAAACCACCGCGGCAACGGTGGCTTTTGAAGAAATCAGAAGAGCAGGGGGCTCTTATCTCGTTATGTTCTCAGTCTAGCGCTCTTCAATCTGCAATGCAAATCAAAAGTGATTCGGCAAACAGTTATGCATGTCATTTGCATTGTTGTCCGCTGCTGATTGCAGCGCCATGCTGATGAGGGAAACGCAATACGATGCATGATGCACAATAGTGAAACGCACACTGGCCGGTGTTTTGTTCCAATTCGTTCTCCGGAGCAGCGGAGTAGGGACCACGCGGCGGAGGTTAAGACTCTCGAAGCTCGTCTGTTTGCCAACATGCGATCAAAACGCGACAAGCAGAGAAGTGATAAGCCCATTGGCTATGAAAGGCCTGCCTTCAACACGCCGCAATACTGGCGTGACTGCGCGCAAGGATGGATCACTGACGATGAGCAACGAAGTGACCAGGCGGATTCTGAAAATCGGCGGAGGAGGGCGATTGACTCAAAATACAACAAGGCTACCCCGCCGCACCGCCATGACCGTGCAGCGCCGCGCCCGAGCAAGCAGTTCTCCAAACCGATGGCGACGCAGGCGGCTCGCGATGACCGTCTAACGCCACAATCGAAGGCGTTGTTGCAGGTGCTGGTTGCGCGGACGGGCAGGGGGCGTTTTACGGATACCACCAAGACCACGCTCGGCATCATCATGAACCGCTGCCCGAGGTCGATTCAACGGTATATACAGGAGTTGATAAAGTTTGGGTATCTCCGCACCCAAGCCATCAAGAGCCGACGCACTGGGTTCTTCATTGGATTGCGTATATGGATCATGAACAGCGTATTGCCGTTTTGGGCGGGTGAAAATGCTAACTACGATGCCGAAAAGTGGTTCACACTTCCCGGAACCCGCAGAAATCGAGTGGAGACAGAAGCGTCCCCTATTAATGATATACATTTAATACAGAACGCACTTAGCGTGAAGAAGCCACCATGGTTTGCAGATTATGCGTATGGCTTGGAGCGTTCCTAGCGCCACACGGCTTCTCAGTTCACTGAATTTGTTGACATAACTCGATCTGACTGGCAGATGTAGTTTCGTGTGCCTTCAGTGATCTGGGCGATAGGAAGAAGAGGGTAGCTATTCCTGATCTTCGACGGGAGGAAACGTCGTGACGTCTGTCGGTGGAGCGTATTGATGTTCCCGCATCAGCGTGATGAGATTGGCTAGGCGTGGGTACTTCTTGATGAATTCAATCTCTGCCTTGGTGTCTTCGTCCATAGTGCTTTTCCTTCCTTGGTGGCTGGACGTTAACAACCACAAGACATGGCCCACCTTATTCGACCCGAAGGCTTTTATTCGGTGGCATCCAACCGGAAGGCAGTATGTCTTGCGGGTTGTTACGCCCGGTCAAGCGGGATTGCTTGACACCATGAAGTTATCGCGATTAGCCAGTGCAAACAAGAAAAAATGACGTGATAGGGGTAGACTCTGGAGTAGGAGGTTGCATACATGGAAAGACACCTGGATCACTTTCGGCCAACTATTTGACACCGAGATCAGTGCCCGAGGCCTCCAACTTTCGCAATTACAGAACTTGTCGTGGGGTTGTATCGTCTTTTTTTGGCAGTCCCAGTACTGCTTACCCCGAATAGGGGGCAAGCGCCAGGCTGTTCAGCGTAGGGTCAGCCGACGTAGCATAAGCAAAGGCCGGGCGGTCATGCGCTTCGCAAGGGTCCGGCGCGAGTTAAATAGATCTCGTAACGGTACGCGGTTGCATAGCGTGCCTTCAACTAGTTCTGCCAATTGATTATGGGGGTGTGTAATGAAGCGTCTAAGGAGCACTGTTTCTATCTTCTTGTTTCTTGGGATCTATTGCAGCAGTGTTAGGGCAGAAGAGCTTAATCTCAAGAAGACTCCATATGGCGAAAAGCTATCAGAGCGACTTTCATACTTTGTGAGAATTGGTAACAACGGAAGCACGGATCTCAAACAGCTAAAGTACAACACAGATACCTACGATTTAAGCGGCACGATTGAAGTTAGGGTAAGTCACTCCTGGGGGAAAATAGTATGGACCGATTACGCGGTCTTTCCTCCAAAAGACCGAAAGAGGGAAATAGAAGTGAGCGCCAAAGGAGAAGCAGCTTTTGTGTTCAACCTGCGAAGTAAAGATCTATCCGTGGGAACAAGAATACCATTGGGTGAACGGTCTGTGCGCGTCTTGGGGAAGAGGTATAGTTGGAATTTTGGGCATGTTGGCATTTCTGCGGATCAAATGCGACGAGCACTTGATGGAGACCTAACCGCTCTGGTAGAGACTATTCCGACACTCGGTGCATACAGCAAGCAGCATGAGAACGACTACCACACGACGCTGAAACGACTTCAGGCGCAGTATGGAAAAGACAACGTGTATCTTGCGAGCAAGCAGTTCGTCGACCGCATGAAGCCGTCTCAGGTGGGCAACTATGTTATCAGCCTAATTGCTACGGGTGGTGCAATCGCACCAGCAATTATCGGAGGAATGCAGAAGCAATTCGATCGAGAGCGCTCATTGCTGTCGACATGGTTTCGGCGTCGTGCCATCTCGAACGGCGAAAAGATTGCAGCCGATATTCTTGACGGCAAGGGTGTTACCATTCCTCACTATCACCTGACTGTTAAGTGGATTACTATAGATTATCGGAATAGGTCTGGGCTTACCGTACTTCCTATGAAGTATGCGTCCGAAGGGTTCAAGCCTATAACTCCGTGGATCAAGGAAAGCCATGGCGCATTCTATGTCCTAATCAAAGCAAGAACCCAAGGCCAGAATCCGCAGGTAGACTCGCGAGGCTTTGACGCCGATTCACTAAGTGGAGACGATTTCCCTGAACGCAGAATGAAGGGACGGGTGATAGGCGGTGTCATCCAACCATCGTACCCGTCGGATTTCAGAGGCATGCCTGCGGCAGATCATGGCATGCAATTTCAGCTCAAAGTTGTTAACGACACAGGCCTACGACTGCGCATTGCTATCCTACGAGGCGGCCATCCTGAACCCGTGCATTGGAGTCGTACTCTTAAGCCAGGCGAGGTGGCGTATGCTCAACCCGGCGGAGTTAGCGAACGGGTCGTAGGCGTGTGGGACAGGGAAGATGGAAGTCTTCTCCTCGTCAAGTCACTCGCGATAGACAAGAATATGCATATTGCGATTTCGTATGACCCAGTCAATAGACGCTATTGGATTTCGGACCAATCTAGATGACAGTGATCTAACCTAATCGACTGCTTTTGGCAATTTGTGCAGTGAAGGAAAGCGGTGGGATTCACAATTGCCGGGAATCGGTAATATGTTGCCGCGTTGTGTGTCACTAATCGCCTGTTCCACGGGCAGCCTTCCCTCTATCTCCCGTCGCCAATCTTCGTTAGCACGAATCATTGCCAACGCCCGAAAAGTCATCAACAGCCGATTGCTCTAATCGTGCGCTTCCATCAGGACTGAGTAGCACTGGCTGCATCGCAAAGCGAAAAACGCCATAGGCACAAATTGTTTGCTTTGACGAGCAGCAAGGAATCGTGATAAAGTAGAATGAGACGAACCAAAGGAGACGGATACCGATGCCAACCAACCAAGACACCGAGAATGTGATCGCGGCGGTGCTCGCGCTACCGGCCGATGAGCGCTTGGCGGTTATGGACGCGATACACTTTAGCCTGGTTGATCCAAAGATTGATCATGGGCCAGGCGAGTCTCTCGACGTTGTAACGGCGATATGGAAAGACGAGATCGCCCAACGCATCGCTGATGTGGACAGTGGTCGCGTCAAGACGGTCCCGGCCGAAGAAGCGGAAAGGATGATCCGCGGCGATGCAACTCCGTCGGTTTGAGTATCACCCGGATGCGATCCTCGAAGCTCACCATGCCTTTCATTGGTATGCAGAGCGTAGCGACCAGGCTGCGGAGCACTTTTGGGAAGAGCTGGTCCGCGCACGCAATCTCGTGTCAGAGCGTCCGCACAGTTGGACGCCTTACTTTCACGGCACTCGCTGTTTTAAGCTCCGGAAGTACCCTTACGGGCTGGTCTTCATTGAGCGGGAAGACAAGATCGTCGGGCTAGCCGTATGCCATTTCCGCCGACGCCCAGGTTACTGGCGTGAGCGGCTGGCCAACTAATAGCTTCTTCGTTTGGTCCATTCTGAGAGGAGCAATAGGAAAGTGATGGCAGACTGCAAGAAACTCCTAGCGGAGACCATCGCACCCGCTAGAGTCCCACCTACGCTCTGTCTGGTCTACGCCACCTATGCACCAAACTTCCAGAACACCTGAGCGCGAATGTAGGATTCTCGAATTCCTCAAAGCGAGCGAAATAGCATCTCGGTTAACCCGCCGTTATCCAATCCCATTTCCTCCAGCTAGTTTTCCCATGATCCTAATCACCTGCTTGAGTGGCTTCCCGATCTCTCTTATTCTCTCAAGAGAGAATTTATGTTGGAGTGCATTTTCAACAAGATAAAAGATCTCCTGGCGATTTTCGTTGTATCTCTCCTCGACATCTACTAATGCACTGCGAGCACAAACGAACAAGTCCTTCATGCTCGAAAAGGCCGACTCAGCCGATTGTGCAGAAATTGACGCAATAGTTGAGTTTGTTATCGTTCCTTCGACCACCTGAAAGAACACTACGCTGGGCAGCTGGATTTTAGTGCTTACTCCAAGGAAGGAGTGCAGCTCCGTCCAAGCCGACTGAGCGTCTAATGTGTCAGAATCCAGCCATTCTTCTCGTTGGGACGGGGGACGCAGTGGTGTAAACAGCACAAAGACACAGAAGAATTCGCCAGAAATGTCATTCAAGGCGTTCCAATACGCTTCATTTGACATCGCGTCGATAACCTCAGCGTCCTCGCGACGGTACAGGACAAACGCGCCTATTAGCGCACCATCCTCAGAACGCTTTTTTTCGTAGAGTTTTGGCGCAAGGTCCCGAAAACTTGCGGTATCGAGACCTGCCCCATAGCTTTGCTTAGCGATTCTGATTCGATACATTTCGCAGCTGGTTGCTAAACGATTACTCTATATTATCTTCGAACTTCCTTGATATGCTTGTTTGCCCACAACTCCTGTATAAGCTCCTTTTGCTGAGCGGTCTAGGAGGTCGAACGGAAGAATAGCAGCGAGCGGCGAACTCCGCTGGAATCTGGTAATCCAACGAACTGTGGATGCGATGGTGGTTGTAATCGAGCCGCCAGGGGGAAGCGCACAATCGTAGTGCAACACAAATCAATGTCGCGCCGAACCATCCGTTAACCCAAACCCTAGGTAGGCCGCGAGTTCCTCGATCGTCAGGACTTCGTCGTGCGAAGTAGCCATAATCCACCTGCAATCCTGAAGCAAAACGTCGGGCCGGATCTCCGTGCCGTTTTAGGATTGTCACGGTTGCTACCAGTTGCTGGCAATTAGTAGCTCATTCGATAAGATAGGGAGCCTATGGGGATCCCAACTCCTCCAAGCACGCAAGCGTCGACAGGCTTGTCCTACGATGCATTTCTTGCACTTCTGCGATCTGACACTAAAGCGCTTGACGCGTACTTCGGTGAGCTGGGCGCAAGTGTGATGCTGCCTTCCACGCAGGCAACCGTCCATTGCCGCTACCTGAAACTGGATGGAAACGGCAATCCCCGTGCAAGTGATTTAGCCTTCCGGTTGGCCAATGAGGTAGTCAACTATTCAATCCCGCGAAGCGAGATAGTACGTGCGAAGGCCAAAGAACACGGCCCGCACGACACGAGGCACTTGGTGGCCTTGCACCGGAAGGCAGTCAATCTGTTTACCGACCTCAAGAAGAGCGGAGAGGGTGGTGAGTTGCTCCTCTATCTGCTGGCTGAGACTTATCTGGGCCTGCCACAGCTCTTCTGCAAAATGCCCCTGAAGACAAGCAGCTCAATGCACTATCACGGGACGGACGGGCTACATGGTGCTTTCGACCCAGGGACGAACTCCCTTGCTCTCTATTGGGGAGAATCCAAACTCCATGCGACGCCTGCGAAAGCCATCAGCGAATGCCTTGAGAGCCTCGCACCCTATGTCCTTCCTGCTGGCGGCTCGTCGGCGCCTCAATCGCGGGACCTTCAACTTCTGAGCGACAATCTTGATTTGAATGATGCAGACCTTGAAGAGGCAATCCTTCGGTATCTCGATCCTGATGATCCCGCCTACAGCAAGCTGGTCTATCGCGGTATCGGACTCGTTGGCTTTGATTCCGATTCGTATGCTCCTGGAAAGTCGCCCTTGACCGAAGCCGACCTTTCTACCGCCTTGTCCTCCTCTACTGCATCGTGGAACACGTCGTTTGCTTTTCATGTCAACAAACAGAAGCTCAAAGACGTGTCGATCGAGCTGTTTTGCATACCATTCCCATCGGTCCAGCAGTTTCGTGACGCGATGCTAGCGGAGCTTGGGATTTCATGAGTATCGCAACACTGGCAAACAAGCTGCTGTCCACCCGCTCGTTTGAGCAAGCTCTAGCGCTAGTGGTCCAAGATTCGGTGGCGTCACAGTTTCCGGCACTGACACGAACCGATGCGACCAAAGAGTTCTTGCACGACTGGGACTACCTACTGAAATGCGCTAGCGTGCTCGCTCAATCAGAATCCGCCAACGCAGAAGACGCTTCATTGAGGATCGCAACGCACTGCCTGTCATCGACGGTAGACTCCGTGACAAAAGACGCAGCATGTGTGATTCTCGACACACTCACTAACGCACCGGCACTTCGATTGGCGCAGGAGCGATCCTTGGTAGAGGAGGCCCCTCAGGATCGACTGCCCTTGCCGCTACGGCTTGCCTGGATGCGTCGCCACTTGGAGGGTTTGGTAATTGTCGGCGAAGGGCAGGAACTGAGCTTTAATCGCTTCCAACGCGAGGCATGGAGGGCAGCAAGCAGCAATCACGTTCTGAGCATCACGGCGCCAACTTCTACGGGCAAATCGTTTCTACTTTGCCAGTGGCTCGCTGAGTATTTTAGAGCCAGCCCGGATGCTGTAGTTGTCTATGTCGTTCCAACTCGAGCACTGATTCAACAGGTAGAGCGTGACTTGCGTGAAGAGTTCGCGTCTCCCGCGGTCGGGCTCAAGTCAGTGAGCATCTCAAGCCTGCCAATGGAATCAGCGGTCAAAAAGGGGGCGCCAAACGTCCTTGTCTTCACGCAAGAGCGATTGCACATCCTCACGCTTGCAATGGGAAGTGAGCTCAAACCAACTCTCTTGATTATCGATGAAGCGCATAAGGTCGGCGATGGCGCTCGGGGCGTTCTCTTGAGCAATGTAGTCGATCACCTTGCAGCGAACGACGCAGGGCTGCGATTGTTCTTCGCGAGCCCACTTGTATCCAACCCCGAAACCCTATTGGAAGGTCGGCAGAGTGATGGGCCAACAGAAACTCTGAGTTCAGAGCACACCACTGTCAATCAGAACTTGCTTTGGGTATCGCAGGTGAAAGGTAAACCGAAGCAATGGACGGTCGAGTTGTGCAGGGGCGATGAGGTTCACGTTCTTGGAGAAGTAGTTTTGGAAGAACGCCCCTCTTCAGTATGGAAACGAATCGCATTTGTAGCGAGTGCATTGGCCGACGCCCGTGGGGGCAATCTGATCTATGCGAATGGAGCAGCCGCGGCAGAGGACATCGCTCACCTTCTTGCAACGATGGCGAGAGAAGAAGAACTCGACGATGAGCTTAAATCGCTCATCGATTTGGTCAAGAAGCATGTCCACCCGCGGTACGCTCTTGCAACCACACTCGCAAGCAGGGTTGCATTCCATTACGGCAACATGCCGCTACTGATACGCACAGAGATCGAACGCCTTTTTAGGGAAGGTGTCATCAGTTTTTTAGTCTGCACGTCTACTTTAGTCGAAGGAGTGAACCTTCCGTGTAAGTCGATCTTCGTGAGAGGCCCGACTAAGGGAAAGGGACAGCCGATGAATGAAAACGACTTTTGGAATCTCGCCGGAAGGGCAGGAAGGCTGGGCAAAGAATTTCAGGGGAACATCGTTTGCATCGATCCGAAGGATTCGAACGCATGGAAGGTCTCACCACCACGTAGCCGAAGCACCTATCCGATCCGACCTGCAGCGCAAGAGGTGCTGTCTTCTCTGGACGAGTTCGTCAATTATGTTGACGCGGAAACCCCATCTGACGCTGCTCGGCAGCACCCTGAATGGGATCAGCTGCTGAGCTATCTGATCACGCAACTCGGTTCTCGCGGCGACTTCGCGTCTTCTCCCGTTTGCGCAGGTCTGCAAGGCAATGAAGTCCAGAGGTTAGAAGCGGCTGTGACCAGCCTTCTAGACAGCGTGGATATTCCAGCAGACCTTGCCGTCCGCAATCCGGGTATTAGCCCGATCGCTATGCAGCGATTGCTAGAGTATTTTCGCGGGAGGACAAAGCTGGTTGATGATCTGCTGCCAGTTCTTCCCGAAAGCGAAGATGCGGCTATGAATTACAACAATATCTTCGGCCGTATCAATTCGCATCTTGCCCGCGTTTTCTCGCCGCCTACCCGCACATTCGCGCTATCGATCCTTGTTGTTGACTGGATGCGTGGCAAGCCGCTTGCTCAGCTAATCGGATCTCGAAATGCCTACTACGTGAGCAAGGAACGAGACGAGACGATCGGGACGACGATTCGTGCCGTTATGCAAGACGTGGAGCAGATCGCAAGGTTCATCGCACCGCGGTATCTGACATGCTACATCGATGTCTTGCGACAGTACCTCCGAGAGATTGAGCGTCAAGACCTCATCGACCAGATACCGGAAGTGAATGTGTGGCTAGAGTTTGGGGCTTCTCTGCAAACGCAGCTTTCTCTCATGGGGCTTGGGCTTTCTCGAACGACAGCGATTACAATCTCCGACTTGATCGTGGCATCGGACCTAAATGAAGAGCAGGTGCTAGGCGAGATTGGGAAGCTAGACCTCCAGTCACTCGGTCTACCACTTGCACTATCCAGAGAGGTAGAGCAGCTACTTGCTAGTCGGTGATGGAAAGCAGTTTGTCATCGTTGGCTCTGTGTGATAGACGATGTAATCGGGAATGGTTTTCGGCAACAGTCCTCTGCGGCCACAATCGTGGGCATTTACCACCAACCTGCAGGAAGCCCGATGACGTACTACGCAGGACTGGACGTAGGCACAAGTGAGGTGAACAGTGTGTCGATTCCTAGGTGTATCACTCACGAAGGGATAGCGCCTCGATGGCAAGTTTGATGTGCTCAGGCAACGATGACCACGCCTCAATAACTCTGCCAATGCGTGCCAAGTCGTGCTCATCGACGTCCGGCGACTGCTGCCATAGTGCAGCCATACAAAATGGGCATTGACCTAAACTGTTGCTGTTGCAACCTCTTACATCGCCAGACACTCGGGTTCGATTCCCGCCGCACACTTCCAGCTAGGAGACGTTGCGCTTCCGGACAGCGTTATGGGCTTGCTGGCGAAGGAAGTTAGGGTTCTTCGATAGGTGGGAATATACACGGCTCACCATTGTTGGATCACGATGACCCATGAGGTGAGCAACGGAGATCGGATCGACACCGCCATCCATCAATGCGTGCGTCGCCCAGGAGTGCCGTGCTCCATAGGCAATTACCCGAAAACCCACCTTCTTACTGACTCTGCTTAGACGGCACTTGATCGCATCTTTGGTCCAGGGTCTCCCACGCGAATTGCGAAACAAGACTCCATCGGGGTGTTTCTCAGCCAATTGGGTTAGGATTTGCTGCGCTTCAGGAACCAAGTAGATGACACGGGGCTCAATCTCGCCCTTTGACTCATCAGCCGGGAAGATGACCAAATCACCGTGCAAGTGCCTTGCCTCGATAGTTCTGGCCTCCAACGGTCGGCAGCCCGTCATGAAAAGGAAATCGAGAAAACTGGTCAGCGGCTCACGGCTGTGCTCACGTATCTGCCGCCACTGGTCCGGCGTGTAGCAGATATCCCGCCGCTTGCGTTTCGGCTTTGACATCCCCTTAATGGGATTGCGGCTCAAATACTCTTGCTCAACGGCCCAGTTTAGCATGCGCTGCACAATGCTCACCGCATCATTTTGGGTACTTGTTCCGATGCCGAGCCCTTCATGCCATTTGACAACGTGATGCACCTTGAGTTGGGATGGCCGTAGACGCCTTCCCACACTCTTTATAAAGAGCTTCAGAAAATACCGGTGACGTTCGTAGGTGGCGGGCTTCCGATTGGCCTGACACCAGTCCAGGTAGACCTGAGACAGATCGTAAAGCGTATTCAGTTCATTCTTTACCTGGCCGCGATCGGCCATTAACGCATGGAACTTCTCGAAGGCAATCTCGCGATCCTTGCCCAATGGAATCTGCTGGCCATCGATTGAGCAGTACCAGCTCTTCGTCTGTTTGCGGAGGTAGGGCTTTGAAGGGCGGGCCACGTTGTTGGCTCCATTTCGTGCATTGAATCGTGCATGTGCCGGTTCAATGGTCGGAGCCAAGCCACGAAAGGCAAGAGTTTCCCGAGAAAAAGAAGTGGGCGACACTGGATTCGAACCAGTGACCTCTGCGGTGTGAACACAGCGCTCTAACCAACTGAGCTAGCCGCCCGTAAGGAAGATTGGGTTCCACCCAGCCGCGAATTCTAGCATCGAGTGTTCACGTCGGCCAGAGGTGGCGCAAGATGCACACTGCGAGCGATTACTCGTCGCGTGGTGGGCTGGTGGGGGGCTCGAACTTGGGGGCGGTAGGTGCTTGGTCGTCGTCGTAATCGATGCTGGCGGCGCTGTTGCCGGCGTACACCGCGTCGTTGAATTCGTCCTGCACGCCCTGCATGCCCTTCTTGAACTCAGTGAGGCTCTTGCCCAACGATCGGGCGACTTGCGGCAAGCGGCTGCCAAATAGCAACAGCGCAACAACCCCAACGACTAACAACTCACCATGCCCAATACCACCAAACATCTCGCAGCTACCTTCTTGTTCTTGCGACGAATCCCGCGAATAGCAAAACTGCCACGACACCCATGACGAACAACTCGCCTTGCCCGAAACCAATCATCGCCGCGCCTCACGGCGGATGTCGAGCCAACTAGGAATGCGACGCTTCCTGATTCTCTTCCGGCTTCTTTTCGTCGATTTCCTTCACGCCCTTCTTGAACTCCGTCAGGCTTTGGCCGAGGGATCGCGCAAGCGCGGGAAGTCGGTTGCCGAACAACAGCAACACGACCAAGAGGACAATAATGATCTGCCAAGGGCCTGGAGTAAACATCGCACGAAACCTCGCGAGGAGGGATGCCGCTTGCGTGCCGCAAGGGCGGAGGGGGAACCTTACCGGACTGCCGCAATAGCGTGCAAACCGCTAAACCTAAGTATAGCTTTCACTTGCAGTGAATTCTACAACCAGGCGTGCCGCAGTCAAATAGCCGGCGCAACCGGCCTTACTTTACAGGTGAATCGTCCCGCGGCCGGCTTGCCACCCAAGGGCTGCCGTGGTCGTCGGTCGAGCCGTAGCGATAGTACACTTCCAGACACATCGCGGCCATGGCGGTGGTATAGACCCGTCCGCCGTAACCGCCCCACACAGTGTTGGGGCTCCAACTCCCCGCGTTCGAGCCGTCGCTCACCTGGGCGGCAACCAGCTCGCGTTTGAGGCGGTCGTTCCAGCGGCTCCAAGTGTGCGCCGCGGCGCGGTTGTCGTGTTGAGCGTGATGCAACGCAAGCGTCGCGTAGTACCAGTAGTAGTAGTTTGTCAGTTTGTCGCCCGGCAGTTCGTCGTCCAAGGCGGCAAGCGCTTCGCCAAGAGCCGCGCCAGCGAGTGGTTCGCCCAACACCTGACGGCAGTACATCGCCTCGGCAGTCATCGGGCGACTCCAATTGCCGCGCGCCGCTTGATAGGCGGCGAGCCCGCCACTTTGGCCGCGTGCAACGCGGTTGAGAAAGTAATCGATACGCCGCCACGTGTCTTCGGGCACGGCAACGCCCGCGACCTCGGCACTGCGGAGCGCCATGATAATCCATCCGAGTTGGCTTACGTCGCCCTGGTCGCCCGACTTGTATCGCCAGCCGCCGTATGACCTGTTCTCGATGCCAAGCAAGTAGTTTACGGCGCGGCGCACTGAGGGTTCGAGTCGCTTGTCGGCGGTCATGGCATAGGCTTCGGCCAGCGCGAACGTGGCCATCGAGTGGCTGTAAGTACGTGCGTAGAACGTGCAACCGCTGCCCATATTGCCTTGAGCATCTTGAGAGTTGATAAGGAAAGCGAGCCCGCCTGCAACCTGATGTTGGTACGGTCCCGCGAGGTGAGTATGGCCTGCGCCAAGAAAAGTGAGTAACGCAAGCCCGGTAACAGCGGTGTCCGCTTGCTTGCCGGCCCCATTGCGGTTGTGGCCCAGCACTTGGAACTCGCGCCCGCCCTGCCATCGATCGGCGTCCCAACGTCCATCGCGCGATTGGGCGTCGGCAAGCCATTCGAGCGCGAGCCCAACGGCTTGCTCGGTCTCGCGGCTACCACCTTGCTCGATGACCGACTTTAACCGATCGGGCCGCACCCGCTGGGCAAGCGACGCGGGCACGGCTGGCTTGGCGGGCACGACATCGGGTGCCGGTGGCGTTGCAGGCTGCGGCTGTTGAACATCGTCGGGCGCTGCCTCCCGCTCGGAACTAGCTGTCGCGGCTACCTGAGTCGCGGACGCTTCGTTCGACTGCGCAATCGGCGCGGGCCGTACAGCGCTATCGGCGAGTTGCTCGGTGGAGTTGTCACTCGTCGGTTCCGGCATCAAGTCGGGCGGCGCGAGATCCGGCTCGGTTTGCGGCAGCGGAGCAGGTTGCGGTTGCTCGGACTGATCCGTCTCGGCGTCCGGAGGGCTCACGTCGTCGACCGTCTGCTCTTCGGCGACGTTGGGCGTCGAAGCATGCTGGTCGGGCGCGGTGGTCGACGGTTGCGGCAGCGACGCGACGATCGTCACCCTTACTGGCTCGTCTTCGCCAGCGCCGGGCGGCAGATTCACAAAGCGAATAGTGGCAGCGATAGCAATCAACACCGCGTGGGCAGCAAGCGACCAGAGCACGCAGCGGGCCAGCGGCCGACGCTGCCCCCACTGGCTCCGCGCCATCCAAACGCTCGCCGCGAACACCGACGCCAATACCGCCCACAGCGCGATGTACCAGGCGGAAACGGCAAGCGGTGGTGCAATGAACATTGGTAGATCCCGGCGCAGGAAGTTAGGCCGACACTCCCTGTTCGCCTACTTGCGTGTCGGGTCGCTGCGCATGGCTGTTGCCAGCTCCACAGTGATGCCGATTTGCGTGATTTGCGCCTCGTGGCACGCGGCCAGCGTGTCGGCCACGTGTTGGAACGGGCAATTCGCGTCGCCATGCAACACTACTTCGACGTCGGGCGACACACGACGGGCCGCCGCAAGCTGCCCGACCAAACCCGCTCGGTCGGTTGCTACACCGTCGAGCTCGATGCGACCATCGGCAAACACGGTTACCGCCTTCGGTTCCTTTGGTTGGGCCGATTCGCCGGCGCTAGCCACCTGCGGCAGTTCGAGTTCGATGTTGCGCTCGAGTTCGGTGAACTTTGTTGCGACCATGAAGAAGATGATCAACAGGAACACGACGTCGATCATCGGCGTCAGGTTCAAATGGATCTGATCGTCTTGTGTGGTCTTCAGCGGCATGAGTTATGAGGAGGGCAAACCTATGTTTGGGACCTGGCATCGTGTGCCACTCGCCATTTGCCATTACGCCGCCTTCTTCCGGCTGCGGCTTTGGGTGGCTTCGGCCGAGATGAGGTTTACCAGTCGTTGCCCGTGGTGGTCGATTTCCATCACCAGCGAATCGACGCGTCCCACGAAATACAGGTACAGGATGAGTGCTGGGATGGCGACGAACAGGCCAGCGGCAGTGGAGAGAAGAGCTTCGCTAATACCGCCAGCGAGGAGTTCAGGGCGCCCCATCGCGTCGCTACCGGCAATCGCGTTGAAGGCCTTCATCATGCCGCAAACCGTTCCCAACAATCCGAGCAGCGGGCATACGGTGGCGACACCGTTGATCACACGCAAATAGCGGCGAAGGACATTGGCATTGCGTTCACCCTCGTCGAGCACGGCCTGCTCAACTTCGACGGCCGGTTTGCCCCACTTTCGCAAGCCCGCGGCGAACACGCCAGCCATGTGGCTAGAGTCGTCGTCGCAAAAGTCGAGCGCATCGTTGCGATCCATCGAACCATCGGCAACTTGCGACAGCAAGCAGTGAATGAACGGTTTCGGCAACACCCGGTTTCGCCGTAGGCTCACGAGTCGTTCAAAGACCACCACGAGCATGATGAACGACGCCAGCACAATAGGCCACAGCGTCAATCCACCGGCAAGCGCCATGTCGAGCAGGCTTTGCGTTGGAATCTCAGCGGTCGTTTGCGTCGCTAACATGCTTTCCCTTGCTACACAACGCTAGCCTCGACCAATACGGGCGAGGCTAGTGGGTGGTTGACTTGCCAAACGGGATGCCGGCGTACGGCAATCAGAATGCCGACCCGCCGCCCTCGTCGACGTTGCCCACCATGTGCAAATGGTTGTGGTCGATGTACACCACCTCACGCGCATCCTCGTCCACCAAGCGGTGCGGCAACGGCCAACCGATGTTTCGCACATCCTCGTAGTACACCGTGCACTTGTAATGAGCGTGGTGCTGCTGCGCGGGCCCAATTAGGGGGTAGACGCGCGGCGGATCCAAGTAGTCGGTGATCTTCTCTTTCACGATGCGGACATTGTTTCGATTACGTTCGTACAAGAACGGATAATTCCCTTGCACGGGATTCGCTTTTTCCATCGCGACCATCACTTCGTCGTCGCTAGGAGGATCGAGAGCCACTGGTTGATTGCCCGAAGTTACCGGACCAAGAATGGGCACGCGGTCGTATCGTTCTTTCCTCCAGAACTCGTCTTCCTTCTTCTTCTGAAAGTAAGGACTCACTGGCACTGGAATCGATAGCATGCCCAAACTGGGGCCGAAGGTTTGCAGACCCCAAAAACAGCCACTGGTGGACAGAGATGTCATCGCGACGATCAAGCCCATAGCCATCGAGACGGCCTTCGAGTACGGGCGGCTTGGGCGGGTGGTCCGGTCCATGGATCAACCTTTGAATGCGGAAGAGCGAGTAGTCGGGAGGAACAGTTCTATGATTCAACAACCACCAATATAGCGCTGGTGAGTCTCTGGAACTCTTATCGAGTTAATTTGGGCCGATCTTGCGGGTTCTTCCGATTTTGACGAAAAAACTTCGCGGTCCGCTAGCAGCGCCACGCGCTATTGAGGGCGTGCTAAACACGTTGGCCAACGATGAAAAAAGCTCGGCCCCCTAAATCGAAGGCCGAGCTTGTTGGTTTGCGACGCTAGCAACAACTCCTGCTTATTGCGTTTTGCAGTGGCTGAAGTCGAGCATCCACCAGCCGTCATCCCATTCCAGGCAGACCTTCCGCCATCCCAGAGGAACTTGTGGATAAGGATAGAACGGGCCGATGTACGGCCACGCTGTCGGCGAGTACTGCTTGGGATAAGTTAGCGCCGAGTAATTCGGGTAAGCCGCATAGCTAGGCCAAGCGTAGTTAGGCATGTGAGCATTGTCGTAGCTCACTCCGTAACCTCCACCACCGGGAACGTAACCCGCGGGTTGCGGTCCCATTCCCATGCCAGCTCCCATACCGCCACCGCCGTATGAAGGCGAGCAATAGCTAGCAGGCATCGGACGACCCTGCTTGCCGGCGGTGCGGATTGCGTTCGCTTGGCGGCGTGACATCGGCCGTGGCATTTGCCGAGCGACCCGTTGCATGGGTACAGGCAAGGTTGCCTGTGCGGACCGCGTGGGCGGTGTGTTCAAAGCGGCCGGCTCGAACGGCGTGCTGGCTAAGTCGACCTGCCGGTTCCGAGCATCCGACTCGACCACCCCTTCGAATGCTGGCATAACCAGCGAGTCCTCTTCGCTTCGCACTTCCAGCCGGCAAATGACTTGGTCGACGCCTTCGACGCCGCGGGCAAGTTCAACGGCTGTTTGCTGTTGCTGCTTGTCGGTAACCGTACCGAGCAGCCAGGCAACTCCGTCCTGGTACTTCACGCCCAGTTCGTAGTTTGAGATTTGCCCGCTCTCTTGAATCGAGCTGGCGATGTGCTGCGCCATCGCAGTGTCCTCGGGCGATTGAGCCCGAGCGGCAGTGGTAGCCATCGCCGCCAGCATAGCGCAGGCGTATGCGAGATGGATCGAATGCCTTCCCATTTTCCCCCCTCCTAGGTTTTGATGAGTTGGCCACGCCCAACAGGCGGTGGGTCAGCCAACTTCAGCCCGACAGTCTTCGCCGGGACTCGAGCATTGAACGATTGTCTGCCGATCGCGACGCAGTGAATCGCAGCGCAGCCGGGGCGACGCTATAAACTTCGGCAGACGGTGTTAGCGAAGGGGAGCTTTTTTCCGGTTTTGCCGATCATTTCGCCGGCGACTAGCTAGCACCTGCGAATATGGCAGCTCTCAATCATTCGCGGCGATCGCCTGCAGCAGGCGATGTGGCTCCTCGGACGAACGCTCGAAGCAAATAACCACGGCCATCAGCCCCAGGGTACAGCCCGAGGCGGCCCAGAACGGCTGCTGGCACAAGAAGCCAACCGCCGCTAACACCCCCACAATCACCATGCTCACCGTTAGCAGGCAGTTGGTGCAGACAAAACAAAGCGGCCCCAATCGGCCGCGGCTGCAAACAGCCATCATGATGCCCAGCACGTGCACGGCAACCCAAAAGTGCGGAGGAATCGAGCAAAGAAGGCAGCTTACATCCATGCGTGCAGCCCAAGAATCTGGCGGGGGGTGGGGGAGTGGTCGGCACAATAGTAATCGCCGGAAGTCGCGTCAATTCCGCTTACAGCCGTTCAACCGCCACTACCGCAAATCTTTGCCGGCTGGGAAGTTCGGGCACGGAGCTTGCTCATATGTTCACCTAGCGCCTGGATGTGCGGCCCGTTGATGGTGCGCACCTAGGGGCAAATGAGCCGCAAGACTGGTCGCAAGTTGGGTCCGAATAAGGGGCTTGCCATGCGGCCAGGGCGGCGTGGCGGACCTTGTCGCGTGCGATCCACTGATGTCGTTTCGTGCCTCAGTCCATGGGGCATTCACAACCAATCGGAGCTGGTGTTTCCAAACCCAGAGGTGCAGGGACGATGGCCTGCGCGGGCCAAAAATGCCTATGCGTAGCGACCCCAACGAGGGCGGCAGTGAAGCGCTCGGTGGCCAACCAGGAAGAGCTGCGCTTTTGCATCACCGGTGGCGCGATGAGGATGAGGAAGCTGAAGCGCGCTTTCGTGCGCGATGGCCAGCACACTCTTGAAACGCACGCCATCGCGGGCGATGGCGGTTGAGCGCGTGCTGCGCGGCCATAGCTCTGCGATGTGGCCCTCGCCTTGAGGGACTCAGGGACGAGGTGCGCTCCGAATCAACCCTCAGCGGTTTCACCAAAATGGTGAAATCCTCTCCCCATTCTTGTGCGCTTCGCGCAAGTGACTGCGCACCAACAGCTTGCTAATGGCCCAGGTTGAACGGGCGACGGACGGAGCTGTTGTCATTCGTCTCGACAAAGCGGCTAAACCGTTGCCGCCAATCTACTTGCGGCTTGTCTTGGGGAGTTTCATTCAAAGGGTGAATCCATCGCGCCGGGGAGCGTTGCGTGTAGCAGCAAACTTGGCCGCGATGCCCCAACTTCCGGGGGTGAATCCACAACCCTGCGCTCCAAGCTCGGTTTTTGGTGGTTCGGCACATCCGTTGCTACGGCAGATGGCGGACTGTAAAGCGAGCGACCGACTGCCCCGCTCGCCATGGATTGTGCAGTGCGACCAGATGAGTCGCGCCGGGCTTCAGCAAGAGGTGAACAGACGATGAAATACGGAAATCAAGACTTCGAATATGCGATTCAAGCCGAACTCACGGATGTAGTCGACTGCATTGATGAATACGCCGAGAGCAACCAACCGAAACACGCGCGTAAGCGTTCGGTCAAGGCACTTCGCAAACGTGGTCGCAAGCGGGGTGGCAGCCACCCAGGTTGCGGCATGGCCGGTCGGCGTAACCGCCAGTATAGCTGGTAGGCGTTGATAGACGCCAGCTTCGGGCCGAAGCCGTTCGCCCTCGGCCGCGTGGTCCTCGCAACTAAGGATCAATCGCGGCCGTGTATCTGAGCGAGGGCGTTGCGGTGGTTGGGTCACCGTCGACTTACCTGAGGCGCTCGCTTGAGAACTCGCTTCAGTTCGCTTTCCAGTTCGGAAACGTGAATGTTCCGATTGGCGACTTGCCCTTTATCGTCAACCAGTAGCATCAACGGCAGCGTCATCACTCCCAGTTCATTCGCCAAGCGACCGTCGAGTCCACCCTCGTCGTAGATGTGCTTCCAGGGCAATCGGTTCGACGCCAAATATTTCTTGGCCTCGTCGATCGAGCTGTCGAGATTCACGCCGATGATGTCGAACCCGCGGCGCGAGTATTCTCTGTGCAGCTCTTTGAGTTCTTCGATGTCATCCTTACAGGGCTCGCACCAGCTAGCCCAGTAGTGAATCAACACGTACTTTCGGCGGTAACCGCTCAAGTCGACTTTGCCGCCACCAATGGCGTTGCCGGCCAGAGGAAGCGTTTTGCCAATCGAGTCGAGCCGACGCAAAGCGCCCTTCGCTTTCTTACCCGCGTCGGTCGAGGGAAACTGCTTCACTAGCTTCATGTACCACTCGACTGCCTCGTCTTCTTCGCCAGCAAATTCCTGCTCCATGCCAAGCTGCAGCATCGCTTCGGAGGTATCGTTGAAGTTCGGGTAGGTCTTCGCGAAGTTCTCAAGCGATTCGAGCCAGCCGTCGCGGATCTTCGCGTAATCGGCCTTGGGATCAAACTGCGCCTTGATGTACTCCGCCCACAAACGGCGAAACTCGACGTGCGATTGCAACTCCTGCGACGCCTTCTCCCGCTTTAGTTGGGCGGCCAGGCGTTCGATGTCTTCAATCGCATCAAAATACTGAAGCGTTTGCACCGCAGCGCTCAGCATGTCGGCTTGTTGCCGTTGCCATTGTTCGCGATCGGCCCCGGCCGGACTGGCCTTGGCCAGTTTGCCAAGGATATCGACGCGCCGCTTGGTAACTTCGATTTGGCGCTCGTTGCCGCCACCCAACTGATCGTCGAGCTTCTCGAGCTGAGTCATCAGCGTTTGCATTTCCTCACTTGGCGCCGTTCCCCCCGCAACAGCCTGCGCGCCGCTCTCGGTCGGCACCGTAAATACGTTCGCGGTCGTGGCCGACTCGCCAACTTGGGGTAATCCTAGCAGCCGCCAGTTGTCGCCAACTTTCACCAGCGTGCCGAGGTAAACCTGCTCTGACTTGCCACCATTGCTTACCAGCGCAGCGACGTTTTCGTAAACCATCACGTCTTTGGTCGATCCGCCACTGCCAGTAGGTACCATCGAAGGTCGACTGGCGCCAAAGTCTAGAAACTGGGTTGAGCCGCTCACCGCCTGTTGTGACTTGACGAATTGATTGAAGTTCTTTTCGGCGTCGCGTACTCCCTCGGTGAGCTGCTTTTCCATCGGCTTCGATAACCCCAAAGCCTTCAACTCTCCGGATTTTGGCAACAAAGAGCCATAGAGTTCGGCGTCGCCTTTTTGGATTGCCTCAATGGCCACTTCGGCTGCTTCGTAGGGCGAGATCCGCTTCCAACCGTCGATCTTGCCGTTCTGGTTCTTGTCGGTTCCCCAGCGCGTGCCTGCCATATTCAGCCAGCGATATTCATCGGCTTTGCCGTTGAAGTCAGCATCGATGTCGCGGTACACCTCCAGCCCGTTCTTGAAGTAGCTCCATTGGTCGACCACGTTGTCGCCATTGGTATCGCTAAACCGACGCAACATTTGACCGTTACCATCAAGCACTACCCACGCGGTCCGCCCATCAATCTTGGCCGGTTGGATCTTGCAATTGGCCACTTCGGCGTCGGTTGGTTGATCGTAGTCAATGTTCGATTGAATCGGCTTGAGCCCCAATGCCTGTTTGGGAGTCGGAGTCGCCGCCGAGGCAACCGTTGCCCCGACACTTAGGCAGGCGCAAAGTGTCGAAGTGGCAAGCGCGAACAGAGCAAACGGGCGACGATTGAGCATCGTATTCCCCTTGTAGAGATCACTTTTTGATGTACAGGCAGGATGGCTGGCGGCGCACAGCCCAACAGCAATTGTTGCAGCCGCCCGCCGTCCAGGCGAGAAACCATATCGAACCTTGCCCCCGCCGACTAGGTCAGATGAATAGAGCGGCAAACCGGATTAACCCGAGTGTATCAAACGGGTGCCACAGGGCCCTTTGACAGCATCGGCTGGCGACCTAAAATTACGGACTTGCCACCTTTTTCCGGGTGGTACGCGGGTGCGTAGCTCAGTTGGTTAGAGCGCAGCCCTGATAAGGCTGAGGTCCCAAGTTCGAGTCTTGGCGCACCCACTGTTGGTAGCCTCGGTAGCAAGCGGTTTGCATATGCATTGCTAGCAAGCGAACGCTGGCAACCGAGGTGACCCACCATGGGGCCGTAGCTCAGTTGGGAGAGCGCTAGCTTTGCAAGCTAGATGTCGCCGGTTCGAGCCCGGCCGGCTCCACTTGTTCTATTCCTTCGGTAGGCCGGGCGGTTCGGGTTCCGGCCTTTGGTGTTGCAGCTTGGGCTTCTTCCATGCTGCCGATGTCAGCACAGTCTACAATGGACATCGCCAACCGGGCCGATTCACCAAACCAATGGGGTTCAACGTGGAATCAATGCATCCCAATCCAAGCGGTGTTTGGACCACTTGGGCCGTCCTGATCGGAGCGAGTGGAACACTTGCAGCCGCAACGCCAATGCAGCATCACCTCACCAACGAGCAAGTCGTCGCCTTTGCCGGCTTGGCCATGGATGGCATCACGCGGGAGTTTCCCAACAAGCCGTCGAACGTGATGGTCGACATCGATTCGGTGAAGCGCCCTCGCGATCTTCATCCGACGTTCTACGGTTCGTTCGACTGGCACTCCTCGGTCCACGGGCACTGGCTGCTGGTTAGACTCTTGAAAATGTATCCCCATTCTCCAGCGGCGCCGGCGATGATGAAGCTGCTCGACGAACAGCTTACCGCCGAGAACCTCGCAGCCGAAGCCAGCTACTTCGACGTCAAGGAGAATCGCAGTTTCGAGCGCATGTACGGCTGGGCCTGGACGTTACGGCTGGTAGCGGAGTTGCATACCTGGGAGCACGCGAAGGCCAAAGAGTGGGCGGCGAACCTCAAACCGCTGCAAACTCGAATCGTTGAGCTCATCAGAGGTTACTTGCCACGATTGACTTATCCGATACGCACTGGAGTACACCCCGATACCGCGTTCGCGCTGGCCCAAATCCTCGACTACGCCCGAACCGTTGGCGATAAGGACCTCGAACAACAGGGGATCGCGTACGCGCGTGCGAAATACATGGACGATCGAGACTACCCGGCGCACTTTGAGCCCTCCGGAGAGGACTTCTTTTCGCCGGCGTGCAACGAGGCCGATCTTATGCGGCGAATTCTCTCGTCCGACGAGTTCGCCAAGTGGCTCGACCAATTCCTGCCGAGATTAGGCGACGAGACCTCCCAATCGGCGGGGCTATTGCAACCCGCGGTAGTTTCGGACGTCACCGATCCAAAAATCGTCCACCTCGCGGGGCTCAACCTGTCTAGGGCTTGGACTCAAAACGGTGTGCTGACGGCGCTGCCGCCCGGCGACCCGCGACGCGACGCGCTGCAGAAGTCGGTCGATGCGCATACCAAAGCGGGCCTCGATTACGTCTTTAGCGGTAACTACGCTGGCGAGCATTGGTTGGCAACGTTCGCCGTATATCGGTTGACCGACGTGGGATGCGAATGACCTCGAACGAGCAGCCATTCGAACGTCGACCCACCCGCTGGCAGTTTGGTCCCGGCCTACTGATTGCGGCTGCGTTCATTGGTCCTGGCACCGTCACAACGGCGAGTGTTGCGGGTGCACGATTCGGCTTTGCTCTTCTTTGGGCGCTCGTTTTTTCGGTAGTCGCCACGGTAGTGCTCCAAGAGATGGCGGCGCGACTCGGCCTGGTGGCGCGGATGGGACTTGCCGACGCGATTCGCCAATCGATAAGCCCCGTCTGGGCCCGTTGGCTGGCAATCGGAATCGTTCTTGTAGCCATCGCCGTTGGCAATACCGCGTATCAAACGGGCAACCTCATGGGGGCCGGCGTTGGGATCTCGCAATTAACGGGGCTTTCGGTGGAGTTCGGTGCAGTGGTCGTTGGCATTGCGATTGCCATTGTTTTCTTGCTGGGAGTCGGTAACCGATACCTGTACCGGGTACTAGTTGGAATTGTGCTGGTGATGAGCTGTGCATTCTTGGCTACCGCCGTCATAGTGGGGCCTAATGTGCCCGACGTGGCTCGTGGGATGCTGACCGTATCGATTCCTAAAGGATCGATACTCACGATCATGGCGCTGATCGGAACAACCGTTGTACCGTACAACCTGTTTTTGCACGCGACGGCGGTGCAGCAACGTTGGCCATTCCCCAGGAACACGGACGTCAACTTGCGTCTGTCGCGGTTCGACACGGTGCTCTCGATCGCCATCGGCGGCGTCGTGACGATGGCGATTGTGGTTTCGGCGGCCACTACGCTGCAATCGGCAGTCCCCACCGGTAACCTTAGCGAAATGACTAAGCAGCTCGAGCCGCTGTTGGGTTCGTCTGGATCGTTGCTGTTTGCGTTTGGTCTGGCGGCTGCTGGAATCACCAGCGGCATCACGGCGCCGCTGGCCGCTGGGTACACGATCGCTGGAGCTTTTCCGAACGCATCGCAAAAAACTGTGAAGGCAACTTGTGTGGCGGTCGTATTGATCGGGACGCTTCTAGCCGGGCTATTTGGCAAGAGCCCTCAGGCTACGATTGTGGTTGCTCAAGCGGCCAACGCAATTCTGCTCCCGCTGGTGGCCGTGTTCCTGCTGGTCGTCATGAACCGGCGCGAACTACTTGGCGATCATTGCAACGGACCGCTGCTTAACGTAGCCGGCGCCATCGTGGTGCTGGTCGCCATCGGACTAGGCGCGACGAGCCTTTTGGCGATCGGGTGGTAGTCTCCTATGACCCTGAAAACAGGCGTTGGGCGCAAAGGGCGATTGACACCAGGGCATTTGTCAGCGAAATCGGCAATCCAAATTCTTGCGACTCTAATCGCGACGACTTAGAATGCGCCACTTGGGGACAAGGCGGCCGGGTAGCGACTAGGGGCCTCTTCGTATCGTATGTCGCTATCGCGAACCGCCTTCATTGCGGATGAGTGATGACTGCTTGCGTCCACAAGATCGGCAATAGGTGCGCTATGAATTCTGCCGCAGAGAGTGCGTCGAGTCCAATCGAGTTCCATCGGCGCGAATCAATTCGACTGTTGACCGTTGCATTGTTCACGATCTCCTTCATGTGCACCGTTTCGGCGCCGTTGGCGACCGCTGCCAATGACTCCCAATTCGGTGCCGACGGCGACCCTGGCGCCGACGGCACCGACGGCGACCCACCAACCGACGGTGACCCAGGTGAACCAGGGGGCGACGTGGTGGCTGACGCCGGGGTAGCTTTGCCTAATGGCGATGCCATGAACGAAGCCGACGCAAGTGGAGGGTTCGGCGGCGATGGTGGGTTTGGCGGCAGCAACACCAATCCCGGTGGAGGGCCCGGCGGGAACGGCGGCGACGGCGGAGTTGGTGGCAATGCCATGGCCAATGCTGCAAGCAATGTTTCCGCGGCATCGGCAATCGCGACGGCCTTTGCTACTGGAGGCGATGGAGGGTTTGGTGGCGACAACGGAAGTGGGACGCCACCGAATTTGGGCGTCGCAGGTAACGGCGGCGCAGGCGGCAGCGCAACCGTTTCGGCGGTTGCAGAGAACGATTCGGCCGACGTCGTCGAAGTGAACGCATCTGGCTTCGGCGGTTGGGGTGGAACAGGCGGTGGCGGAACCGATCTACCAGGCACTGGAGGCAACGGCGGTGAAGCGAGCATCGGCATCGGTGGCGTTTCCGGCATGTCGACCGGAGGTGGCGATGTCGCGATTTTTGTCGAGCTGACTGGAGGGGATGGCGGAAACGGCATCCAAGCGGGGCAAGCGGGAAGCGGCGCAAACGCAACGATCGGCAGCTTGGACGTCACGGGTTCCACATCCGGCACTTTGACTATCGACCAATCGACCCTGGGTGGCACAGGCGGCTCCGCCAACGGGTTCGCCAACCCAGGTTTCGGTGGTACCGCGACCTCCAATCTGATGTTAACAAATATCGGAGGCGGCGCGCTCGATGGCACCAGTTCCGCGACTGGTGGCACGGGCGGTTCGGGTACCGCGCCGAGCAATGGCCGAGATGGCGCCTTCGCGACTGCAACTTCCAGCCTCACAACCATCGGTAGCGTAGAGTCGACTGCGACGGCGACGGGTGGACATGGAGGCGCTGGAGTTGATGGCGGCATAGGGGGCAATGGATCGCAAGCCACGGTATCCGCGTTTGGCGAATCGACCGGTAACAGCAATGTCGACGTCCGCGCAATACTGACCGGCGGAAATGGTGGTCATGGATCCGCTGGCGGCTCTGCGGGAAACGGCGCGGACGCGACATTGGTTGACGCCGTGAATGCCGTCACCGACGGCCGGATCGATCTAAATCAAAATGCCAATGCAGGAGACGGTGGTGGCGGCAGCGGTACGCTCGGAACGCCTGGCAACGCGGTATCGACGCTCGATTTCAGCCATCCGGGATCAGGGGAACTCCGCGGCATCGTCAGTGCCGAAGGGGGGAGCGGGAGCGAGTTTGCCGACGGAACGGGCCACGATGGTGCTAACGGCGGGACAGCCATAGCATCTGGCATTTTTGGCGCGGATGGCGCTGTTAACTTCACCTCGGTCTCTGCCACCGGCGGCAACGGCGGTGCTTCGAACGATGCAACCGGCGGCGCGGGCGGCGCGGCCACCGCTTCGGCCGAGGGAACTTCAACCAACGACATCGTCGACCTTCACGTAGAGCAAACCGGGGGATCAGGCGGACAAGGGCACCAAGGCGGCGCGGGCGCCGACTCAACTCTTTCCACGACGGGCCTGCCGGGCGACGCGCTCAAAGCAACATCGGCAACGGGGTTCATACGATTGCAACAGGCAGCCACCGGCGGCGACGGCGGTAGCGGCGACGGTGCGGCCGCAACACCGGGCACGGCGGGCAACGGCAATTCGATACTCGAATACACCAACGCCGGTACAGGAAACCTCACTGGTTTCTCAACGGCGACAGGCGGCACGGGCGGTAGCGGCTTAAGCGGCGCGGACGGTGGTGTTGGGGGCACCGGCACCGCATCGATTGATCTTACTGGATCAGGTAACATCACGGCTGAAGCGACTGCGAATGGTGGTGGCGGTGGCACCGTGAACTCGGGAAGCGCTTCCGCTGGGGATGGTGGCGTCGCGGTCGTGAACCCGTCGTCGGCCGAGTCGACAGGCACTGGAAGCGCGACGCTTGAAGTCATGCAGATTGGCGGGGCGGGTAGCGGCGCGACATTTGGTGGCAACGGTGGCAATGGGGCAAGTTCGACAGTCACGGATGCGGTGAGCGTTGCCACCACGACTGGTTCTGCGGGCATGACGCAAGCGGCCATCGGCGGCAACGGCGGATCGGCCAACGCAACGGGCCTCACCGGTAACGGCGGCAATGCTGCCTCGCACATCACAGGATTCAACAACCCCGGCACTGGCAACCTTCGCGCGAACGCAATTGCGGAAGGAGGTAACGGTGGGTCTGGGCAAAGCGGACCTGACGGCGGTGATGGCGGAGACGCGGTGGCCGAAATCAACGTTACGAGTGCTGGTCAGATTGGTGTGAATCCCCGCTTTGGTGCAAACGCATTCGCAACAGGTGGTACCGCTGGCGGAGCAAGTGATGGGGGCGCAGGAGGAACGGCGGGTGACGCCACGGCTACTGCCACCGCCATGGGAACCGCCTCGGCCAAAGTTCATGTCTATGCGAATGCCGCTGGTGGCGCGTTTGCACCAACCAGCGACGCAACCACCATTGCCGGCAATGGCCTTGCGACTGCCACGGGCAGCGGCGCGTCGGGGCAGTCTGACTCCTTCTCGTCTACTACAAGCTTTCTGTTCAATTCTGGCGTCACTTCCATAGCCAAAGGTCCGATTAGCGGACACGAGTCGACCGCCGTCCGCTCCGGCGCTTCGCACACGAGCGTCGGGCCGACCATTGGCGATGCCGCGAGCTTCCAGTCGATAGGCCTGATCGACACCGAGCCAACCGACTCCGAAGTACTGTCGGCAGTTGCCGGTACGACCAACGTGGCAGGCAGTTTCGACGTTGGTGGCACCAGCGACATGTTTGGCATCGCCGTGATGGGCGGTGGTCACAACGACGATGGATCTTCCGGCTCCCTCTTGATGCAATCGGAAATCCTACTTGCCTTCAACACCAACACGCTCAGCCAACCTGACTACAACGGCCTGCAAGACTTGAAGCTTGGCCTGGTTGAAGCGAGCACCGAGGGCAATGGATTCTCTGAGCTCAACTTCCGTGTCGAAACGTTTGCAGGAGTGTTGGTCGACGAGACATTCAACTCCGCCGCGGCCGCCGACGCCTACTTTACCGACAACGTCTTGGACCTTGGTGGAGTGGAATTAGGGGAACTTCCCAGCGGCCGACAAAACCTACAACTATTCTTCGACTTGACCACCGAGAATCCCGACGACGCCTACGCCATCTCGCTGGTGATCGGAACAATCGCCACCGGCCTGCCGGGCGACTTCAATGGCGATGGCATGGTCAACCTCGCCGACTACACGGTGTGGCGCGACAACCTGGGCGCACCGGACGACGCGCTGATCAACAACAATGGCGACGAGGCACCCGGCGTCGGCCAGGGCGACTACACGGTCTGGAAGAACAACTTCGGCGCACCGGGAGCGGCGACCGCCTTGACCGCGCATAGCGCAGTGCCCGAGCCTTCTACCCTGATGAGCGTCGTCGGAATGCTGCTGGTCGCTAGTTCCAGCCGTCGCGCTTTCGGCCGCGTTTGCGCTTCTCGGATGCCGTGAGCGTCTCACCAACCTTGGTGATGCGCTGCTTGATTGCAACCCGGACCAACAGGGCGACCTTGTTGACGCCCAGTTTGCCCATCGCTCGCATTCGGTGCGAGTTAATGGTCGACGTGGCGACGCCCAAGATGTTGGCAGCGTCCTCGTCGGTACAACCCAGGCTAATCAGCCGCACGACTTCGCGTTCGCGTTTGGTTAAATCATTTGCCATGGTTAGCGGTTTTACCCCAAAACTCATGGAGTTCAAGTCCATGCGGCGATCCGCTTGCAAAACAGGGCCAACTGCGGCGACCTGACGCCAGTCGCTCGAGCAAACCGGCGGGCAACCGCGCGCGATTGCCTATGCCGCGTCTAGACTTTCGACAATCGCCGCTTCGACGGCGGCGGCGTCCATCTGCACGGCGACGTCCATATTGGGTTGCTCGGCAGTTACCGCGCGGCGTTCGAATACCGTTTCGCCGTGGGTTAGTTCGCCAGCGGTCTCCACATCGCCGTACATTCGCTGCATCGTGAATAGCGCCGGGCGCATGGCCGCGACTAACGCAACCACGTCGTGTACCAGGATGCCTTCGAGCCCCAAGTGCTGACGCGCAGCCCGATATGCGCCGGGCAAAATGCGCTCGAGCAAGACGGCGGTGCGCGAATCTCGCGATTTGAGCCTTTCGAGAAAGTCGAAACCAAGTATCACTTCGCCGGTGACATCGATAGGGATCACGGTCTTGGTAATTGGGGAATTGAACACCTGGCGAGCTGCTTCGCTGTCGCAATAGATGTTGAACTCCGCCGCCGCCGTGACATTGCCAGGGGCCGCCAGCGTGCCACCTCGGATTATGAGATGGCCGATCATACCGGCCAGGTCGGGTTCGTATCGCAGCATGTCGGCGATGTTCGAAAGCGGACCGGTGGCCACGATGGTGATATCGCCTGGGGCTTTGCGAATCTCGTCGCTCAGCACTTTTACCGACCGATGGCGATTGGCGAGTTCGGCCACCTGAAGTCCGGCTCCGCATAATCCATCGTCGCCATGTAGATGTCGGGCGTTGGTACGGAGGATCTGCTCGGGAGACGCTGCACCGATTCGCGGCCAGCGTTTCGGATCGAAGTGTTCGACAAGCGCTTGAACGTTGCGGCTGGCCTGCTCAGGTTCCACGTTGCCGCCGGTGGCGGTGACCGCGATTACTTCTAGTTCTTCCGCGGCGAGCGCCAAGCACAGTGCGATGGCATCGTCGTAGCCGGGGTCCATGTCGAGAATCACGTGACGCGGCATTGGCGCCTCATCCTTCTTGTTGCGAAAAGAAAATACGTCGGTCCATCGCCGCTTTCGGCGGCATTCCCTATCCTTTATCCTGGACGGCGTGCCTTGGCACAATGCGTATTCTCGTCATCCATCCAGAGTTTTTGTAGATGAATCCTCAGATTGCAGAAATTGTCGGTCGCGTCGCTGGTGGACAAGATCTGTCGATGGATCAAATGGAAGCGGTGATGGATCTGGTGATGCAGGGCGAATGCACCGACGAGGAAATCGGCCTGCTGCTGACCGGTCTGGCTGCCAAAGGGGAAACGGTCGACGAAGTAGCTGGTGCCGCCACGGCGATGCGCAACCACATGACTCCCATCCGAACTACCCGTACGGGAGTCGTTGATACCTGTGGCACCGGCGGTGGCGGTTCGCAAACGTTCAACATCAGCACCACCGCCGCCATTGTGGCCGCGGCGGCGGGCGTGCCGGTGGCCAAGCATGGCAACCGAAGTGTTACCAGCCGTAGCGGCTCGGCCGACGTGCTTGCCGCGCTGGGTGTGAACCTGGATGCGTCGCGCGAACAAGTGGAAGCCTGCCTCGACGAACTCGGGTTATGCTTTTGCTTCGCCCCATTGGCGCATCCCGCCATGCGCCATGTCGGCGCGGTCCGCAAGAAGCTCGGAATTCGTACGATCTTCAACGTCCTCGGTCCGCTGGCGAATCCCGCCGGAGCTATGTATCAACTGCTGGGCGCGGGTCGCGGCGAATTGCAACCGCTGCTGGCGTCCGCGATGCAGCGGCTGGGGACCGAGCGGACGCTGGTGGTGCATGGCGCCGACGGCATGGGCGACGTTACCTGTAATGGCGAGACGCGCGTGACTTGCGTCACACCTGACGCGATTGAGGAGTTCACCTGGACACCAGCCGACTTCGGCTTGGATACGTCGCCAACAGACACGCTGGAAATTGAATCGCCGCACCAAAGCGCGGCGATCGTGCTACAGCTACTTGGTGGCGAACTTGGCCCGCCGCGCGACGTGGTGGTACTCAACGCAGCCGCTGCCCTAATCGCCGCCGGCGAAACGGACGAGCCGCTGACGGCCGCCAAGATGGCGGCAGAGGCCATCGACTCAGGCGCGGCAGCCGAACTGCTCGCCAAGTTGGGCCACATGTCGCACGCGGCCGCCTGAGGTTGGGCATGGCCTGGCACACAGAACTATTGCTCTCGGACGCTGAACTCCAACTTCCAGCGGTCGTCGCTCGTGGTGCCGACGCACCATAGTTCAAACATGCCAAGCTCGGTGATGTGCGATTCGAATCGCACGGGAACATACGACTCGTCCGTTTCGTCGGTTGCATTCAACGTGGCTTCGAGGGCGTCGGTCTCGGTCAGTTCTTCTTCGTCGATCGCCGGCAGCACGTCCCCTGGCTTGTCCTGCGGACGCATGGCGGAACTGAAAAAGCGAAAATGTGCCGGTTCGCCCAGCACCAATCCGATGTCATTCGAGGGCACCTCGACAGATGTTCCTTCCTCCATTCCAAACGCCACCACGCACAACGCACGCAACGGCCGCGGCGCGCCAGGAATAGCCAGTCCGGCGGTTTCGATTCCAACGTAGTATGATCGCGCCACGCCGCCGCGAATGCGAACGCCGCCGTGCTCCTTCGTCCACCCGTAGTAAGCGGCGCCGCGAGCCACGGCGAAGTCGAGATCGCGTGCGCCCGGCAACTCCTCGGCCGGTGTCGACTCGCCCGCCCAACTGCCGATCACCCGCAACACTAGCGACTTGAGTACATCGGCCTTGAACACGCCACCGTTGAACAGCACGTGCGTTGGGTACGCCGCGCCGCGTCCCTCGTCGGCATGCGCCGAAAGGAATCCGGCGAGGTGCCGAGTGATACCGACATCGGGCTCGAACGGCAAGCCAATCTCCTGAAAGCCTGACGCCCGTTGCCGTTCGGGCTTGGCGAATAAGTCGCACTCGGGAAAGAAACCGCCAATCAAGAGTTCGGTGGCCAACTCGCGCGGCACGTCAACCGATACCGTACCGCCGATTAGCTTGCTGCCTCGGCCCAACACCGAAACACGGTGAGTATCCGGGGCATCGGCGGCGAGCAAAGACTCCTTGGCGTCGCGGCACGCATGCCACAGCGACACCGACTGCCAGGCGTCGAGATTTACGCCTTGGTCGGCGAATAGAGACGCCACTTGATGAGCGAGAGCGAGGTCCATGTTGTCGCCGCCAACAAGCAGGTGATCGCCCACCGCCAAGCGTTCGAGCGCAAGTTCGCCATCGGCTTCGGCCACGTCGATCAGCGTCAGGTCGGTCGTGCCACCGCCTACATCGCACACCAATAAGCGATCACCCGCAGAAAGATCGTTTCGCCAGTCGTCGCCGCGCTGCGCTAGCCAGGCGTAAACGGCCGCCTGCGGTTCCTCGAGCAACACGATGCTGGGAGGCAACCCGGCGGTGAGCGCTGCCTCGCGGGTTAGTTCG
Source organism: Pirellulales bacterium (assembly GCA_028279215.1). Lineage (GTDB taxonomy): Bacteria > Planctomycetota > Planctomycetia > Pirellulales > Lacipirellulaceae > Aeoliella. The sequence continues at coordinate 60,383 of JANQOF010000050.1, forward strand.
CGCGCGGCAGCATCGAACGACGCCGGCACGGTCAACACCACGTGCTGCTCGGCAATGGCCGCCTCTGGGAACTTGGCGTGCCACGCGGCAACCAAATGCTCGAGGTAGCGTTGCGACGCGACGAGCGGGGAGACCTTTTCGACCCCTTCTGGCGCACCATGCGGTAACAGCGCCGTGCGTCGATCCACGCGGCTATGGCACAACCAACTCTTGGCCGCCACGACGGTGCGGTCGGGTACGTCAGCGCCTTGCCGACGCGCATACTCGCCGACCGCAAACTTGCGGTTATTGGCCCATGGCAAATCCAAGCTCCCGCCCGCTTCGTGCTCGGGCGCCAGGTACATGAACGATGGTAGCGACGGCCGCTGGTCGACGGTACCGGCGGCAACTAGCTGTGGAATCTCCAGCAACTCGACGTCGGGCGTGCCGCTATCGAGGGCGACGTAGGCCACAACGCCGTTAGTGGTTCCAAGATCAATGCCGACGACGTATTTGGCAGCCACAACTTCGTTCACCTAATCTACTTGCACTTCGGCCGGCGCGACCACGAGCGCCGACTCTGCGTTACCCGACCAATCGGGCACGTCGCACTTGGTTGCTTTCCACCCAGCGTGCACCAGTTGCCCAGCGAGCGGCGGCTCGCCCGATACGTTGCCCGTCAGTCGATACTCCGCCGGGTCGTAGCCGGCGGCAACTTCCACGCGCTCGCCTTCCGTCTGGCCGGCGACCGGCGTTACGGCAAACATGCGTTCGATCACTTTACCGCAATCACGCAGCACATCGCGGGCGGCCGCGCCGATCTGGGCATCGGAGTAGCCATCGAGCGACTCGCTCACCATGTCGACAAAGCGGGCCTCGCGTTGCAGCGTGGCGAGCAGCGTAACCGCTTCACTCCGCGCCGGCGGCGCAGGCTTGGCGGGTTCAGGTGCAGGCGGCGGCTCGGCGGGCGTATCGGGAGCCGGAATCTGCAACTGCTCGATGCCGGCGGCGAACTCCGGATTGAACAGCACCTTGAAGAACGACTGGATGGCAAGCCACAAACGCATTGGGCACGGCTCCAGGATTGGTGGTTGGCGGTGGGAATCATCTCCCCAGGCGGGCTCCCCAGCGTACCGCCCCGGCGTGCCCTTCGCCAAGGGACCGAGGGCCAACGCCCGCGATGCACTTGCACATGCAACCACCCGCGCATACATTGCCCATCTCCCCGGCCACCAGAGTCGAGGACCGCTTCCAAGCAACTACGAGGCAACGCCCATGGTCGATGCAGCGCAATGGCAGCAGACGTTTCTCAAGTGGCCCGCTTCAATTCCCCGTCGCGGCATTTTGACTACGGTGCTGAACGAGCACATCCCCTTCAAGGGATTCATGACCACCGACGCCATGCTGCTACTAGAACGCCAGAACCCCGACTCCCTCGGCGCGCGATTCATTGTTCTAGAGTACAGCGCGGTGAACGCCCTGAAGTACATCGACCCACTGAAGGCGGAGAACTTTAAGGAGTTGGGGTTTGTGGGGAAGTTGTCGCAGTGAAGGCCGGGAGTCCACACCCGTGCGGTCTCAGTGTTTCGATGCAGGCAATTGCATCGGGCGTTTCACGCCTAGACACTGTTGGGAATGACCGTTGTGATCCGGTACCGAGCAATGAGCAGACAACGGTCGTGCGTGCGGCCTTTCGCCTGGAAGGCCGCACGCAATATTGCCGAGACTAGGTGGATATTCCAGATGCATGGTAGTTCTACCGTTAGTCATCCAGAATAAGAGTTGCTCTTCCTTCAGAGAGTATCTGAATCTTTCCACTCCCGTCGGTACTCGTCCGTATTTGATCGGCGGTAGCACACATGCCGTTAGGCCATACCAACTTCACTTCACCCTGAAATAGATAGCCGTTCCTGCTGAGCACAACTCTATCCGATGCCGAACTCAGGCCATCACCCCCTTCATCTACGCATTTGCAGTTGCCTAGTCCAGCAATTGACACAATGTCGGAGTCATGCATCTCGATTTCGAGCCTATCCGCAGCAATGACTACATCGCCTCCTTGTATGGAGCAGCAAGCATCGCCTTCAAGCACGAGGATGCCGGCACTTGTTGTGCTGTCTTTTGTTTTCTTTTCGATGAGTTTTGGTTCCGAGAAGTTCAAGCTGCTCGCGGTCAATGTTGTTAGGCCCACGCGAATTCGCACGTGGTTGTCTTTTTCTCCAACTTCATCCAGAGCTTCCATTGCAGGGATTATGGCTGCTGGAGGCGGTACTTCGGCAGAGACTGCATCCTCGGTCACACCAAGCATTAGGGCAGTGAGAATGATAGCATGGCACATTCGTGAATCCTTTCAGTTAGGGGGAGGTGGCCACTACTGGATCAATTAGCAATTACCATACCGATGGCCATGGAAGTCAGAACTATCGGCATTCATGCATCCAGCGTTTGCATCGGCTGGCTTTCTTGGAAGTTATTTCAAACCCCAAATTGTTCAAGTTGCGTGTGTTCGCTGGATTCCTCCTTTTTCATTTTCAAGTACGAACAAGAGACGGTTCGTGAGTTTTCGAGTGCCTGACAAATTCGGCCAACACCAGTCTTGGTATCCTGTGCATCACTAACTCGCCTTAGCTTGATCCGCCAGCGTAGCTTGTACGTTCCCGCAAAGTCGGGCTAAATCGACAATCGATACTTCGCATGTCGATCCACAATTGCTGCTATAATGAGGGCCTTCTCCCCATAAGTAGGAAGCCCACATGACGAGATCCCTATTAGCAACAGCATTCACGTTTTCAATGGTTGCATCTGTCGCCACAGCCGAAGCGGAAAGCGCGCAACCGCCCAACGTTGTCATCATCTTCATCGACGACATGGGTTACGCCGATATTGGCCCGTTTGGGTGCGAGGCGTATGAGACGCCTAATCTCGACCGGATGGCGGCCGAGGGAAAAGTGTTCACCGATTTTCATTCGGCGACGGCCGTTTGCAGCGCGTCGCGAGCGGCGCTGCTAACGGGCTGTTATCCGGAGCGAGTCAGTGTATTGGGCGCGCTAAGACCACGAAGTCGCACGGGACTCCACCCCGACGAGGTGACGATCGCCGACGCATGTAAGTCGCGTGGCTACGCGACCGCATGCGTTGGAAAATGGCACCTGGGAGACCAGCCGGAGTTCTTGCCGACACGGCAGGGCTTCGACGAGTATTTTGGGTTACCCTACTCGAACGACATGTGGCCCTACCCCTACGGGGAAACCACCTTGAAGGCGAAGCGCGGTGGAGGCTCGTTGCCACCGTTGCCGCTCTACGAGAACGAAGAAATCGTGGATGCGGAGGTAACGCCCGAGGATCAGGCGCAGTTGACAACGCAATATACCGAGCGGGCTGTTGATTTCATCGAACGCCATGCCGGCGAGCGGCCATTCTTCCTGTACGTTCCCCACTCCATGGTACACGTCCCCCTCTTTGTATCGGAAAAGTTCGCGGGTAAGAGTGGTGCAGGGCTGTACGGCGATGTGGTGATGGAACTCGACTGGTCGGTTGGCGAAGTGATCGATGCGCTTGAGCGGACGGGAGTCGACGAGAACACGCTGATGATCTTTACCTCCGACAACGGTCCCTGGCTGAACTTTGGCGATCACGCCGGCTCGGCCGGTCCCTTGCGCGAAGGCAAGGGCACCATGTTCGAAGGAGGCTACCGGGGGCCGTGTGTGATGCGCTGGCCGGCAGGCATCCCCGCTGGCACAAGTTGTGACGCGCTCGCGACCACAATGGACTTGTTTCCAACCATCTGCGGCATGATTGGCGCCGACCTTCCCAGCGACCGAGAAATTGACGGCAAAGACATCCTTCCATTGATCACAGGTGAGTCGAATGAGTCTCCGCACGACGTGCTGTACTGCTACTATGGCCGAGCGCTGCATGCGGTGCGCGACCCACGATTCAAGCTGCATCTTCCACACCCCTACCGAACCCTGGAGGGCAAGAAACCAGGATCGGGCGGCAAACCGGTTGCCTACAACCGCGCCACGATTGGCGTACGGTTATACGATCTGCAAAACGATGTGGGCGAAACAACCGATGTCGCTGGCGAACACCCCAAGGTCGTGCGGAGACTACTTGGCGAAGCCGAAGCCGCTCGCAGCGCCCTGGGCGATCGCCTTACCGGAGTGAAGGGCTCCGAGATACGGCCTCCAGGGCGGGTGCCGCCCGCCAAGGAGTAGTGGAAAACTCGTCCGGTTTTTTTGTTGAAACTGGGCCAGCGGTCGTGGTACGGTGAGACTCTATTGGGGGGAAATCTGCAGTAGAGTAGGTGGTTCTGCCGGGCACGGCAGGTTCACCTACCTTCTACGTTCTGCAACGGTTAGAGGTAGCTGCGATCACCTACCCTACTGGTTGGGGCGGGTGGTTTTTCTCAATTATGCATGTACCCAGGAATTTACTCGCCGACTCAAGCTGCCGCCGAATTGCGCAACTACTTGCGTGTAAACGACTTGTGTAATCACGTGTCGGCGCGAACCCGCGAATAAATGCACAGCAGATCGTTTTCCCAGAATCGAGAAAAAACGCAGGTGGAATTTACAGTAGGCAGGTCGACGAGTTAGCTGCTCGTGCCGCCGTTGAGTCGCAGATCCTGCCAGGCGATGTCGTCGCGGGTGTGCAGACGGCCAGCGGCGTCGGCGATGTCGGGATAGAACTCAGCCAGCCGTGCGGCGATCGACAAGGGATCGAAGCCAGACCCTTCGGTCACCAGCATCGCATCATCGCCTGCCGTGTTGACGATGCTGGTCGTTGGACGCTGCGACTTGAGTGATTCGACATGACAGCTACCGTCCGCGGCGAGCAGTATCGTGTAACGCCGGTGTCCGCATTGCATCACGTTGGTATCGGCGCGGGTGAGCAGCGCGTCGCCGTCGGCACCCGCTGCGAGGCGCGTACAACCGAACGACCGCAGTCGAAACAGCTCTGACGATTTTTCGGTGCGACATGCGGTCAGATGCTGGCCGACGGGAGTAGTAAGATCGAGAGCGAGGTAATCGGCCACCGACGAGTAAACAGCCAGTCGCTCGTCGCCGTTAGTGCGTGGCGGCACGCATACGAGGTAGACATGATCGAACGCGGCGGTGTCCGACTCGAATCGGGCCCCAGGGCCCTGCGGCGAATGCTCACCGTGGTTTCCATGCCGCTGGGTATGGGTGAGTTCGGTAAGTAATGAGTAGAAGTTGGCAATTGGTAGCGAATCGGCCACGCCCGGAGCACGCTCGGGCATGGCGAGCACACCGTCGACCTGCAGTTCGACCTGCAAGTCGCCGGCCAGCGAACGCGCCGCCTGGGCAATGTCGACCACCGTGCCGCTGCCGGTGCCGCCGCTGGTTCCTGCCAACACAACCACGCGGAGTTTGGTGGCCGAAGTGTGCGTGGCGGCCAGTTGTTGCAACCGTGCGTACAAGCTACGGAGGATCGGCTCGGCGTGGTCGACTGCCGCGATGCGGCCGAGTGGACGGTAGCCGCGTGTTTCGAGCGAGCGAGGAATGTTGTAGAGCCAGCGGCGACTTACCCATCGCAGCAGCGCTTGCGACGAGTCGCCGTATTGTTTGGGTCGCTTCAGTGGAATGTGCAACGTGTCGCAGTTGTCGAGCCGATGCTGTGATTCGTCGGTCACCGCGTTGTTCAAGGTTTCGCGATCGGTGTCGATCGCCAACCACGCAAGGTCGCCTTTGGTCAAACAATCAACGTTCGCCCGACCGATAGGTTCACGAACATGCTTGAGCATCTTGATGCCCATACCGCCGATGCCGACCACCAGCGTGGGAACGTGCTGATAGCCCGTCGGCACAATCTTCGGCGGTGCGAGGTCGTGGACCTCTGTATCGGGTACGGGATACGACAGTGGCTCGTTAGTCGTTTGCGGACGGGTAGCCTCGACCACATCGCCAAGCCGCTGCGTGACCATCGGCGAATGGTCATCGGCCGGGATGGGCTGAGTGTTCATCGCGGCGTTGGGCGTGGTATCGTCGGTCGCCGGCGTTGGGACTGGCGGGCTTACGTGCTGCTCGCTTTCGGCTTTCGTCGCCGGAGCGATGGCACCCGACTTCAATGCCTCGACAAACGCGCGGCACGACTCGAATCGAGCTTCGGGGCGTTTGGCCAAAGCGCGGCGCATGATCGCTTGATCGCGCTCGGCGAGCGGCTGCAAGTTGGGTTCCGCCTGCGTATGCTGCTTCGCGAGCTGCGCGGGCGTGCGTCCCGGAAAGGGCAATTGCCCAGTAAGCATCTGCTGGTACACAATCGCCAAGCTGTATTGATCGCTGCGGTGCGACGGATTGTCGTCGAACACCTCGGGCGCGGAGTAAAGCGGCGTCATTCCGCCCATCATCGAGTCGAGCGTTCTGGTCGCCAACTCTTTGACCAAACCAAAGTCACCGACCTTTACGTGGTCGCCGACCACCAACAGGTTCTCGGGTTTGATATCCAAGTGCTGCAGCGAATGGCGCTCGACCAGGCAATCGAGCGCGTCGGCGGCGTCGCTCAAGTAGCACAGCAATTCGTCACGGGGAATTCCGGAGAGCCCCGCTTCCTGGTGATTTCGATAGCAAACGTCGAGACTCATGTCGGCCAACTCGGTGACAATCACGAGTCGCCCGTCGACCACTTCGAAGCGTTCGAGGGAAATTACGAATGGATGGCGAACGGCGCGAATCCGCTCGAGCGACTTCAACTCGCGCTCGGCCAGATCGTCGCTGCAGTGCCCGTAAACAATTTTGATTGCCTTTTCGACACCACCTGGCGCGGTGGCTCGCCACACCTCGCCATAGCCGCCCGACCCAATTCGTTCGGTAGTTGTGTAACCGCCGGGGAGTTCGACGTTGTGAGCATTGGGAAAGACTGTTGTAGCCATGTGCTAATTCCTAGCGCGCGTACTCTTCACACCAAGTCTCGACTTAATGCAAAGCAGCAGCACTCAACTCGTTGGGCGTCGCGGCCGACGTACCTCTCTGCACCAGATTTATGCCGATTTGCCCACACGCCATTTCGTCGTCGCGGGAGGTGGCTAGTGGCAACACGGTGTCGATGTTGTGAGCGTCGCAATTCGCCTGCACGATCTCCAATTGCTGCAAACGTCGTGGCTGGCTGGCTGCGCCGCGAATCAGCATATTGGAGAATAGCAGGTAGTCGGGCGGAGCGTGGACCATCGAGTCGACGCATCCACCGCCGCCAGAAAAATCGACGAATGCTAATAGGAATCCGCTATCGCGCAGTTTGCCGCACAGTCGTTCCGCTTCGGCCGATCCGGTCGCCCACTCCCAGTGCACGGCGACACCAATGTTGCGAGGCGAACCCAGCCAGTCGACCGCCATATCGATTGCGTCGACCAATCGCTCGTCGAAGGTTTCGCGCTGAGTCACACTTAGCAGCAAGCTGCCGCCCGGCGACCGATCGTCGACCCGCTCGGCGGCGAGCTGCCACGCAAGCGTTTCGAGCCGTGAGGCGATGGCCGCGGGGTCTTTCGAGTCGGCATTGCGCATCCAGGTTTCGAGCGGCGGTACAATCCGCACGGCCGTGGCTTGCAGGTTGTTCGTCACTCGGTGCACCAAGTGGCTCCACTCCATGGGAGTGGTCTGGTACAGCAAGGCCTCGCTCATGCCGCGACTGGCAGCCACTTCTTCTGGGATGCCACGCGGGGTCGCGACTGGCTTACGGCTGGCCAGCGGTCGGGTCAGTGTCCGTTGCAGCCTTCCCATCGACGTACAAACGAACGTCAAGTCGATGTCCGCAATGCTCACCGAATCGCCGTCGACTAGAGGGGATTCAGTGATGGGTTGTCCATTAACGCAGGTTCCGTTGGTGCTATTCAGATCGCGCAACCGAAAGCCGGTTGGGGTCTTCGTAAGCTCCACGTGTTCGCGCGACACCGAAGTGGAGTTGACCTGCAACGATACGGTTTCCCCTCGACCAATCACGAAAGGAAAGTCTTCGACCTCTACCGATTTGAGCTGTGGGCTGTTGAGCGGATAGAACTCGAAACGCGGACGGGCGTCGCGTGTGTTGGTAAGAGATGGAAGCACGATCGGCAAACCTCATAGATTTCGACAATGGCGATGGCAGGCGCAGAACGCACCCAAAACCGAAGAGCGTCGGATCAACCAAACTTTAGCTTATCGACGCTTCCCATGCCGTCGGCATCCGTGCAAATGCTAGAGTTTGTTTATGGTTCGTGGACTGCCAGTCTCCTAGAACGAAATGACGAAGCCGTGACACCAGAAACAACCGACATACCCGTTACCATTGTTTCCACCGACCGGTCGCAGTTGTGCGAGTTGTCGTGGACGTTATCGTTGTTCGGCTATCGCCCCACGGCGTCGTGCGATTTCGGCGACGAGAATCCATGGCAGCGGTCGAGCGAGCCGCAAATCGTGCTTGTGGACGTTCGGTCGGAAGACGACGCCGAGGAAGTGCTCGCCGCCCCGCGAACACACAACTACGTCTACCGAATCGCCATCGACAGCATGGAGTCGGAGAACACATGCGAGCGGCTGCTGGCTCGCGGCGCCGACGACGTCATACGTCACCCAGTAAACCTGGGCGAGTTGCTCACGCGGCTTCGTACCGGCGTACGTCGCTTGGAGTTCGAGCGCCGCCTTGCTTTGCGTGAACGGCACGACCCGCTGACGGGAGCGATGTCGCGCGAGGCATTGATTCACTGGCTGGAACGACGCCAAACAGCCAACCAGACGCTACCACAGAGCTTGGTCGTATGCGGGGTCGATTACCTGGATCTGATTCGCGAGCAAAATGGGGTTCGCGCCCAAAGGCATGTTTCGGCAACACTCGGTCGTTGTTTGACTCAGTCGCTGAACTCCGATGAACGGTGCGCCGTGCTCGACCACGGCGTGTTCGCCGCTCTGCTGAATCGACCCGCAGAGGAAGCCAGAACATTTGCCGAGTCGCTGGCCGCCAGCTTTGCCGCGAGCGATACGTTGGTGCGCGAGATACGTCTGCTGCCCTCGCTATCGGCAATGGTCGCCGATTGGAACCCTGCTCTGCTGGCAGCTCAGCAGTTGGACGAGGCCCGGAGCACTTTTGAGCACTTGCAATGCTGTGGCGGCAATTGCGTCCGGCATGCCGACGAGTTGCGACAACAGATCGCCCAGTGGCGGAACAACATCGACGAGGGTGTCCCGTTCGAGGACGTCATCGCCCAGGACATGATGGAGATGTTTCCCATCGTGCTCACCGAGGAGCAACTACAAGTCGGCTTTGGGGCCGACATCACTTCGCCCGAAGTGTTGCAAGTGCCGTGTATTCCCGTGGTCGACAGTGACGGGCACCTAACGGGCGCCGTACAGGCCAGACAGCTTGCCAGTCCCGCAAGTGTCGATACACTGTCGCAGCCTGCAACCATCGAGCACGTGCAAACGCTTAGCGAGATGTTCGACGCGTTCACCGTGGCCGACGAAGGGCACTTGGTGGTTGTCGATGGCGACAATCGGCCGCTTGGTTATCTGTCGTGCGAAGGATTGGCAAGCCTGGTGCTCGATCGCATCGACGCCGATCGGTATCGCCCGGCGAAGGACGCGAGCGAAGGACTCTCGTCGCTGGTGGTGCCGGTCGAGCCATCGCCCGAACAAGGACACGAACCGGCAGTAGCAACCTAGCTTTGTTCGGTTCCGGCCATGGCTGTGAAGTAGTTCTTTACGGCATGGTCGAGAATCTCAGGAGTCGCCACTTGTGGCAACTCGTTGTACTCGCAAAAGTGGGCCGCCTGGTCGAGCAAGTCGCGAGCCTGGCACCGCCGCAACGGCCGGCCGCAAGCGTCGTAGTGTGAGGTCAGCAGATACTCCAGCGAGTTGGGCGGGCACTCCACTTTTAGCTTCTTGGCGAAGATGCCGAAAAGCTTGATGAACTCGTCACGCGATGGAGCGCCGACTTCGATTTTGAACGGAATCCGACGCAAGAAAGCGTCGTCGGCCAAGTCGTGTGGCTCGAGGTTGGTCGAGAAGATAATCAACTGTTCGAAGGGAACACATATCTTCTTGCCATTCGCGAGACTCAAGTAATCGATACGGTTCTCCAGTGGAACGATCCAGCGATTCAAGAGGTCCGTGGGGTTGATCCTTTGCCGGCCAAAGTCGTCGATCAGCAAGCTGCCGCAATTGCTGCGGAGCTGCAGGGACGCCTCGCTCACGTGGCTCACCTCGTCGTGCTTAAGCTCCAGACTATCCATCGTCAACTCACCGCCGACCACGACCGTGGGCCTACGAATGCGAACCCAACGGCGATCGTGTTCGCTGTCTTTCAGCAAGCTGCCAAGCTTCGACTCGACGCTCTCATGGCACGAAGGGTCGTAAAGCTTGATGATCTGGCCGTCTTCGATAATCGCATGGGGAACCAGGATGTTCTGCCCGAAGCACCGCGTGATGCGTTGGGCAATCGTCGTCTTTCCATTGCCTGGCGGTCCGTAGATAAACATCCCCTTGCCGGCGCTGATCGCCGGACCCAATTGAGCCAGCATTTCGGGTTCGACATTGATGTCGGAGAACGCCTTTTCGAGCTGCGCTCGCTTCGGCTTCTCTGTGCGGATCGTTTGAGCGTGCACCGAATCGACATAGTCCTCCAGTGGCACCGGCGCTGGACCGGCGTAGGCACACTCTTTCATCGCGTGCCGCGCCCGCTCACGCCCCTGGTCGGTGAGTTGGTACACGTAGTCGCCCAGCATGGCCGAAGCGGTCGGAGTCAGATGCTGGCGATTTCTCAAGACGGTAATGCAACCCTCCAAGATCGGCAGGGGGATACAAATGGTATCTGAAATCTGTCGCCCAGTTAGCGATCCGGCGTTTTGGACTACTTTGACGATCAGGTCTTCCAGCGTCGCGCTGGTCAGCCCGGTTTCTTCAAGCGATTGCGGCTCAGGCGGCAAGAATCCCTCGTCAAGACCTAGAGCCGATACAAGGGTCGACTTGTCTTGCTTCTCCGAGAACCCAAAGTCGGGCATCTGGTTTGGCTGGGACGTCGCCGGCGCTCGTGGCGTTTCCGCAAGACTGAGTTCGGGCTTTCGCTTCTCCGAAACCTGCTCAGCCGCGGATTGTCCCCGGCTGAGCGGTTGGGTCACGGCACGAATATCCGCCGCGGGCGGCTGCTGGTCGTTTGCAGCCTTCGCCTGCGCGGTCAAGTTACGACTCAACTGCCAGCCGAAGTTGGTTAGCTCGAAACGTTTGGGCCCGCCCGCTTGGCGGACGAGCTGCAACTCGACGAGTTGCGGAATCGCTTCGCAGCAACGCATCGCGTACGTTTCGTCGTTCGGATCGTGCAGTTTGTCGTTGCCCGACCGTACCGCCGGTCCTCGAGTGTCGGACCTGGAGGCGATCTCGAACGCGCCTCGGTTCTTGGCGGCAATCTGCACCACAGCCTGGGCTTCGGGCTGTAGGTCTTGTGAGTGTTCTAGCGTATGCATGGAATCTCGCCGTGCGAACCGGGTTGAGAATCAAACCAAAGAAAGCATAGCTCGCGGATTTGTTCCTCGGCGCGGCATACGACGTTCAAAATTCAGCATTTCCCGGCGTTCGCGGAAACGGTATCACATCGCGAATGTTCGCCATGCCGGTGACGAATTGGACCATTCGTTCTAAACCTAAACCGAAGCCCGAGTGCGGCACGGTGCCAAACTCGCGAAGTTCGCGATACCACCAGTACTCGCTGAGGTCTAAGTCTTGCTTCCGCATACGTTCTTCGAGCACGTCGAGGCGATCTTCGCGCTGGCTACCACCAATGATCTCGCCGACGCCCGGTGTCAGCACGTCCATCGCCCGCACGGTCGATCGATCTGGCTCGGCATCGTCGTTCACCTTCATGTAGAACGGCTTGATGGTCGCGGGGTAATCGTAAAGAATCACCGGCGACTCGAAATGGCGCTCGGTCAGATAGCGTTCGTGTTCGGCTTGCAGGTCGTGGCCCCACGCAACGGGGTACTCAAAATCCTGTCCCGAAGTCTGCAACAATTCCACCGCGTTAGTGTATGTGAGGTGTTGGAACGTTCCGATACTCACCTTCTCCAGCCGATCCATGGTCGTGTCGTCGATTCGCTGCTGAAAGAAATCCATATCCTCGCCGCAGTCGGCCAACACGTCGCCTACGATTCGCTTGAGAAATCGCTCGGCAAGGGCCATGTTGTCGGCCAGTTCATAGAACGCAACCTCCGGCTCCACCATCCAGAATTCCGCTAGATGACGAGACGTGTTGCTGTTCTCTGCCCGAAACGTTGGCCCAAACGTGTAAATCTTGCTAAGCGCTGTGGCATAGATCTCACCTTCGAGCTGTCCGGAAACGGTAAGATAGGCCGCTCGCCCGAAAAAGTCGCGGGCGTAGTCGACATTCCCGTTGTCGGTCTTAGGCGGATTGGTTAGATCGAGCGTCGACACACGAAACATTTCGCCGGCGCCTTCGCAGTCACTGGCGGTAATGATCGGCGTGTGAATCCACACGAACTCTTCGTCTTGAAAGAACTCGTGGATCGATCTACAAATGCGGTTGCGGATTCTCATCACGGCGCCGAACGTATTGGTGCGTGGGCGGAGGTGCGCCCACTCGCGGAGCTTCTCAAACGAGTGCCGCTTCTTTTGCAGCGGATATCTCTCTGGGTCGGCCAAACCATGTACGACGACGCTCGCTGCGTGGACTTCCGTGGCTTGGCCCTTTCCGCCCGAAGCCTTTACTTCGCCTTCGATCGTCACGCTGGAACCCGGCGAAAGATGCTTGATTTCCGACTCGTAGTTACGCAGCTCGCCATCGGCAATCACTTGAAGGTTGCCAAGCGAGGAACCATCGTTGATCTCCAAGAAGCTAAACCCACCCTTCGAGTCGCGTCGCGTGCGAATCCAACCCGACAAGCGAACCTCGCGGCCGATGGCATCGTTTTTTCTTGCTGCGTTAACGGAGAGCCGATTCATTTGTGCAGAACCCTTCCATGTTTACTGGGCGGCCGTCTCGCCAGAGCGTATCGAGAAACCGCCGGCTACCAACAGCAGATAGACAATAAGCAGGCCAAGCACTACGTACCCGGCCATTTCATTCTCGGGACTGCGGTTATCGGTCACCTTGTCGTAGATCGCGGTGCCCGCTGCAATGATTGCGCCGACCACCGAGCTGATCATTAACGCATTCCACACCCAACGCGACATGCCACTCGGCCGATCGTCACCCAACGCGCTCTTGCTATTCATCAGCATGAAGAAGGTCACATACGCAATCGGTAGCAACATCATGCCAAAGCTCGAAGCAAGAACGGCGAGCCAGAGCTTGGCAGGCCCGTCCCAAATCAGCGGCCAACTAGCGCCCACGATGCCTGCAACAAGACAACCGGCAAAAAACACGGTGCCTTCGCGCGGGGCGTTAAGCGCTTCGCAGAAGACGAACCCGTTGATCAACATCAAAATGATGATCGTAGAGAATCCCATGCCGAAGATTCCAAGCCCAAAAATCCAACGCGCGAGCGAATCACCCAGCAGCGGGGAAAGGGCCTTGGCTAGTTCGAAACCATTGCGGCGAACCAGCGAGGCAGCAATTCGCTTTTCGTCTTTCGGCACGGCGGCCATGGCAGCGATCGCTTCGGCTCGCGCGTCGTCGTCCAAATCGGCGAGCGGTTTTGCGCCTGGGCCCGCAGTCAGTGCATAAAGGTTGCCGCTAGCACCTTCGAACAAGGGGCTAGATTCAAATGTGGTTGGATCGGTGCTCAAGAAGTCTGGGTCGGGATTTCCGTGAAACGCCTGGCCAGCCGCGATTACCACGCAGCTCGTCACGAGCACGTACGGAATCGCCATACCGGTCGCCAGGTCGAAACGCGCTAGACCACGAAACGTCTTGTCCCATCCGCGTTGCAGCAGCGCGTACGGCATGAGGAACGTCATGTTGATTCCCACTGCGGTCGCTGCCGCGCCGATCATCACGGCGCGTTGTTCGCGAACAAGTCGGCCTTCCCAGAACTCGCGGGCGGCTGTCGGCAAGCTCGCCACGAGATCCCGCATGTCGCCTGCCGGGCGATACCACTGCGACAAGTCAGGTACAAATCCGGCGAATATCTTTGACCAATTGAGTACGCCTTGGTTCGACAGGTAGATCACCACACCAAAAAAGCAAAGCACAATCGACGCGATCAATGCCTTGAGAAACCAGTCGAATACCTTCGCCATGGCGCCACCGCGGACGTTAAACGAAAGAACAATACTAGTAACGACAAGCAGGATTGCCGAGATGGCAAGCTTGGCGCCTGTTGAGTCGCCCGTATACTTCGCTGCCAAATTGTAATCGAGCGCTTCGTAGCACAGACTGAACTGCGGCATGCACCAAATCATGTTGGCCATGCTTGTAGCTACGAGCCAACCCCAACCAAGTGCGGGGTTGATGTGGCGATTGATCATTCCGAACGGTCGCTCTCCAGTAGTAAGCGTGACGTAGCTGATCGCCGAGAGCATCACGACGCCCATGACAATGGCCACAAGTTGCAGCCAAAGCATGCTGGGACCACCGAGAATGCCAAGAAACAACGCACCTGCCAACGAGCCACCGCCCAACGTGATGGCGCTTTGCAGCCACCCCGGACCCGATAACCTGACAAATGTACCAATGGTCGCAAGCGGTCCCTTCGCCTGCGCGTCGTTGAGTAACTGCCGGTCGCGTTCGACTCCGGTGAGGAGTTCGGTCTCGCCCGTCATGATGCAGTTTCCTTGAATACTAACCGATGAGTTTTGTGCCGTGCGTAGGAGTTGGCTACTCGAACGCTCAAGCCACCTGCGACAGGCACTGTTTCATGTAGGCGATGCTCTCGCGGGCCAGCTTCTCTGCTCCCGGTGAGTAGTCGAACACCTCTACGGACACCCAACGCTCGAAGCCCACGGTCTTAAGGGCCTGGAAGATGGGCACAAAGTCGAGTTTGCCAAAACCCGGTCCTTGCAAGTTCGGGTCGTTGGCGTGGAAGTGGCAGTACTGGCCTTTGTAATGTTGAATCACTTCGGGGATCGTTAATGGCTCCATCGCCCACATCGCTTTGCAATCGATCATCATGGCGACGTACGGTGAGTTGACCATCTTCGCAAGCCGCACGCCGTCTTCCGCATTTAACAGGAAGTTCGTTTCCCAAGTCGCCAGCGGCTCCATCGCGAGGGTGACGCCCGTTTCCTCGAGTACCGGCGCCGCACCGGCGAGCGTCTCAGTCGCGTTGCGATAGGCCTGCACCATGCTCATCGACTCGGGCCGATTGCGCTGCATCGGCGAGCCAAACACCATCACGTCGCCGCCCATCTCGCGACAGAAACGAGCTAGTTCTCCCAGATATTCGCTGGTTCGCCGCCTGACCTCCGCATCGTCGGTCGTTAGGTGCAATCCCTCGGTCTTCGACAGAATCCAATGCAGTCCACAAATCTCGACACCAGCCGCATCGGCAGCCTGACGAATCTGCTTTCGCTCAGCCGCAGTGACCTTTGTGATATCGGAATGGATGGTAAACGGTGCGATCTCCACACCCTGATATCCACACTCGGCAGCAAAGTCGAATACCTGCTGCTGAGGCCATCCAAGGTCGTGGAAGGTCTCGTTGCAGATGGCGAACTTCATTTCGGTCAACGTGTTCGTATCGAAGGCGAGTGTCCCGCAGATGTCCAATGACGTGTTTGCGACCGCGCGCCGCAATGCTAGTGGAATCCCTTGGCTGCCAGCCAACGTTCGGCGTCGAGAGCCGCCATGCAACCGGTGCCGGCGGCCGTGATCGCCTGACGATAATAATCGTCGGCGACGTCTCCGGCGGCAAACACGCCCTCAACACTCGTGTTGGTGCGGAACGGCACGGTCCACTTAAGATACTTCTTGTCGGTCATCTCAAGTTTGCCTTCGAGGAACCGCGTGTTGGGCGTGTGGCCAATGGCGACAAACATGCCGCCCGCTTCGACTTCGCGGTCTGGTTCCCCAACGGTCGACGTAAGCCTTACGCCGGTCACGCCATCGGCATCGTTGCCCAACACCTCGCCAACTTGGCTGTTCCAGAGGATGGCGATCTTCTCGTTGTTCTTCGCCCGCTCGGCCATGATTTGCGATGCCCGCAATTCGTCGCGGCGATGCACCATGTAAACCTGGCTAGCGAACTTGCTGAGGTAGTCTGCCTCTTCGACGGCCGAGTCGCCGCCGCCAACCACTACCAGCGGCTTGCTGCGGAACCTTGGCAAGGCCCCATCGCACACTGCACAGGCACTTACACCGTTGTTCTTGTATTTCGACTCCGACTCAAGGCCCAAGTAGTTCGCGCGGGCACCCGTAGCAATAATCACCGCCAGGGAATCGACCGCCTCGCCTTGAGAACTCTTGAGCTTGAACGGATGCCCACTGAAATCGACCTCGACGATGTCGTCCGTTACTATACGGGTGCCAAAGTTCTTCGCTTGCTGCCGCATTAGGTTCATTAACTCGGGGCCGCTGCATCCTTCTTTCTGATGCATGTCGGCCAGCCAAGCTTGATCGGAATCGAGCGCGTCCTTGAGGTAGTGGCTCAAGTCGCCAGCGGGAAAACCGGGGTAGTTTTCGACTTCGGTGGTGAGATTCAACTGACCAAGCGGCAGTGTTCCGTCCTGGCGGTTCTCTTCCGTGACCGCGCCTTCATAAACCAGTGGCTCCAAATTCGCTCGGGCGGTGTAAATGGCCGCGGCCCAACCAGCGGGGCCGCTTCCGACGATAACAACTTTCTCTGGCACAGCGGAGTCCTTTGCTGGTGGCGATAACTAAGAAGCCGGCATTATATGTCGCTCAGCATCACGGGTAAACAAGCCAAGCCGCCGGTGAAGTGCGCCGAGATCATATCCGCGACCGCTAGCGAGTGTTGACGCGGCGATTTCGATCGCCTACTCGCCTAGCGTGCGTTTGCGTCGTAGCAAGTGGTGGTAATGCTGCGCGAAGCGGTGCGACTCGTCGCGGACATACTGCAACAGCCGCAAGGCAAACGAGTGCCGGCTGAGTCGCAATGGCTCGTCGCAACCGGCGACGTAGACAAGTTCTTCCTTTTTGGCGATCGAAAGTACCGTCGGCGGTTCGATGCCAAGTGTGCGAAACGCCTCCATGCCGCGCCCAAGTTGGCCTTTGCCTCCGTCGATTAGCAGAATGTCGGGGAACATCTGATCGGAATCCTGCAGCCCCCGGAACCGCCGGGCCACTACCTCCCGTATGCTCGCATAGTCGTCGATGCCGTCAACCTCGCGAATACGAAACCGCCGGTACCCCGGCTTGAACGGTAGTCCGTCGATGAACTGTACAAAACTCGCCACGGTTTCATTTCCTCCCAGGTGGGCGATGTCGACTCCCTCGATTGTCCTCGGAGTTTCGTCGAGGGCCAGCACTTTGCGAAGTCCTGCGAGCCCCTTGTTGGGATCGATGTAGAACACCTCAGGCTGCTCGTGCTGCTCCAGGTCGCCACGTTCCTTGATACGTTCGAGCAGGTTGATCTCGTCGCGCAATCGCGCCGCTTTCTCGAATCGCAACTCGGCCGACGCCTGTTGCATTTCCTTTTGCATCTCCTTCACAAGCGACTTGCGATTGCCATCGAGGAACATCCGTAGTCGCTTGATATCGCGGCGATAGTCGTCTTTGCCAATTCGCAAGTTACAGGGCGCTGTGCATTGATCGATCGAGGCCAAAAGACAAGGACGAAACCATCGCCAACGTTCGTCGCCATCGTCGATGTCGAGTGAGCAGGTACGAAACTTGAACACCCGCTGCAACACCTGCAACGCCCCACGAAGACTGCCGACACTGGTGAAAGGCCCGTATAGCTTCACGCCGCTGGTCCGCGGTTCACGAGTGATTTCGACGCGCGGAAAGTCCTCGTGCGTGGTGATTTGCAAGTAGGGAAACGTCTTGTCGTCGCGGAGTTCCTGATTGAAGCGAGGTTGGATGTCCTTGATCAACCGCGCCTCCATCAACAGCGCGTCGACTTCGCTTTCGGCCTCAAGGTAGTCAATGTCGTAAGCCTCGCGCACCAACTGCTCGGTACGGCGTTCATCGGCTGCCGCCTGAAGAAAGTAGCTGCCGGCGCGGGCCTTGAGGCTCTTGGCCTTACCTATGTAGATCACGCGGCCCTGTTTATCCTGAAACAGATAGACGCCGGGCGTGGTGGGGAACTTCGATCGCACCTTGTCGGCCGCTCGGGCGAAGAACTCGGCCTGCGTCTTTGGCAGTTCCGGCGGAGCTTCACCGGCGTCGCTAGCGGGCGTCGACTCGGTGATTTCCGTCTGATGCTCGTCCGCCATGTCCGCATCGCCTTGGCTGGGGTTCGTCTCTGGTTCAACCATAGGCTCGGCGAAGGACAGCGGCTAGAGCAGTTGCATTGTTCGGAGCGAGCGATTCGGCGTCACGTCGCATCCTTGAAGCGGCCTTCCGACGCCTTGAGGCGCGAGCGAAGGTCAGCCACGATGCGTTCCAGTGCGACGATGTCGGAAGCGGACAGGTACGGTCGCAGATTGGGGAGCAACTCTTCAGCCGCCACGTCGTGCGAGTCGATCAGTGCTTCGACATCGCCTTCATAAATCCGCATCTTGGCAAGCTGCCCCCGTCGATACAGAGAAGG
The DNA here is from genome assembly GCA_028279215.1 of Pirellulales bacterium. Taxonomy (GTDB): domain Bacteria; phylum Planctomycetota; class Planctomycetia; order Pirellulales; family Lacipirellulaceae; genus Aeoliella. Next base: position 78,951 of record JANQOF010000050.1, read on the forward strand.
CAAGGCGAAGAGTTTCAGCAGCACGAGGCCCTCGGGTGAAACGCATCGCACCTCGCGTTGTGCGAACTTCTGTGTCGTGGCGTACTGTTTGGCGATCTCAGCGAAAAGGCCATTGTCCGTGAGCAACACATCAATCTGGAGGTTGTCGAGCCGCCCGCGAAGGAAGTTGGGGCTTTCACTCTCAATGACGATTTCCGGAAGACGCGCGACGCCATCGCGCGACAGGATCAGATCAATGTCCTGAGTGTTGCGCCCGTCGACATACGCAAGCATGGCAACGCCGCCAACAACGACATAATCGACTTCGCGCTCGTGGAGCAAGTCGAACAGTCGGTGGACCGAAGCGAAAAGGTCACTAAGGTCCATCTGCGCAACCTTCTCGTCGTTCTTGGGATCAAACAGCACGCCGTGGACAATCGTCCTGGCGACATCGATATTCGAGCGCGACATACCGACATTATACGTCGATCATTCAGGCCGTTGCATCTACACTCCCGCAAACTTCCGCAAGTCGGACTCCATAGCGTCTAGACGCTCCTGTAGTTCACTCTTTGTGACGTCCAAGTCGTGAAGCATCTCCGGCGCTGTGTAGGCAAACATGTAGAACTTGATCTTAGGTTCGGTACCGCTAGGGCGACAAGCTATGTAGTTGCCGTTTTCAGTGAGATCGAGGATCACCAAGTCGCCGTTCGGCTCGGGCAGCGGCTCCGTCGAGCCATCGCTCCTGGTAATGGCGTTCTCCAGATAGTCGCGGCGCTGGGCCACGGCGAAGCCCGCTATTTCGCTTGGCGGAGCGGCGCGGAAATGGGACATCACCTCCTTCATCCGCGCCATCCCGTCGCTGCCGGGCATCATCACCGATACGGTTCGCTCGGCATGGACACCGTGTTGCCAGAATAGGTCGTCGAGTTTTTCGTGCAGCGTCTTGCCTTCGGCCTTTAGCTGTGCCGCCAACTCGCACGCGAGCATGGCCGCGACCGCGCCATCCTTGTCGCGAACGTGGGTACCCGCCATGTATCCGTGGGACTCTTCGGTACCGTAAAGAAAGTTCTCCGGACCGTGGGCATCGATGGCTTGGGCGATCCACTTGAAGCCGACCAGCAGGTCGCCAATCGTCTTGATTCCATAGCTCTGGCCAATGCGGTGGATGAGGTGAGTAGTGACCAACGTGGTTACTTGAAACTTCTCCGTCGTCAACTTGCGAGTTTCGCAAACGTAGTCGGACAGCAGACCGCCGATTTGGTTGCCCGTCAGCGTACTCCACTCGCTTCCGTCGTCTAACGTGAGCGGTGCGGCCAAACCGATGCGGTCACAATCGGGATCGGTGGCCACGCACAAGTCGGCATCGGTCTGTTTCGCATGCTCGATCATGGCATCGAATACCCTTGGGTTCTCGGGATTCGACACGTGGCCTGGCACGTTGGGAAAATCGCCGCTCGGTTCGGCATGTAGACCAAACAATTCAACGTCGGCGAAGCCGTCTCGTTCGAGCGCGGGAATGACGCACGTGGCCCCCACTCCATGTAAGGGCGAATACAGCACCTTCAGGTCGCGTGGCCCGGGGGTGGCTTGTTGGACCACTGCGTCGATGAAAGCCTTATCGACTTCTTCCTCACAAAGAATGATCTTGCCGGCCGCGAGCGCTTCGTCGAAATTGGCTCGCTCGATTTCCTGCGTGCTCATTACCTTGTCGATAATGCCCTTATCGTGGGGCGGAAGAACCTGTGCTCCGCTCGACCAATAGACTTTCACAGCGTTGTCGCTCGGCGGATTGTGGCTGGCGGTGACCATGATGCCGCACGAGCAATTCTTGTAACGAACGGCAAATGACAGTTCCGGCGTGCTGCGATATCCATTTAAGAAATAGACTTTGAAACCGGCCGCGACCATGATTTCGGCACACAGCTTGGCAAAATCCTCAGAGCGATGCCGGGTATCACGGGCAATTGCACATGACAGCTCGGCATCGTCGCCGAGGGTCTCTTTGACATAGTCGGCCAGCCCCTGGGCGCTTTCGCCAATGGTGCGATCGTTGATCGCGTTCGACCCGATGGGGTACATTCTTCCGCGACGACCGCCCGTGCCAAATGGGATGATCGTCCAAAAGGCATCGTCAAGCGCTTGCCACTTCTCGCTGGTGATGTGTTCGGCCACCTGGTCGGCGTAGTCCGCGTACTTCGGCTCGGTAAGCCACTCGCGAATATGCGTGGCCGCCGTGGAGGTGATTTTCTGTGCCTTAACGGCGGATTCCACGGCGTCGAGCAATTGTTCGTTGGGCATGGCGAGTGGGCGGTGTTATGTCTGCTGTTTTGAGGCAGTCGTCAAGTTGCGCCCAAGCTATCACAGCCCTGCCCGACACACTAGCCGCACCGCCACGCGGCCTGCAAAGCCCGATCTTTGGTATAATGACATCGGTATCCTCATATGGAGAGCATTCGCGTGTACATTCGACTGTTGCTTGTCGTTCTGCTAGCTGGCTCTTCTGGCTGGTCCCTAGCCGACGACCAATCCGAGCCACGCGCCAGGCCGCCGGAGTGGCCACGCGATGTCCGGGAGGTGTTCTTCGACGACGCGCGCGAGCATCTTGTCGGCAATCGGCCTGACTACCAAGCGGCGCCGTCCGCCGTGGCATCTGCGGCGTCCTTAGGCGGCTCCGCAACACCGCAGACTGGCAAGGAGAATTACGCTTGGTCGAACCTAGTAGAAGCTGACGTCCTTGAAACGGAGATCAAGCGACAACTCGCACCGCTTCAGCCAATTGTCGCAACTCCTTCGGCATTCAAGGGCGGCGGCTACCGCGAAGGCCGCGACCGCTTTACATGGCTCGCCACACTGTTCTCGATTGCCGCTCTGCACGACGAACCGGTCCGCTGGCAAGACTCCGCAGACGGCCTCGCGCAACTCTACGCGCGTGCGGGCTTCAACTGCAAAGTTGGCACCGATCAATCCTTCCGCGAGTCGCAACTACGCGTGCAAGATCTCGCCGACTTGGTCCGCGGGGGGCGGCCCGATGTACCTACTCCGCAGCCGGACGTTGGCTGGGACCGCCGGGCCGATCGGTCTCCGCTGATGCGCCAGATGGAGGTATCGCTGGGCGAGCGGATTTCGCCCAATGCGTCGGACGGTCGGGCTCTGAAGGCCAACGCCGAGGATTTGCGACACGAAGCGCAACTAATGGCCATGCTAGCCGAGGTGATCGCCCAGCCAGGCTTCGACTACGCCGACGAGGAAACATACAGCACCTATGCCAACCAGTTAAGAGACGCCTCGGTGGCGCTAACTCAGGCGGTTGATCTTGAGAGCTTCCAGGCCGCCAGGACCGCGATCGGCGAGATGCAAAAAGCCTGCAGCAATTGCCACGACGAGTGGAGGTAGCCGGCGAAGTCCAGCCGGCGTGATTTTTTGAGTTTTTTCGAGTCCGTCGCGAACCTTCTTTGGCCCGCCGATGTCCAACCCCCGTATTCGCGAAATTCGTGCCGGATCGCGGTGCGGAAAACGCCGATACTAGCGGGTGGAACAGAGTTGGATGGCACGGATATCTGCCAAAATCTCTTGACCACAGGCCCTGAGCGTGGGATGGTTTAGGTTCGGGACGAAAGTGGCTGGTTAGCTGCCAGCACTGGCTCTTGGGCCGTTGGGTGCGTGTGGTGCCCAGGTCCCATTTTGAAATCAATATTGTTCTCTAGCAGCGCGCTGAGCGCAGCGAGGGTGAGATGCTCACGATTATCGCCGACAACACGATGACTTCTGGAACGATCACCGATCGCCAGGACATGCCCGTCGTGACCGCGTCGACGATTCTACGTGGGATCGAACGCCTCGCCGTGCGTGTCTTGCGCGTCGTGGTACCGGTAGGAGCGGTTGGTGCGCACGCCTATTGCGCACCCGCGGCCGCCAGTTGTCCGAGCTTTGCCATGTCAAAGCATTGGCAACTGGGCCTTGGTGGCAAAAAGCCCCTAGGCAGCGGCCAACCGGTGGGCTCCGGCAACTTAAGTCTGAGAAATCAGATAGCCGGCTGATCGCCAAAGCGGGAGGTTCGACAGGCCTCCAGCGGTAATCAGAAGCAAGCCCTACGCAAGCCGGCCCAGCGCCCCCTCGGCATGTGATGCTGCGTTTGGTCGCGCCATCCGCCGATTCGAGCGACTTCCGGCTGTACCATTTTCGCCTCGCATCGAGCTTGTGGCTCGACGAAAGCTAAGGAAGAGAACGATGACCGCACTTGAAACTTTGAACTTGACGGAAGCTACCCTGGCCGAGTTGGTTGCCGCCGCTTTGGACGGCGACCGAGCTGCGCAGGGCGAACTCGTCGAGCGGTACGAGGCGATGGTAATGAGCATTGCCCTGAAGCGGCTGGGTAACTACGCCGAGGCGCAGGAACTGTGCCAAGAGGTGTTCGTGAAGGCCCTTGATCGTTTGCACCAGTTGAACGAGCCGGCTGCATTTGGTGGTTGGCTGCGTGCGATCACCGTACGCATGGCCATCAACCGGCAGGTACGTCGACCGCCAACCGTCTCGGCCGAGCCGCAGACGTTGGCGCCTACGTGCGGCGACGCGTCGACTCCCTACGACACGGCCGTTCGTGTGGAGCAGGCGGCGCAGGTTCATGATGGACTGCGTCGACTAGGTCAGATGGACCGCGATACCCTGACCGCGTTCTACCTGCGCGGCGAATCGCTCGCGCAGATGAGCGAGGCCACGGGTGCACCCGTCGGTACCATCAAGCGACGACTGCACGTGGCGCGTAAGCGCCTGGCGCAGGAGTTGGACACCCTGCAGGCGGTTTGAATTGCCGTCCGCCCCGGTTCTCGCGGACCGGCCATCGCGACGAGCAGCAGAAACCCACACTAGCTCCGGCCAGGGATGGTCGGGGCTATTCTCTTTTACTAACCGCGCCGATCGCGAGGGCCACCCAGGCAGCAATCATCAGGCTGCCGCCGATGGGGGCCATCATGCCGAACGTGGAGCGCGCTTCGATCGGAACGAGAGCCACAGCGTAAACCGCGCCGCTGAACACAACGATGCCGAGCAACATGCACCAGGCCGCGACGACCAGCGCGCGATTTGTCTGGCGGTCCAAGACGATTGCCACTCCCACCAGAAACAGCGCGCCGTAGGTGTGATACCGCGCGGCAATATGGAAGTCGTCGGAGCGATCAGCAATCGCCTCGGCGTCAAATCCTCGGGATTGCAGGTAGCTGGGCACTGCGTGGGCACCGAAGGCACCAAGCACCACGGCAAGCGCCCCGGTGACTGCAGCTACAATCAACCATCTTTGAGCTATCGGCAACATGGTATCAGCGACCGGGTCGCTTTTCGAAATCGTAAGCGTGCCCTCGGTCTCGAAGCACTTCGGCCTTGATGATCTTGTCAGGCGTCGGCCGTGCTCCTTTGGCTTGGGGGTCGATCCGCTGCAGTTTGCCAAGCACCTCTATCCCTTCGACCACACGCCCGAAGGCGGTGTGGCGGCCGTTGAGAAAATCGGTGGGAACAAAACACATGAAGAACTGCGATCCGCCTGTGTCTCGGCCAGCATGGGCCATGCTAAGCGAACCACGAAAGTGCTTGCGTGCGTCGGGCTCGTAGCATTCGCACTCGATGTTGTAGCCTGGGCCGCCGGAGCCAGAGCCCGTTGGATCGCCACCCTGGGCCATGAAGTGTGGCAACACACGATGAAACACGACGTCGGAGTAGAAACCATCTTTCACCAGCGAAACCACATTGGCCGTGGCGATTGGCGCTTCGTTTTCAAATAGTTCGATGACAATGTCACCCTTGGTTGTGGTGAACTTGACGCGCGGCAGGTCGTCCGCGGCTGCTTCGGTATCGCGAATTTTCTCCTCCGCTTCCCAGTTGGCGCGCATTTGGTCGAGGTTGGCATAATAGTCGCGCCCCTTCATGGCGAAGGCGACATCGACTGGTTCTTGCCCGGTAGGGCGAAATGGCAAACCGCTAAATAGCCCTGCCTCATTGGCTGCCGAAAGATACTCTTCAGCCAGGTCAAAGTCGTTTACACACACGGCCGACACGCCGCCCCATAACAACAAGTCTTGTTTCGGATGACTGTTATCGATGAGCAGCTTGATGATGGGGAGCGCAAGTTCGTACTGGTCACCCCCAGCGTATCGCCCGCCAACCTCACTTGGCTGCTTTCCGCCTTCCAACCTTCCGAGTGAATAGAACTCGGCCATGCCGACCAGCCAGTCAGCGAGTTGTTGATTGTCGTTGGGCGCAACGCTGTACAACTCGATTGCAGCGTTGACCCAGGTTTGCATCTGACTCTCCGCTTGCTGCAACAACTCCGGCAACTTGGCGTCGATTTCCTGCCGTCGTCCGGCGTCGGCGTTTTGGAACTCCCCTCGTAGGGTCTCGATCTCCTGAAAGGTCCGCCTAAACGCCTCGCCCGCCTCGCCGTACGCTTCTTTGGCCTGCGCCACTGAATCGGCCGCGCTGGCTGTTTCCTGGGCGAGTGTTGGAGCCATCGCGAGCAAGATGCAAAGCGTTAGCAGTTGAACAGCGATCCGCATGTTGGTTCCCTCCGGGCGCCAAAGAGTTTAGTCTGTAAGTTTCGACCCGCTGGTGATCGCGACCAGCGACTGGGCAGTGAAATGCCTAAAGACCAATCATACCAAATTGCCAACCGCTGACCCATCCGCCAAGCAAATTCACCAAGAAACATGCATGAGCCAGGCAAAGCGAAGACCGAATGCGGACACGCCTACCGAGACGCAACTACGGATTGTCGGGGGTCGCTTTCGTGGCAGCAAGCTAGCGTATCACGGCGATCCGGTAACGCGCCCCATGAAACACCGGGTTCGCGAGGCCATTTTCAATCTGATTGGCACCGAAGTGGAAGGCCGTTACGCAATCGACCTATTCGCCGGCACCGGCGCTCTGGGCCTGGAGGCGCTCAGCCGTGGGGCTACGGGTGCCCTGTTCATCGAGCGGCATATCCCCACCGCGCGCGGCGTCCGCGAGAACATCGCCCGACTGGGTGTCGAAGGCCAGAGTCAATTGCTTGAAGCAAGCGCCTTTGTGTGGGCGAAGCGCGACTTGCCGAACTGGGACAAAGCAGCTGTCGGTTCGGCTTGGTTGGTGTTCGTCAGCCCGCCGTATGCATTCTTTATCGATCGCGAACAAGAGATGCTTGCTCTCGTCGGCGCAATCATCGAAGTCGCGCCGTCGGACAGCATCGTTGTCGTCGAAGCCGACGAGCGATTCGACTTCGCGTTACTGCCGGGCACGATCAAATCGTCACGGCACGACGATGGTTGGGACGTACGTCCTTATCCACCGGCGGTCGTGGGAGTTCTAAGGTGTTAGTGGTGACAGTATGACGAGTCGTCGTATTGCATGGGATGCGCGGAGATCAGCCAGTTGACTACTCTTCACCGCACCCGCATTGCCCCGTCGCCCACCGGCGCACTGCACCTGGGCAACGCTCGGACTTTCCTGGTGAATTGGGCGCTGGCCCGCCAGAACGGCTGGGAGATACTGCTGCGCATCGAAGACCTCGATGGCCCGCGCATCAAGCGCGGCGCTGCCGAACAGGCAATCGATCTGCTCGGGTGGCTTGGCATCGACTGGGACGTTGGGCCGATCTATCAATCCGACGATCTGAGTCCGTATCAACAAGCCATGTCCCGACTTGCAACGGCTGGTGACGCGTTTGTTTGCAAGTGCACCCGTCGCGAAATCGAAGCCGCCAGCCGCTCCGCGCCACACGGCGAAGACCACGAGTTGCGCTACCACGGCACGTGTCGGCCTGCAGCGGCAACCTCGGTTGCCGCCGAGGAAGTCGACTTGGCATCGAGCGGTTGGCGGCTACGAGCGCCCGAGGGCGAACAAGCGTTCGTCGACCAGTTTGCGGGCCCGCAATCGATCGATGTAAACGCGACCGTTGGGGACTTTCAAGTCTGGACTAAAGGCGGCCTTCCAAGTTACCAGCTCGCCGTGGTGGTCGACGACGCCCGCCAGCGGATCGATCGGGTTATTCGTGGCGATGATCTCCTGGGATCTACGCCGCGACAAGTGGTCTTATACGAGCGACTTGGGCTTGCGCCGACGCCCGAGTACTGGCACCTGCCATTGGTTCGCGGCGAAGACGGCAGACGGCTTGCCAAACGACACGGCGATACGCGTTTGGCCCAATACCGGAGCCAAGGAGTTGGGCCCGAGCGAGTCATCGGGCTTCTGGCCGCATGGAGTGGAATGGGCGGCAGTTGCCCTATGACGGCGAAGGAGTTTGCCGCAGCGTTTCGCCTCGGCGACCTGCCGCACAACGACGTGGTGTTTCGTGCGAGTGACGATGCGTGGTTGCTTACCAAGTAGCGTGACGCCATCCAGCTATCCGAAGTCCCGCTACTCGAAACACGCTTTAATCGCCGTGCCCAGGAATTACCAACGTCCTTCCCACCACCTTGCCAGCGAGTATTTCTTCAACGCGCCCGGGCACGTCGCCTAAAGCGACCTCCGTGATGCACGTCTCCGGCAGATCGACACGCCAGGGGCCGGCAAGTCGCTGCCACATTTGCATCCGCATCGCGCGCGGGCACTTGGCCGAGTCGATTCCGGCGAGCGTCACGCCGCGTAGAATGAACGGGTGCACCGTAAGTGGCAACTCGACGCCGGCCACCAGGCCGCAAGCCGTTACACAAGCACGGTGCAACGTTGAGCGAAGAATCGTCGCCAGCGGCATGCCACCAACGGTATCGACTGCGGCCGCCCACTTGCTCTTGAGTAACGGGCGATCCGACGAATCGCTGACCACGTCGCGACCGACGACTTCGGCTGCGCCTAATTGCTGGAGCACTTCGGCCTGCTCCGCTTTTCCGGTAACGGCCGTGACTTGATAGCCGAGCTTGGCGAGTATTGCCACGCTCCACGTGCCAACTCCTCCGGTGGCCCCAGTCACCACAACGGGGCCAGCTTCTGGTTGGATGCCTCGGTCGGTGATGGCTGTAATGCACTGGGCCGCCGTGAAACCGGCCGTGCCGATCACCATTGCCCGCCGGGCATCGAGTCCAGCAGGCATTGCCACGATCCAATCGGCCGGTACCCGAACGTATCGCGAGTAGCCGCCCCAGCTTTCCGCTCCCAGACCATATCCCGTGACTAGCACCTCGTCGCCTGGCGAAAAGTCGTTTGCCGTCGACCCGACCACGGTGCCGGCGCAGTCGATGCCCGGCACGTGCGGTAGCGACTTCACCACGCCGGGGTGGCCGCCGCAAGCCAGCGCGTCTTTGTAGTTCAATGACGAGTAGTCGACCTCAATCACCACGTCGCCGGCGGGTAGGTCGGCAGACGAAAGGTCGGTGACTGTGGGCGAAACCTGTCCGTCGGGTCGTTTTTCGACCAGCAGCGCGGGAAAGGGTTCTCTGATTCCTGCCATGGTGCTACGCCAATTCGATGGGTAGCTCATCGATCTTGGCGGCCAAGATGAAGTCGTTTTCGCTCAGCCCGCCAATGGCGTGCGTCCACAGCTCGACCGCCACGTTGCGATAACCAACCAAATGCAGATCGGGGTGATGCCCATCGGCCTCAGCAACTTCGGCACATTTCTGGAAGAAATCCATCGCCGCCATGAAGTTCTTAACGCGCCACTCCTTGCGGATTCGCTGACCGTCCTCTGTTAGTTGCCATCCGGTCAACTCCGATAGCTGGGCGTTCGCTTCGTCGAGCGTGCAGGGGTCGACACCACCTTCACACGGCAAGCACTTCTTACGGGTCAGTTGTTCGGTTGATTGGGTCTGCACGACATTCCTCCAGCGTTGTGCGCAATGTGGGCATCGCCCTCGAACATTATTGCGGGTCAGTTGTCGGTGGAGAACGGCCAATCACGGTAATTCGGGGGAGGCCTCCAGGTTTTTTCGGAGAAACGGAGACGAGTTTGAGTGCCATATGGGTGGCACACACCTACGTTCGCGCGGGCCCACGAAGCCGCACTTAAGCACTTAAAAACAAAAGACTTAGAAAGAATTTTGGCAGCGCAATCTGCCACTGCACGCCGCCCCTTCCAGCCAGTTGCAACGCGGGTGGCCGCCGGGTATAGATTGCGGGTCGGCCTACTGGACATATGAACCCTTACCGGCCGTGCCAACGGTCCCGCTACCACGGATTAGCCACTGGAGTCACTCGATGCATGCCACCCCTACCCTCCACCCCGTATCCCTTCGACAGTTTTCAGTAAGTATGCCTTCCAAGAACCGTGTTGCTATCTGCCTACCGCGCCCTATCGACGTTGATGCCTTAGCTGTCATGATCGAGCTAGCCACCACGTCACAGGTGGTGGCTCGCTCCACCGACCCAACATCTGCAATGGAACATGACGCTGCCGCCATCGATTTGTTAGTAATCGACGAGTCGATGCTGGGCGATGGCAATGCGAAACGAATTGCCTCAGTGGCGGATTCGGACGGGCTGCGGGTGGGTGTGCTGGTGCGTGAGTTGGGAAATGCAAAACGCCTTGCAGGATTGCCAGCCTTCGCCGAGGCCCGGGGCCTTATACGTTGGATTGAGGGAGATCGAAAGTCGAAATCGGCCGCCAAGAATGGAACCTGGGCACCCCAGACTTGCAAGATCACGCGGCGAGAACGCGAGGTCTGGCGATTGATCGCCGAAGGTTACAGTGTTCGCGGTGTCGCCGAGCAGATGCAGCTTGCCGTCAGTACCGTGGATAGCCACAAATCGCGCCTGATGAAGAAGTTACGGGTCCACAAGTCGTTGGATTTGGTACGCCTTGCGGTACGTCTTGGCATGGTGGACCCTTAGGGCGACGGAGCACTTGCCTAGCTGGATCCTGCGGAGGCAGGTATGTTTAGGGGCTGAGCACCCGAACTCAGAGAGTGCTCGCCTGACCCGTTGCCGGCCCCGCGAGCCCCTGAATGCCAAAGTACGTCGTACGATACGGAGCCATGCGGCACCTGGGCGTCTTCGCAGCCAAAGGCGCGACCTATAGGCGCGGAACGCAAATCATCGCTCGCACCGGCCGTGGCATGGAATCTGGCGAAGTGCTCTGCGACGCCACCGAAGAGGCGCTGGCGCAGCTCGATAATCCTCAACGCGGATCGATTCTCCGCGAGCAAGGCGAGGACGATCGCCGCGAGATATTTCGTCTACTCGATCAGCAACGACAGGAGTTTGAGGCCTGTGGGAAACGCATCGGCGAGCTTGGCCTCGCAATGCGATTGGTCGACGTTGAGCACCTGTACGGCGGCGAGCGAGTGATCGTGTACTATCTGGCCGATGAGCGCGTCGATTTTCGCGAACTGGTGAAGCAACTTGCCAGCGAATTCCAAACTCGTATCGAGATGCGACAGATTGGTGTTCGTGACGAGGCAAAGTTGTTGGCCGACTACGGCGACTGCGGGAAGCCGGTCTGCTGCAATACGCATCTGTCTGAGATGCCGCCGGTATCGATGAAGATGGCGAAGCTTCAAAAGGCGACGCTTGATCCAAGCAAGATTTCGGGGCGTTGTGGGCGACTCAAGTGTTGCCTGCGATACGAGTACGACACTTACCAGGAGCTACGGCGGGAGTTACCCCCCATAGGGGCCGCCGTAATCACAGAAAATGGGCGCATGAAGGTGTTGGGCCAGGAAATTCTGGCCGGGCAGCTTCTGGTCGAGACCGAGGATATGAGGCGGGTTATCATCGATGCATCTGAGGTACTGACGGTGTTGCCCAAACAAAAATCTGGGGAACAAAAGTCGTCACGGCCTCGCACAACCGAGAGTTCTGAGGAAGAATAGTAATAGAGGCCTGACTCACCTAGCTGATCCACTCGGCGACACCTCGATGAAAAAAGCGATGCTCGACCCTCGCGACCCCATCTTTGGAATGTTAGAGCGAGACCCGCGTTACAAGCTCGATGCATATCAGTTCGTATTCGACGCGTTGCAGTTTGCTCAGCAGCGACTCGAATTGGGGACGCCCTACGCACCCGACGAGCTCAATCCTGACGACGAGCTTGAGCACCAAGTCGAACACCACGTCTCGGGGCAAGAATTGTGTGAGGCAATTCGCCAGTATGCTCTCGAACAGTATGGCTTGGTGGCACAATGCGTGCTCGCCGAGTGGGGAGTGCGTAGCACTTCTGATTTCGGCGACATTGTGTTCAATTTGATCGAAATCCAACAGATGAAGAAAACGGAACACGATCGCCGCGAGGATTTCGACGACGTCTACGACTTCGATGTCGCCTTTCGCGAAGGGTTTGAAATAACCATGCCCGACTCGACCGAAGGGCCCCGGGCGTGAGCCGCCGGAAATCACGGACTGGACGGACAACGCCGACCGAACCTGATGCTTCGACGCATGCGCCCCCAAAGTGGCCACCACCTAAGCCGCGGCCATGGATGTTGGTGGTGTCAGCGGTATGCGTGCTGGCATGGCTCGGATTCCTGGCCTATGTGGCATTCTCCAAAGGTGGTTAGTGGGTGGTTCGTTTGCACTCGCTTAGGCCCTTCCCGAACGCTGGCTCGCTCAACCCTCGCGCGAGGCCAAATAGTGGTAGTGGTCCGGTTTTTGGTTGAAAGTTGACGGCTAGAGCGTGCGTGTGATAGCCCAGGTTGGCGCAGCCTACCTGGTTCGTGGAGCGACAAGAGGTGGTTGCCGTCGAAACCATGCCTCATGTAACTCGCGTCCCACTCACTGGTAGGCCT
>JANQOF010000057.1 GCA_028279215.1 Pirellulales bacterium
CTGTCAGCAGCACAGCAGCTTGGCTCGCAGCAGCAGGAAGGCTCGCAGCATCCGCGACGTCCGAACAGCCCGCTGAGCAGGCCGCAGCCGCGCTTCGAGCAGCACGAGCTAGCGCATCCGCAGCAGCCATCGTCGCAACCGCAGCTTGGCTCGCAGCAGCTGTCAGCAGCACAGCAGCTTGGCTCGCAGCAGCAGGAAGGCTCGCAGCAACCGCAGTTGCGCTTGCACATTCCACCGAACAGTCTCTCCAGCAAACAGGGGCGGCTGCAGCACGAGCTTGCACAACCGCAGCAATCATCAGCACAGCAGCTTGGCTCAGCACAACAGCTGGGCTCGCAACCGCAGGATGGCTCACACCCGCACAAGCCGCCGGCAAGGGCGGGGCTCGCAACAAGGGCGCAAGCAAGCAGCGCTCCGAACAGGTTCCATTTCATCGACTCATTCTCCTATTCTTGCGAGACCTCCCGAGGCCGACGCTTGGGTTGATTCCTCGGGTATCGACGGAAACCGCGCGACCAAGGTCCGCTGTTGGTTCCGACGGCCGTTCCCCCGGTGTTCGGTAAGGGTGGGTCGCGGAGAGCCTTGGTGGCCGTTCCGCACGTGATACCGGGGATTCAACTTGGGCGGGGTATGGCGTGGGGGGATCTTCACAGGGTTGCGTCTACACCAGTCGAGCCAATCCTTGACTCGAAACAGTCCGGGCCGGTTTGTTGACGCAAAAACACGGGTGCCGCCAGCTTCGCGCGGTAGCGCTCGGTGACGACATCCCCAAGTATCGGGCCGAGTGCTTGCGGCGCTTGAACGAACGCAAATGTTTTTGTACGAATGGTTTAGGTCGACTGTCGCGCAAAGTTTGCCGCCCCCGGAAGATATAGCGGTTATGCCGCATTTGCCGCGAGATGCCTGCGCCGATCGTGGCCCCACGCGAGCAATTCTGGTATCCTTAAATGCTGTGAGACTTGACACTTATCGGCCTAACCGATTGGGCCGGATGCGAGTGCGGCGTCTCACGTGCCTTCCTTCACCGTTCTGGTGCGACTCACGTAGGAGACCTCCATGCCCTGGCCGCAATGTCGTGTCATTGTTTGTTTGCTGTTGCTTGTCGCTTCGAATCACTCATCGCGAGCCAGCGATCCGCAAGACTGGCCCAACTGGCGCGGGCCATCGCAAAACAGCACCTCGCCGGCCACCGAGATGCCGGCCGAATGGGATCCGCGTGGCGGCGAAGGAAGCAATGTGCTGTGGCAGCGCGACGACTTGGGCGGGCGATCGACGCCCATCGTGATGGATGGCAAGCTCTATACCTTGGTCCGCAATAGGCCGGGCACCAAGCTCGAGGGTGAGAAGGTTGTCTGCGTCGACGCGGCCACCGGCGACACGATTTGGGAGTACGCCTTTAACGTTTATCTGTCCGACGTGCCCGACACGCGCGTGGGCTGGTCGAGCGTCACGGGCGATCCCGAAACGGGGCGCGTTTACGCTCAAGGCGTATGCGGCTACTTCTGTTGTCTCGAGGGCGACACTGGCAAGGTTGTTTGGGACCGCAGCCTGCACGAAGAGTACGGTTTGCTTTCCACTTACGGCGGCCGTACGAACATACCGGTGATTTACGACGATACTGTGATCACTAGCGCCGTGGTGATCGGTTGGGGCGACACGCCGCAATGGGGCCTGCTGGCCAAGCCGGCTCATCGCTTCATGGCTTTCGACAAAGCGACCGGCGAACTACGTTGGCTCCGCGGCACGAGCCTGATTCCCTACGACACCACCTACAGTACGCCAACGCTCGCCAATCTCGCTGGTGTCGACGCATTGGTTTTTGGCTCGGGTGATGGCAAGGTGTGGGCCATCCAAGCGGGCACCGGGCTGGGAATGTGGAGTTACGGGCTATCGGGCCGCGGCTTGAACGTCTCGCCACTGGTCACGCCCGAGGGCAAAGTCTTCTCAGGTCATAGCGAAGAAAACGTCGTTGGCAACATGATGGGCGCGGTGGTTGCCCTTGATGGTACGCTGCCCGGCGACTCGGCTGGCAAAGAGCTGTGGAAGAAGTACCAAGTGATGGCCGGCAAGAGTTCGCCCATCATGGTCGACGAACGGCTGTACGTCGTGGACGATCGCGCCAAGATGTACATCTTCGACTCGTTCACCGGCGACCAGATCAACAAGAAGCCGCTCGGCACCGTGCAACGCAGCACACCGCTGTATGCCGACGGCAAAATCTATGTCTGCACGAACAACGGCCGCTGGTACACGCTCAAGCCTACCGAGAAAGGCGTCGAGGTGTTGCACCGCATGCGGATCAGCCGCCAGTCGTCCGACGGTTCGCCCATCATCGCGCAGGGCCGAATGTACGTGCCGATGTCCGACACGTTGTACTGCATTGGCACCGACGAGAGCATTGCCGCGGCAGAGCGGGCCGGTGCGGAACCCGTGCCCACTTCGATAAGTAATCAACAGCCACCGCGCGCCGTCGAGATTGGCGACGTTCAGATTGTTCCTTACGATTCGCTGTTAAAGCCTGGCGACACCCAGAACTTCACGGTTCGCGTTTACGACACCCAGGGCAACTACATCCGTGGTTTCGATGGCGCTGGAGCAGAGTTTTCCGTAGAAGGGCCGGGTAGCATCACCTCCGATGGCTCCTACACAGCGCCGGAGGACGCGGCGCATCAATGCGCGCTAGTTACCTGCACGTTCAACGACCTCAAAGGCGAAGCTCGCGTGCGCGTGGTGCCCGAATTGCCGTGGAATTTCGACTTCGAAGGCGTCGACAACGTACCGCTCACTTGGGTCGGCGGGCGGATTCGCTATGTGATTCGCGAAGACGAAGAGGGCAACCACCACATCGCCAAGCCCGTCGAGTTGCCCACACGTCCTGGCGCACCAACCACCAAGCTTGGCACGCGCAGTCGGATGTGGATGGGTTCGCCCGAAATGTCCGACTACACGATTCAGGCCGACGTACAATTAACTGTCGGTAAGCCGGGCGTCGAAGGCGAGACCGACGGCCCCGCGCCGGAGTTTCCCTCCGAAGCGGCGGGCGGTGCGGCGGCCACACTGCCCTCGATTGGCTTGATTAACAGCGGCTACACGTTCGCCCTGTTTGGTCCAAACCAAGAGGTGCGCCTCTACAGTTGGTGCACGCACGACAAACGAACCCAAGCCGCCATGGACATGAAGCTGGAACCCGACACGTGGTACACGCTGAGGCTCAAAGCGGTGCCCGAGGGCGATCACGCCCACGTCATGGGCAAAGTTTGGCCTCGCGGCACCGACGAGCCGGAAGACTGGACTCTCGAGTTCACCGACGAAGCCCCCAACTTGAGCGGCGCCCCCGGCCTATTCGGCGACGCGAAAGTGGCTGAAGCATATGTCGACAACATTGAAGTGACAAACAACTAAGGGGGTAATAGAAATGGAACCTGATGATTTCATCGCGCTGTTTAGAGAGGTACCGTTTAAGCCATTCACCATCCATATGAACGATGGAGCCAGTTTTGCGGTGAACCATCCGGATCAGGCAATGGTGCTCGGCGACGTTGTGTTTGTCGCACATGAACGCAAGGCCGTCCGCTGTGCGATGCTAAATATCAGTCGCGTCGAAACCGAGGAATTGGCTCCGCCCAGGACCAACTGATGCCTACAAGGCCGACCCCTAAACCCAATTCAAACGTATCACCTATAAGACGATCAAATCGAAACCAAAGGTGCGCGCTCCCATCCCTGTGTCATGTCGAAGCTGAAAGACCTGGTGATGTGAGCCGCAGGCGCTAGCCTCGGGTGCTCTCGGTGGTACCCGAGGCTAGCGCGTTCGGCTCACTCTCTCCGCATTCAGCTTTGACAGAGCACTAGCGCCAGCCCCCATTTTTTCTTGAGGACAAAGATGCCAGAGCGTTTCCCCATTGCCATTTGTTTGTTGGCCGCCGTAGCGATCTGTTCGTCGGTGGTTGCCGAAGAGATCACTAAAGAGTGGACCCAGTGGGGCGGCGACTCGATGCGCAACAATACCCCAGTGGGTAAGAACATTCCCACCGAGTGGGAAGTTGGCGAATTCGATCCCGAAACGGGCGAGTGGGATGCGACCACCGCCAAGAACATCAAATGGGCGGCACGACTCGGTTCGCAGACCTACGGCAACGCCGTGGTGGCGGGCGATCTCGTGTTTGTGGGCACCAACAATCAGGACAGTGCCTACTTGGAGCGTTACCCGGGTACGGTCGACCTGGGCGTACTGCTGGCCTTCGATCGAGAGACCGGCGAGTTCCGTTGGCAACACTCCAGCGAAAAGCTTAAGACCGGACGCGTGCACGACTGGCCCGAGCAGGGTATTTGTTGCGCAGTCTATGTCGAAGGGGATCGATTGTGGTTCGAAACCAGCCGCGGCGAGGTCCGCTGCCTCGACACCAAGGGCTTTTACGACGATGAGAACGATGGGCCGTACACCGACGAGCCCGTCCAGTCGCCCGAAGAGGCGGACGTGGTGTGGGTGTTGAACTTCATGGCGGCGCCTTACTTCGTGAGCCAACACAACATGTGCAGTTGCTCAATCACCGCCGCTGGCGACGTGCTGTTCGTTACGACAGGCAACGGTGTCGACGAGTCGCACATCAACATCCCTTCGCCCGACGCGCCCAGCTTCTTGGCCGTCGACAAGAACACCGGCGAAGTGCTGTGGACCGACAAGTCGCCAGGCCTGAATATTCTGCACGGACAGTGGTCGAGCCCCGCGTACGGAGAGATCGATGGCCAGCCGCAAGCGATCTTCGGTGGCGGCGATGGCTGGGTCTACAGTTTCGACCCAGCAGGCGACGGTGATGGCAATGCCAAACTGCTGTGGAAGTTCGACGCCAATCCAAAGGAGTCGGAATGGATTCTCGGCGGTCGAGGCACTCGTAACAACATCATCGCCACGCCGGTGATCTACGATGGCAAAGTGTATGTCGCCGTGGGGCAAGACCCCGAGCACCAGGAAGGCATCGGCCACTTGTGGTGTATCGACCCCACCAAGCGCGGCAACGTAAGCCCCGAATTGGTGTTCAATTCGGCCGATCCCGATACGGAGATTTCCCACAAACGAATCAAAGCAATCGACGAGGACGCCGGTGACTTCGTCCGGGCCAACCCGAACTCGGCCGTCGTGTGGCACTACAGCGAGCAAGATAGCAACGGCGATGGCGAGATTGACTACGAAGAAACGATGCACCGCAGTTGCGGCACCGTGGCCATCAAAGACGACATTCTGTACATCTCCGACTTCAGCGGTTTGTTCCATTGTCTGAACGCCCAGACAGGTGAGAAGTATTGGAGCTACGACATGCTGGCCCAAGCATGGGGCTCGCCGCTGATCGTCGATGGAAAAGTGTACATTGGCGACGAAGACGGCCAGGTGGCCATTTTCCGCCACTCGTCCGACCCCAACGTGGCCATGAAAGACGATGGCGGTGAAATGGTGCCCTACTACGGCGAAATCGAAATGGGTAACAGCGTCTACTCCACGCCCATCGTCGCCGACAACGTACTCTACATCTCCAACCGCACCCACCTATTTGCCATCGAAGAAGGCGCCACGCCGGTCCTAAAGACCGCGCGGGTGGAGTAGAGGTTTAACCACCAAGGGCGCAAAATAATCGTGGACTAATCTCTGCTCCACGGAAACCAACTTTGGGAGTAAACGTATTGATCGGGATCTTTCCAAGAAGTGTTCTTGGCGATGATGGCTTTGAGGATGGTAAGTGGTTTCCGCATGCATGCGGTGAGTGCGAGCTTGGCTGGTTTACCAATTTTCCTGAGTCTCAACAGAAGACCTTGATATCGGGGTGCGGTGGGCGGCCCTGACCGCGGCCATCCAGAGGGTGGCGCGAATGTTCGCCCTAGCGCCTCCGGCCTTCCTGCTGTCGCGACAGCGCCGCCGACCAAGCGTTCCGCATCATTACTTGCAGCGCGTGAGTGACTCTACGCCCGCAACTCACCTCCAAGCTGTTTCGAGAGCTTCGCGACGATTCGGTCGCGCACCGCGTCGGCTTGCTCGCTGGTGAGCGTGCCCTTTGGGCTGCGGAGGGTGATGCTCCAGAGGAGGCTCTTTTTGCCTTTGCCGAGTCGCTCGGTGTCGCGGTAAACCTCTTGGAAGGTGATGTTCTCGAGCAGCTCACCGCCCTCGACGGTCACAATCGGCTCGACATCGGCCCAGCGGACTGAGTCGTCGAATACCACGTTCAAGTCGCGCGACATCGGTGGGAAGTTCACCAGCGGTTCGGCGCGGTGAATCAGCTCGGCCGACTCGACTAACGGGCCGAGGTCGATTTCGGCGACGGTCACTGGTCCGCGGAGATCGAACATGTCGAGCCCCGCTTCGGATAGCTCGCCGCCGTAGCCAAGTTGGGCATCCTCCAACAGGAACCACGCGGTCCGGCCGGGCTCCAACAACGTGCCATGCGAGTCGCCGGGGCGTTGGGCCTTTGTCGTAAGGTCGCGGGCGTCGCCGATGGTTTCGTCGACCAGCGCTTCGACCACGCCCTTGAGCTCCAACAATTCGCGGCCGCTGGCGATCGCCAGCACCAACCGCTCATCGGGCAGTTGACCCGCACGCGGCAGATAGACCCTGGCGATCTCGAATTGCTCGATCACCGGATTGCTCATCGCCACGTTGGTTTTTCGGCAACCGAGAAGGCTTGGCACCACGCTTTGTCGCAGCGCGTTCGCACGGCGAAGCACCGGCGTGCTGGTGACCAGCGGGGCCTCGGTGGTCCAAGGTCGGTGGGCTTCGACCCACTCAGGCTCGACGGTGCTGAGTGTGAGCGCCTCGTCGAATCCGCTCGCAGTGAGCACGTGGCGAATGCGTTCGAGCACCACGTCTTGCCGAGTGCGATGCGACGGAGCCATTCGCACACCGACGTCTTCGGGAATCTTCTCGTACCCGTGAATGCGGGCTACTTCCTCTAGCAAGTCGGCCTCGCGCGTGAGGTCGGCCCGCCAGGTGGGCGGAATGACTTTCACGCAGTGATCGCAACAATGCGTCTCGGTGCAACCCAAGTTGGTGAGGATTTTTCGCACCTCGGCGTCGGGTACCTCGATGCCCAGCAGCCGCAGAATTTGCGGAAAGCGGAGTTTGATGTCACCCGTCGGTTCGGTTTTGCTGCCGGCTTCGACGACGCCCTCGTACAGTGTGCCGCCGGCCAGCTCCAGGATCAGGTCGCAGCACCGCCGGCTGGCCCAATCGAGCCCCTCGGGGTCGACACCCCGCTCGAAACGGTAGCTGCTGGGGCTGTGTAAGTGGTGAGCCCGAGCCGTGGTGCGAATCGACAGCGGGTCGAAGTCGGCCGCTTCGATCAACAGGTCGATCGTGTCGTCGCTCACTTCGGTGTCGGCCCCGCCCATCACGCCGCCCAGGGCGACCGCGCGCTCGGCGTCCGCAATCACGCAGGTGCCAGGCGATAGCTTGTAGGTCTTGTGATCGATGGCGGTGAAATCTTCGCCCTCGATTGCTTCGCGAACGATAATCTTGCCGCCCTGGAGCTTGGCCAGGTCGAACGCGTGCAGCGGCTGGCCGCACTCGAAGAGCACGTAGTTGGTGATGTCGACCACGTTGTTGATCACCGCGCAGCCCAGCGACTCAAGCCGCTTCTGGAGCCACGCGGGACTGGGGCCGATCTTCACTCCCTTGATCACTCGCGCCGTGTAGCGCGGGCAAAGCTCCGGGCATGTGATGTCGACGGATATCTCGCTCGACGCAGTCGGGCCTGTTTCCTTTGGCTGGGGGTCGGGCTTTTTGAGTTCGCGCTCCCACAACACCGACACCTCGCGAGCCACGCCGATGTGCCCTAAGCAGTCGGGCCGGTTGCTGGTGACTTCCAAGTCGATCGCCGTATCGTCGCCTACGTTCTCGACGCCTTCAAGATTAAGTCCCGTGAGCGTAAGCCGCTCGGTCAGCTCGTCAAGCGGCATCGCAAGATCGACGTAATCGGAGAGCCAGTCTTTGGAGATGATCATTTTGGGTTATGGACGGGATGACGGGATTGGCTGGATGAACCACGAAGGGCACCAAGACACGAAGTAGTCACTACGTGGCATCTGGGTCAGATGGTGCTAAGCGCTCACGAGCAGCGTCCAACAGCTCACGGTATGCTTCGTCGAATAATTCGAGTGACTGTTTCTCAAGCAGACATCCAAAATTCCACAATGCTACCTTCTCAGCACGGTGAAGTATCTTGAGTTCGTCTGTCTCAGCAAAACGCAAGGCAAAGTCGAGCAACACGAGCGCTTCGTCCGAATCGAGCTCAATGGTTGTCGCCACGATCTCTCCTTTGCGCCTCCACGTGAGATTCCATTAGTGTTCAACTACTAGATTCTGTCGATCCGGCCAATCCTGTCATCCTGTCCAAATCTCCCGTCTAAAACTGAGCCAGGAAGCGTACGTCGTTGGTGTACAGGTCGCGGATGTCGGTGATGTGGTGTTGGCGCATGGCGATGCGTTCGACACCCATGCCGAAGGCGAAGCCGGTCACCTCTTCGGGGTCGTAGCCAACCGCCCGCAAGACGTTGGGGTCGACCATGCCGGCGCCGCCGATTTCCATCCAACCGCCGCGCCAGTTGATGTCGACCTCAACGCTAGGCTCGGTAAACGGGAAGAAGCTGGGGCGGAAGCGGACGTGCAGGTCTTCGATGTCGCCATAGTAACTTTGGCAGAACATGCGGAGCACGCTCTTCAGATCGGCCATGGTGACGCCGTGGTCGACCAACAGGCCTTCGATCTGATGGAACATCGGGTAGTGCGTTGCATCGGCTGTGTCTGGGCGGTAGACGCGACCAAGCGATACGATCCGCACCGGTGGCTTGGCCCCGCCCGCGACGGTATTCGCAGTAGCTTGCTCCATCACACGGATTTGCACCGTGCTGGTTTGGCTTCGCAACAGCAGCGGTTTGCCATCGGGTCCCGCACCGATATTGCCTTGCGCGCCCGCAGTCGCGAGATAGAAGTTATCGAGCGGGTCGCGAGCCGGGTGGCTCAGTGGGATGTTCAGCGCCTCGAAGTTGTGCCAATCGTCTTCGATTTCTGGGCCTTCAACGGCCGTGAAGCCGAGTCGCCCCATGATTTCCTTCATCCGATTGATCGTTTGCGTGATCGGATGCAGCCGACCGAGTTGAACCGGTTTGCCCGGCAGTGTGACGTCGAAGGCGTCGTGCTTTTGTGAACCTCCAGAGTTGTTGAGACGCGCGGTGGCGGTGTCGAACGCCGCTTCGATGGTTTTCTTCACCGCGTTGAACTTTTGGCCGGCGGTGGGCTTATCGGGCTTGTCGACCGAGCCCATCCCTTTTTGCGCCGCCTTCAATCGCCCCGCTTTGGCACCGAGGAATTCAACGCGGGCCGCCTCGAGCGCAGTGGTGTCTTCGGCATCGTCGAACGCACCTTGCGCGTCGGCCGCCAAAGAGTCGAGTTCGGCAATGAAGTCTTGGAGAGACACCGTGAACGAATACCCAATGATTGAGAGTCCAATGACCAATGAACTTCGAATTTGGTCATTGGTCCTTCGTCATTAAGCCAACGCTGCTTTTGCCTTTTCGACTACCGCATCGAAGGCGGCGGCGTCGTTGACTGCCATCTCGGCGAGCGTCTTGCGGTCGAGCTCGATGCCCGACTTCTTCAGACCGTGAATGAACTCGCTGTATCGCAGATCTCGCTCGCGGACCGCGGCGTTGATGCGGATGATCCACAGCTTGCGGAACTCGCGGGCGCGGACTTTACGATCGCGGAAAGAGTAGGCACCCGACCGTACGGCGGTTTCCTTCGCGGTCCGAAGCAGCTTACTGCGTCCGCCGCGATAGCCTTTGACTTTCTTGAAAAGCCGATTCTTCTTGCGGCGCCTGGCCGCTCCGATGGTAGTACGCATGGGAGATTTCCTCCACCCGTTCCGCGAGTTCCAGGCCTTTGCCCCAATAAGGCAAACGTTGTCGAGCCCGACCCGCTTGTTAGGAGGCCGTCAGCCAGAGCATCGATTGCGTCTGGTCAACAGCCGATAGCCGATGGCCTGAAGCCATTAGTAGCTATTCCCGCAGAGGGCCTTGGCGACCATCTTGCTGTTGGTGTCGGTCGTGGTGGTGGTGCCACGCAGGTTCCGCTTCCGCTTTTGGTCCATCCGCGCAGCCAAGTGGCTGGTGCCAGCCTGGCGGTGCTTGGCCTTGCCTTTGGCGGTCAGGCGGAACCGCTTCTTGGTCCCTTTGTGAGTCTTTTGCTTCGGCATGATTTCACCACGACAGTCAGCGATGCAGATCGCACAAGAGACGGACCTTCCGCCCACTGCGAGCCCCGCATTTTAGCAGAGTTTCGCAGGTCTGGAAGGGGGGATTGGTCTTGGAGCGAGCCGGCAGAGTCGCTCAGCTTACTCGACGTCCGACGCCGAAATTGGTGGAGCCGTTCGGTAGATACGCACCGCGTCCGGCTGGGGGTTAGCCAATGGATCCTGTGGGTCGACGCACTTCGAGCCTTGGGCGGTTAGCAATTGCTGATAGACAACATAGTCTATGTCAGGATTCAGCGATCCACCATGATGGTCGACATAGATGACATTGAAGCCTCCATCCGAATGATTCGACCTGGGGCGGGCGAAACACGGGATGACTTCGGAGAATTCTAACGCTCCAGAAGGTTCGGCGGTGAAAGCGGCCTGATCGTCGATCGCGGTACTTGGTGGTTCGACGCAACCTGGATTGGGAAAGTTCAGCTGACGATTGGTGTAATCTGCCGAAGGCACCACCCAAACCATTCCGAATTGCTGCTCGCCAGGGTTGCCAGACTCTACGCCCAGCCAGCTGTACGTGGGGTTCTTCTGTATATTTTCAGATAGCATCAGCGTGGTTGCCGCTCCGTCGCTTATGCCACTTAACCGCGACTTTATGTTGCCTTCGATGAGATTGAAGAAGACGCCGTTCGCCTTGTTGTCGCCTACGAAGTTGCTGCCGTCCCAATCCCAGGCTCCAGTGTTGACCATGTACGTCAGGCCGGGAGCACCGCTGACGCTGGTAATGTCGGTGTCGTCTGGGCAGACGTACAACTCGATTTTCGGGATTGTCTGCTGAGCCAGCAACTGAGCATCGCTATTGTCTTCGGCGCCTTGGATTAGATCCCATACGTCGTTGCGATCGATCTGCGGCAAGATATGGGCCGCCCAACTGATGCGCGATGCACTGCGACTGCTATCGGACAGGTCACCCGTATTCCCGAATGTCTGCCCGCCAAAGTACGGATCGGACTGCGCCGGAAGGGCAACATATCCGCCCAATCCGGAATCGCGTCCCCGCGCTTTAACGGCTTCCAAGTAGCCAGGAAACCGCTGCTTGGAGGTTTCGTAGTTGATGATTGCGGTGCCAATCTCACGCATGTTGTTCAGGCAGGATGCCTTGCGCATGCGAGCACGGGCAGCTCCGACCGCAGGGATCAACAGCGCCACCAGCATGCCGATAATGGCGATGACCACCAGCAATTCCACAAGCGTGAAGCCTAGGATGGGACGATTGCATTGGATGTGGCGAGAAAGCATGCGTTGCATGATTCGAGTCTCCTCTGTAAATCCGTATTCGGGACGGGCAGTTCCGCCGCGCGGCGAGCAGAAAAGCGCTGGCGCAGCCCCTGGGCGCCACGTTGTCAGTATCCCCGAAATCGCCCGCCGCGGCTAGTCAATCGGGCCCGGGGAAGTGGAAAACAGGCCAAAATCGCCGCGAACCGCCAAGAACATTCCGCGTTTGGAAGCCAAATTATTCAGTTCGCTGGCGAATAGCCAACTGCGGCACCTCCGAGTCACGGCCATACAGTTGTGCACGATGATAAACCGGTGTTGAAAGAGGGGATGGGGAGATGATTGGGGATGTAGGGGGATGGTGAACTCAAGATTTGCACCGGATAGCGGGTGGCCGGGGTCGACTGCACCGAACCGCCCGAACGGCTCCACGGAGGGCTCACTGCGTTCGACGCCAGTCACCCTAAAACCAAAGAGGGAATCCCAGGTCGGCTGTTCCTACCTGGGTCGCGAAGCGACAAGAGGTGGTTGCCCTTGAAACGATGCCTTTCGTGACTCGCGTCCCAGTCGAGTAGGCCCAG
>JANQOF010000061.1 GCA_028279215.1 Pirellulales bacterium
GTTGGCCAACGGGGGTAGGGCTTTGTCTCCCTATCGAAACCTCGAGTGCATCCTTCCACCTGCCCGATGATTCTTGCTGCGCGCGGAGTTGAGCCACTCGCCACCCCGGCGGACGTCCGCCTATTTTTGATGTTAGAGGTAGGGAGTTGGGGCCCTCAATTGTCCCTTCGCCACCCACCAACGGACAAAATGGATGCTTCAACTCCCCTTGGGAAATGGAAAATCGCCGAGAAAAACAGAGGAATACAAACTTCAACAGGGATGGTGGGGGGCGAATAGAGTCGCCTAGAATCGTTTTTCGGTATTCGGGGACAAAATGGACTATTGCTACCACTTCGCACCGCTGCAAATCCTAGGTGACCCGTG
Organism: Pirellulales bacterium; assembly: GCA_028279215.1. GTDB lineage: Bacteria > Planctomycetota > Planctomycetia > Pirellulales > Lacipirellulaceae > Aeoliella. The sequence goes on from JANQOF010000061.1 coordinate 367, forward strand.
AAAGTCGCGCCGATATACTTACTATCAGCGTTTCGACCGCCAACCATCTAACCGTAGGGCTGATATGCCATGGACAAGTTGCTCGCTCAGGTTCATCGTGCTCGCCGCCGTTTATTGGTCGAACAGTATTTGCGGTGGTTGGTGTGGTGTTTGTTCGGTGGCTTGTCGATTGCCGCGGCGGCAATTGCAGCGCCGCAGGTCGTGGCGATTGAGAACCTGCCGGCCAATTGGACGCAACTGTGGCTAATCGTCGCGGGCGTAGGGGGGTTGATTGCCGCTGGCGTGGCGACATGGTTCGGCCGACAGTCGACGCTCGATGCCGCCATGGAGATCGACCGTCGTTACGCACTTCGTGAGCGCGTGGCCAGCAGCTTGGCGCTCAACGCCGACGACCTCGAATCCGAAGCCGGCCAAGCTCTTGTGCATGACGCTGCGCGACGGATCGATCGAGTCGACATCTCCGAAAAGTTCCGCCCACAAATCGACCGGCGTGCGTGGCTTCCTCTGGTGCCCGCAATGTTGGTGTTTGGTCTTATCCTGTTCGGGAGCAACCGCGAAGCAGTGAGCAGCGTGGAGCCGACTACGGTTGCCGCTTCGAGTGCCCAGGTGAAGAAGGCCAACGAAGAGCTGAAGAAGAAGCTCGCCGAAATGCAGAAGAAGGCGGAAAAGAAAGATCTAAAGGGCGCTGAGGAGGTGTTCAAGCAGCTCGAAGAGCAGGCCGACGCACTCAATAAAGATGAGCTAGGCGATCGCAAAAAGTCGACGGTCAAGCTGAACAACCTCAAGAAGCAACTCGAGGAGCGACGTGCAAAGATATCGAGTTCCGAGGAGCTGCAAAAGCAACTCGAGAATATGAAGGAGCTTAGCAAGGGGCCGGCTGACAAGATCGCCAAGGCAATGAAAGAGGGCGATTGGAAGAAAGCGCTAGAGGAACTCAAAGACCTGCAGGACCAAGTTGCAAAAGACAATCTGTCGGATGCCGATAAGAAGAAACTCACGAAGCAACTCGAGCAGATGAAAGACAAGCTCTCTCAGGTTGTCGAGTCGAATCGAGAAGCGAAGGAGCAGTTGAAAAAGCAAATCGACGAGCAAAAGAAAAAGGGCGACCTGGCCAAAGCCGGTGCGCTGCAACAGAAGCTCGACCAGCTAATGCAAAAACAGCCTCAAATGGACAATTTGGACAAGCTGGCCCAGCAGCTTCAGCAGTGCCAAGAGTGCATGAATAAGGGCGACAAGCAAGGCGCCGCGCAAGCCATGGCGGCCATGGCCGAAAAGCTCGATCAGTTGCAACAGGAAGGCGCCGAGTTGGAGATGCTCGACGAAGCGCTTGCCCAACTTGACGCCGCCAAGAACGCCATGTGCGAAGGTATGGGCGGCATGGATGGAATGAACGACATGTTTGCCGAAAAACCTGGTGGTATGGGTATGGGCGCGGGACAAGGCATGGGGCCACGCCCCGACGAGGAGAACCCAACGAAGTTCCGCGACACGCGAGTGCGGCAGAAACCGGGCCAAGGCGCGGCCACTTTCGGCGGATTCGTCGACGGACCCAACATGGCTGGTGAGACGGCTGTGGCCGTTGAGGAAGAGTTGGCGTCGATTAACTCCGAGCCCGCCGACCCACTTACCAGTCAGCGGCTGCCGAAGGCCGCCGGCGATCACGCCGAAGAGTACTTCAAGATGCTCCGCGATTACTAGAGCGCCCTTCACCTAATCTGTAGCGTGTTTGCTTACTGCGTCCGCATCTGGCGACGTTGGCCTGCATCCGCGAATCCTAAAGATCCGCCTGCTTCGGCCGCCTTGCCAGATTTGACTCGTTCAAGCCAACGTCGCTACAGCTAGCCGAAGCACGCTCTAGCAGGAGCTTGCCGGTCGGCATCGAATGGTATGCCATGTTGTTGCTGGCCGATCGGACGGTATGGGTTGTGTGGGCTGATCGTCCCATTCTGCGGCCGTTGTCCAGATTGGTGCTGCATAGACAGCCCTCGCACGCCGAGGTAGATTAGCGAGACTTTAACGGCAGCCCGCGTGCCGGCAAATCTCGTCGGAATCTTGCGTGCCCCGTGGCGTCAAGAGTGGAGGGATATCTCGTTATGCAACTTACGCACCGCTTCGTTGCCTTGTTGTTGGGCTTGCTGGTCCTGACCACCACGGCCACGGCAATCGACGAGCAAACGGCTCAACTTATCGAACAGACGAAGGCCGATTATCAGCCCGTGACGCCCGAGGAGGTGGATCGAGCGCGGAGCGAGCTTGCTGGGGCGGCAGTCGAGTTGGAGCAGTTTCTGGTTCCGGGCAGCGACCGCGGTGAGCGGTGGAAGCAGTACCTCCAATGGCAAGGCGTGCAGAAGGCACTGACTGAGGGCGCCCAACCCAACCTGAGCGAACTGAGAAGCTCGCTCGACAAATTCCGCAGCGGCGCGGTTGGCTTAGATTTGCCACCGTTTCTTCGCACCGCCGCAGCCATTCAGCGCTATGCCGACTTGGCGACGATCGAGCGTGCCGGGGATCAACACGCGTTCGTCGATCGACAACTAGCGTTGCTCACAAAGTACATCGACCGATACGAGCAGCAACCCTCGGGCCGCGCGCGGTTCGAGATCGAGCGGCGGATCGACTTCTTCGTTGGCATCGATCGCGCCACGGCGTTGACCACCTATCTGCTTGGTAGGTTCAACCAACCCAATATCTGCAGCGAGGTCTCAGAGCGATTTCTCAACCGCGTCGGTTCTCGCCCGGTCGACGACGTCGGTCCGGTGACCGATTGCATCCTCGGTACGTCGATCCGCGGCACAGGACACACCACGGGTGAAGTGACAATCGAGACGGTGCCTTCGCCCGATCGTGCCTTGCTCGTTCTGCACCTGACCGGAGTGACCCATTCCGAAACGCGTGGCTACAACAGCCCCGTCGTGATCCGGAGCAGCGGCACCACACCTTTCACGGCGACCAAACGAATTGGCCTGCAAGACACGAACTTCTGGAATTACCCCGCAAAGGTGACCGCAACCACGGCGACCATCACCCGGTCGGTGAAGAAGCAAGGCGGCGGGCTCGGCAGCAATTTGGTGGCCCGGATTGGCGAACAGCGAGTTGCCGAAAAGAAGCCACAGGCCGATCGCATTGCTGCTCGGCATGCCGAAGAACGTATTGGCAGGAAGCTGGACGACGAGTTGCTGCCCAGACTGCAGGACGCCCGCTACGAGTACGAGCAGCAGTTCAAACAGCCGTTGGCTGTGCGAGATGCCGAGCCGCGTTCGATCGTATTCTCAACCACCGATCACAGTCTGAACGTGACCATGCTCGAAGCTGGTCGTGGTGAGTTGGGCTCCGACACGGCTCCCCCAGCATTCGACGGCACGCACGACGTGGCCATTCGGGTGCACGATTCCGGTGCTTCGAACATGGCTTCGGCGATTCTAGGTGGGGCAACTCTCTCGCAAGGCACTAGGGAAAGCGACCCCGAATTGGACGTCGACTTACCCCAGGCGCTTCAAGAAGCGTTCGATAAGGCGCGAGAAGAGAACGCTGACGAACAAGTCATCGACGATGAGCGGGAGTTCAAGCCCTGGAGCATTCGTTTCCGTCGACAACGCCCCGTGACCGTGGAGTTCGCCGACGAGCACGTAAATCTACGGCTTCATGCTTCACGCATTACGGTCGCCGACGATACTTACGATGGCTGGGATATCGTGGTGAGGTACGGAATGCACGCCCAACACGGAGGCTTGATTCTAGTGCGTGTTGGCGAGATCGAGGTGATTCCCAGCGGGTTTGATCCTGCCGACGGCGGAGGCCTGAACAGCCGGCAAGTCAGCACTCGTGGCGTGCTGGCTAAGGAGTTGAACCGTCAGGCGGAAGCCGGACGGGGCTTCCCCGAGGAGATCACCTTGCCCATGATCGATCTGCCCGACGACATGGCCGAGCATGGGCCTCTGTTGCTGCAACACTCATCGAGCAAAGACGGTTGGCTGTCGCTTGGATGGGTGCTGCCTGAGTAAGCGATAGGCATGCCGTAGCTAGCACAGGTTCGTTTTTTTCCGTGGCGTTCTTCTCGGCAGAGCCGGAATTGTCAAAGTTTGACGATTAGGCCGACGATACCAATTGTGCTGAATGCTCACAGGGGGGTGAGGACTCGAGCGCTTGGGCCACGGCCAAGCAAGCGATGCTTGCAGCCGCTAGTTGGCACGAGTGCACTCATCTCAACGCCAACCCCCGAAACACCATGAGCCGGCACACTCGCAGCAACCTGTGTCTCGCCCTTTGCTTTGTCATGCTGGCGACTGGCTGTCAGCCGCAGCAACCCTTTTTCTTCGGGGAAGATGGCGACCTGTCGCACTACATCGATGTCTCGACAGACATCGAGTACCCCGATGTCGAAGAGCCCACGCTCGACGAGGTAACCCATGCGCAGCGTCCGCTCTCGCTGAAAAACATGGACAACTACGAGATCTGGGACCTTTCGCTCGAAGAGGCCACGCGAATCACGCTGTGTAACAGCAATGTGATGCGACAGCTTGGCGGGCGAGTGGCCAGTAGCGCTCCAGACACGCTATCGCGAACCATCGTCAACGCGGCATCTGTCACTACCACTTACGACCCGGCGCTGGTGGAAACCGGTAGCGGCCAGTCATTTGGGTCGCAATTCGATGGACTAGGTGTGGAGTCGGCGCTGAGCGAATTCGACGCCCAACTGCAGTCGAGCGTGCTTTGGAACTACAACGATCGGCCGCAAAACGCTCCCAACAACAATCCGATCTCGCCGCCCGTTCTGCGACAAGATCTCGGGAACTTCAATCTGTCGGTGGCAAAGACCAACGCCACGGGTGGACGTTGGGGCTTCCAGAACACAACCGCGTACGATAGCAATAATCTGCCAACGACCATTCGCCAGACGCCCAGCGATTGGCAAACTAACTTCGAGGCATTCTTTAGCCAGCCGTTGTTCCAAGGTCGCGGTACGCAGTACAACCGAATTGCGGGCCCGTATTCGTTCGATCAGTACGCCGCCAACGCTCCCAACAGTTTCGATGGTGTGGTAATCGCCCGGATTCGCACCGACCTGACCCTTGCCGACTTCGAGGGTGGTGTTCGCAACTACATGCGCGACGTCGAGCAAGCCTACTGGGAGTTGTACTTTGCCTACCGCGACCTCGAAGCCCGCAAGCAGGGCTTGGAAAGCGCTCGTCGAACTTGGTTCCGCCTCGCTCGAACGTTGGGTGCAGGCGTTGGCACCAATCAGGCAGAAGCTCGAGCGAGGGCACAGTACTACCAGTTCCGCGCCGAAGTCGAGCAAGCGCTCACTCAGTTGTTTCGCGCCGAAAACACCTTACGGTACATCATGGGGCTCAGCGTGTCGGACGGCCGCTTGATACGCCCCGCCGACGAGCCCACAATCGCCCGGGTCGACTTCGACTGGGCGGCCGCCCACTGCGAAGCGCTGGCTCGCCGTGTGGAAGTGCGAAAACAAAAGTGGTGGGTGAAGCGCCGCGAAGTAGAGCTCATCGCCGCGCGCAATCACCTACTGCCACGAATCGACGCAGTCGGGCGTTACCGCTGGCTCGGTGGAGGCGACGAGCTCATTGCGTATGATGGCATTCCACCATTCGCCGAAGGCTCCAGTGCGTTCGAGTCGCTCCTAACCGGCGATTTTCAGGAGTGGGAGTTGGGTTTTCAGGTCGCCATCCCCATTGGATTCCGTCGCCAGCTTGACGGCGTGCGGCACGTGCAGCTATTGTTGGCACGCGAGCGGGCGATTTTGCAGGATCTGGAATTAGAGGTTTCACACCAGTTAGGCAGCGCGGTACAAGATGTCGACCTCTTTTACCAAACGTCGCAGTCCCGGTTCAACGGCCGAATTGCGTCGAAGCAGGAGGAAGAGGCGTACGCCCAGCTTGTGGCCGCCGGTGCCGGCTCGAGCGACAACTTCGAGTTCTTGCTCGACGCTCAACGTCGGCGTGCCGAGGCGGAAAGTGCGTATTATCGTTCGCTTGTCGACTACAACTTGGCTATCCTGGACGTGCATTGGCGAAAGGGCTCGCTGCTCGATTTCAACGGTGTGTATCTGGCCGAAGGCCCATGGCCCGGCAAGGCCTACTTCGATGCGTTGCGACGCGCAAGGCAACGAGATGCGAGTATGTACCTCGACTACGGCTTTACTCGCCCCAACGTGATGAGCCGAGGCCCGGTGAGTCAAGGAATTGGGTCGGACAGCGAACTCGCCGAGGGCGGCGTGATGTACGACGCCGAAGCGAGCCCAGAGATGGTTCCCGCAGGCGAGCCTACACCAGCAGACGGAACCGACGCTGCATGGCCTCCAGCCGATGCGGGAGCGATGCTTGATTACCAAACCGATGGTAGAGATGGAATCGAGCTAGCGGGATACGAGCGGCCCATGGACGCACCGATCGTGTCGGGCGCCCAAACGGCTGGCTACACCGATAGTTCGCCACAAGCTCACATCACCTATGCTGCTTCGCCCGCACACACCCGACCTAGTGATGGTCACATCCAAGCAACACTGAATCCGCACGCTCCGCCGAACCAGCAGCCCATTTATGAAAGCGACTCGTATCACTCGCCTGCTGAAGTTGCTACGCACGCTGCAGGGTGGCGGGACGCACAACCCGGACGGGCTAGCCAAGGCGTGCCGCGTTAGCCGGCGTACCATCTTCCGCGACATCGAAACTTTACGCGAGGCAGGCATTCCGCTAGTGTACGATCGGGCCGCCGACCGCTATACGCTAGCCGAAGCGACCTCCGTTACACCCGATGAACTTTCGGAACACGAAGCCGTGTCGCTAATTGTGCTGGCCAGTCAATTGGGGGGCGGCCAGCACATTCCCTTCTTTTCCGCCGCGGGCGATGCCGCCCTTAAGTTGGAAACCAACCTGCCGAAAGAGGTCAAGCAACGCATTGCGGAACTTCGTGGCGCCGTCACGATGATTCCCGGTGGCATAGCCGATGAGGGCCATAAGGCCGAGGTGTTTCGGCGAATACTGGAAGCGCGTCGCCTCCGCCAGGTAATTCGGATCACTTATGAAAGCCTAACCGAGTGGGAAACCATTGCCACCAAAGTGCGTCCCTACCAACTGGTGCATGCTCGGCATAGTTGGTACCTAATTGGTCGCTCCAGCGTTCATAGCGAGGTTCGAACCTTCAAGGTGTCGCGCATTGCCACGGCCGAACTGCTCGACGAGTCGTACAAGCTACCACGCGGGTTCAGCCTACGTCGGTATCTCAAGAACGCTTGGCGAATCGTTCCTGAGCCGGGCAACGACGTCCAGGTCACAATTCGTTTCTCATCGCTTGTGGCTACCAACGTGGCCGAAGTCACCTGGCATCCGACCCAGGAGATCGAGTGGAACGACGACGGTTCCCTGCTGCTACGGGTCACGGTGTCGGGCGTCAACGAAATCAGTTGGTGGGTTCTCGGATACGCCGACCAGGCTGAGGTGATCAAGCCTGCGAGATTGCGAAAACTAGTGGGTCAGCGAGCCCAAAATTTGGCGAAACTATACGATCGATAAACACGGTCGCTTCCGATATACTGTGCCCGCAGAGGCGCGGCAGCCACGATCGTCGCCCGTCGTTTCTTTACCTCGGTGGACATAGGGATCTGTGTGTTTTTCTCGTTCGACGGCATCGATGGGGTCGGTAAGTCCACTCAGATTCACCTGTTCTGTGACTGGCTCGTCGCCCAGGGTTGTGAGGTGACCCAGTGCCGCGACCCAGGCAGCAGCGCATTGGGCGAACAGATCCGCAATCTGTTGCTTGCCGACGATCCGGCGATGCCTATCCACCGGCGCGCCGAGATGCTGTTGTACATGGCAGCGCGGGCCCAGTTGGTGGAGCAGATTATTCGACCATCGCTCGAGCGGCGAAAGGTGGTCGTGTCCGACCGGTACGTGTTGGCGAACGTTGTATACCAAGGCCATGCAGGCCAGCTTTCGTTGGCCGACGTTCGGAGCGTCGGCTCCGTGACGATCGATGGTGTGCGACCCGACGCGGTGTTCCTGCTCGACATGCCGGTACAGCTGGCCGACGAGCGTTTGGGCCAACAGCGCGATCGGATGGAGCGGCAGGGCGATGCGTTTCGTCAGCGACTGCGCGATGGGTTTCTCACCGAGGCGGCGGACGATCGATCCATCCATGTGGTGGACGCGACGCGATCGATTGATGAAGTGCATGCAGCCATTTGCGCGATCGCCTCTCCACTGCTCGAGGCACGACGTTAACAACCAACGCGATTCGGCTCACTCAGCGGCCGAGTGAGCCCTGCGGGTGCTGCGCGCCACTCGGTCGATGATCATAACCGCTGCGAACGCAACTGTGCCGATCACGGCGCATGCTACCACCTGTTGGTCTATCGCTGCGGGCCAGACCGGATGGGTAACGGTCGTCTTCGTGATTTCCTCGCCGGGGACGTTGGACTGCTGAAACGGCCAGACCTTTAGCAGCGAACCGATCATGAATCCACCCAACATCGACATGGTTTCGCCATGGAACCTCGCCAGCAGCGCGCGCAGCAGTTTGCTGAACGCCAGCAGACCTACAATGCAACCTAGAGCGAACACCGCGAGTGTCACCGCGTCGCTGGCGGAAATGTCGAGCGCTTTGAGTCGGTGAAGGATATCCGTAATCGGTTCATACTGTCCGAGCAGCACCAAGATGTACGCGCCACTGATGCCTGGAAGAATCATCGCGCAGATCGCAATGACTCCACACACGAAAACGTAAAGGAGACTGTCGCCTGGTTGAAGATAAGATCCACTCACTAACCACGCGGCCAACGCGACGGCAACCAATCCTAGGAGAATGCATCGCGCTCGATGTTCGCCCGATGTTGGCTCGGCCATTCGCGCTACCAGGATGCTCGAAGCTAGAATCAGTCCAAAAAACCCAGCCAGCGTCTCGGCGCGGTGATGGTCGAGCAAGTAATGGACCACTCCGGCCAAGGTGAGGATGCCTGCCAGTATGCCCACAGCCAACGCAACCAGGAAACGCAGATCGATGTGGCTCGCCGCCTTGGACCACTCCCGGCCAACGACAAGTCGCAAAAACTCGCGATCGATACTGCTGATAGCCGTGACCAGTTGTGGATAAATGCCCAGCAAGAGCGCAACGGTGCCACCTGAAACACCTGGAATTATGTCGGCCCCCCCCATCAAGAGGCCTCGAGCGGCGTTGAGGCAGTCCGATACGATCGAGCGAGGCTGGGACATCGTAAACTATGATGACTGTGCGGCTTGTCACGTCCGAGACGGTACAGGAATCTCTCTACTACGTGGTTTGCCGCAGCTTCAAGATTGACCGGCGAATGTCGACGCTATAAAATAAGCCGACATCTTAGTTTACGTCATTCCATTTGTAAAAAGCCGGGCGCTCATTACCTGAATGTGCGTTATGGATTACCCGCACAGACGAAGCACTAGATGACGAACTCACCATCGCCACAGTTGAAAGCATGTTTGTCGAGCGCAGCGAGAATGGATTGGTCGTCCACACGCCAGCCAAGATTAACTTGGCACTGGAGGTCTTAGGGCGCCAGACCGACGGTTACCACGCAGTCGAGACGCTGCTGGTACCGGTGCGTCTGTTCGACACCCTTGTCTATTCTGCCACAACCGATCCGCTGCAGTTCTCACTCCGTGTGGCCTCTCAAGTAGAGAATACCGGTTTGGATGGCCCGCCAAGGGACAACCTCGCTGTGAGAGCGATTCAAAGGTTGGCTGCAATCAGTGGGCATGAGCCATCGGGACGCATATGCTTGTATAAGCGGATACCCGCTCAGGCGGGTTTGGGGGGCGGATCAAGTGATGCAGCCGCAGCGCTAGTCGCGGCCAATGTGGCGTGGGGTTTGGGTTACAGTCGCGAGCGGTTGAGCCGAATCGCAGCCCAAATTGGCACGGACGTTCCGTTCTTCGTCGTAGGCGGAGCCGCCTTCGGTACCGGGCGGGGCGAACGGCTGGTTCGAGCACCCATCCCCGCTGGCATGCCAATCGTATTGGTGCAACCGCCGGTTGGGCTGTCGACGCCAAAGGTGTTCGAGTCGCTCGGTCTGGCGGTTGGAGAAGGGCTGGGTGGCGGCACTGGCCGATGCCGGAAACTGATGAATTGCCTCCGTCGGGGCCTTCCAATTCAACGGGCTAGACCCTTGATACGAAATTGCTTGCAACGATCGGCCGAAAAACTAAGTTGCTGGATTGCTCGAGCTTCCGATGTCATGGATCGATTGCCGGTACTTGCTCATCAAATGACTGGCAGCGGCAGCGCCTATTTTGGGATTTGTCGTACGTGGCGGGAGGCCCGTTTAGTCGCGTCGCGTTTGAGGATGCAGCCGTGGCAGTTTGTAGCTGCCACCCAGACTTGTCGTTAGCACGCGCTGGTTTTGCAAGGAGACTTGACCGTGGAAATCACCGAAGTTCGCATCAAGCTCATGGAAGAACCAGGCGAACGCCTCAAGGCGTTTTGCTCAATTACTTTCGACGATTGTTTTGTGATTCGAGATCTGAAGATCATCGAAGGGTCGACCGGGCCATTCGTGGCCATGCCCAGTCGAAAGCTAACGGCTCATTGCCCCGGCTGTGGCATGAAGAATCACCTACGCAGCAACTACTGCAATCAGTGTGGTCGAACCCTCGATTCCAACCAGGCGATACGCCAGGCAGACGGGCGCGCGAAGTTGTATGCCGATATCGCCCACCCGATCAACTCCGAGTGTCGCGAACAAATCCAGGACGTCGTCATCGCCGAGTTCGAGGCGGAGATCGAACGCGCCAAGGAACCTGGCTACGTATCGCGGTACGACGACTTCGACGATGACTATTCCGGCGGTTCGCGTCGCAATACTCGCGTCGACGAAGCGCACGACTCTCAATCGAGCAAAGCACCGCATCGCTCGCCACCCAGTTCGCCAACCCGTTCGGCCACTTCGTCGCCGCCAAACAACAGCGGCCATCACCCAACTCCAAAGTCCCCGAAACACGACCCGCCTAGCGACTTTGGCGCGGGCATTCTCTAGGGAAGTGGTTCGTCCGGCACCTCTGGGGCATCGGGTACAGCGGTAGCTGCAGTGAAGTCCTCCACCGACTCGAAGCCGAGAGCCGCGGCGTATTCGGCGAGCGAGGCATAGTAGTCGAGTAGCGCACCAATGCGGAGTACAGCGGCTTCCGCGGTTTGTTGTTCTCGTATGTTAAGTTCAAATAGCGAGCTTTGGCCAATTACCTCGAAACGCCGTTTCTCGGCTGCTTGCATCTGCTCGGCAAGCTTCAAGCCCTCGGCTGTCTGTCCGACCCGCTCGGCGGCGGCCGTTAGGGCTGTGTGAGCTATCTGGGCCTCTGCCGCAATCTTATCGGCGGCGAATTGCGTCTTCGCACGAATCTGCGCGATTTTGCCGCGTAGCTGCCGCGCCTTTCCAAGCGCGTTACGTCGCTCGAGTGGCACCTCCACGGCAAGCGTAGCCTCGAGTCGAAGCTGCGACTTGTCGCGCTTGGGGCTGGTTGGTTCGCCGACGTCCTGCGACACAAACATACCCGCGTCGACTTTCGGCAGCGTTTCGTTGCGTGCTTGGTTCAGCAACACATTAAGTTGTTGCCGTGCGACTTGAAGCTCCGCAAGCTCTGGCCGATTCTCTTGCGCCAACGCCACATTCGCTTCCGCACCCCACGCCTCGGCGGACAAGGTTTCGGGGAATTCGACAGTCGCAGCTTCGATCGGCAATACGATCGGCTCGCCACGTTCGTCGCGCAGGAAAAGAGACAGTTTCGCGGCAGCCTGCTCGAGTTTCTGCCGGGCTTCGACCACCTTTGCTGTACGCGACACAATAATGCGTTGGTTGTCGACCTGATCCAATCTCCGTTTCTCGCCGATCTCGAACTGGCGTTTGATGAAACCGGCACGCACCACGCCAAGGTTAAGGATCGCCTCGGCAACTCGATAGTTGGCTGCGGCCGCCACCCATTCCCAATAAGCAATCGTTGCGTCGCGAACCGATCCGATGATCATCGCTCGAATCTCGGGCTCGACACGACCTTGTTCCAGTTGCGCTCGCCAAAGCTCGGCACGGTTCTTGTCGATGCTGCGGTTTTGGGATAGCGGCACTACGAAGCCCGCGTTGAACTCGCCGCCCTTGTTCGTTTCGCGTTCAAGGTACCAAGGCTCGAAGAGTCCTCGGCCGACACGGTAACCGCCGTACACTTCGCCACCCCAGTAAGTGTCGCGCCTGAGTTCTACCATCTGACGGTAGTTTTTATAGAAGTCGAGCGGCTGCGAGTTGCTGTATCCCTTTAGCTTGCGATCGAACGCCCCGGCGGCGGCGAGCGCTTCGCCAGACGCAATCGTGCGAGCAGCCATCGCTTGGCGGATTAGCGGGAAATGCAAGCGAACCGATTCCGCCAGCGTTCCTAGCGTTGGGGCGTCGGTCGGTTCTGGGGCGGGAATCTGCTCCGCTTCGATCGGAGGATCGACCGTTAGCGGCAGCAGCAACTCGTCACTTTCAGGAGCTTTGTCCGCGTCTTCCACTGTGTCGCCCGGGCCGGAATCCACGTACGACGTCTGCTGGAGCGTTGGCTCCACGGACACACTAGGCGGGCTCGGGCGGTAGGCAGCGCGCGTACCAGCACCCGAGCGACAACCGGCAGCGCATGCCGTGACCGCCAAACATAAAGCGAGCACCAGAGTCCGACACGGCATGATAGCACCGCAGTAGGCGAATGAACCAACATCCGGCGGCAGTACAACCGGACCAAACCTAAGAATCGGCACAGCTGGACCGGCCTATCGAATCGCTAATCTCTAACCGTCAAGGTTTAACAGCCGATGGCAAACTGAGGAGATTAGTCAATCTTTATCTTCGGAGGCTTTGGCGTCTTAACGTCGTCTTGAGATTTGACAGACGGCGGGAACCCGTTCATCTGGCGCCAAACTTCGTAGCCCAGCGGCACCTGATTCAGCAACACCCATGCGTGTGCCCGCGCGCCCTGTCGTAAGTAGGGATACTCGGGCCATGGGGCATCATCTGGATCGGGCACCACCACCACTCGAAACTGCCCATTGCCATTGTCCGTCGGGTCGACGAGCCAAACCTCGCCACCAAACGTGCCGACCGCTACGCTAGGCCATCCCGAAAACTGCACGGCTGGCCAACCTTCAAACTGCAGGCGCACGTGGCGACCCGGCGCGATGAGCGGCGCGTCGTTCCCCGACACCCAGACCTGCACTGCGGGGTTTTCGGTTCGGGGCACGATGCGGCAGAGCTGATCGCCGGGCTTGACGATCGACGAAGTCTCGAACACCGCGAGGTCCATGATGTAGCCGTCGCACGGCGCTGTTACGTTCTGAGTTTGCTGCGACGCGAGTTTCCTTTCTTGCTCCTGTAGCTTGATCTTCTTTTGGTTGATCTCTTCGGTTGTCTTGTCGATGTCAATCTTGGCCTTGTCGACGTCGGCCCTGGCTTTCTCAAGTTGGGCACGCACCTTGTTGACCTTCGCTTCCCACTCTTCACGCTTCGATTCTCGCTCGCGTTTCTTGCCTTCCAGACCGTTGCGGGCGTTCTCGACCTCTTGCTTCGCCACCTCAACGTAGGCTTCTGCATCTAGGTACTTTTGTTTGGTGACCTGCGCATTGAGTTCTGAGTCGAGCCCTTCCTCGAACGCCAGTTCTTTACGTTTGAAGTCGGCTTCTGCCTGCCACAGCTTCGCTTCCCACGAAAGCAACTTGCTCTTTTCGGCGGCCAGCTTGTTCTCGGCCTGATCGACGAAGAAGTTGTAGGCCGAAACCAACTGATCGCGAGCGGAGCGCATCGATTCTAGCTCGTCGCTAGTGTACTCAACGATGTCTTCACTCTTAACGCGGAAGTCGTGCGCCCGCTTGAGCCGCTCCTTGGCGACTTCGACTTCGGTCCTGGCGAAACCTACGGTATCTGTCAGCCGCGAAAGGTACATCGGATCCTGGTCTTCGATCATAAACAGCAACTGCCCCTGTTTGACATAGGCATTCTCAGTAACTCCTTCGCCCCGCTCCGCAATTCGACCCTTGATTGGGGCTAGCACGGCTTGAGGGCGCTCCCCCGGATCGAGCGCAATCACTGCCCCGTCGCCGCGGATCGACTGTTGCCACGGTGCAAAAAGCATCGCTAAGGCCATGATGATCAATAGGTTGAGCATCCACTTGCCTATGCGCCGGACGATACGCGCAACGTGAGCCAAGCGGAGCGCTGGGAAGTTCTCCTCTTCGAATTCGGCCCATCGGAAGTCGTCTCTCGGTTCCTGAGCGGCATCTTCGAAGTCTGAGCGTTTCCAGAACCTCATGCATTGCCCCTTTCTAGTGGAGCGGAGAGGACTTGCGGTGATGGTGGAGTCGTGAGTTCCACCACCCGGTCCATTCTTCTTGCCAAGTCGCGTCGACCTGTGGCCAGTACTACCGTCCAACCTTCGTTGGGATCGAGAATCGCCGCGAGCGCATCCTCGAGTTCATCGTCGGGTAGTGCATCCAGGGTGCCATCGATAAGCAACAACTTCGGTTTGGCTGCAATCGCTCTGGCCAGCATCATGAGTCGTTGCTGACCACCGCTTAAAGGCGTTGCGGCGGCCGTTATGGGGGTGTCGAGTCCCTGCTCCATGTCCAGGCACTCCTCCAACATGCCCACGGCATCCAGCGCTGCCGAGCACTCTCTGCTTCCGACGTCTCTGCGACGAAGGTGCACGTTGTCTGCCAAGGTTCCTTCGAAGAACTCTGGTTCCGCCGTCAGCGCAACGGGATCGCGTAGCACGTCTGGCCGCAAGTCGGTAGGCGCGACGCCCGCGATCGTCACTCGACCGCCATCGGGCTTGGCGGCCCCGTACAACATTCGGCAGATGGACGTCTTTCCGGAATTGGCTCCGCCAAAGATCGCCAAGCGCTCTCCCGAGTCTGCTTTCAGAGACAGTCCTTCCGATAGTTTCCCTCGTACGCCAGCCACACGGACGTGGCTCAACGTCAAATCGAGTCCGCGGCCCTTGGCGTCCAATACCATCAAGCCGTCGTGTCTCTCGACAGGCACGTCGAACAGCGCGCCGAGTTTGTCCATGGCTGCGACCAGGTCGTAAAAACCCTCCAAGTGTTTTCCAATCTTTGTCATCGAAGCGAGGATGATCGAAACGATCAACTCGGCCGCAACTAGTTGTCCAAGCGACAACTGACCCTGGATAACGAGCCAGCCGCCGAAGCCCAGCAATACCGTTCCTGCCACGGCTTGCAATCCGAGAACGAACACGATTTGTCGGAACAGAATCGAGAAGTGCGACTTTCGGTTCGACAGATAGTTGGCCGTAATCATGTTCGCCCTATCGGCGGCGAACTCCGCCCCACCAGCTGTCTTGAAGGCTACGTCACAACGGGAAAGATCTTCGAACCAAGCGGTGAGGCGATACTTGTACTTCGATTCATCGATACTGGTTCGAAATGCGTTTCTGCCCAAGACCACGAGACCGCCCACAACCAAGCCCAACAAGAGCACGTCGAATCCCAAAAGCCACGGGTGGTAAAACGCAAGCACGGTCATGCCGACCAGGGTCGCAAGCACAATGTTCACGCCATCGAGCAGTAGGTCGGCTACCACTTTTTGTAGCGTGACGACATCCAAGAAACGGTTGGTAAGCTCTGGAGCATACTTGCCGTCGAGTCGCTCAGCGTCGACGCTTGGCAAGCGGTACGCAAGGTCGGCCGACACGCGCGCGAACAGTCGGCGTTGGAGTATTTCAGCAACATAGGTCTGCATTGCCTGCATGACGCCAGCGAACGCCAAGAACCCAAACAGGATGGCCGCAAGCACTACGATCGGCTGCAAGAGCCGTCCGAAGGCCACTGTGTTGACCAGCGCTTCAACGGCAATCGGTGTCGAAAGACTCAGAACTCCGGCGAAGAAACCAAAGACTAGTATAATCCAGATGTCGCTCCACTCAGGCCGCAACATCTTGACTAGTCGGGCAACAGGTCGAGACTTGAAACGCGGATTGCTTCCCGCGTCGTAACGTTCGGCATGCTGCACGACGAGCCAGCGTTGCGGTGTCGGCGATTCGCCTACGGCACCCTCTAGGCCATGCACCGCGATCTCAAGGCTGTCCTGGGTGGCCTCTTCGGCAAGGTCGTCGTCGCCAATCAGTACTCGCGGGCCGCGTCCAGGTCGCCAAAGTCCTACGACTGCGGCACCATCATTGGCAAGTCGCCGAGCTTGATCGATGTCGAGCTCCACCTCGCGGGCGTGCAGTTTCAGGCACTGGCAAGCCTCGGCCAACCATTTGTTCCAAAGTTCCGACTCGTCGCCGGGCCACGACTCGAAGGCCTCACGCAGTAGTTGCTCGGCACGCAGGTGTTCGATGGGCGACTCGCACACGCGGCTGATCCGCACAAGTACGTCAGCAAGCCTCGACAGTGGGTGGGTTACTTCGGCAGCCATGGGAAGATGTATATCAATGGGCCTGAGGCTCTGGGCGGGACGACTTGCTCCCGATGACCAGGTTCAGGAGTTGATCAATCGTGCAGTGCGACTCGATATGATGCCGCAAATGCTTGCCACCATCGATATGATAGCGATTGCGCCGCCCTATGCGCTCGCGGGTGAGAAACCCCTCCTCCTCCAATTCGTGCACGATCCGCTGTACAGCTCGCTCCGTGATGCCGACTCGCTGAGCCACCTCGCGGAGCACAAGATCCGGCTCCGCGCACAGCAAAATCAGCACATGTGCGTGGTTCGACAGAAACGTCCACGGTGCATGCTTGGTCGCTTGACCGCTATCCGTAGCACGGCCACGCCCGTTCGAAGCCGGCTTTTGCGGGCGGCCGTTTGACGGGTTACTCAATCCATCTGGCATGCGGTTCAGTATTCGGGGGGAGCGACTAACCATATGAACCATATTACACGATATGTATTTCGTCAATTGACGTTCGTGTGTTCGGGGAATCCCGCATTTTTTTGGCTATAAATTCTGTCTATTTTCTACGCGCGGACCTACCGCCCCGTCTTGGCGCGACGCGCAAGTTTGCGGTTATTCGCATTACTGGCGATAGTACGGCGTAGAAGTGTAGCACGCAGAAAGCACTCATTTGCGGTGCAGTGATCCAGCTTGCTGTCGCAACGAGCGTTTGTTAGAAGCTTCGGATTGGCCATACCCCCAGTGGAACACCGTAGACCATCATCTTCCAGCGTTTGCCATGCGAAGCATCGCGAGCCACTCGCCAACCTGGTTGCTTATCTCAGGAGTTTCGGTGCTGGGCTGGATCTTGTCTGCCGGTCAGGCAGTGTCCGACGACTTTCCGCCACACTACCCGTCCACAGGTGCGCCGGAGCCAACGTTGCATTTTGCGAGCGAGGCGGGCCATTACCCCTCGACGGATTTGCCCGAAGCGCTTCCTCTTGAGTTGGGAGTTCCGACGCCCGCTGCGTTTCACGATCCGCTGCCATCTGGCGAACGATCGAGCGAAGCCAGTTCCTTGGCTGAGGGCGATGCCTTGGATGTCGAGATTGCGATGGAACCAGAGCCACGCTGGTACTATCCGAGTTACTGGCTCCGCCCTCCAGGCTGGGACACAGCCATCGAGCTTGGCATCAATGGATCGAGCGGTACAAGCGAGAGCTTCAGCATGCGGACCGGCGGCTACATCAGACGCGAGACGGAACACCGCAAGCTCGACTTCAACATTTACTACAATCGCACGCACGCCGGAGGTGTCGAGACGCAAAACAATTCACTCGCCACCTTTCGGCACGATTGGTTGTTTCCAGAGTCGCCTTGGACCGTATTTGTCCTTTCACAATTGTACTACGACGAGTTTCAGGCGTTCGACTTGAACACGAACGTCAACGGCGGTTTCGGATACCGTTTGCTCGATAACGAATGGGTCGAACTAATCGGGCGTTTTGGTTCGGGTGCGTCGCGCGAGTTCGGCGGCGCCGACGACAGGTGGGTGCCCGAAGCCCAGTTTGGGCTCGATTGCGAACAGAAGATATCCGAGACTCAGAAGTTCACTACAACGGTCGATTACTTCCCAGAGTGGGACGACTTCGGCCACCACCGGTTGTTGACCGACATTGGCTACGAAGTAGAGCTGTTGGTACCGTCGAATGTTAGTTTGAAGATTGCCGCGACGAATCGTTACGACAGCGATCCCAATGGGGCGGACCCGAACAATCTGAACTATTCGGTACTGCTGCTCTGGAAGCTATAGCATGATCGAAACAGGCAACCTGATTCGCGTATGACAAGCGATTTAGGTAGAATGCTTCGTCGGTTGTAACCATCGATTTCATCTGGAACAGGTCGTGCCACACGCCAGCCCGCAACCTTACGAAGCCCCACCCGAGCACTTGGCTGCTCTGCAGGCCGTGTTGGAGCACGAGATCCCAATGTGTGCTCAGATGGGCATTCGTGTTGCCGGCCAATCCGCCGGCGGCCTGGCAATGACACTTCCGCTGGAACTGAATCGCAACCACCAGCAAACAGCTTTCGCCGGAAGTCTAAATGCACTCTGCACGATTGCTGGCTGGGGTACCGTCTATTTGTTGTTGCGGCGCCTGGAGAGCGAGGGGACCATTGTGATCCGCCGCAGCAGCATCAAGTATCACCGCCCTGTGACCAACTCCGCAATCGTCGCTCGCTGCATGCCCGTCGATCTGTTGGCCGAACAGCATTTCGCCGAGATGTTCCGGGAAAAGGAGCAAGCGAAGCTGGATCTTACCGTTGAGATACAAGGCGACGATCGGGCAGCCGTGTGGTTCACAGGATCCTACGTGGCCAGCCGCTAGAAAGTGCCAATATGGCACCCGCCGCTTGTCCTCGAGCCACCTGAAATGCCAGTTCGGCGCGCCATAATGGCACCCCTTGCTCTTGCGGCACCGCTGCGTGTTACTGTAAGTCCTTTTGTAAAAAAGCCTTAAGTCCGTTTTTCGCGACGAGGAGATCGTTTGGCACTCTGGTTGCTATTAGTGACCTCCAGCTCGTCCATCGAGGCGAGCGTGAGGGCTGCCCACAAACGAAAACCAATCATCTCTCAATTACCAGGAGACATGCCATGAGATGCTCACAGTCATCCAACCGGTTACAACATCTGTTACCTACGGCCGTTGCGGACGTCGATACTTTCGTCGACCAGCTCTTAGGCCCCACCTCGGCTCGCCGGTCCTCGTGGCGAGCCACGGCGGCAATTTGGGAAGGCGAGAACCAGTTTTTCGTTGAGATCGACGCCCCTGGAGTTCAAACCGACGACATAGAGGTGACGTTTGAAAAAAACCAACTGTCGCTAACGCTCGAGCGTAACGCGCCGGAGCACGATGGAAAGCTATGGCACTCCGAGCGCGGCTACGGCAAAGTAAACCGCACGCTCACGTTGCCCGAAACGGTTGATCCAGAGACCATCGACGCTGCCTTGAGCGATGGCGTGCTACGGGTGACCATTGACAAGCGGCCGGAGCTGCAACCGAAGCGGATCGATGTGAAGTCCGCCTAACTGGGTCGCCCTCGAGTAGGTTTATGGTCTGGTTTGCGAGACGACCGCGCCGCATTGGTGTGGTCGTCTCTTTTTTTGGTCCCTACCGATCAACTTATCAAAACTGTTGCTTCCATCCTCCCTGTCTGCGCAAAACGCGCTCTTTGCTACTTATTGCTCAAACAAATCGCCCAGAGTGCCGAGAGTGAAACTATGCTACCACTCGTAGTCGGGGGCGGTGGTAGCAGTACCGTTGTGCCCCGACTTCGATGGATCGATTCCAGCGCCGGAGGCGCTGCGCCATGGCTGGCAACCACAAACCGTCCCGCAACTACTACACGCCGTTTATGCTCACAGCGTTTGTGGTCATGGTGTGCTGGTGCGCGTTACAGGGGCCAAAGCCGACGAAACGACGAACGTTGCAGGGGGCCGATTTTTGCCCCCCTACCTCGCGGCGTCAGTTGGCCGACACGCTCGCCTTTCTGGCGAATCGGCCACCCATTTGCCGATGGCTAGCCCAGCCGTCACGGTCGCAGGCGCTGCGGCCCGGACCGAAACCCGCAGATTATTGCGATGCGCCTGCCGACACTCCGGTGGTGGAGCAAATTCCGGTTAGGCTGACGAAGTCAGTCGAGCCCAGCCTTGCCATCCCGCTTGACGTGGTTCTCTGTGATGTCGCGCCACAGTTGGCCATCGACGAAGCACGAACCGAGCGATTACTTCAGGTGGTGCACCCTCATGCTGAATGGCTGTTGGGAAGGTTCAGACAATTGGATCTCTCTCATCCTGGTTGGCAACTAATTGCCACATGCGACATCCGAAATCGACACGCGAGTTGGCCCTGCCTTTTCGGCCAGTGGCGGGTACGCGCAAGCTATTCCGGCCAATCCGCGTTCAGCCGGCGCTATGCATCACCGCCTGCTCTACTTAAGCGCCCTTTAGTGTCGAATGCGGGTGAGCGATTGGCCATGATACCGCAAACGGACTGGCGGCGGTCCACGTTACGCCACAGCGGTCGATGGGATGACGAGCTAATCGATGCGATGCGCCCAGGGTTTGCATCGGGCGTCGATATTGCGCTCGACCAACCGCTTGTCGCGGAACCTCGGTCGCTGGTTACCATGCTTTGCGAGGCGGCGACGCACAAACATTCGCGCGCGTGGGCGGTCGAATCCCTCGCTTCGCTGCGGGAGATTTCCGCTAGCGAGCGCCGAAGTTTGGCGGATTTTCATCGGTCGCTCGATCGCCTAGCTTACTTATCGCTAGAGGCGGAGTCGCTTGCACAGTGTTCTACTGACCCGGGATTGGCGACCTCGCTGCGCCGTGCCCGCTATGCGATATGGCGGCGTATCGATGTGTGGCGTGCCGCGACAGCGCTCGTAGCGCCTCCGCTGGAGCAGCTGACGCTCGCGCGTGCCTATGTTGCACCGACACGGCACGAGACAGTGGCGATTCCCACGCAACCATCGGTGGACGTCGGCGGACTGTTGGCTGAACTCGAACGATTCGAGTCGAAGCCAAACCCCGCGAATGCAGTCAACGTGTCCCACCAACTAGCGCGACTGGCCCAGTCGTCCGCCGCGGCGCGGCAGCGACTCGCCGACACCATTTCGGTGCACTACCGCAACGCCAACGCACGAGTGGCGATTACGGATGACCTATTGAACCGGTTCCTACCGGCCGGCCAGCCGCGCGTCGAGCCAGTGAGGGATCGGGTGCTTGGCACGCCAGTCAGCGGGCAAGCGACGACGCAATCGACAACGACGTTAACGCTGCTGCCGGATCCACACTCCTGGCGAATTGGGATCGAAGTACTGGGCCATGCCGATTCGCGGACGGTGGCTCTTGAACGCACCGTTCGAGTTCGAACCGCAGGAGTCACCAACTTTGCCGCACGGCAGCAACTTGCGATTGACGCGAGCGGCATTCGCTTGGGCGAAGTGGTTGCTGATGCCAACAGCACAAGTCGGTTTCTTAAGGCCAGCAGTCAATACGATCCGCTACCGTTGATCGGGGGCGTGATTCGGTCGCGGGCCGCTAGCACTTTTGCACAGCGTCGTCGTCGAGCCCAAGGGGAGGTTGCCGCAAAAGCCGAGTTCCGCGTTCGCCAGGAGGTAGAAGATGCCACGCGCACGGCTGCAGCCAACGCCGAGTCGAAGTGGCAAACGCAGGTGATTGATCGCTTACAGCCACATGGCGTGACGGTCGAACCAGTGGAGATGCAGACGACGGCCGAACGAGTCGTCGCACGGGTGCGAATTGCCGGCGATCGCTCGATCACCGCCCACACACCTCGTCCGCGCGCTCCGGCCGATAGCTTGGCAAGCTGCCAACTCCACGAAACGGCGATTAACTCATTCGCCTACATGGCCGATCTCGCGGGGCAGCGGTTCACCGGCCAGCAGCTTGCTGACAGGATGCTCCGATTGAACCCAGATCGTGAACGACGCGAGCTCGACAAGGACGCCCGTAACGCGGTCATCGAGTTTGCGAGTGAATCGCCTGTGCAAGTGGAACTGGCCAACAACGAGATGCACGTTGTCCTACGGATAAGCGAATTGGTAGTTCGTGGTCGCGCCAACCGAAACTTCAAGGTACATGTCTATTACACGCCAAGCGCCGACGGGCTAGTGGCCCGCTTCGACCACACGAAAGGCCCCTTTCTGGAAGGTTCGATGCGCAACTCGCAACGCATGCGGCTGCAGACAATCTTCGGAAAGGTGTTCCCAGAGGGCGGGTACATGTTGTTCGGCTCGAAGTACGCGAACGACCCACGACTGGAAGGGCTGATGATTACGCAACTCGTGATCGACGATGGTTGGGTGGGAGTAGCGTTAGGCCCAGCGGTTGCCAATCGCGTCGCGCAACTGGATCGCTACGCTCCGCTTTCTTATTGGCGGTAGGAGAACTGAGGACGGCTCAGTCACCAATTCAGCCCATACTCTCAATCACCTTGTCGATGATACGATACTCGGCCGCTTCCTCGGCCGACATGAATTTGTCGCGATCGGTGTCCTGTTCGAGTTGTTCGAGGCTTTGACCGGTGTGGTTGGCGAGGATGGTGTTGAGCTTCTTTTTGGTCTTCAGGTATTCCTCAGCATGGATCATGATGTCTTCGGCGGTGCCTTCCATGCCAGCGAGCGGCTGGTGAATCATGATGCGGCTATTCGGCAACGCATGGCGCTTGCCTTCGGCACCGGCTGCAAGCAATACGGCGCCCATCGAAGCGCACTGACCAATACAGTAAGTGGCGACATCGCAGTTGATGAACTGCATCGTGTCGTAGATCGCCAGCCCAGCGGTAACGCTACCGCCCGGCGAGTTAACGTACAGATGGATGTCGGCCTTGGCGTCGTCGGATTGGAGAAACAGCAACTGGGCGACGATGTTGTTCGATACTTCGTCGTTGATCGCCGAGCCGAGGATCACGATGCGATCCTTGAGCAGGCGGCTGTAGATGTCCATCGCCCGCTCTTCGCGGCCGCTCTTTTCGATAACGTAGGGAATCAGGGGCATGGATAGGCTTCCTATTGCGCTGATTTGCTTCTGCTCAGGGCGCCACCGAACGTAATTGACAACAGACTATTTGAGGACGAAGTAAGACCAACCTTGGTCACTGAGTTCTGGCCCTTCAGTCTTCGTCTTCGTCTTCACCTTCGGGCGTTGGTGGCTTGATCATGATTTCGTCAACCAAGCCGAAATCCTTGGCTTCCTCGGCCGAGAAGTAGCGATCGCGGTCGCGCTCCTTGGCAACTTCCTCAATCGAGCGTCCCGTATGGTCGGCCATGATACCGTCGAGAAGATCACGCGTCTTGATGATCTCGCGGGCCTGGATTTCGATGTCGGACACTTGGCCACCCACTCCGCCGTGTGGCTGGTGGACCATCACTTTGGCGTGCTTTAGAGCGTAACGTTTGCCCTTCTCGCCACCAGCAAGCAGCACCGCCCCGCCGCTCGCGGCCAACCCGACGCAATACGTGGCCACAGGACAACTGATCATTTGCATGGTGTCGTAAATGGCCAGCGTAGCGGTAACGCTGCCGCCGGGCGAGTTGATGTAAAAGTGAATATCCTTGCGGCGGTTTTCGCTCTGCAAGTACAACAGCTTCATCACCAACTCGTTGGCGTTGCCGTCGTAGATTTCACCCTGCAAAAAGATGACCCGATTTTCGAGCAGCAGATCGCCCAGCGTCATTTGGCGTTGCCGCTGATAGTCGCGGTACGAAAGCTGCAGTTCACGACTTTGCGCCGCTTCGCCGGAAAGTCCAAAAGGCAAGTTCATCGCCAGTCCTTTATGCGAGGTATCGCTGTTTCCAGTGCTAATGTCGGATAATCCGCGGCAGGATCTCAGGTGCCGGGACCGCGGCACACAGCTACTCGCCGGATGTGCCGTCTGCCGAGGCTTTGATTTCCAAGGCTTCAGGTATGTCACCGGCGCCGCCGGCCGCCATATGGATGGCTTCGGTGTCGGTCTTCTCTGGATTATACGGTTCGTCCATAAACTTGGCCTCCCCCTGCACCAGTTCCAGCACCTTTCGCTCGACGATCTGGTTGCGAAGTACGTCCATCAACCCGCGCTTCTCGAGTTGGGCACGCACGCGGCGAGGCGACTCGCCACTTTGCATCGACATTAAGAAGATTTCCTTCTCGAAATCGCCTTCCTCGGCATCGATGCCCTCGTCCTCGGCGATACGCTCGAGAATAAAATGCTCCTTTAGAGCCGTAGCGGTGCTAGCAGCACTGTTCTGTCGCAGCTGATTTTCGCGAGCACGAATCTCTGCCTCGCTGAAGCCGCTACGCCGCAACTCCATAACAGCCCGCTCCAATTCGCGAGCGCTTTGCCGCTTGAGAAGTCCCGGTGGAAGTTCCCAGTTCGCCGACTCTACAAGCAAGCCGGTAATTTGCTCCCGGGCCTTTTGTTGCTGCGTATATTCGAGCTGTCGCTGTAGGTTTTGCTGGATCGCTTCACGCAGTGCTTCTTCCGAATCGAAGTTGCCGAGTTCCTGCAAAAAGTCTTCGTCAAGTTCTGGAAGTTTCAGCCGCTTGACTTCAAGCACCTCGAAGTCGACGTCCAATTCCTTGCCAGCGAATTCCTCATTCGGGGCATCATCGGAAAGTGTCACCTTCGCAACCCGTTTATCACCCGCATTCACACCATCCATCAAGTTGTCGAATCCCTCGAGGTCGGAATCGACAAAGCTCAGCACCGGACGAATGCGCGCGACAACCTCCTCGTCTTCTTCGACCGTACTGCCATCGTGCGACGACTTGATGTTGAGCGTCACGTAGTCGCCAGGCTTGGCTGCTTCCTTGGTGGGTACTAACTGACCATACCGCGTGAGCATCTGCTCCAATTGCTCGTCGACGTCTTCGTCAGTAAAGTCGCGAATCGGGCGGTTGAGCTTAAGTCCCTTCCACTTGGGCATTTCGAACTCGGGCCGAACTTCAATGTCGAACTCGAAGGTCATCGGACCTGTGTCGGGAACCTCAACCGCTTCTAGATCAATCTCGGGTTCGCTAATGGCGGCGAAGTGCTTGTCTTCCCCGATCTTCTCCAAGCAGTCCATCAGCAGATTGCCCTTCACTTGATCGGTAACCTCTTTCTTGAACCGGTTCTCGACGATCTTTCGCGGCGCGCGACCGACGCGGAAGCCCGGTACGCTGGCGGTAGGCACCAAGTCGGAAAACGCATCGTCGAAGTAGCGGTCGATATCCGCCCGCGACACGGTGACGGTCACATGCCGCTCGCACGCGCTGGGCGAGTTGATGTTGACAATCAGGTCGAGTGACGACGACTCTTGCTCGATGGCGTCGGCATCGGTGGCCACTCCAGCAAGTTCGTCGTTTTGGTCTTGAGATTCGTCCGTCATCTTGGTCACCTTTCTCCTGCTGCCGGAAGGCTGGTTCGCGCCCGCATCAAACTGCCACGGCCCGCACCCCTCGGTCAAGGAGGCGCGGGCCGCTTGTTTGGGGAAACTCGGCCTTGGTATCAGTATTGTGCACGACTGCCGAACGGGCCAACAAGAGCGGCTGATGGGATTCGAACCCACGACAACAACGTTGGCAACGTTGTGCTCTACCAACTGAGCTACAGCCGCAAGCGGGTGAAAATGCCCTTTGTGCTTGGAGCAATTCTCACCTGCCGAACTCCAAATTATAAGCCTTGTAACAGGGCTTTCAAGGGCATGTTCGTGCGACGCGCGAGCACCGATGCGGCGCACAGGCAGGCATCGAACGGTGCTCCTAGGTCCTAGGTCCGCTCCCAACCGAAGGCGAACAGTTCGTCCAACACTTCGGCGATTTGGTCGCCCCCTCCAGCCAGGCGTAACTCGCATCCCACCAACAGTAGAAGGGCCAACCCTAGAATGGCCAGTGCTGGCGGATGGGGGCCAACTTCAACTGTGCGCAGATTGGCGCGTAGTTGGCGGGCCAGCTTGTGCCAACCTTGGAGGTTCTGACGTGGTCCGCTCGAATTGAGCGACGTGTTTCTCAGCAGCGCGAAGCCGTCGACGTAGAGTTGCACGCCCAGACGCGGCAACACCAGGCAATCTCCTGCCCAACGGTACGTCGCGTCGACCGTGCCGGCCGCATCGGACAGTATCGGGCGCAACTCGTCGGGCGTCATGTTGTAGACAACTAACCGTGGGCGTGAGACCATTGCAGCAAGCGCAATCCATAGCAGATAAAACGCAACCAACAGCCCCCAGATGTAATTTAGGAATTGTGTGGTCGCCAACTCCGGGCGGAATAGTTCGATAGGGCCAACGAACACAAGCCCCAGGAGGCCGATACCGAGCGCCGATATGTCGCACGCCCCGCTAGTGAGGAGAGGTCGGCGGCGACAATTCACCCAACCCACGACCGCCAGGTAGGCGGCCAACGGAATGACGGCAATCGCGAATCGAACAGGATCCACTAGATGGAGCATTGGCTATTGATCGGAGGTTGTAGTATTGCGTTGATCTGTTCGGTCTTGGACTGCGTGGAGCTCTTTCTCGAGCTTCGCTTGGAGCGACTCGGTACTTCGTCGCGCCTGGCGGACCCGTAGCCATACAGCGAACGCATCCACCATAGCCAGCAACAGCATGTAGCCGCATAAGGTTACCAAGAGTAACAAATACAGGGTAAACCAAATTGGTTCTGCGGGCACTAAAGGGCGTACGATCAGTAGCGCTCCGACCAAGCCAATGGTGCCGCTTGCGCGAACGCGCCGAAGATACTGTGCCCGAGCGGCACGTCGCTGGCGATCGTTGAGCTTGTTATCGGTTTCCGCAACTCGCCATGTTCGACGATGCGCGTCGAGCAGCAAACCCGATACGGCAAGCAAGATCAGTGCGATGATGGACAGCGGAGGCAAGCGACCACTCTCGCGGAGTTCCAGGCGTCCGAAGTACTAACGAAAAGCAACTATTGCTGTTTCGGTTGTAGCGACTTCAGCCACTCCAGTACAACCCAGCCGACTTTGGCGAGTGAGTCGCCCGAGCAATTCGCTGGGATGTCTTTCTCCGTGTGCCAATAACTTCCGGGATGGCCGAACGGCGCGTCGGGGTACTCGGCGTCAATGATATCGCAGGAGGGTATTCTTGCGATGTTTCTTAGCGGCAAGTGGTCGTCTTTGATAAAGCCCTCCACCGGACCACTCTTGCTGCGGGGAACAAACTCCTCGACGCCGAGCCGGGCCGCCGTTCGCCAAATATCGAGCACGAGTGGGCGTGTGTCGGGCCAACTCATGCTATACCGTTCCTGCAACAATTCAAGATCGGTATCCCCAACCATATCAAGCAAGACACCCCACCGATATTGGTGAGGCGGAGGATTGTCGCGGTAGTCTTCGGCAAAGAAGATGCTGCCTAGAAAGTACTCGCCGCGTTCGCCTCGAAAGCCATCGAAATACACCAGTTCCTCGGCATCGAACAACACCATATCGACGCCAACTTCGAGGTCGGCATCGGGTAAATAGTTCGCAATCTCCATCAGCGCAGCCACGCCGCTCGCGCCGTCGTTGGCTCCGACGAAGGTTCCCTCGCGGCGCCGCCGAGGGTTGGGGTCGCGATCGGGTAGTGGGCGGGTGTCGTAATGGGCGCACAGTAGCACGCGGTCTGTGGTCTCCGGATGCCAACGGGCGATGAGATTGGCACAGCGCACCCGTTTGCCGGTTAAGGGATGCGCAATCAAGAACTCCTGCAACTCGACCTCGGCGCCGCGATCCTCAAAGAACTTCACCAGCATCGCCCGCTGCCGTGTCATGCCGCGAGTGCCGCTTGCCCGCGAACCGAGTTTGCAGAGTTGGGAGAGGTAGGCGAATGCTCGTTCGCCGTTGAGCGGGTTCTCGGCAGTCGGCCGCGCAGTGACCGGCATCTGATCAGACTGGTTGCCCTCGGCTGCCGCAGCAGCGGCAGCCACGTCGGCGGATGTCGTTGATTGGCGCTCGCTGCCATTGCATCCAGCATGCCCCAACAGCAGTGCGCCACTGCAAAGGACAATATGGGTTAATCCAAAGGCCAGTCGCGAGGCACGAGTCTTCATGCGCCTATTCTAGCGACGAGAGCCAATCTGGACGACCGCAGAGTGCATTGAAGGCAAGACTTATGGAGCTACAGATACGGTTGTGGCGTCGTCGCTCGCATCGGTACTGGTGGCGCTGTCGACGGGTGGCTCCGGCGGCCCCAGTAGGTCGCTAAGGGCCTGTTCAAGTGCTGGTCCGCGGAGATTCATGCTCACGGCATTGCCATCTTGATCGACCAAGATGGCGCGTGGAATGCCGTTGATGGCGTATTTCTCCGCCATGGGGTGTTGCCATCCGTTGGCCGACTCATCGGCACTGTACAGCGTTTGCCACGGAATACTGCGGGCCTCCCAGAAGTTCTCGACGGCCTCCTTTTCGGTGTCGAGACTGATGCCAAGTACGTCGAATCCCTTACCGTGGTAGGCTTCATAGGCTTTCAGTACATTAGGCAACTCCGCGATGCACGGTCCGCACCAGGTTGCCCAGTAGTCAACCAGCACAACTTTGCCGCGGTACGCCTCCCAATTGACGGGGTCGCCACTTAATAGCGTGCCCTCAACTTCCATTTTGTTGCCAGGAAGCTGCAGCCGACGAACTAGGCCCTCAAGGCGCGGGATACGTTCAGCGATTGCTGGATCCTCCACTTGTCCTAGGTCTTGCAGCACCTGTTTGATGACCGCTGCAATCCTCGCGGCTTCGGGTGTCTCGGCAACCGAGTCGGCCAGCTTCATCAAAGCAACTACGCTGCTCGGATCGACGTTGTTGCCCGAAGTACCGGCGCGAATCTCGTCGAGCACTGCCTCGCGCTCGTTCTCGCTCAAGCGCGACCACGAGCCAATCTTCAGATCGAACAACGCACGCTTGGCGAACTGCTGGATTTCAGGCTGTGGATCACTGGCAGCTTGGTTCAAAAAGGTCTGTAATTGCTCGCGAGCTTCGGGCAAGCCCATCGCTTCCAATCGACGATGGAGCATTACTCGCCATCCAGCCGCTTGTTCACGTTGTTCAACGTTGGCGCCGGATGCCGTGTAGATTCGATCTGCTGCCTGATCAAGTGACCGGAACATTCGCACCGCATCTTCGCGAGTCTTGGGCTGCATACGCTGCGGACCGGTCTGCAGGTATTCGAACAGTTCGTCGACCGTTCCATCGGGCACCTGGTAGGGATCTACATCTTCAGCTTCGCTCTCAGCGTCGGCAGTGGCTTGCTCCTGGGCGACAGCGTCGGCCGCCATCGTGTAGCTGACGACCATCAAGGCAATCAGCGGACATTCGATCCAATACGACGACGGGCGAAGTGACATGGTACGGCCTGCTTTCTACAGTTCTTGACCAAGACACGCGGCTCAACACGCGAGGGGCAATCGCGCGCCTGCGAAGCGTGCTATCGGGGGTGGGTTCAACGTGTGGCGGTCCAGATTCGCCTGACGTTTTTGTTGGGAGGGTGAGGAAGCCGCCGTGCCCTCGATACTGGTGGTGGGCGAGCTGTCCACCAACTCCGGACAGTTTAGTGTGCGAAGGGCCGAAAATGCAAGCGAATCGTGCACAACAGTCGGCCAACGGTAGCGCTCTTCACACATTGGTCGCCGGACCGACGCCGTGAAACTCGGAAATAAGCCGCCAAGCCTCCTCTGGGGTCTCGGCGAACGAGATCAAGTCGAGGTGCTCGTCGGCGATTACGCCCTCGTCTGCTAGCTGCTGGAAGTTGATGATCGACTCCCAGTACTTGCGGCCGTAAAGGATGATCGGAATTGCCTGCATGCGGCCGGTTTGCCTCAAACAAAGCGTGTTGAACAGCTCGTCTAGCGTGCCGTAGCCGCCCGGAAACACGACCAAAGCCGCAGCTCGAAGGATAAAATGGAACTTCCGCATGGCAAAATAGTGAAACTGGAAGCACAGCTCGGGCGTGATGTACGGGTTGGGTTCCTGTTCGTGAGGCAGTTCGATATTGAGTCCGACGTTCTTGGCGCCAACTTCGAACGCCCCGCGGTTAGCCGCTTCCATGATGCCCGGCCCTCCGCCGGTGGTTACCACGAACTCGCATCGTCCATCCACCTGGCAGGTACTCGAGACCATTTTGGCGAACCCGCGGGCGTGATCGTAATAGTAGCTTTTGGCAAGTTGCGCTTCGCTGCGCGCGAGCGCCCGCTGCAACCGCTCGTCGTCTGGTGCTTCTTCGAGGTCGCGTTTGGCCGCAGCGACGCGCTCTTCGGCTTCCTCCTGTGGGACGATTTGCGTGCCACCGAAGACGACGATCGTGGTTTCGATACCGTGGTCGCGCAACAGTTGTTCGGTCTTCTGCAGCTCCAGCTGCATCCGCACGGGCCGCTGTTCGGAGCGCTTGAGAAAGTCGACGTCGTACTCGGCCAGCTTGTAGCTCGGCGAGCTTAGAATCGCTTGTCGATTGCGTTCGACGGCCGCGGATAGGTCGTCGCGATGAGCGTCGAGGGAAAATTCGTCAGCGTGATGCTTGGACATGAGAATCGAGTCTGTGTGAGTGAGTAAGGCGGTCGAATCACGAGTCGCCGAAAAGTCTTCTGAGCTAGTCTAGCGTATGTACATCCCCTAAGTCGGGTACGATCGGCCGCCAGCCTCGTTCGGCCTGGAGTGTGTCGGCAAATGCCTCTGCACTATCAGGCTCACCGTGGGTCAGAAATACGTGTTGTGGATCGTTCTTTAGGCCACCCAGCCATCGCAAGAGGCCGCCACGGTCGGCGTGCCCACTGAGGCCCGGAACTTTTTCGACTGCCGCGTGTACGGGCACGTCTATGCCGTGCATGCGGATTGTGGGGGCTCCTTGCTCAAGGGCTCGGCCCCGTGTGCCAACCGCCATGTAGCCGCCAAGCACGACCGTGTTCCGTTTGTCGGGTAGCCGGCGTTTTAGGTGATGCAATATCCGCCCTGCGGTCATCATGCCGCTTGAGGAAATGATTACCGCCGGTCCTTCCACGTTGTTCAGCGCTTTCGATTCATCGACGCTACGACAGAGATGGACAGCCGGACCGCCAAGAACGGGGCGGTCACCACAAAGCTCGCCTTCGGAGAGGTCGTGGTCGGCGGAGTGTTCGCGGTAGATGTCCGTGGCATTGCACGACATGGGACTATCGAGATAGATCGGGAGGTCGGGGATCTTGCCCTCGCACTTAAGCACCTGCATTAGATAAATGAGTTGCTGTGCTCGCCCCACGGCAAAGGAGGCCATGAGAATCACGCCGCCTCGCTTGACGGCGCGGTTGAACACTTCGGCCAAGCCATCTGACAGGTCGGCCTCGGGGTGATCGCGGTTACCGTATGTGCTTTCACACACTAGCACGTCGCACTCGGGTGGCGCGACCGGGTCGTGGTACAGCGGTCCGTCGTAACGGCCAATGTCGCCCGAGAACAAGATGCGGAGCGCCGGCTCGCGATTGCGGACTTCGACTTCGATCATGTTCGAGCCAAGCAAATGGCCGGCGTCGTGAAACCGTGCCCAAATCGGCCCCGCGACGTGATGCCACTCTTCACGCTGCACTTCGCGAAGCAGTTTGACGGTAGTGAGTACGTCCTTGCCCTCGTACAGCGGCAACGCGGGATGGTGTTTCGAGAAGCCCTTCTTGTTGGCGTAGGCCGCGTCGTGCTCTTGGATCTTTGCCGAGTCGAGCATGATCAACTCGGCCAACTTCGCCGTCGCCGGCGTACACATGATGCGGCGGTTGAATCCTTCCTTCACCACGCGAGGCAGATAGCCAACGTGATCGAGGTGCGCGTGGGTCAACACCACCGCATCGAGCGATTTGATGTCGAACGGCGTCGGTTCCCAGTTCTTCAGCCGCAGTTTCTTGAGCCCTTGAAACATCCCACAGTCGACAAGCACGCGAGCCCCGTCGGCCTCAAGCAGATACTTTGATCCAGTGACCGTCCGAGCAGCACCGTGAAAAGCGAGTTGAGTCATGAATGGGAGCAATCAAGAGTCAGGGGATCAAACCTGGGCGCGAACAAAATCATACGCGACCGACTGGATGAGTCACCATAGAGACACAGAGGATACTGACGTTCTTGGCAACGGACGGACACAGATTGGCACGAGCGCATCGACTAGCACGAGCAGTCAGTCTAACCCATCCCTAGGGCAAGCGCCAGTAGGACGAAGACAGCGGCTGTGGCGACTTCGACCAGTGGGTATTTGGGCGAGATCGCTTGGCCGCAGTCGTAACACTTGCCTCGGAGCATCAACCAGCCCAGTACTGGCAAGTTGTGCCAAGGGCGAATCGCGTGCTGGCACTTGGGGCAATGCGACCCCGGCCAGACGACGCTTTCCTTTCGCGGCAAGCGGTACATCACCACATTCAAAAAACTCCCCACGCACCCGCCTAGAAAAGCAACAAACACTATCACGATCCACCATTGGGTGGTGTTCATCGATAACGAATCGGCAAGCGGCATTTGTAGTGCGATTTGCGTCGTCAAAACAATCCTTCAAGCGGTCCGCCTTTTGCCGCTAGCGCCTCGATCCGCTGTGTGACGTTGGGGTCCTCCTCCAAGGCGGGCGCGTGATGCGGCTTGATGCGGGCGTCGAACACCAGCGCCCCGCGACAGCCCCAGTGCTTGTTATGCACAAATGCCTCAATCCCGTCGATATCGACCGCCGGGTTGGTTCGCGTGAAGGTGACCCAAAGGAAGTTGCGTAGCGACTCGGCGACAAACCCCGGATCGTCGACGATCAACACCATCCGAAAGCGATTGATCGAATCGCCCGCAGAGAACGCTTCGCAGAAACGGCGTACGTCATCGCTGTGTGTTTGTTCCGCTGCCAGTTGGTGGTCGAATGTGGGAACACCGCCCGCAGGCCCACAGACCGCCAGGACGCCCGGCAGCACCAGTTGTGGGTCGCTGAATCCCTCGGGCAAGCGAAGGTCGCCGGGAATCTGTGTCGCCAGGTCAAATCGGGGGCGGCCTACGGCGGCCACGACCAGTTTGGAGCCCGCGTTTAAGTCGCCACCCGAGTAATCGAGCGTGTCGATAGTTGTTTCGGTGTGGAAGTGCAAATCGCGGGTCCAGTCGGCGCGGGCGAGGATGTGGGCAAAGAACTGCTCGATATGGTGCGTGTCGAGTTGCGGGTTGTCTTCGGTTGCCGCAATCCAAAGGAACTTCGCAAGCGACAGCTGCCCTTGGCCGAGAATGGCGCACGCCTGCGTGAGCAGTTCTTGCGGGCGCTCGGCGTGGCGGAACGGCATGTAACGCTCGCTGCCAATTGCCAAGAGCAGCGGATGCACACCCGCGGCATCGACCGCGTTGACTTGCTGAACGCCCGGCAGCACGGTGGGGATGATTGGCCCAGTTAGCTCGTGTATCAACTGCCCGAATACAGAGTCTTCCTGCGGCGGGCGGCCCACCACGGTGAACGGCCAGATGGCGTCGTGGCGGTGGTAAACATGCTCGACCTTCAACACCGGAAATGGATGTTGGAGTGAGTAGTAGCCCAAATGGTCGCCAAACGGGCCTTCGGGCTTGAGGACGTCGAGTTCGATGGTTCCACAGATGGCGAAGTCGGTATCGGCATGCACCGGCAGACCGTCGGGACGCCTAACCATGCGGATGCGGCGGCCGCTAAGCGCGCCGGCGAACGTCAATTCACTCATTCCCTCGGGAAGCGGCATCACGGCCGCCAGACTCATCGCCGGCGGCCCACCTACAAAGATATTCACGCGGAATGGCTTGCCAGACTCCATCGCCAAGCGTTGGTGGACGCCAATCGAGCGATGGATTTGATAATGCAGGCCGATCTCTTGATCTGGTTGATATTCATTGCCACCAAGCTGAATGCGATACATCCCGAGATTCGATTTCCCAAGCCCCGGCTTACGCACGTCCTCGGTATAAACCTGTGGCAGCGTGACGAACGGCCCGCCATCTTTCGGCCAACTTACCAACTGCGGAAGCTGGCTGATCGTGGTTTCGTGCCCCATCACGGGGCCATCGCCAACCATCTTGGGGAGCATCGTGAGTGCCGAGAGCGGTGCCGTTGCGTACTTGAGCGGTGCCCGCATGGCGCGTGTCGGATCGACCTTCAGTTCCACCAGGCGTTCGACCGCTTCGTACGTGTCGCGAAACAGAAACTTGGCTCGCTCCATGGTTCCAAGCAGATTCGATACCATTGGAAACTTGCATCCGATCACATTGGCGAACAACAGCGCCGGACCACCCGCTGCGCACACACGTCGATGGATGGCGGCGGCCTCGAGATTTGCGTCGATTGGCACGTCGATACACACCAGATGCCCATGGTGCTCAAGGTCGTCGACGCATTGGCGAAGAGAGCGGTGCTTCATAGCAGGCGGCAAGTCCTCGGCGGCGGGTAGTACGTACTTTCATAGTAGCACCGCCCACCACCTGCCGCCCACTGCCCACGGCTTACCGCCTTACACCTTTCGCCACAGCTTCATCCCGTCGCGACCGTGGAAACTTAGCAGTAGCGCCCCGGTGGCACAGCAATCCGCGAATAGCTCTTCGCTAAGCGCTTCCTCGCCCGGCCAGGGGTAACAGTACACCAGGTCGAAGTCGTCGGGTTCGAGATCCAAGTCGTCATAGGCGCTTGCCGCGTCGGTGCGAACCCAGTTGAAGTCGCCAGACAAGTCGAACAGGTCGACTTCATCGCCTGGAACAAAACTGCCGGCGGCAAACTCAGCTTCCACGGCGTGATCGCTGGCCAACTCGCGCGAGATTTCGACGAGTTCTTCTTCGATTTCAATCCCCACCGCGTCAAATCCTAGTTCGGCCGCCAGGCACGTGACCACTCCAACACCTGACCCCCACTCCACAAACCGATTGCCGGAGGCCAGTCGCATGGATGCAATCGTGGCTAGCGACTGATACGCCAGTACGAAGTCGCTTGGTACGAACGCTGCCACTGGCTGGTCGCGGTGCTCGAACTGAAAGTCGTCGATCCGCTCGTCGGCATCGTTTAGGAACTGCACGACGCGTTCTGGTAGGGCGATTGCCTGCGGACTGAATTCCAACGTTTTGAGTCGAGCCATTGGTGTACCGTGGACGGGCGTCACGTGGTTGCAGCCGCTACGGGCGACGCAGTATCTTGTAATCACCTCCATTATGCATCGCCGCCCGTCGTTGGCGGAACCCGTTACAGGCCAGTCGCGGAGAACACTCGTCTATGCCATCGGAAATCAATGTCGGACTCGTCGGCTACAAGTTCATGGGCAAGGCTCACTCAAATGCCTACATGAGTGTCGATAAGTTCTTCGACTGCACCGCGAAGCCCGTGATGAAGGCTGTTTGCGGCCGAAATGCGACAGCCGTCGCAGAATTCGCGCAGCGGTGGGGCTGGGAAAGCGCAGAAAGTTCGTGGGAGTCGCTCGTCGCCCGCGACGACATCGATCTGATCGACATCGGCACGCCAGGATCGACGCACGCCGAAATCGGAATAGGAGCAGCGAAGGCCGGCAAACATGTGTTCTGCGAAAAGCCTCTAGCGATGAACATGGACGAAAGCAGGCGGATACTCGCCGCAGTGCGCGATGCTGGCGTCAAGCACATGGTGAACTTCAATTACCGGCGAGTACCCGCGGTTTCGCTTGCCAAACAGATGATCGACGCCGACGAGATCGGGGAGATCCGGCACGCTCGGTTCACCTACTTGCAGGATTGGCTGGTCGATCCGATGTTCCCCATGAACTGGCGAATGAGGGCCGAATCGGCGGGTAGCGGCGCGCATGGCGACTTGGGGGCGCACTCGATCGACATGGCGAGGTTCTTGGTTGGCGATTTGGAAAGTGTAGTCGGCCAGAAGAAAACCTTCATCACCGAGCGACCCGCCGAAGGCACAAGCAGCGGACTCTCGGCTACCGCCGGTGAGGGCACCGAGCAAGTAACCGTGGACGATTGCAGTATGTGGCTGGCGAAGTTCGCTGGCGGCGCGCTCGGCACGTTCGAGGCAACACGGCTCGCACCCGGCCGCAAGAACTTCAACCGTTTTGAGATCAATGGCAGCAAAGGTACGCTGGTGTGGTGCTTTGAAGACATGAACTGGTTGAAGTTCTACAGCACCGAGTGCCCAGAACACGCCCAAGGCTTCCGCCGCATTATGGCTACCGACGACTGCCACCCCTACGTCGGTAACTGGTGGCCGCCCGGCCATATTCTGGGCTACGAACACGGTTTCGTGCACGCGGTGTATGATTTGCTTGAGGACATCGCCCACGATCGCCCGTGCTTGCCCGACTTCCGCGACGGCGCCCAAGTAGTTGCCGTACTGGAAGCGGTGGACCAGTCGATGGAAGCCGGCAGTTGGGCGAACGTCGAGCGCGTGGAGTAGTACCTTGAACCGCATTATTCCCAAGCGGATTCCTGGTTCACCCTAACCTCTGACCCCCGATCCCCGACTCCTCAAATGATCAAAACAGCAATCATCGGCACTGGTTTCATTGGCCCCGCGCATGTGGAGGCGATTCGGCGGCTTGGGTTTGTGGACGTGGTTGCCGTGGCCGAACGGGATCAAGAGTTGGCTGAGGCGAAGGCGGCCGAGCTTTCGATTCCCAAGGCGTTCGGCGACTACCAACAGTTGTTGGCCGATCCGGAGATACAGGTGGTACACAATTGCACGCCCAACCATCTCCACTTCGAAGTCAACAAAGCGATCATCGAAGCCAAAAAACATGTCGTGAGCGAAAAGCCACTCGCGATGAACAGCACTGAGTCACGCGAACTAGTGAAGCTAGTGAACGACGCAGGCGTGGTGAACGCCATTAACTTCAACTACCGGTTCATGCCGTTGGTGCAACAGGCGAAGCAGATGGTGGCCGGCGGCGAAATTGGCCCGGTGCACACAATCCATGGCAGCTACCTGCAGGACTGGCTGCTCAAAGAAACCGACTGGAACTGGCGACTGGTGCCCGAGTTG
This sequence comes from Pirellulales bacterium, assembly GCA_028279215.1. Classification (GTDB taxonomy): domain Bacteria; phylum Planctomycetota; class Planctomycetia; order Pirellulales; family Lacipirellulaceae; genus Aeoliella. The sequence goes on from JANQOF010000061.1 coordinate 37,227, forward strand.
TCGGGTGACTCGCGCGCCATCGCCGACATCGGCAGCCATTGGTGCGACATCGTGCAGTTTGTTTCGGGCCTCAAAATCAAGCGGGTGATGGCCGACTTGGTGACGATCCACAAGCAGCGCAAGAGGCCCACAGTCGAGATGGAAACCTACTCGGGGCGCGAACTGCAACCGGGTGAATACGAAGCGATGCCCATCGGAACTGAGGATTATGCAAGCGTGCTGCTGGAGTTCGACAACGGTGCCCACGGCGTGATGACCGTCAGCCAGTGCGCCGCCGGGCAGAAGAACCGCCTGCAGTTTGAGATCGATGGCGCCGAGGCCGCGTTGTCGTGGGACCAGCAACGCCCAAACGAGTTGTGGATTGGCCGACGCGATACGCCCAACGAGGTGATGCTCAAGGACGCCGCCTTGATGCACGATGCCGCCAAAGAATACGCCCATTACCCCGGCGGGCACAATGAAGCCTGGCCCGATGGGCCGAAAAACCTGTTCCGCAACGTCTATGGCTACCTGGCTGGCGATCGGCAGGGTGGTGATTTCGCCACGTTCGAGGATGGCCACAACGGGATTGCCATCTGTGACGCGATGATGAGGAGCAACCGGGAAGAAAAATGGGTGGACGTAGAGTATTAGTGGCTGTTGGCTATCGGCAATAAGCCAAAGGTGCGCCATGCGGTCCGCGATCTCCACGGTTCAGTTCAGCTTCGCCTCGATGCTCGTTGGCACCGCTATGCTAGCGTTCGTCGTGTATGCAACGGTCTACCCGTCGGTGTGGGCTGCAACATTGGCGTTTAGCGCTGCGGTGGGCGTCCTGTCCCTGGCAGTGGTTCGCGGATTGGCGACATCCGGCGCGTCGCGCAGGTACTGGCTGTCGTTCGGTCTGGTCGGCCTCGCCTACCTGGCGATGCTCTACGCGCCCGTACTTGATGAGCGCGTGGGCTCAGTTCTTGCAACGACCATTGGATTTGCAGGCCTGGAGGGACTCCTCTACGACGAATCACGTGACCGATCCGATGACCCCATGCAGCGGACCATGTCACAGCGATATACTGCTAAGTCGTCGACAATGTACCCGTGGCCCCAACACCGCAAGCCACGAGACGACACGCGCAGCAATCTGCTTCCACAGGAAACCTGGGCAGCATTTGCGTTTCACTCAACGATTGCAGTAATTTGCGGCTTGGTAGCGGGTTGGGTCGCAAGTTGGGGCTCCACCTCATGTACCACGGGCAGCGGCCGTCAGACGCCCGGCAATGTGTTAGAATAGCGTAATGGCTACTGTAGGACTTTCGCATGCCGCTGACCTGTCGTTTCACGTTCCTGCTCCCGGGATGACACTCGATCAGTTCCGTGATTGGGCCGAATCGGACGACTATCCAGAGCGTGGCAAGGTTGTCTACTACAGGGGGGAGTTGTACTTCGACATGAGTCCGGAACGCATCGATTCACATGCCGCTCTGAAAGAGGCGATCAACTACACGATTGGACGACTCGTAAGGGAAGGCGATCTTGGCCGCTTTTTCCCGGACGGTGCAGGTATTCAGAACAAGACAGCGCAGGTAGCCAATGAGCCCGACGCGGTCTTTGCCAAATGGTCAACTATCGAATCGGCCAAGTTCGCGGCTCCTCCCGAAAAACATGGGCGGCACACTGCCTTGGTCGGTACGCCCGACTGGGTGTGCGAAATCGTAAGCGATTCTTCGGTTGAGAAGGATACCAAGATTCTACGCGCCGCCTACCACACGGCTGGCATCCCGGAGTACTGGCTATTGGATGCTCGGGGCGATGATATTCTGTTCTCCGTCTTGAGTTGGCAATCGGACGGATATGTTGAGTCCTCCACGATCGACGATTGGCGCCGCTCCGAAGTCTTTGGCCTGGAATTTGAACTTACACGCAGCCGCGACAGAGTCGGCTGGTGGCAGTACGACCTGAAGTATCGATAAATGTCTACAAGTTTCCAAATCGCACGTATTGCAGACATCCAGCCCGTTCCATGTCCGTGCGGCATGTCGCGGCGTGCGTTTACCGACGATCCTGACCAAATCGCTTCGCTGCACGTGGTCGAAATCACCGAGGATGCGCGTACGCACTATCACAAGCGGCTCACGGAGATCTACTACATTCTCGATGGATCGGGCCAGATGGAGTTCGACGGTGAGCTCTACGCGGTGCAGGCGGGCGACTCGATTCTCATCAAACCGGGCTGTCGCCATCGAGCGATTCCCGAGCCGGGCACCGCGCTTCGCGTCTTAAACATTCCGGTGCCGGCGTTCGATCCGGACGACGAGTGGTTTGATTAGCGACGCATATATAGGCCTGGGAACTTAGTTGCTAGCGTCGACTGCTGTGGGCGTCGATTCGGTACTCTGCTACCCTCTTCAGCGTCCCAAGCCTCGCGTCCTCCAGCCCATCCCCCAATCCGATGCTCACCGTACTTATTCCATGCAAAGACGAGCGGCATAACATCCTCGATTGCATCGATTCGGTCCGCGACATCGCCGACGAGATATTAGTAGCCGATTCGGGCTCGACCGATGGCACGCTCGAGTTTATCCGCGACTTGCCAGACGTAAGGGTCATTGAGCGCGAGTATGTCAATAGTGCCGACTTTAAGAACTGGGCGATCCCACAAGCGCAGCACGAGTGGGTGCTTGTGGTAGATGCTGACGAGCGCGTGACGCCCGAAGTGGCCGTTAGTGTTGGCAAAGTGCTGACCCAGCCGACCGATCTGGAAGCGTTTGCTGTGCGCCGCGAAACCTACATGCTGGGCCATCGATTGCGTCACTCTGGGGCGCAGTCGGCCACCTGCACGCGACTATTTCGCCGCCACTTGCGCTACCAGTCGCGGCGCGTGCACGCCGACATTGATGTCGCAGCCGATCGCACCGGCATGCTCGACGGCAAGCTGCAACACCACACCTGCCAATGTTTGAACCGCTTCCTGCAAACACAAAACCGGTATTCGAGCTGGGCAGCGCTCGACGCCTTTGACGCGGGTAAGAAGGCAACTTGGTTGAGCGTCGCAGTACGTCCGCCGCTGAAGTTCCTGCAGTTCTATTTTCTGCGACTTGGCATCGTCGATCGGACGCCCGGGCTGCTGTGGTGCGGAATCGTTGCCTACTACAACCTGATGAAGTACGCCAAGCTATGGGAACTCACGCATAGCCGAACTAAGTCGGCCGGGCACCGAGAGTCTCCCAGCGACAATCTGCCCAGCCCAGCAGCGCCGTCTCAAGCCGCCTGAGTGACCAGCTTATGTCGACCAAACACGCGACGCGCCCGCGAAAGTGGCACCACTATTTGCTTGGCACCGTCGATCAGCGACGGCGATTGCGCGACGTCGCGCTCAGGCAAGTCGGGCTGACACGCTGCAACGCCCCCACGTCGCTGATGGGGCGCGACGACTTGTTGACGCCCAACATCGTCGCCTCCGGAGCTGCCGAAATCTTGTTGTTGAGTGGCCGACTAACTTTTGTACAGGTGGGGGCGTTCGATGGGACGAGCCGCGACGACTTGACATCGCTGCTGACGTACACTGGCGTACGCGGTGTACTCGTCGAACCACAACCCGAACCTTTTGCAGAGTTGCAAACGCGGTTTGGCGATCACGAGAACTTACATTTGGCCAACGTAGCCATTGCTCCGGAAGTCGGCCAGCGCGAAATGTTTCGGCCGCGATCTGGGGAGTCACGACTGGCGTCGTTCGACAGAACGAACCTTACGCGACACGGCATTGCGGCGGAGGATATCGTCTGCAAATCGGTGAGGTGCACGCCACTCGACTCGTTGCTCGATGACTTGGCGATCGAACGACTCGACATTCTGCAGATCGACGCCGAAGGATTCGACCTGGAGGTTCTGGCAACGATCGATCTCGACCGTTGGCATCCGACCTGGCTGAGGTTCGAGTTCCTCCACCTCGATTCGAACCGCCTGGCCGCTTGTCTGGACGACCTATCGTTGCGAGGTTATCGGTTCATGGTCGACGGCTACAACATCGCGGCCAAGGCGTGCAGCTAATCGCTCCAGTGGTAGATAGCTGCTACCCGCGACGAAGTGCCCCAGACGGTAGTACAGCGACATTTCGCGGGCATTCCCTCACGAATCGCGGGTTGAACCGCCGCAGTGGCTAACCTATTCTAAGAGGTCTCGGCGCGTCGACTGTGGACCGGCACTCGCCAACACTACAATCGCAGCAGATGCCCATCTAGTGAACTAGGCCCCTGGTTGATGTCTGATCTAGCCAAACGTATGGCGAGCCTCTCGCCCGCCCAGCGGAAACTTCTCGAGCAGCGATTGGCAGGGCAGAAGTCGCAGGCGGAGCCAATCGCCATTGTCGGAATGTCGTGCCGATTCGCAGGCGCTAACAGCTTGGCGGCCTATTGGCGGGTGATCAATGAGGGTATCGGGGCCGTCAGCGAAGTGCCGAACGATCGTTGGAGTCTCGACGAGCTGTACGACCCGACCGGAACCCAACCCGGCAAGATGTTTACCAAGTGGGGCGGATTCGTCGACAACATCGACCAGTTCGATCCGCAGTTTTTTGGCATCGCTCCGCGTGAAGCCTCGCGCATGGATCCGCAGCAGCGACTGCTACTCGAAGTTGCCTGGGAAGCGATGGAGAACGCCGGCATCCCGGCCGATCAGCTTTCCGGAACGAAGACTGGCGTCTACATCGGCATCGGCGGTAGCGACTACTCGAAGGTTCCGTCGCAGTATTCCGATTACTACGAACAGATTGATGCTCATGTCGGAACCGGCAACGCACTTTCGATTGCCGCGAATCGCATCTCGTACATCTTCGACTTTCACGGACCAAGCGCGGCGGTCGATACAGCATGCTCCAGCGCGTCGCTGGCGATTCACTTGGCGGTCGAGAGCCTTCGCCGGCGGGAATGCTCGGCGGCGCTCGCGGGTGGCGTAAACGCCATCATCACGCCCGAGACGACGATTGCCTTTTCTAAGGCCCGCATGCTCTCGCCCGAAGGCAAGTGCCGACCGTTCGACGCCAGCGCCAACGGCTATGTGCGTGGCGAGGGATGTGGTTTGGTGCTGCTCAAACGACTTGCCGACGCCCAGCGCGATGGCGATCAAGTGCTGGCTGTAATCCGAGCCACTAGCGTCAATCAGGATGGTCGAACGTCGGGCATCAGTGCACCGAACGGGCAGTTGCAACAGGAGTGTATTCGAGCCGCGCACGCACAAGCGGGTGTATCGGCAGCCGACATCTCCTACGTCGAAGCACATGGCACCGGGACTCCGCTCGGTGATCCCATCGAAATGCAGGCGCTTTGCGAGGTGTTCAAGCGCACGGGCGACAACGACACGCCCGTTCACGTCACCAGCGTAAAGGCCAACATCGGCCACACTGAAACGGTGTCGGGGGCCGCTGGATTGATCAAAGCGGTGTTGCTCATGCAGCACGAGGTCGTCGTGCCGCAGTTGCACCTGGAATCGCTGAATCCGCATGTTTCACTCGACGGTTCGCGGATCGTCTTGCCAACCGAGCGAACTGCGTGGCCGGCAAGCATGGGACGTCGTTTGGCCGGCATCAGTTCGTTCGGGTTCGGTGGCACCAACACCCACATACTGATCGAAGCACCATCCGCTTCGGCCCCCGAAGCACCAAGCCCAGTCACTCCGCGTGTTGCGACAGGCGCATCGCAGAACGGCGAGGCGGAGTCGAGTTCGCTCAACGCGATTCCGCGACGGCGTCACGTGATGAAGCTGTCGGGTCGGACGGGCGCAGCGGTTGAACAACAAGCGGCCCAGTTTGCCGAGTTCCTTTCCGACCACCCCGAAGCCGCGCTTGCCGACGTCTGCTATTCGGCCAATACGGGACGCTCCGATTTCAATCATCGCGCCGCAATTGCTTGCGACAGCCGCGAGTCGCTCCACAAGGGGCTCACCACACTCGCCGTCGGCAAGGCGAGCCCCAGTGTCAAACGGGGCCAGCTTAAGGGCATCACGCGACCCAAGGTGGCGATGTTGTTCACCGGTCAAGGTTCGCAGTATCCGCAGATGGGCCGCGAGCTGTATCAAACCGAGCCGGTGTTTCGTGCGGCGATCGACGAATGCAACGAAATCCTTCGCACGGGTTTGACCGAGTCGCTCTTGACGGTGTTGTTTCCCAACACGAGTGAAGACGAAGAACTGATCAACGAGACGGGCTTCACTCAGCCCGCGCTATTCGCATTGGAATATGCGGTGGCGCGCCTGTGGCGGTCGTGGGGCGTCGAGCCCAGCATTCTGCTCGGCCATAGCGTGGGCGAGTACGTAGCTGCGACGATTGCGGAGTGCATGACCCTGAACGAAGGGCTCGGCCTGATTAGCGAACGCGCGCGGCTGATGCAGCAAATCTCGCTGCCGGGCAAAATGGCGGTGATCTTCGCGCCCGAACAAGAGGTTGCCGCCAGGCTGGCTGGGAAAGAACAGCTCGTAGCCATTGCCGCGGTGAACGGCCCGGAGAACACGGTGATCTCTGGCGATGCCGATACCATCGACGCGCTGGTCGACCAATTCGAAACGGCGGGCATTGGCCTCCAGCGACTCGTCGTATCGCATGCGTTTCACTCGCCGTTGATGGATGAAATGCTCGACGACTTCGAGCGTTTCGCCGCCGGCATCGATTTCCAACCGCCCAAAATATTCTTGGTGTCGAACCTGACCGGTCAATTGATGACCGACGCACCCACCGCGCAATACTGGCGCGATCACGTACGCAACGCGGTGCGTTTTGTCGACGGATTGCAGCGCGTCGCGGAATCCAAAGCGAACATCTTGCTGGAAGTTGGGCCAACGGCAAGCTTGCTGGGCATGGCGAAGCGTTTTCTGTCGGATGGCGAGATAGCGACCATCGCGTCGCTGCGCAAAGGGCAGGATGCCGATCAAACCATGGCAAGCGCCGTGAGCGACATGTACACCGCCGGCGCTAAGATCGACTGGCGCAACCGCGATCGCTACCTTTCCGCCAAGCGCGTGTTGCTGCCCGGCTACCCGTTCAATCGCGAACGCTATTGGTTCGACCTCGATGAATCCGCCCGTGGCGTAGCGCGGCATCGGTCGATCGGGCATCCGTTGCTGGGCACCAGGGTGCCATCGGTGTGGGCCAACGCCGTGCATGAAGCCGTGGTCGATGCCCACACGCCAAGCTACTTGGTCGATCATCAGGTACAGGGCTCGGTGGTGACGCCGGCGGCAGCCTTCATCGAGCAAGGTCTGGCGGCAGCCCGGCAAACCTTCGGCGATGGCCACCATGGAGTTCGGGATGTTTCGGTGCAAGCCGCCATGTTCCTTGCGGACGAAGGGGCTCGACTGGTGCAAGTGACCCTCGAGCCCGAAGCCGGCGGGCGGACTGAAATGGAGAGCTATAGCTCGCCTACCGACGCCGACTCGCCCGAGTGGAATCTTCATGCCACCGCGACGCTGTTGCACGAGTCGCAGTTGCCCGACATCGAGTCGTTGGCGACCATCGACCTCGAAGCGGTGCGCCAGCGAGTGATCGACTTGAAAACGCGGGACGAATTCTACGACATCGTCGGCGAACGCGGGTTGGTGTACGGCCCACAGTTTCAAGTGCTTGGCGACGTGGTGCGCACGCGAACCGAAGCGCTCGCCCCGATCGAAGCGCATGAGAACGTGGTGGCCGAGCTAGGCAAGTACCAACTGCACCCTGTGCTCGGCGATGCCTGCCTGCAAACACTTGCCTCGACCGTACCACTCGAAGACGACGGCAGCTACAGTCCTTACACTTACATGCCGATCGCCGTTGGCCAAGTTCGGGTGGTGCAGCCGATCGACAACCTGGAGCAGCCCGTCTACTGCTACGCGATTCGTCGCTCCGAAGATGATGGCCCCAGCCCCGACACCATCACCAGCGACGTCTACCTCGTCGACTTAGGCGGACGGGTGTTGGTCGAAATGCTGCAAGCCAAAGTCCAACGCATTGGGCGCGGGGCCGCCGCTGTCGACGCGCACGAGCCGTCGGATTGGTTGTATCACTTGGAGTGGAACGACAACCCGGCGAACGGGGGCGGCGAGCCTGTGGCGGGTACCTGGCTGGTGTTTGGCGACAGCGCCGTTGCGGCGCAGCTCGCCAAACAACTTGCTGGGGATAATCGAAATGTGATCTTGGTCGCGTCAGGTTCAGGGTATTCGCTCGAAACGAACGCTGACGGCGTGGCACAAGCTACCATCGATCCACTCGACGAATCGCAGTACGAAGAGCTAATCGGTCAAGTTGCCTCGGGCGACAGCCCGATTGCTGGCGTCGTTCATTTGTGGTCGCTCGAAGTGCCGCTATCGGAAGCCGGCGCCACACAGCCATGGAACCAGTCGTCGAAGCATGGGGTAGGGAGCGCGCTGCTCACCATTAAGCAGCTTGCGCGATGTGGCCAGGCAACCATGCCCAGGTTGTGGTTGGCGACCTCCGGCGCGCAGGCGGTCGACGACACCGAGGCCGTGTCGGTGACCCAAGCGCCGCTGGTCGGACTGTCGCGCGTCGCGGCGGTCGAGCACGTGGAGTTGCAGCCCACCCTGATCGATCTCGACCCCAACGCGACGACGCAATCCAGTATCGAAAGCCTCGCGACTGAACTCGCGAGCGACTCGACCGACAGCCAAGTCGCTTATCGCGGGACCACACGTTACGTCGCTCGGCTGCGGCCCGACACGGCCAGCCGCGAAGCAGTCGCCGCTTCGAGCGGCAGTGGCGAGACGATTCCGACGAACTCTGCCTTCCAGCTTCGCATTACGAATCCTGGCTCGTTCGATGCCCTCAAGTATGTCGCTTTCGATCGCAAGCCGATTGCGGACGACCAAGTCGAGTTTGCCGTGCATGCGGCCGGACTGAACTTCAGCGACGTACTCAAGGCGCTTGGTCTGTACCCGGGAATCAAGGATGAGATCGTCCCACTCGGAATTGAAGCGTCAGGCGTCGTGACGGCGGTTGGCGAAAAGGTCGATCGTTTCAAGGTCGGCGACGAAGTGATGGGCGTGGCTCCCTACGCATTCGCGTCGCACGCCGTGACTCGCGACTACACCTTGGTGCACAAGCCAAAGTCGATCAGCCACGACGAAGCGTGCACCGTTCCGATCACCTTCCTCACGGCCTACTACGGGCTGGTGCGCCTGGCACATCTGCAGAGGGGCGAGCGGGTGCTGATTCATGCAGGCGCCGGTGGCGTGGGACTGGCGGCCATTCAGATTTGTCAACAGATCGGCGCCGAGGTCTACGCCACCGCTGGTAGTGACGAGAAGCGTGAGTTCCTTCGTTCGTTGGGCGTCAAGCACGTTTACAGTTCGCGGACGCTCGATTTTGCCGAGGAGATCCTCGCCGACACCGATCGCGAGGGCGTCGATGTACTGCTCAACTCGCTGCCGGGCGAAGCGATCACCAAGAGTCTCGCGGTGCTGCGTGCCTATGGGCGGTTCCTTGAGATCGGCAAGACCGACATCTATCAAAACCGCAAGATCGGACTGCTGCCGTTTCAGGACAACCTTTCGTACCACGCGATCGACCTCGACCGCATGTTGCGCCAACTTCCGGACTACATACGCGGACTGTTCGACGAGGTAATGCAGTTCTTCGAGCGTGGCGATTATCACCCCGAGTTGTTCACTCGGTTCGAGCTCGATGGCACGATCGACGCGTTTCGCTACATGTCGCAGCGAAAGAACATCGGCAAAGTGGTGGTCGCCATTGCTGACGGCGTCTCGACCGAGTCAGCGAACGCGGAGCCTAAGAAGCAACTGGTTCACAGCGATGGTTCGTACTTGATCACCGGTGGATTGGGCGGCCTGGGACTGCAGTTAGCCGATTGGCTGGCGGAGCAGGGCGCCGGTGGGCTGGTGATCGTGTCACGTCGCCAACCTAACGCCGAACAGCAACAGGCGATTGCGGCGCTCGAGCAAAAGGGCACCAGGGTTTTCGCTTTACAGGCCGACGTGGTCGCTGCCGATTCGCTTACGGCCGGGCTAAAGTCGCTTCCTAAGTCGTTGCCGCCGATCCGAGGGGTGATTCACGCCGCAGGCGTGTTGGCCGATGGTGTGCTGGCCGATATGTCGCTTGAGCAACTCGATCGCGCGATGTTACCCAAAACGGTGGGCGCGTGGAATTTGCACACCGCGACGGCGGATCTTCCGCTCGACTTCTTCGTGCTCTTCTCGTCGGTGGCTGCCATGCTCGGTTCGCCGGGGCAGGGCAACTACGCGGCCGGCAACGCCACGCTTGATGCATTGGCCCACTACCGTCGCAGCAGGGGCATGCCGGCGATCAGCATCAACTGGGGCCCGTGGGCCGGCAGCGGTATGGCCGCTGACACCTTTGCCGATACCGATCGTCAGGCGGGCATCCAATCACGCGGCATGGATCTACTGCCAGCCGATAAGAGCTTGCGAATGCTCGGCGAATTGATCGCCGCTGGCACCACGCAAACCACCGTTATGGACGTATACTGGGATGCCCTGCTACGGTTGCTTGGCAGCCGGCGGTTGAGTGCCCTGGACGACTTGGCCGACGAGCATAGCGACGGCGAGTTGAGCGCGTCTACAGTCGATCACGAGTTCCGCAGTCAGTTCTTCGAGACCGAAGCGACTGGGCGCGTACCGCTTGTCCGCGACTACATCCAGTCGGAACTCGCTCGCATCATGAGTTTCGAACCCGATCAGCTCGATGTCGATCAACCGCTGACCGCGTTCGGGCTCGACTCGTTAATGGCGCTGGAACTGAAGAACAACCTCGAAGCGCGACTCGACTTCACCCTGCCCATGGCGAAGTTGCTCGAAGGCCCGAGTATCGCTTCGCTCGCGGTCGATACCGTTGGCCTGCTGACGGGCGACGGAGCCGATGCGCCGCGGCAGGCGAGCGTCGCCGACGGTTGGAACCCGTTGGTGAAGTTGCGCGACGGAGCGGCCGCCGAGCCGCTGGTGTTGCTGCCAGCGCTCGGTGGAGACGCCGGGTGTTACACCGAACTGGTGCAGCATTTGTCGATCGATCGTCCTGTAATGGCGTTTCGCCCTCGCGGCATCGACGACGCCAACCCGCCGCACAACGACATGCAATCGTTGGCGGTCGACTATGCTGCGGCCGTGCGGCAGTTGCAACCGACGGGGCCGTACTACATCGCTGGCTGGTCTGCCGGCGGCGTCACCGCGTTTGCGATTGCCGAGCAACTGATGGCCGACGGCGCGCCGGTGAAGTTGCTTGCCCTGTTCGATACGCCGCTGCCTACGATCTATCGCGACATCGACATCGACGACGATGCTCGCTTCCTGTGCGATATGGTTCGCTTCACCAATCGCTTCGCCGGCACCAACATCGAGCTATCGATCGACGAGTTGGAGCAACTCTCGCCTGATGAGCGGTTCGCCAGCGCGCTCGCCCAGGCACGCAGTCAAGGAATGTTCCCGCCGAGCGTCAGCGACGAGTACGTCCAGCGAATGGTCGCTGTGGGCGAAGGACTCATTCGTGCGAGTAAGTCCTACGCGCCTCAACCGATCGATTTGACGATGCAACTCTTCCAGCCGACCGTGAGCGGTGGACTCGAAGACATCACGCAGCACGAACTGCCAGAAGACAACGGGTGGAACAGCCTCGTCGGCCAGACAGTGCACCGCACGGCGATTCCTGGCGACCACTTCACGATGATGACCGGCAAGGGGGCTAAGGAACTGGCCGCCCTTCTCGACAAGCTGCTGGCCTAGGCCACACGCATGGCTAGCACTGCCAGCATTCTGTGCCCGCAAGCACTGCTGTTGCCTCGTTTCGGCGGTTACCGATAATTGCGTGGCGTATTCGCCACGTCCTCGGACCAATGCTCATGTTCATTCTTGCTGAAACTACGCCATCCACCGAACCTCTACACGTCGACGCGGCCAACAAGCTGCTTAGCTTCAATCTAAGACTCTCCAGCGAAGAATGGGTCGCGCTGGCCCAGTACTACGGGCTGCGTGTGGCGTTCGTGCTGGTGTTGTTGATCCTGGCCTGGACCATCGCCGGCTGGGCGTCACATGCGGTCAAGGTGAGCCTTCGCCGCTTGCGATTCGATGAAACGCTCACGCTGTTTCTCGCCAAGCTTGCGTGGTGGGGCGTCATTCTGCTCGCGGCCCTGGCGTGCCTGTCGAAGTTCGGCGTCGAGACGACTAGCTTCGCCGCGGTGATCGGTGCGGCCGGCCTTGCCGTGGGCCTTGCGTTTCAAGGCACCCTGTCGAACTTCGCCGCCGGCGCGATGCTTCTGATCTTTCGCCCGTTCAAAGTGGGTGATGTCGTGAACGTCGCCGACAACCTTGGCAAAGTACACGAGATCGAGTTGTTCTCGACCACGATCGACACGTTCGACAATCGTCGCATCATTGTACCCAATGGCAAAATCTATGGTTCGGTGATCGAGAACATCACCTTCCACTCTCAGCGCCGCGTCGACGTCGACGTAGGAGTGGGCTACGCTGCCGACATCGACGAAACCCGTCGCGTGTTGGGTGAAGCAGCCCGAGCAGCCGAGGGCATCGTGCTCGACCCCGAACCGGCAATCATCTTGATGGGCCTGGGCGGCTCAAGCGTCGACTGGTCGGTACGAGTGTGGGGAGCAACCTCCGATTATCTCGACATCAAACAAAGCCTCCTCCGCGAAGTAAAGAACCAACTCGACGCCGCGGACATTGAGATCCCCTTTCCGCAGTTGGATGTGCATATGGATCAGGTGGGGGCGGGGTAGATACTTGCTTTATGCTGTTTCATGCTGCAGCTCAGTTACTTGCTTCCCACGTCCGACAGCGGTGCCCCAAAATCGCCGGCGGCCTCAAGTGCGGTGGGATTTCGCCGCCCTAGTTTCTTGGGCCTTGTTCTTGGGGCCCGGCTGGGACGTGGTGGTTGAGTGGGGGCGGTGAGTTGGGGTTCCAGGGTTAACAAGACTCCTAACGAGAGTATCTAGCCATCCCCGCGATTCTCTGCTTGTTCGCTACCCTGCGCCGGTTCCGCACACTTTCGTGCGGCAGCGGTGGGCGGGCTGGTTAGCATGTAGTGGATATGCCGTATGGCGCGGTGTTTGCTGGATGTTAGCCGCGGATAAGCACCGATGAACACAGACTTTCCTCATTCGCGAAGGTCCGCGTCATCCGTGGCTAGAATCCAGCGCAGAACTGTTAACCACCTTAGTCCGGAAAAAGCTCCGAGATTTCCACCTTCAATGCCTTGGCAAGAGAGGCGATCACCAGCAATGTCGGGTTCCGTTCACCCCGTTCCACGCCGCCAATGTAGGTCCAGTGCCGTTTCGACCGCGCGGCAAGCTCCTCCTGGCTCCAACCCCGGTCTGTGCGGAGTTGGCGGACCCGAGCGCCGAATTTTTTCTTCACCGACCTCACACCCGAATCAAAGCGTGATACAGTCGATGAGAACAGAGATTATAAGTATTACTTTGGGCGGAGGGGAAGCTCGGCAACGAAAAGCTGCGGTTGTGCGAGCCAAGCAGAATGAATGTTGCTGAATAACCTGAAATCTAGCGCTCGAAAATCATAACGCCATTTTCCTTCTATTGGATAATCCCATGGACAACTTAAGAAACGTCCTGC
>JANQOF010000082.1 GCA_028279215.1 Pirellulales bacterium
CGGGCAGGTGGAAGGATGCACTCGAGGTTTCGATAGGGAGACAAAGCCCTACCCTCGTTGGCCAACACATCCCACAAACACATGCGGTACCAGACAACCCGCCCACGCGGCCGCTACTCAACCAACCGACCGGTTTGCACATGTAGCCTAGCAGAGTAGGTGGCCTACTTTCTACAAGAATCCGGGCAAGAATGTCACGATTTGCTCCGCAAATCGTGCGCTGTTTCGCGGAGCGAAACACGACTGAACAGTCGCGGGTGACAAAGTAGGGACATTCCGCTATTCGGTGCAGTGCAAGCCAGCGCGCGCCTTCGTATCTTAACGTAGCCTCAGCACTTCCACATCTTCTCCACCTCCACCGGTCTAGCCAGCCATTCTTCATAGCTCTCGAACACCTCTAGCGTATACGGCTGCTGATAGTGTGCTTCCAGGGCTTGCTCGCTCTCCCACTCCTCAAACAAGTAGAGGTGTCCTTCTGAACTGTTTTCGTATAGCTCGAATTGACGGCAGCCGGGCTCGGCTTGCGTCGGCTGCAAGATGTTCATGATCGCTTGTTTGGCCTCCTCATAATGCTCACGCTTCGGCGAAATCTTCGCGAATACTAATAGTGTATTCTCAGTCATTGATCTGTTCCTGCGTTCTAGTTCGTCGCCCCCCGCAAGAGATAATGTTGTAAGCCCCCAAACTCACAGCATACAATGCCTAGCAAGGTAAAATAGGCGATAGCCTCGTAGGTTCTTGTTTCGATGCTTGCCAAACCGAGCTGCATGAGTACGACCGACGCGCCGACAGCGAACGTGTCGCGGCGTGATTGTTTGGCGGGTGCGGTGGGTGGAGCGGTTGGGCTTCTGTTGGGCAATGGAGGTAAGCACGTGATTGCCGCGCCAGTTGATAGTGGAGTCGTTGTTCCATTGGACGCGGCGGGTACCGAGGACTTGTTCGAGTACATCGATCGCACGCATGGCGGGTTCGATGTCACGCTTTACCGGCAATTGCTCGGTGCGTGCAACGAGTTCAAGGAGGGCGACGAGTCGCTGGGCGTTTCGGCGTCGGACGATGTCTCGCGACAGAACGCCCGCACGCTGCTGGCGAACACGCGAATCGCCGACCTCGAGCGACACTCAGTATTCGACGATGCCCAATCGGAGTACATCAGTCGGGCCGTCGACTCCAACATTGCTGAGCAAGTTGGCGGCTGGACGCTCGGCCAGTTGCAGAATTTCTTACTTGGGTCGAGCGCGGCGCAGGTCAAGACGATCGCGCCCGGGCTGTCGAGCGACACCATTGCCTGCGTGGTGAAGCTGATGAGCAACGAACAGCTTATCGCTGTTGGCGCCAAGGTGTTTAACCCGCTGCCGGGTACGCAAATTGGCGCTCGCGGTTACATGGGCGCGCGGATTCAGCCCAACTCGCCTACCGACAACGTGGAAGACATTCGCTGGCAGGTATTCAATGGGTTTTCCTTTGCGGTCGGCGACGTGGTGCTTGGCGCCAATCCAGTGTCGAGCGAAATCGACTCGGTCGCCGCGGTCGAGCAAACACTCGCCGAGATCCTGCAAACGTTTGGTCTCGAAGACGTGATGCCGCATTGCGTGCTGGCCCATGTCGATGTGCAAGCGGCGGTCGAGGATCAATACCCAGGCGCCACTGGCGAGTGGTTCCAAAGCCTCGCCGGCGTCGAGGACGCCAACCACATTTTCGATATCAGCGTTGAGAAAATGGTGCGCCACGCCCGCTCGCGCACTGGTAAGTACGGCATGTACTTTGAGACAGGGCAAGGGGCCGATGCCACGAATGGCTGCGGCAAGGGTTTCGACATGGTGATGCACGAAGCCCGCAAGTACGGCTTCGCTCGCGCGCTAGCGCAGGAGGTCGCTCAGGCACAGCAGCGAGCTGGGCGGGTGCCCGCGCCGTGGGTGCATGTGAACGACGTTGCCGGATTCATTGGCCCCGAGATCTTCCGCAATCGCGAGCAACTCGTCCGCTGCTGCCTGGAAGACATCGTGATGGGCAAGTTGCACGGGCTGACCATCGGGCTCGACATCTGCTCGACGCTGCATATGGAGGTCGACCTCGACGACCTCGATTGGTGCATCGAACAAATCATGCCCGTGTGCCCTGCCTACTTGATGGCGCTGCCGACTAAGAACGACCCAATGTTGAGTTACCTGACAACCGGCTTTCAGGATCATGTACGCATTCGCGAGAAGTTTGGCTACAAGGTGAACGACCAGATGTGGCAGTTCTTCCAGCAACTCGGCGTCATCGACTTGCTGGGCCAACCGACCGAGCATTTCGGCCAGCCGTCGTGGGTCTACCTGCAATACCAGCGCCGCAAGGGCGACGCGCGATCCGATGGCGAGATACTTGCCGAAGCCAAACGGCAGATTCAGCAAGTGCGCTACCGAGGTGTCGCGATTGCCGAAGGCTACGGAGCGAGTCCATGGGACGTCGAACCGAACCTCGACCGCCGGATTCGCGAGTTGTACCACGATTCGAAACAATGCATCTGGGCCGAGCTGCCCGAGGACTTCTCGTCCGACATCCCTGAAGCGGTGAGCGTGCAATCGCGGTCGCAAGATCGTCGCGACTACATCCTGCACCCGCCCACCGGCGAAGTGTTGGACGACGCCTCGCTGGACAAGGTCCTCAAGCTGCGCGACTCGCATGCCGGAGCGTACGACGTTCAGTTGGTGCTGTCGGACGGGCTCAACGCGTTGTCGCTCATCGACGAGGGTCACTTGGCCCCGTACCTCGGCAGCGTCCGCACTGCGCTAGTCGACGCTGGCTATCGGGTGGCGCCCGAGCACTTGGTGGTGCGGGGAGGTCGCGTACGTCTTGGTTACCGAGTCGGCGAACAACTGTACGGTTCGCTGGAAAACGATGGTACGCATCGCGCGGTGTTGCACGTGATTGGCGAGCGCCCCGGGTCGGGCCACCACGCCTTCTCGGTATACGTCACCGCACCGCCGGTAAGCACTTGGGCTCAGCCGGGCGAAACCGACCACCACATTACCAAAGTAGTCTCCGGCATCGCCGACACCGCCCTCGCGCCCACCCGGGCGGCGGAAGACACGGTGGAGATTGTGAAGGGGCTGGCGCCGCTACGGGGGTGAGTTGGTTGCGACTCGGGTCGTATGTTTACGAATAATATCGGCCCGCGGGCCGGAACTCATCGTGTGGCCCTTCGCGGACTTCCCATTCACGACGCTGATCTACATGACGATTTCCACCAAGGTCATCCGACTGCTCGCCGGTTTGCTCGTTGCGCAAACCGTTGTCGCTGTGCTCCTCAACTTTCCTGATTACTTCCCGCCCAACTTTCGCTCCGATTTCTTGTTGGGGCGCGGTGAGTACTTCCACGGGGCCTATGCGTGGGCCTTCTATGCCCACATTGTGTCAGGCCTGGTGACGCTCGTGCTTGGGATGGTGCTGATGAGCAGTCGCTTCAGGGTTCGCTGGCCGGCCTGGCACCGTGCATTCGGCCGCGTACAAGTTATGTGTGTTCTGTTACTGCTTGCGCCGAGTGGGTTTGGGATGGCTTGGTACGCCACTGGAATGGTAGCCGGGGTGGGGTTCGCGACACTCGCGGTCGCTACCGCAACAACCGCCGCGATGGGTTGGCGTCGTGCGGTTTCGCGGCGATTCGCCGAGCATCGTGTTTGGATGCAGCGGTGCTTCGTGCTGCTGTGCTCGGCTGTGGTGATAAGGGTGATTGGCGGGGCTAGCGACGTGTTTGGCATCGCGGGCGTCTATCCGTACGCAGCGTGGCTGAGTTGGTTGGCCCCGCTTGTGGTGTTGGAAGCTGCTCGGGTTAGTCCGCCAGTTCGTCGCCCCCAGCGGCTGTCAGCATAGCTCTCAGCACGTCGCGGTCGACGTCTTCGTCGATGAACGCCACGTGACCATCCACAAATGCGGCGGCAAACCCGCCCGGGTGGCCGGTCGGCTTGTCCGGTCCGAAAGCTAGAACGCGGTCGATGTTTACATCGGTTGGCGACATCCAATGCACCGCTGATTCGTGAGGGCCTTCGACCAGCCACGCGGTGTTCTCCGTGCCGTCCGCGATGTTCTCTATTTTTCGTCCCTCCCGCGCGGCGAACGCGCTTTCGGGACCAACCACGGCGAAGTATGTTGTTTGCCCGTAGTCGAACGGCGCACTCGGGCAGGTGTAAAGATCCATCTCGGCCTCGCGGGCCTCGGAATTTGTCGGATCGTCCCAAGGTTTGGAAAGGTCGATTTGCTCTATGAGTTGCTGGTTTCCCTCACCATATTCCAGAATCAACGTCCGCCAACTGTGCAGTCGATTGTCTTCAGCATCCTCGGTGTAGGCCGGCGGCAAGCTGCCGTTGCGTTCGATGTAGCTCAGCAAGCTCAACGAGGTCTGCTTCAGATTGTTGAAGCACTGATTACGCCGAGCGGGTTCACGCGCCCCACGATGTGCCGGGAGGAGTAGGGCTACGACTAGTACAAAAATCGCGCCGCATGCTACTAGCCCACCAAGAAACGCAAGCGGCGACTTGGTCGCGTCAGCCTTGCCATCGGGGCTTTGATACGGATTCTCAGACATGCTACCTGCCTCCATGGTTACGAGAGTCAATTGCAAGTCCCTCTCTCGTTCAACAGGAGAGGGGGCAGCATCGACAACGCTACAGTTGAGTTCCGCAACTCGCCCACATTCTATTGCATGGCACGTTGCGGCTCACTCGCCAGCGAAAAGCACGCCGCAGCGGTAGCAGTTTTCGTCGATGCGTAGGCAGTTCTTGGTGGTGACTCGCAGCATCCTGTCGTCGGCAAACCAAACTTCGACCAGCTTGCACGGCAGAAGCTGCACTGGCGAAAGCAGGCCCGCGCCGGTGCGCGACAGGTCGCACATGTAGATGGCGTAAAACTCACCTTGATATCGAAGTACTGCCGACGTTCGCATGTACATGCGGTGGTAGCCGCGCCGGCTTTCGGGAGCTACCGGCATGGGGCCTTGCTTGTTGAGGAACTCGTCGACCGCGCCGGGAACCCTCGCTCGGTACTCGATTTCGCTCCAAGCGGGCGGTGTTACTTGGCATTGATCGCTGAGATCCAGCATGTTGCAATTTCCTTGTCGAATTGCTTGTCCACACGGTCGGCGATGAATTGGACAGCGTCGCGCACCGTCATGGCTCGACGATACGGTCGACGACCTGTAAGTGCGTCGAACACGTCGACCACCGCCACCAGCTTGGCCCACGGATGAATTTCGTCTCCGAGGATCTTCACGGGATATCCGCTTCCGTCGACGTGCTCATGATGCTGATAGATCATCATCCGCTGGGCGTGGGTTACGTCGGGCGAGTAGGCAAGTTCCTCGTAACCGAGCAACGGATGCTCACGCATCAGTTCACGTTCCTCGTTCGAGAGTCGGCTAGTCTTTGCGAGCACCCTCTTCGGAATGTGCCGCTTGCCAATGTCGTGTAGCATCGCCCCGACGACGATTTCGTCCAGATCGTCGGCGTCGGTAACGCCGAGCGCCTGGGCAAGCGTGGTCGCGTAGCCCGCGACGTTGGTTACATGAGCAAAGGTCGTGGCGTCGTGCTTCGCGATGCGAAACAGATTCGATGGCAATACACGATTCTCGCCAACCAGCTTGCCAATCAGATCGCCCACGTGCCGGGCGAGTTTTAGGTAGTCGTCGGGCCTGTTTGCATCGAGTTGCTTGTCGACCTCGAAGCTGAGGGCCGCCTGCAGCAGGGCGAAGCGATCGGTCGGCGCGATTTGGTCGTCGCCGGTCACGTCGTCCAGCGTCGAAAACATACACTCGCACACGTCTTCGAAGTCGGTCGTACGAACGTACAAGTAGTCGCCACATCGGGCCGCGAGCTCGTCGATGCGCGACTCATCCAGCGGCGTATCGGCCTGTCGGAACAGTACCTGACGACCAACTTTCGAGTTCCAGAAGAACAGGTCGAGATTCGACCTATTGAGGAATCGAAGTATGCCCGATGCCAGCGGAACGAACCCGTCCTGTTCGACGGCGGGTGGCGGAGCGGGAGCAAGCGTAACCATAGCGAGTCGTGCGAGTCGAAGACGGGAGCGGCGCCGGGCGAGTGACAACGGAACAAACAAGTGTAGCTTGCGAATTTGCGGAGAAGAGCATCTGTTTGTAGTTGTTCGGCCGGCCTAGCACGACTGCGACCAACGTTCGGATTGCAGGGAAAAGGCTGTGTCGACTGGGCGGTCTAGGCTTGTCTTGGGCCTTTACGCCCGAGAAACTGGAGATTGGCCGATTCCGACTCCTCAATTACCCTAAGCGACCCAGCCATGAACCAACTTCGCGCGGTGCTACTGGCCGATGGGTCGCGGCCGCAGATTCTTGGCGAACTCGACCGGCTCGAGCCGCTGGTCGCCCGGCACGTCGAGGTAATCGGTCGCGTGCTCGACCTAGAGCATGGCACACTGCCTGACTCGGCCGAGTTGGCCATCGTATTCGGTGGCGACGGGTCGATGCTGCGATCGGCGCGGCTGATGGGCGAGCATCAACTTCCGGTACTTGGCGTCAACTTGGGCAAGCTGGGTTTCTTGGCCCACATTCGGCCCGACAAACTTGAGGCGGTGTTGCCGGAGGTATGCAATCGCAATGCCTGCGTGGTGGAGCATCTGATGTTCGACTGCTCACTCATTCGCGACGGTAACGTGGTGGAAACTCGTTTGGGTCTAAACGAGGCTTCGGTGCTAGCAGGCCCGCCGTTCTCGATACTCGACGTACAGCTTTACGTTGACGCTGAATTGGCCACCACTTATAGTTGCGACGGCCTGATTGTCAGCACGCCTGTGGGATCGACGGCTCACAGCCTTTCGGCAGGGGGGCCGATCCTGCGAAAAGACTTGCACGCGTTTGTCATCTCGCCGATCAGCCCGCACACGCTTACCAATCGCCCAGTGGTCGACTCGGCCGACCGAGTGTTTGAATTGGCGGTGCCCAAACCGAACGAAGGCACCTCGTTGATACTTGATGGCCGTGTAATGGCCAACCTTCGCTCGAACGATCGAGTTCGGATCGAACGAAGCACGGCGACCTTCAAACTACTGCACATACCCGATCAAGGATACTACCGCACGCTTCGCGAAAAGCTTGGCTGGGGCGGACAACTGCGCGAGTGAGCCCGCTCGGCACTACCAAAAGTCGGGCGACTTCAATTGCCAACGAAAACCCGCTGTGGAAAGGACTCCACGATGAAACTTTTTGCTCTTCTGGCCGTAGTCGCTAGCTTCTTACCAACGTGCGTCATTGGCGCCGAACAAGATGCCAGAGACAAGGTGACGCTTGCTTACAAGTTCAAGGTCGGCGACACGCTGCGATACAGCATCGACCATCGCGCTACGGTACGGAGCACCATCGAAGGCACCACCCAGAAGGCCATCACGCGGAGCGAGTCGGTGAAGGTTTGGAAGGTGATCGATGTGATGCCCGACGGCGAGATTGAGTTCATGCACATGGTCGACCGGCTGAAGATGACCAACCGCCTACCCGATCGTGCCGAGATGGTGTACGACAGCGCCAAAGACGAAGCGCCGCCGCCTGGTTTCGCCGACGCTGCCGCCGCGGTAGGCGTGCCGCTAAGCGTAATTCGCATGTCGCAACGTGGCGACGTGATCGACCGCAACGTCAAACACCGCCAGCCTGCCGCCGACACGGAAGCCCCGGTCACATTGTTGTTGCCGGAAGGCCCCGTGGCAGTGGGCGACACTTGGAACGAACCCCGCGCGGTGCCCGTGCAAACCGCCGACGGCGCCAAGCGCGAAATTCAAACGCGCCGGCACTACGAACTCGCCAAGGTCGCGAACGGAATCGCCAGCATCGATGTGAGCTACCAGGTGCTGTCTCCCGTCGATCCCGCGATCGAAGCGCAACTCATCCAGCGACTGCTCAAAGGCACCGCAAAGTTCGACATCGAGCGAGGTCGCATTTTGAGCCAACACATGGAAGTCGACGAGCGCGTACTCGGCTTTGCCGGACCTACTAGCAGCATGCACTACGTGATGAAGATGGATGAAGACTTGCTCGACGACGAGAAGAAAGTGGCGGCAAAGCCGTAGTGAATTTCGACGCAAAGGCTTTATGTCCACGGTAGGCCAATCTAATCAGGGGTTCGTAGGTCATGCGAGTATTGATTGTCGGAGGGGGAGTTGCTGGGCTCACCTTGGCAGCGAAGTTGCTACAGCAAGGACGCAGGCCAGTCATTGTTGAGAAAGCACACGCGTTCGAAGACAAGGGATACGCAATTGGCTTGTACCCGCTAGGTAGCTGCGTACTTCACGGGCTTGGTAAATACGATGAGCTAATAGAGCGAGGCCAGGTCGCCGACAGCTATCGAATCGTCGATGGTCGAGGCGGACTGATGCAGGATGTTGACCTCTCGATTTTCGCGGGCGAAATCGGCCCCATGGTGTTGATCAGTCGCACGGAACTGATTGACCTGCTTCAAGACGCGGCAGGCGACGCCGACGTCCGAATGGGAACCACCGTCAGCGAACTGCACCAACCAAACGATAGCGGCCTTGTCGATGTCGTGCTAAGCGATGGCACGCCGGAAGCGTTTGATGTGGTGATCGGCTGCGATGGGATTCACTCGCCCACCCGGTCAATGGTATTCGACGCTCCAGCAGACGTGTTTGATTCAAACTGGGTTTTGTGGGTTTGGTGGTCGGAGATGCCGGCATGGCCAAGAAATGAAATGTTGGAGTCGTGGGGCAAGGGACGCTTCTTTGGTTTGTACCCAGTAGCGGACAGGGTGATGGTTTGCGCTGGTATGAATGAGAATCACATCACCGTAGAGCCGACCGACTTACAACCGGCGAAGTCGTATCTCCATGAGTTGTTCGCTGAGTTCTCGGCATCCGACGAGCGTATTGGCTCTGCCATCGACTCCTCGACACGCTTCTTTTCATGGAGGATGGCGGACGCTCGAGCGCATGAATGGGTGAACGGTCGGGTTGGTCTTTGTGGAGATGCGGCCGTTGGGTTTCTGCCGACCGCTGGTGCTGGCGCCAACTCCGCGATGCGTTCGGCAGCCGCCCTGGCCGACGAGTTATCTCGCGTCAACGGGCAAACGGCAAGTCTGGCATTGGAGATGTTCGAAAAGCGCTGCAGAAAGATCGTCGAAAAGAACCAGAAGGATTCCCGTCGATTGGCCAAGTACATCTTCGTCGAAAACGCGATGATGGCGTGGAGCCGGAACGAGCTGGTAAAGCACTATCCCGTAGCGAAGATGGTGGGCGACATAGTCGACGCAATGCACACGCCATTTTGATGGGTTTCGTAGGCTGCCTTGTGCAAAAGTGGCCTAGAGCGCCCTTCACTTATCTGTAGCGTGCCCGCTTACTGCGTTTGCACCTGGCTACGTTGGCCTGCATCGACGAATCATGCAGATTCGCCTGCTTCGGCCACCTTGCCAGATTTGACTCGTTTGCGGCAGCATCGCTACAGCTAGCCGAAGCACGCTCTAGTGTTCTGTAAGAGTTGAATGATAGGGCTGGATGATGTGAGCTGAAGACGCTAGCCTCGGATTTTCTCGACAAGAACCGACGCTAGAGCGTTCGGCTCACCCCACAATCCAGCGTTGACAGAATTACTAGTCGCCTTCCACTTCATGTACCACGACTACGTCGTGCACGCCGCCTGCCATTTCGTTGTGTTCCGGGCCTGCGGTAAGGTGCGATCCGCCGACGATCACGATGCGATCGCCGCCTTCGGCCAGTCCCGTGGCGCGGGCCCAGCTATCGGCGTGGCGGATGAGTTCCTGCATGTCTTGCGCCGGAGCGCCGCTGATAGGCGTTACGCCCCAGTAGAGACACATTTTTCGGAGCGTCGACTCCTCGGAGCTTACGCCGATCGTTGGCACCAGATTCCGCAATTGCGACATGGCAAGCGCTGTGTTGCCCGAGTGGCTGGCGACCACAAGCGTCTTGGCTTTGAGTTGCTTGGCCATCAGCCCCGCGCCGCTCACCACCGCGCGGGTCACCGCGTGCCGCGTGGCGTAGTCGGCCCGGTCGCTGTCGCGCCACATCATCGTGGGGATGGCGGTCTCGGTTGCTTGGGCGATGCGGTTCATCATCTGCACCGCCTTGACCGGGAAGCGGCCGATCGCTGTCTCGCCCGACAACATGCAGGCATCGGCGCCGTCGAGCACCGCGTTGGCGACGTCGGTCACCTCGGCGCGAGTGGGGCGTTGCGATTCGTGCATGCTTTCGAGCATCTGCGTGGCGATGATCACCGGTCGCTCGTAGCGATGGCACACGCGAATGATCCGCTTTTGCTCAATCGGCATCTGAGCGACGTCGATCTCCACGCCTAAGTCGCCGCGGGCAACCATCACCGCGTCGCTGGCTGCGACGACCTCTTCCAGCCGATCGAGCGCCTCGCGTTTTTCGATCTTGGCGACCACGCCGGCATTGGAGCCGGAAGAACGCAGAATATCTTTGAGCGCTTTCACTTCGTCCGGCGCGCGGACAAAGCTCAAGCTTACGAAATCGACCTTCGCCTTGGCGGCCCAAATGGCGTGCATGTGGTCGGTAACGCTGATCGCTGGCGCGCTAAGGTTCACGCCCGGCAGATTGATACCCTGTCGCGACCGCACGTCGCCCGCCTGAGTCACCTTCATCCGCACTCTGCCGGGCTGTTTATCGATCACCTGCATCATCACCGTTCCGTCGGCCAGCATCACGCTGTCGCCGCGCGATAGCTCGCTGGTGAGCGGTTCGTAGGTGGTCGTCAAGTCGTGCGGGTCTTCCGCGTAGTCGCCGTCGACGAAGCAATACTCGGCATCGCGCTCGCAGTGAATGAGTCCATTCGCCACTTCGCCAAGCCGAATCTTTGGCCCGGCCAAATCGACAAGGATCGCGACCGGTTGCCTGAGTTCTTCGCTGACGCCGCGAACCGCATCGACCAGCACCTGTTGCTCTTCGGGCCCGCCATGCGCCATGTTGATGCGGAACACGTCGACGCCGCTCCGAATCAGTTCGGCGATCGTATCTGGCTTCTCCGAGGCGGGACCAATCGTGGCGACGATTTTCGTGTAGGCACGCTGACGGATATCTAGTTGCGAGTGCATGGAGCTTTCGTGGTGGTGATGCATCGAATCCGCGTGGGGTAGGTACTGATCGCGGTCGATGGTGGGTGGGGCGCTTGGCATCATTTTTACGGCTAACCTTGGCGGTGGGAATGGCGGCCCGGCCCAACGTCGGCAAAGCCTTACAAACATAGGTCAACTTGAGCCCGTTGCGACCCGCAAATCCGGTTCGTACGGCGTTGGCGAACGATTGGTGCTTGGACTAAGATGGCACCGGTCTTGTCACTCAGCGAAGGTTCGCATCGAGCATGGAGTATTGGAAAAACAAAGCCTGCGTCGTCACCGGCGGTTCGTCGGGGCTGGGACGCACGCTCGCTGAAACGCTCGTACAGCTCGGTGCTCGGGTGGCAATCAACGGCCGCGACCGCCCGCGGCTCTCGGCGACCGTCTCAGCGCTGAAAGACATGGGCGGCGAAGTGATCTCGCTGCAAGGCGATATCACCGAGCATGGATTCCCCCAACAACTGATCGCCGAATCGGTCGAGGCGTTCGGGCGGGTCGATTTGGTTTGCCACGCTGCCGGGCGCTCGATGCGCGGCGAACTGGTGAGCACCAGCCGCGAGGAATTTGAAGCCCTATGGCGAGTCAATGCGAGGGCGGCGTTCGACATCGCCTGCGCCGCAGCCGATCCTCTCACCGCAACACAAGGTCACCTGGTGCTGATCGGTTCGCTTGCTTGCCGTGTTGCGCCGCGGTTCATCGGTGCGTACAGCGAAAGCAAGTTTCCACTGGCCGCGATGGCGCAACAACTGCGCCTCGAACGCGGCCCCGCCGGCCTCCACACACTGCTAGTGTGTCCCGGCCCGATCGCCCGCGCCGACGATGAACCTTCCGACCGCTACGCAGCCGTCGAGCATGGCCTGCCCGAAGCGGCCGCCAAACCGGGGGCCGGCGCCAAGGTCAGCGCTCTCGACCCACATCGCGTGTGCAAGAAAATCCTCAAGGCGTGCGAAAGTCGTCAGTCCGAGTTGGTCCTGCCCCACCGCGCTCGCTTGCTGTTTGTGCTCAATCAACTGTCACCCAATCTCGGAGACTGGTTGTTGCGGAAGATGACGGGGTAGTGCGGTTAACAAATCTGTCCGGCTGTCCGCGCCACCCGTGGTGATCACCCCGTTCCTCTCCCCTTTGGGGAGAGGTTAGGTGAGGGGCCGTTGTTCCCCACTGGGGCAAAGCCTGAATTCCTAACCTGTTGCACTCCAACGCCTTGCGATTTTGCCCCACGTCTTGCTGGCGAAACACGATTCATTGGGGCAAAACTCACCTCGTTTCGCGAGCGACCGATTCCATAAATCCCACTAAATCAAAGACTTAGGGAATCGCCCTACCGCCATCTACCATGGGTTTTGCCCCAGGGTTTCCCGCACTTGGGGCAAAACCCGGCCGAAGGGGAAAAGGAAGGTGGAATTGGGAATGTCGCGCAAGCGTTTGGCGTACAGCCCGCGCAGCAAAACACTCACCAGCCACCAGCACTAGCCACTACAAACAAGTTGCCAAAGATCGACCGGCGCGCAATTACAACGCACCTTGAAGTATCCCCAGTCGATCAAATGCGTGGCCCGGTTTCAAGGAGAAAATGGAAAGTTGATTCGAACAGTGTGAGCGGAAGGGGGCTGGCAAACGAGTACCGGTGTTTCGTGCGTGTACTAGTTTGCTACATCCGTTTCTCGCTCAAGCAATAGATTCAAGCCGCCCTTCCAGGACATAATTGAACGCAGGCTTGCTTCACCGTAAAGGCGGTTGAGTCTCCATCCGTCTTTTCCGAATCTGTTCAGCACCTCTACAAGTTGTACTTCATTGCTAGGCTCCACCCCGAGTTTTAGATAGTGAATCTTGTATTCGTAGTGTTTGGCTGGCATTGGACTCACCGAAGTGAAAGAATAAGGCGGTTCTCACGTGTATTCGCAATGAAGCCTCCAATCTTGGCAGAATCAACACAAGCACTTGCGAACTTGTGAAACTGTCCCGGCTTCATCACCGCCGTCGCCCAAACTTCACAACCGGCGATTCCACATGCGCGTCGCGCATGAATTGCTCGATCTGCGCGACGACTTGCGGATGGTCGGCGGCTACGTTGTTCGTCTCGCCGAGGTCGGTCGCCAGGTTGTAGAGTTCCAGCGGGCCGTTTGGGTCTTTGCCCACGTCGAGGCGGATGCCTTTCCAATCGCCCCAACGTACTGCCTGCTTGCCGCCTTGTTCGTAGAACTCCCAGTACAGATAGTCGTGCTCGGGTTGCTCGCCGGTGCCCAGGAGAGTTGGCGCGTAGCTGATGCCATCGATTTCGTTGGGCACATCGACTCCAGCCAACTCGCACGCGGTAGGTGCAAAGTCCCAGAAGGACGAGACGTGGTCGGTATGCGTACCGGGAGCCACGTTGCCGGGCCAGCGGGCGATGGTGGGTACGCGGATGCCACCTTCGTAGAAGTCGCGCTTCCCGCCTCGTAGTGGTCCGCTGCTGTTGAAGTTGTTTCGGCTCCAACCTCCCTCGGACATCGCGCCGTTGTCGCTGCTGAAGATGACTAGCGTATTGTCGTCGATCCCCAACTCTTTCAGCTTCGCCAGCAACTGGCCGACCGTATCGTCGAGATAGGTGACCATTCCGGCGAACGTCGCTTTGGGATGGGGTTCGGCGCGGTAGTGGCCGCCGGCGAACGGCTCGTCGTCGAATTGGTCGACAAATGGCCTTTTCCATTTGTTCGGCACCGCCAAGTCTGCGTGCGGTTGTTGAAGCGAGAGGTGCAGGAAGAACGGCCCGCCGGCGTGGTCTTCCACGTACTTGAGCGCCGCTTCGCGAAACAGGTCGCCGCTGTAGGTGTCGCCCTGCATGCCCGAGTTGCCGGGGTAGGCGATCTGGTCGCCATTGTGCCAGAGTACCTTGGGGTAATACCTATGCGCCGCGCCGTGACTGGTGTATCCAAAGAACTCGTCGAAGCCCTTGCGATTGGCCAACGCCCCATCGTCGCTTAGGCACGCCAAGCCGCTCTTGCCTATCATGGCGGTGTGGTAACCAGCGTCGCCTAACCGGCGAGCGATAGTGATGTCGTGCGGGTCTTCGGGGAACTGAACGTCGCCGTTGAACCTCTGAAACACATGCCCTGTGTGCTTGCCGGTAAGCAGGCACGCACGCGACGGCGCGCATACGGTGCTGCCGGAGTAGTGATCGGTGAAGGTCATGCCCTCGGCGGCCATGCGATCGAGACTCGGCGTCTTGAAGTTCTTCTGCCCAAAGCAGCCCAGATCGCCGTAACCGAGGTCGTCCGCCAGGATGAAGATGATGTTGGGCCGAGGCGGTTCGGACGCAAGCAGCGTGGTCCCGAAGGTAACCAGAACCGGCAAGACCAAGCTGCGAATTAGAATTCCCATTCAATGAAGCCTTTGGTGTCAGAGTTGAGGTTTCTCAATCATGATTCGTTTCGTTCGCCAGACGCGCGAGCCGGATTCGGTATCGGCAATTGAGCGCCCACATCTTGCCGCCAACGATGGAGCATTTCACGAAGCTGCGCGCGCTTTTTCGGCTCTTCAGCAGCCAAATTCCGCTGTTCCCGTGGGTCGGCCTCCAGATCGAACAATTGTAGTTCGCCGTCCTCAAAGAACTCAATCAGTTTCCAGTGGCCGTGCCTCACCGAACAGTAGGGGGTCGTACGGTGATAGTGTGGGTAGTGCCAGTAGAGTGCGTCGCGATCCAAACTGTCGCTGCCGTCGAGCAAAGGTACAAGGCTCACCCCGTCGAAGGTTTGGCCAGGTAGGGCATCCGCGCCGGCTGCCTCCAAAAGAGTCGGATAGAAGTCCATGCCAATGATCGGCGTGTCGCATACCGAATCCGGCGGTGTGACTCTAGGCCAAACGACGCACGTGGGAACACGAACGCCGCCTTCGTACGCCATGGCTTTGCGTCCACGCAGGCCGCCACAGGCCGAATGCCGATCGCCGCCGTTATCGCCGGTGAAGATGACGATGGTGTTGTCGGTTTCGCCGATCTCCTCAATCTTCGCAAGCACCCGACCTATGCTCTCATCCAAACTCTTGTGCATTGCGGCATAGTGGGCGGCTCGCGCGTCGTTGGGGGCATTGCCATGCTGCTCGTTCTTCGACCGGAAGTAGTCTGCCAGCTCCGGTTTGCCCACCACCGGCGTGTGGACTGTATAGTACGATAGGTAGAGCAGAAACGGCGCGTCACTTTTGGCATCGAGAAGTTGAATCGCTTCGTCGGTGAGCCTATCGGTCAGGTACTCGCCATCGTGGCCTTCACGTAAGCCGGGCATGTCAAACGGATAGAAGTACCGCCCACGCCCTTTGGGTTGTCCCCACTCGCGGCCGCCGATGTTGACGTCGAATCCATGAACCTGTGGCGTATGCTTCGCCCGCGCCGCTGCGGACTGTTCTTTGGACCAATCGCGGTAGACTGGCATCAGGTGCCACTTGCCGAGGAACCAAGTGTCGTAGCCGTGCTGTTGCAGGGAGTTCGCGAGCGTGGGCGCCGACGGATCGATTTTTCTAGACCAATTGGGAACGGAGAGTTTTCCCTTCGGGCGCGGATGTCCTGGAATAAAATCGGTGAGATGCAGCCGCGCAGGGTACTGTCCGGTGAGGATGGCAGCCCGACTGGGCGAGCAGACCGTGCAGGCCGAATAGGCATGAGTGAATTTTGTACCGCGAGCGCACAACTCGTCGAAGTTGGGTGTCTCGTGATAGTTGTTGCCGTAGTCGCTCATGGCTCCCCAGCCTAGATCGTCAACCAAGAAGAAGACGATGTTGGGCGGCGGGCTGGCCAGCGCTGCGTCGCTCGAAGCTACTAGGGCGACGATTCCTACTAAGTACAGCAAACGTAGTCGCGAATTCTTAAGCATGACGCGGCAAACAGTTGGGGGTGCGGGAGGCAACGTTTCCAATACGCTAACAATTTCTGAGAGGGCTCACCAACAACGTTGTTGCGCACGCGAGGTTTTTGCCATCGCACGGCGAATTGGCCCTCACGCGAGTCACGCATCGCGTCTCATTCGTTATCCGTCAACCACTGCTGGTGTTTGTCGAGATCGCCGCGGACCATCTTCAGACAGAGCAACAGCACAGCAGCGTCGTCCAAGTATCCGAATCCCGGAAGGAAATCAGGAATCGCGTCCACCGGCGAGGCGAAGTAAAGCACGGCCGCAGAGACGGCCGCCATCGAACCAAACGGGGGACTTCGATACGTGCCGCGGACGTAGTCGCGGAGCATGGCGATCATCATCTGCAGGTCACGCCACAAGGCCTGGAGGGCTGAGGGTACATCCGACTCGAGCCGGCGAAACTTCTCCTCGCCCTTGCTGGCGGCCGACGCAATCTCGCTCTCGGTGACCGATTCGACCGACTCGCTGAACAGTCGTTCGGCTTCCACCGTACGGTAGACGTTGAGATAGTTGCCCAGAATTCTCATGGATTACCACCAATTTGTTAAGAGTTTGTGAACCGAACACCCATTATACGCCATGGTGCGGTTCAGCGGGGCCTGCCATAACGGCCCGGGAATAGCTGTACTTGGGCAGCACAATCGCGTCAGACCGTAGGATCGCCAAGCTCTACCGGGACTACGGGTGACCGACCACGGCCATTTGTTTGTCTCAATCGCAGCTCGCGTTCATACTGGAAGTTTCGCAACCCGCCAGGCACCTCCCACGATTTCGCCACGCATGAAGCTCCCCAATTGGTTCAGGCTACACCGTCGCCCTTCCAGCCGTCGCTCGATGTCTCGCCGCCCTGGCTGCCAATCGCTTGAGCAGCGTTGGTTGATGACCATCGATAGCGTTGGCTCGGTGTCCCTCGTCAACGACCTCGTTCTGCAAAGCCAAAGCACCGAGGGCGGCGCTGTCGCCGTGGCGCTTTCGGTGGAGAACGAGGTGGTGGTGTTCAATGGCCACGGGCCGGCCGATGGCAGCGGTGTTTACGGCCGCGTGCTCGATGAGGCCGGCGCGGTCGTCCGCGACGACTTTTTGGTCAACACCACGACGACTGGCGACCAGCATTCCGCATCGGTCGCCAGCGATGCCCTTGGAAACTTCGTCGTCGCGTGGGCCGGCCGCGGCGTTGGCGATACCGATGGCGTTTTCTTCCAACGATTCAACGCCGCCGGCGAAGCGCAAGGCGACGAGACGCGAGCGAATACCACCGTGGCCGGCGTGCAGACCGATCCCACTATCGCCATCAACGACGACGGATCGTTCGCCATTGGTTGGAGCGGTCAAAGCACGAGTGACGCCACCGGCGTTTATCTCCAACGTTTCGATGCGTCGGGCATGGCCGTTGGTGACGAGGTATTGGTCAACACCACCACTGCCGACCATCAAGCGAACATCGACTTGGTGTATGACTCGGCTGGCAACTTGGTGGCCGCCTGGAGCAGCTTGGGGCAGGGGACCGGCGATTGGGACATCGTAGGTCAGCGATTCAATAGCGATGGCGACCGCATTGGCGCCACGGAGTTTGCGTGGAACTCAACGACCGCTGATGCCCAAAAGTACGTGTCGCTAGCCGCAGGGCCCGATGGCGAAGTGGTCGCCGCTTGGCAATCGCGCGGTCAGGATGGCGATGGATGGGGCATTGTCGCTCGCCGCTTGGATGCCGACGGCAGTGCTTTGGCCGACGAAGTCATGTTGAACGACGCAACGGCCGGCCAGCAAGTCGACGTGCATCTAGCGATTGCCGAAGACGGGCAATGGATCGCCGTGTGGGCCACGGCCGAAGCCAACGGCGCCGGATGGGAGGTCATGGCTCGCACGTTTGAGCCGGACGCAACCCCCGAAGGTGCTTCGGCAATAGTGCATGAGGAGAACTCGGGAGCAAACTCGGGGCATCAGCGTTATGCCTCGGTCGCAGCAGTGGGCGAAAAGGCTGTCGTCGTGTGGTCGGGCGTCGGCGCCGCCGATCGCGACGGCGTACACCAGCAGAACTACGAAGTCGAGCTGATCGACGACGGCCCGCCTGAGCCACCAGAAATCGAGACCGTAGGCGACGTGCCCGCGACGGTCGATACCCAAGTCGAGATCACGGTTACCGCTACCGACCCCAATGGTCGCGACGAATTGACGTTTACGCTCGACGCGGCGAACTCACCGGCCGATGCAACGATGGAACAGATCGACAACAACACAGCCATCGTCCGTTGGACTCCAACCGCCGCCGACGAGGGCCAGGCGGTCGCGTTTCGTGTCGTGGTGGAGGACGACAGCGATGCACAGTTGTCAGACATGGAGGACTTTACGGTCACGGTCGCCAACGTACCGCCGCAGATTGACCTAAACGGCAGCGAGATCAGTGGCACCGATCTGTCGGCTGTCTATGTGCCGGGTAGCGGACCGGCCTCTATCGTCGATGAACTGCTCGAGATCGTTGGGGCCAACGACTCGCGGATCAACTCCGCCAGCGTGGTTCTCGATGAAACGCCAGACGGCCAAGCCGAGCGCTTGGACGTCGATCTGCTCGATACCAACCTTACCAAGAGCTATGACCAATCGACGCGGACTCTGACCATTACGGGCGCCGACACTGCGGCAAACTACGAGCGCGTCCTTCGGACGCTCACTTATCGCAATTCCGTTAGCGAACCAACTGGGACCAGAATCGTCAGCATTGAAGTCACAGACGACGTGGAGACCAGCAGCGCGGCGCGCGTTGAGATCGCAATTGGTTCGATTGACTTGGTCGCGTTGGCCCAGTCGATTGCCGATAGCGGCGCGCGATTCTTCGGCGCGGCCTGGTGCCCAGTCTGCACGGACCAGAAAGAGCTGTTTGAGGATGGTGGCAAACTGCTCCCGTTCGAGGAGGTAACCAATCCCGATCGGACGCTCAACCAGTTGGGCATCGACAACAACATCCAAACCTTCCCGACCTGGGTGTTTTCCGATGATACCCGGCTCGAAGGTCTCCAGTCGATTCAGGCGCTCGCGGCGGCTGCGGGGGTCGACCTGCCAGTCTCCGAAACTCCCTACTTGGCCGAGATCCCCGACGACACTCTGTTGGTCGGCTCTCCGCTCCACGTACCGCTCGATGGCTATGATCCGAACGGCGAAGAACTGTCGTACATGGTCACCACCAACAATCCCAACGTCACCGCCGAACTGCTCACGGGCAATCGATCGATGCGCGTCGACGTCGCTGGCTTTGGCGATATGGTGTTCGAATTGTTCGAGCAACGCGCCGGCCGGGCCACCGAGCGAGTGATCGATCTGGCGATGGAAGATTTCTACGACGACGTAATCTTCCACCGCGTGCTCGACGACTTCGTGATTCAAGGGGGCGATCCGCTGGGTACCGGCGGTGGTGGCTCGGACAAGGGCGACTTCGACGATCAGTTCCACGTCGACCTGCAACACAACCGCACCGGCTTGCTGTCGTACGCCAAGAGCAACGATGACACGAACGACTCGCAGTTCTTCATCACCGAAGGCGATGGCCCAAGCCTGCGCAATCTCGATTTCAATCACACGGTGTTCGGCATCCTGGTCGAGGGTGAAGCCAATCGCCAGGCCATCAGCGAGATGGCCGTCGAGCGGCAGAATCCAGCCAATCCCACCAGCGAAGTATCTCGTCCAACCGTCGACATCGTGATGGAAGATGTGGAGATTTTCGCCGACAATGAAAATGCAACCCTGTTGTTGAAGGCCGCCGAGGGAGTTAGCGGTCCGGTGGAAGTAACCGTCACGGTTACGAACAGCGCCGGCAATAGCTTCGAGCGAAAGTTCACCGTTCAGGTCACGGACGATACTTTCAACGGCCGGCCGTTCTTGGGTGACATTGATCCGGTGACCATCGAGATGAACACTTCGGCCGTCATCCAATTGACGTCGACAGACGTGGAAGGCGATCCCGTGGTGTACGAGGCCACGCAGCTTGGCTCGGTCGACTACACGTTCGATCTCACCGACGAGGGGCTGCTGACCGTCACGCCGCCCGACGGATTCACGGGCACAATGGAAATCGGCGTTCTCGTGCGACGGATCTCGCCCACTAGCGCCACGGACTTCGACGCCCAGCTGATCACTATCGAAGTCGTCGAATCATTGATGGATATGTGATCGATGCGGCGGGTGACAGCTAGCAACGACCCGGCCGGAAAAAGCTGTTTAACTGGATGTCTTTGCGCAGTTTGCCGATAACTCCACCAAGAGCCGGCTGCGTGCGTGGTTGGCGGCTGTCTATTCGGACATCTTGTCGTTCTTTTTGGGGGCCAAGCAATGGATTGCCATCGGGCCAATGCTATCGCAATTGTTTCTGTCGCACTTGTTGCGTTCGCCGTTGTTTCCTCGTCGGCGGTAGCACAACGGACAGGAAGTGCGCGCAGGGCATTCAACCCCGTGACGGGACAGACCGAACTCGATACTCGCTATCACAAGCCGCTCCCAAGCCCTTCGTATCGTTCCGACGATGTGCAGTACTTCCCGCCAGGCGACCACGTCGCGCAGGCTTCGTACTGTGAAGAATGCGGAACTCCTGAGTGCGGCGGCTGCAGCCCCGGCTTCGAGCACGCTGGTGGCTGCGATGATGGCTGTTGCGACACTGGTTGTTGCGGCGACGTGATGTGCTGCGACCCCGTGTGTGGCGACTGCGTCGGCTGCGGTCCTTGCATGCCGGGCGGCTGCTGGTACGCCGGATTCGAGGCCACGTTTGTCAAACCTCACTTCGGTGAGAACGTGGCCTTCACTGTCACCGACAACACGGCCAACTCCTCCACGATTGGCCAGTCCGACTTCAACTACGATCTGGAAATGACCCCGCGAGTGTTCGTCGGCTGGAATCGTGGTCGCGACGTCGGGTTACGAGCCACCTGGTGGCACTTCGACCACGGTGCGCAGACCGCGTCGGGAAGTCCACCGGCAAGTGGGCTCGGCGAGCTTACTCCTCCTTCGTTTGCCGACGTCGACCTTTCGACGAGCACTCCAACCGACGTGTTCACCGCGAACACTTCGCTGAACGCTTACGCAATCGATCTCGAAGCGACCAAGGCCAGTAGGTTCTGCGATTGGCAACTCGGCATGGGGTGGGGCTTTCGCTACGCCTATGTCGAGCAAGGCTACTTGGGGGCGCTTACTAACGGCGATTCGCAGACGGTGGGCACTATCGACTACAAGCAGTCGATCGAAGGTTTTGGCCCGACGGTCTCCGTTGAAGCCTTTCGGCCGTACGGATGCCGGTCTGGCCTATTTTGTAAGGCGCGAGGTTCGATCCTGTTTGGCGACTCGAAGAGCCGACTGGCGGCCGAGGAAGATCTAAACCTCACCACGCCGTTCGAGACAACGTCGACCACCGCCAGTGACGACGTACTGTCGATTGGCGAATTGCAGGTCGGCTATCGATGGCACGCCGCACGCAGCCACTGCTACGCATGGCAACCGTTTTACTCAATCGCCTTGGAAGGGCAGATATGGGACGGCGCCGGAAACGCATCGAGCCAAGACGGACGACTCGGTTTCTTTGGCTTCAACACGGCCATGGGTGTCAACTGGTAGTCGACGCCGCATTTCCGACAAGCCAAAGCGGTAAGCTAATGACGAAAGCGCTCTAACGGTCTAACACGCCCGCGGGTACTTCGAACGCACCGGCTATGTGATAGAACCGTGCTTCGGGCCGACAACGCGTGACACGGAGCGGCACGCGAAACACGCTGAATGGCATGGTCTCGGCCTCCCATTCAAGCACGAAGATCGTCGATTCGAGCGCGCGCGTGTGAAGAAATCGGGCGCCGCTGGTCGACACGTCGCACATAATGATTCCCACGGGGACATCGGTCGCCTGGTAGTTCTCGTCGGTTGCCACCACCCGGGCCCTCGCCAGTAGGTCGACTCGGCGACTTCCGCGCAGCTCGCCGGCTGTCCCCAAGACGTCGTCGGCGCCTCCCGCCCCGTATCGCGACAGGCGGCTAGCGTATTCGACCACCGCCGAGGGCGGATCGGCCACGTATTGGTCGGTATCAAACAACGGAGCCAAGCGGTCGACGTAGTGTACGGTAAGCGCTTGCATCCGCTTCTCGATAATCGCCAGTAACGACTCCCGATCGAGTTGGGCTTCGTCGATCTTGCCAACTGCTTGTCCGCGACGCGATTGGTCGATGTCGAACAGGGCCAGCATCTTGGTAGCAAGCAACTCTAGCGGCACTGACTTGTGCAAGTAGTCGGCGATGCCTCGGGAGAGCAAGTCGCGCACTAAGCGCGCAATGCACACCTCGGTCCACACCACAATTCTTGGCGACTGGGCCAGTCGCTGCGCTTCGACGACCAAAGAGTGGCCGTGCAGCTTAGGTAGTACGAGGTCGGTAAGTAGCAGATCGAAACGTCGTTCGGTCATTAACCCGAGTGCGTGCTGGCCATCGTCAGCGGTATGGCACCTGAAGCCCACAGACCCTAGCGCAGACACGGCTCGCTCCCTTGAGCGGGCGTCGTTGTCGGCAACCAATGCTCCAAACCTGTAACCGGGCATGTGCAAATGTACGTCGGTAAGCCACATAGGCCACGCCGCGGCGGAAGGAAATTTAGTCAAAGATTCTATGGGTTTTCCCTGGCGCTGGTGCGACTAACCGTCCAACCGAATCCATGTCGCGTCGTAATCGTTGCCGTCCGAACAACCGGCCAGGCAGCCGGCGGCTTCCCGCGCGACGGGAAGGCGACAAATAGTTCACGACATCTTTGACCTGGGCAAGCCGCAACCTACGTTTCGGCGGGCAGGCGCAAAGAGGCCAAATGAAGGCGGAAGTCAATTGGTCGACGAGACCATGCAATTCACGAATTGGATAGCTGCTTTTTTGTTTCACCATCAACACGGACTACCAACATGTTGGCGTCGACCGAGACTACGAGCTTGTTGCTGTTACTGAACTTGGGCTTTGCCGTCATTGCGCTGGCGATTGGGTTTTTCGCCGGTGCGTGGTTCGCTGCCAGTCGCAAGCAATCTGCGTCGGACGCCGACGGTGCGGCACTGTCTTCCGAAAAGGAGCGGCAAGAGCAACTAGAACGAGAACGAACCGCGATGGCGACCGAACGGTTGCGCGACGTGGCAACCGCCGTTGCTGCCGACTTGGGCGAGCATTCGCAGCGTGTTGGCGAAATTACCAACGACTTGAAGGGGCTCGATACCGATGACTTCGAGGCAACCGGGGCCGGGCTGGTCGACGCGCTGGCCAAAATCGTGGCTGCCAACGAAGGTCTGCAGCAGAAACTGCAAAAGGCTGAGGAGCAGATCGAAGCGCAAGCTCGCGAGATCCATCTGCACGAGACGGAAGCTCGCACCGATTCGCTCACTGGCCTGGCCAACCGTCGTGCATTCGACGACGAGATGACGCGTCGCTACGCCGAGGCGACTCGTCGCAGCGAGCCTTTGTCGCTGTTGATTATGGACATCGACTACTTCAAGAAGTTCAACGACACGCATGGCCACCAGGCAGGCGACGAAGTGTTGAGAGCGGTCGGCGAGCAACTGGCCCGCACCTGCCGCGACATGGACTTGCCATGCCGTTACGGCGGCGAGGAATTTGCCGTGGTGATGCCGGCCACCTCGATCGCCGACGCCACGGTGGCCGCCGAGCGGATTCGCACCGCAGTGGAGGAAACGACCGTCAACTTCGAGGGTAAGCAACTCAAAGTCACCGCGAGCATCGGGCTTGCCCAGCTTAGCGCCGACGACGACATTGCCCGCCTACTGAGGCGAGCCGACGACGCGCTCTACGAGTCCAAAGACGCGGGGCGCAACTGTGGTCATTTGCACGATGGGGAGGCTTGCATGCCGTTCACCCCTCGAATCGTCGATGTCAAAGCCGATCTTCCGTGCATGGCAACTCCCAAAGTCACCACGCAAACGTTGGCTCAACTACCGAATCGCACTAAGTTTGCCGAGGAACTTCGGCGGAGAATGGCCGAAGCCAATCGCACCGACCAGGCCATCGCCGTGCTGTTGGTGGAACTCGATAGCCATGAAGCCATTCGTGAAAAGTTTGGCGCGGAGGTAGGAGGCGCTGCTCTCGACGCGGTGGCCTCGGTGTTCCAGCAATCGCTTCGCGAGATGGATCTGTTCGCTCGGATGGGCGACAATCGTTTCGCCGCGCTATTACCCGAAAACACGGCGGATTCGGCGATGACGGTGGGCCAGCGCGTGATCGCGACGCTCAAAGAGTGTCCACTGGAAATCAACGGCGAAACCGTCGAACTGCGGATCGCCCTCGGCGGGGCACACTACGGTACCGGTGACACCGTCGAAAAACTGGTCGGTCGCGCCGAAGCCGAAATGGCCGACTCCGGAGTGCACCTGGCTTACGGTTTGAGCCCCAGCTAGCCAAGCAAAGCTGGTAGACTGTGAACACCGTAGTAGCCGAAGTCGCCAGACTTCGCGCCACGTAACGCCAACGCAGTCGGTCCGCCATGAGCACTCCTGAGCCACCGCCCATCGAGCCACGCATTGCCGAGCGCCCGCGGTTTCAGTTCAATACTGCGATGCTGTTGGGGGCGATGGCTCTAGTGGCGGTGGTTTGCATGTTGGCGGTGACGGTGCCCGGGCTGCTTGTGACGATGCTTGGGCTGATTGCTACTGCCGTATTGGTTGCTTACACGGCATTCTTGGTTGCCGGCAGCCTCCGTGGCAGCGGTGACTATCGTCTATTCGCGATGGCGGCGGCCACGAGCTTGCTGGTGTCTATCTGGGGAGCGCCCAATACGATGCTCCCGACGTACTTTTTACAGGGCGTTGGGCTGTCTCCGGTACTTGGTACGCTTATCTGGGCATTGGTAGCACCAGTGCAGCATGTGGTGTTCTCGCTGTTCGGCGGTTGGATCTCCCTCCGCGCAGCCAAGTTTTGGGAGGCCCAAACCGTAGTCGCCGAAGCCCCGGACGCTCAGCTGAAGGAATTTGTGGATTGAGGCCCGCTACGGCGGAAGCTTTTTT
Source organism: Pirellulales bacterium (assembly GCA_028279215.1). Taxonomy (GTDB): domain Bacteria; phylum Planctomycetota; class Planctomycetia; order Pirellulales; family Lacipirellulaceae; genus Aeoliella. The sequence goes on from JANQOF010000082.1 coordinate 24,993, forward strand.
CTGAGTCCCTTGTCTATGGCTCAAGTCGGCGTACAATTCTTGCCGATAGCAGCATCTCCTGCCCGACTGTTTTCTCAGCCGGGTCTGGCAGGCGAGTCCCCAAGATCTGGTAGAAATTCCTTGGGGCCCTTGATAGCTCGCCCAGCCAATGCTACATTTTGCGTTTCCCTGGAGCTGAAAGGCGGAAGCCTGGAAGCACCATTCCGGGGGTCGGCAGCATGTGGCCGACAGGACATCTAGACCGCTTGCGGCTTAGCCTTGTCCGCTCTTTGACAATTTGGTGATACAAGCAAGAGTGGCATCTTGATTTGGAGATTGCCGGCAACTGTTTTGCAGCGGTTGTCGACCTCAATCTCCATTCCGAGCTCTTTGTCCTTAGACAGGATAAAGCTTCTCTCAATTAGACCCTTCCATATCGGGAAGGTGAGGGAAGTAAAAATGTGGATCTAAGTTACTCGCCACCACGTGCTCTTGGGATTCGGTGTTAGTGCCGTTTCCAAGCGCCAATTCCAAGTGGTGGTACAGTACGCTAGACACGTTAGTCTCTTGTTCTCGCACTGGCATTTGCGAGCCGGGTTGTTCCTCGACCTCGGTAAGTCTCCATCGCCATCGATTCATCACCTGGGTCGATCTCGCTGGAGCTTCCTTCCTGGATTCATGGTCTTCCCTGCTGCAATGCGACGTATGTAAGAGCGCTGGATTAATGTGGCCAAGCTACTAAGGGCGTATGGGGGATGTCTTGGCATTAGGTGAACAGGCGTGGAAGTCTGCGAAAAGCTTGGGGGAGTTGACAAACAAGCGATGATCCCGAGATCCCTGGTTGAACGTGGAGAACTGAAACATCTAAGTACCCACAGGAAAAGAAAGAAAAATCGATTTCGTAAGTAGCGGCGAGCGAAAGCGAAATAGCCCAAACCGTGGGGGTTTCCCCCGCGGGGTTGTAGGGCCTTTCAAATGAGAGTCAGAAAATTGCTGGTTAGCAGAATCTTCTCGGAAAGCTGAACCATAGAGGGTGACAGTCCCGTATGCGAAAGCTGGCAATCTCTCGAGAGGTACCTGAGTAGGTCGGGCCACGTGGAATCCCGACTGAATCTACGGGGACCATCCCGTAAGGCTAAATACTACCTAATGACCGATAGTGAACTCAGTATGGTGACTGAACGATGAGAAGAACCCCTGCTAGGGGAGGAATGTGAACCTGAAACCATACGCCTACAAGCGGTCGGAGCCCTATGGCCTTTTAGGCAACGGGTGACGGCGTGCCTTTTGCATAATGATCCGGCGAGTTACCGTCTGCGGCTTGGTTAAAGCCTTCCGGGCTGAAGCCTCAGGGAAACCGAGTCTTAATAGGGCGACATTTGTCGTTGGCGGTAGACGCGAAACCGGGTGAACTACCCATGAGCAGGTT
>JANQOF010000044.1 GCA_028279215.1 Pirellulales bacterium
CCGAAGCAGGCGAATCTGCATGATTCGTCGATGCAGGCCAACGTAGCCAGATGCGAACGCAGTAAGCGGGCACGCTACAGATAGGCGAAGGGCGCTCTAGCTCACACAAACACCAATGTTCCGTTGCTGTCCCCCACCGACTCAACCGGCGCGCCTGATTCTTGAAGCAGGGTGAGGAACAGATTCATGATGGGCGTTTTGGCAGGGAACATTTGGTGGCCCACGTGCGGCAGGCGGCCGCCGAGCGAGCCAGCCAGCAGTACCGGTACATCGTGGTGATCGTGACGGTTGCCGTCGCGGATAGCGCTACCATAAACAACAGCCGAGTTGTCTAGCAGCGTACCATCGCCCTCTTCTACCTCCGTCATACGCTCAAGGACGTAGGCAAACTGCTCCATGTGGTAATGGTTGATCTTCGAAATGGCGGCCTCCTTATCAGGATCGCGCTGATGGTGCGAAAGCTGATGATGGCCGCTCTTGATATCGAGCTCGCGATAGCGGATGTTGCTTCCCTCATTGGCAACCATAAACGTGCAGATGCGGGTCAAATCCGCCTGCATCGCCAAGACCATCAGATCGCCCATCAAGCGAACATGTTCGCCATGATTCTTGGGAATGCCGTCAGGGCGCTGCAAGTCGGTATCGACGTAGCGGCTTGCCGGATTCTCGATGCGACGCTCGACGCCGCGAATGCTCTCGAGGTACTGGTCGAGCTTGTGCTTATCCGCCTGGCTCACTTTCTTCTGCAGCCGGCGGGCATCGTCGGCTACGAAGTCGAGAATGCTCTGCTTGCGCCGGCGACGGCGATACTGACTCTCTGCAACATCTCGCGCGCTGCCTCCGCCTAGCAGACGATCGAACAGCAGGCGAGGATTCACTTCCTTGCCAGCGGGTTGCGAAGGCGACCGCCAGGAGATGCTGTTGGAGTACGCGCAACTGTAACCACTGTCGCAAGTGCCGGCCAGCTTGCCTGACTCGCAACCTAATTCGAGCGTGGGAAACGGCGTGTCGCCGGACAAGTACTCTGCAGCTACGTGGTCGACCGACACACCCGCCCGGATGTCGCGTCCTTCGGTCTTAACTGGGTGACGTCCGGTAAGAAACGTCGCAGCGCTACGGGCGTGGTCGCCTGGACCATCGCCGTGGCTACGCGCATTGTCGACGCCCAGCCCGCTCAATACCGAAACATGTTGCCGAACCCCTGCGAGCGGCTCGAGGATCTTTGGTAGTTCGAAGTCGGTACCCACCTTGGCGGGCGTCCAGTCGTTCATGTGCATCCCGTTCGGCACATAGAAGAACGCAAGTCGCTGCGGAGCATCGCCACCAATTGGCGCCACGGTTGCGGCCGGAGCAAGAGACTCAAGCGCCGGAACGGCCACCGCGGCACCGAGACCGCGAAGGAAGTTTCGCCGATGAATGGACGGTATCGACATAGGGAAACCCTCCGTGCGAGGACAGTGAACCTGCGCTATGAATGACCGCACTCAACACAACCGGCGTGAGATCATCCGTCGTTCTTCATTCCGCATCATAACGTCGCTGCTGAAACGGCGTACTCTCGACGATCGCCATGACCAAGCTTTGCATGCGGTCATCTTCCGCTTCAACTCGATCGACGATCTCTCGAACAGCGCACTCGTCGTAGTATTCTAACCCCCTGCCGAGTGCGTAGGTCAGCATTTTTTCCGCAAGGCACTTGCGAAACGCATCGCCACGGGCCAGTAGCACTTGCCGAAGATCAGCAGCGCCGACGATTTTCTCGCCCGATGGCAGCTCACCCGATGCATCGATCGGTCCTGCTTCGTCTTCGTTACGCCAACGGCCCACAGCATCGAAGTTCTCTAGCGCCATTCCGATCGCGTCCATCTGCTCGTGGCAAACGGCACACGACGGGTCGGCACGGTGCAGCGCCATTTGCTCGCGAATCGATAACTTGCGATCGTGCGCGCGAACCACTTCGTCGAGGCTATCGATGCCTGGTGGCGGTGCCGGCGGCTCGGCACCTAGCAGCTCGCCGAGCACCCACTTTCCACGTTTGACGGGTGAAGTCCTATTGGGATTCGATGTGGTTGCAAGGACACCCGCCATGGTGAGCACTCCACCGCGTACCCCGGCAAACACGGGCACCTCGGCGACAGCCACACGACGGAAGAACTTGCCCCGCACATCATCGATGCCGTAATGGCTGGCAAGCCTGGCGTTAAGGTAGGTGAAATCCGCGTCGAGCAATGTGGTGATCGGCAGGTCTTCTCGGATGACCTCAGCGAGCACCAATTCCGCTTCCCGAGTCATGGCTCGACGGAGATCATCGTCGAAACCTGGAAACTGCGATTCGTCGGGCTCGAATTCGGCGAGTTGGCGTACGCCAAGCCATTGGCCCGCGAAGTTATTGCTGAACCGGCTCGAGCGGCGATCGCGCAGCATTCGGTCCACTTCGTCGGGCAGTTGCTCACGCAGACGGCCTTCGCCTGCAAGCGAAAACAGCCGTTCGTCGGGCATCGAGCTCCACAAGAAGTAACTTAGACGCGAGGCAAGCTCGTACTCGTCGATCCGGTAGCCTCGACTGCCCTGTTCGGGTGCTTGCGATGGCTGGTCGACGTTGCCAATAAATAAGAACCTTGGCGACACAAGCATCGCCTGCAGCGCGGCTTGCATGGCCCGTTCGTAAGTATCGCCTGCAAGCCGCTGCCGGTCGATCAACGAAATCAGACGCTCTATCTCCTCTTCCGGAGGTGGCCTTCGATAGGCACGCGTAGCAAAGCGTTGCAGGATCTTGCGCGTGCGGCCCCGCCATCGTGTGTAATGCCGCCACTCGTCGAGCGCGGGACCATCGGCGAACCAGCGATCGTGAGCTACCGGCGCGTCGGAGTCAACTTCCTCCAATGGGCCAACTATCTCGATTCGCCGAACGAACAGATTGCGATCTTGTCGGGTAACTTCGTCGTAGTAGTCGTTGACGAAAGCCACGCCGATTCGCTGCCTTCCAGCAGGAAAGTCGAACATGGTGGTAAATGTCTCGATCTCTTCTTCGTCGTCGGTATGCAGCGTGTACGTTTGCAACACGCGATTCGCCACGAGGATCGAAAGCCGAGCTCGTTCGTTACCTGCTTGCGACGCGGACGCCGTGACACGGATGGCGTAGCGCCCGGGCCTGCGGAAGTCGTGCTCACACTCAACCGTCCCCTCGGTCGAGAGTTCGCGGGCATCGACATGGTCGTAGTTTCCGCCTTCCCATTTGTGTTTTGGTAAGTCGATCCATCCATCGACGATCGACTCAGGCGTCCGCAGCGCGACATGTGAGATGCTGCGCGAGGCGTCGAGGTACTTCTCAAGCAATACCGTGGTGAGCGACAGCATGTCGGCGTTGTTATCGAAACCATACGCCAGTTCGTCAGGCGGAAACGTCTTGGCCGGTTCGAACTCGACGCCAAGTAGATCGCTGATCGTATTCTTGTACTGATCACGATTCAGACGACGAAGCGTTACCCAACCTGGGTCCTGCGACCCGCTGCAATCGAACTCGGCCAATCGAGTTTCGATCCATTCGATGAGCTGTTGACGCTCTCCATCGGTCGGAAGTTCGTAACCCTCCGGTGGCATGTCGCCAATACGAAGTCGGCGAACCACACTTTTCCACTGATCGCGATTTCGCTGAAATTGATCGCCGCCTTCGATCTTGTGTAGCGCAAGGCCTGCTTCTGGCGCGTCGCCTGCGTGACAGGCCGAGCAATACTGGTCGAGCAGCGGCGCGGCGAAGTTTTCGTAACTCGGCACCGGCTGAAGCGGTTCGTCGGCCATCGTCGCAACGCGGATGGCAACCAAACTCATCAAAGCCGCGGCAATAAATGGCGAGCGGTTGTCGCGCAGGTGGGGCATGGAAGGTCGCTGGCGGGGTGGGCTTGGAAGCGACGTGTTAGGTGGGAACTTTCGCAATTGTAACGCAGTCGACTCCGTCATGCACCTATTTGCGCGTTCACGAAAACGCGGCATTCTACGCCGCTTTCCCAACCTCCGGCCCCGCTTGCCGAGTGACAACCGACTAATCTTCTTGCCCAATTGCACCCAGCATGGCCGATCGCAAGTCGCCACATACCCCAGCTAGTGCCTCACTACGCCGTTCCGGTTCAGGGGCATTGGGTGTCACCTGAAGGCCGTCCTGGACAATCTCGTCGGTGTCGGTGAGCCAAGCCGACCCAGTTGCATATTCCGACGACAGCGGGGTGCAGTTCGTTCCATCGTGCATGTAGGTGCAATCGCGGCCATTGTGCTTGGCCATGTACATCGCGTCGTCGGCCCGGCGAACAAGTGATTCCACATCCTCGCCTGGATGAATCGATGCCAAACCTCCGCTGGCAGTGATTGGCCGACTTAGCCGGCCGTACTCGCTTAGCAGTTCGCCCACTCCAGCGCGAGCTTTCGCGGCCGCGCGCTGAGCTTCATCGAGCATGGTGTGCGGGAAGATGATGGCGAACTCCTCTCCGCCGTATCGCGCCACAAAATCGTGCTTTCGCAACGCACTCTGCAATGCCGCCCCCATGCTTGTCAGTACTTCATCGCCGACAGGGTGACCAAACGTGTCGTTGATCTCCTTAAAGTGGTCAACGTCGACCATCAGCAACGAGAACGGTGTACCGTGTTTCCGGTAGTCTTGTAGGCGATTGGCGAGTTGCTCGTCGAGGGCGCGACGGTTTGGCAAGTTCGTAAGCGGATCGGTAAGCGATGTATAGAGGTGCGATTCGATCTCGCGCGCCTGCTCGGCGATCTGCTGCTCAGCGGCGGCCAGTTCCTGTTGCAAGGTTCGATTTACTGAAAGCACTTCCCCCACCACGCCAACCACCAAGTCGGTAGTGGGGTGATGCTTGCCGGTGGGTACGTCGCGCAATCGTGCATCGACCGCCTCGAAACGCGCGCGGTGTTCGGCCACGTGACTGCCTACGCGTTGGGTCATTCCGTGTAGCTCGAGGGCCAGCGAGCGAGCACGTCGCAAGTCGCCATTACTGGATGAGTTGGTTGGGCGGCGTAGCCACATACCAAGCGCTACTCCAGCGGCCAATTGCACGATGCCCAGCAGGCACCCGGCGATCACGAATAACAAGGTCGTCGTCATACGGATTTCATCCGTCGGTTGGGCGATTCAGTGGATTCCGCAATAGATTAGGTCGATGGGAGGCACTATGCGTGTAACGTACGCCCACCTGCGCTAAGCGCGTTGCGATGAGTCGCGTGCTCGGGCGATCGTAACGGTTGTAACAGCTGGCCCCAGCCAACCCGATGCGGTTCTGCTAGAATGGGGGACTCGAATCGGAATAGCTCCAACATCAAGTCCGTGGTTGTTCACCGTCATTGCCCAGGTAATCAGCTCCGCGTCGCCACGATCCAGAAAATGTCTCTTGCCACCTGCTACGCTCCAGGTCAACTTGGCCTATCGTTCGAACTATTTCCACCCAAGACTGAAGCTGGCGAGGCGGCGCTGTTTCGGCACGTCGAGCGCCTTGTCGAGTTCCGACCTAGTTTCGTTACCTGTACTTATGGAGCGGGTGGGTCGACACAGAACAAGACGCTCGACATCATCTCCCGCGTCCGCACTACAACGGGCCTACCGGTTGCCACGCACCTGACCTGCGTGAACCGTACCGCCGACGAGCTGGCCGAGTACCTAAGCGAAGCGAACTCGCGTGGCGTAGAGAACGTGGTCGCTCTGCGCGGCGATCCACCGCAGGGTGAAACGTCGTTCGCCGCGGTCGATGGCGGCTTTCGCTACGCGAACGAGCTGGTGTCGTTCATTCGCGGGCGATTTGCCGACATGGGGATCGCGGTTGCTGGTTATCCAGAAAAGCACCTGGAAGCACCCAGCTTGGATGTCGACCTCGAAAACCTCCGTCGGAAGATCGACTCCGGGGCGGATGTGGTGATCACTCAACTGTTCTACGACAACGCCGACTTCTTCGCCTTCCGCGAACGCTGCGATACGCTTGGCATCAACGTCCCGATCGTGCCAGGGTTGCTACCAGTGACCAACTTCGCCCAAATCCAGCGGATCACGTCGTTATGCGGGGCGAAACTGCCGGCCGCGTTCGTTGCGGCACTTGAGGCGGCGGGCGACGACGCCGACGCCCAATTCCGCACAGGCGTCGAGTTTGCAACCCGCCAGATGCAAGAACTCATCGACGCCGAGGTGCCTGGCATACATCTCTACGTGCTGAACAAATCAGAAGCCACGAGCGAAGTGTTGGAGAACTTGGGTTGGGACAATTGATCGACTGCACCTATATCGCTTTCTTCACTAGAGCGTGCTTCGGCTAACTGTACCGACGTTGGCGTAAACGAGTCAAGAATCTGGCAAGGCGGCCGAAGCGGGCCAACGTCGCCAGATACATACGCGGTAAGCGAACACACTACAGATAACATGAAAGGCGCTCTGGCGTGTCGCTGTGGCTGGTCGGGCGGGCCCGCCGTTCTGTCAGCCTGGATCGAGGGATAGCAATCCGCAGGTATTGGCGATCCAACACCACCCGTCCCGAATTAGGCGGCTACGATGGCTAGTCAGATGTGTGTCCACAAAAGCAAATTTGTGGGCGTAATAGCACATCGCGCACGGTTCTCGAACTGAGAGCCCCCACTCAGGTCCGCAATATGCCCGCTTGGTCGTCATTGGCACGGCGAATGCACTAAACCGCCCGTTGCGCGATTGCCGATGCCAAATGTGGAAACCTCGACTGCGTTTCTGCGTACCAAGCGCATCGGAGCGTCCACCTATGTCGGGTAAACTCACATGGCCAATCGACTGATCACTCCACCTGCCACCAGACAATACCAGGAACGGAGCCTGCCGCGAGGCAACCGGAATTCGAACATGGCAATCCGTAATTTGGGGCGAATCTTTGAACCGAACAGCGTTGCGGTAGTCGGAGCCAGCGACAAGCCGACGAGTGTTGGACACACGGTCCTTGAGAACCTGCAAGCAGCTGGCTTTCCTGGAGAAATCTATCCAGTAAATCCGAAATACGAGACCATTGGCAAGCGGAAGTGTTACGCCAGTGTATTCGAGTTGCCCTCGCCACCCGATCTAGGTGTGATCTGCACTCCTTCCCGCACCGTGTCGACGGTAGTTAAGCAATGTGGCGAAGCTGGTGTGTTGGGTTTGGTGATATTGTCGGCGGGGTTTCGCGAATCGGGCGATTCTGGACGCAAACTCGAAGACGAGCTGCGACGACAGGCCCAAGAATTTGAAGGCATGCGGATCGTCGGTCCGAATTGCCTGGGCCTGATGGTGCCACGCACCTCGCTAAATGCAAGCTTTGCCAATGCCACACCGCTGCCTGGTCGGGTGGCGTTCATATCTCAATCGGGTGCTTTGTGTACCTCCGTACTCGACTGGGCGCTGAAAGAACGCGTCGGTTTTTCGAACTTCGTTTCGGTGGGCAACATGATGGACGTGACCATCGCCGATTTGATCGACTACTTTGCCAGCGACGAGTACACCGACTCGATCATCTTGTATGTCGAATCAATTACCGAGGCTCGCGAATTCATGTCGGCCGCCCGGGCATTCGCGCGTACGAAGCCAATCATCGCCTACAAAGCTGGTCGCTTCGCCGAATCGGCCGAAGCTGCCGCATCGCACACTGGTGCGATGGCGGGGGTCGACACGGTGTACGAAGCGGCATTCAATCGTGCGGGCATCGTTCGCATCCTGGAGATGTCCGACATGTTTGATTGTGCCGAGCTACTCGCAAGGCAAATAGCTCCGAAGGGGCCTCGTCTAGCCATCGTTACGAACTCCGGCGGCCCCGGTGTAATGGCAACCGACGCATTGCTCGAACGGCAGGGAGTGATGGCTGAACTGTCGCTCGAAACGATGGATCGACTGAACTGCATTCTGCCCGCGGCGTGGTCGCGGCGCAATCCGGTCGACGTACTCGGCGACGCGAGTCCCGAGCGACTCAAAACCGCGCTTGAAACGGTGCTGTCCGATCGTGGAGTTGATGCCGTACTCGTCGTATTCGCCCCACAGGCGATCAGCAGACCAACCGAAGCCGCCGAAGCGGTGATTCAAGTTGTCAAGGATTCGCACAAGCCCGTGCTCACCTGCTGGATGGGCGGTGACTCCATGGCCCCGGCCATTGATCGCTTCAACCACGCTGGAATCCCGACCTACTCCGTGCCTGAGCAAGCCGTGAGAGCATTCATGTATCTTGTCTCCTACGCCCGCCACCGTGAAGTGCTGTACGAGACGCCACGTGACATCCCGGTGGAGTTTCCACTCGATCGCACGAAACTGCGGGCGGTGTTCGATACGATCCTAAGCGAAGGGCACGACATTCTCACCGAAAGCACCTCGAAAGCCCTGCTTGAGGCCTACGAGATACCGGTCGCCAAACCTTATGTGGCACGAACGGCCGACGACGCCGTGCAATTGTCGCAACGGGTTGGCTATCCCGTCGTGCTCAAGGTGCTGTCGCCAGAGATCACTCACAAAACAGACGTGGGTGGAGTAGAGCTAGGCCTTGCGAACGAGAAAGAAGTTGCCAACGCATTCGAGCGAATAGTCAAGCTAGCGCACGAAAAGCGCCCGGACGCCTACGTAGAAGGGGTCACCGTACAGAAAATGATATCCAGCCCTGTTGGCCAAGAACTCATTGTCGGTGCGCGGCGCGATTCGGTGTTTGGGGCAGTGTTGCTTGTGGGAGCGGGCGGAACCGCGGCTGAACTCTTTCAAGATCGCGCGCTCGAACTGCCACCGCTAAGTGAGCGATTGGCCCGGCAGATGATCGAATCGCTTCGCTCGTGGCCGCTGCTCCGGGGCTACCGTGGTCGTCCTCCCGCAAACATCGATCGACTGATCGAAGTACTTATGCGACTATCCTACCTGGTCGCGGACTATCCGGAAATCAAGGAACTCGACGTCAATCCACTGCTGGTCACACCAACCGACGTAATCGCACTCGATGCGAGAATCATCCTCGACAGGCGAATGATTCTGCGGCCCCCGCGAGCATACTCGCACTTGGCGATTCGACCCTATCCCGAAGAATTGACCACCCAAACTGAACTTAGGGACGGCACCAAGGTGGTGCTCCGTCCGATCAAGCCCGAAGACGAACCGATGTGGCACGATCTGTTAGCGGCTTGCTCCGAGGAGTCTATTTGGTCTCGCTTTCGTCACCTGTTCAAGCGAACCACCCACGAGATGGCCACAAGGTTTTGCTTTATCGATTACGATCGCGAAATTGGCATCGTCGCAGAGGCGGAAGAGGCCGGCGAGCGAAAACTGTTGGGTGTCGGGCGTCTGGTAGCAGACGTCGACCACACCAACGCCGAGTACGCGGTGCTAGTGGCCGACAAGTACCAGAGACTCGGCTTAGGGTCGTTGCTGACGGATTACTGCATCGAGATTTGCGCTAACTGGGGCATCAACACCATTGTTGCTGAGACTTCCCCTCAGAACGCACGAATGCTCGGAATTTTCAAGCGCCGCGGCTTTGAACTCGACCATACCATGGGCGAATCGGTACTCGGTCACTTAGTACTCAAGTAACTCTGAGGACTTGCAAACATGGTCTCCGCCTCAGCGCGCAAGCATTGTTTCGAGATGGGTCTCGATGCAGTCGGTGAGCGCATGCGGGTTGTAACCACCCTCCAAAACGCTGACCACGCGACTCTCTGAATACTCGTCGGCCACGTCGAGCACCATGTCGCTCATGTGGGCAAAGTCCTCCGTCTCTAGCCCTAGCGAGCCAATCGGGTCGGCGTGGTGAGCGTCGAAGCCCGCGCTGATGAGGATTAGCTGTGGGCGAATCTTGGCGGCAAACCGATGAAGCTCCGTGGAAAACTGGTCGAGGTAGCCACTCCGGGACGTACCGAAGCGAATTGGCAGATTGAACGTTGTATTGGCGCCTGGGCCGCCGCCCGTCTCGTCGGCCGCACCGGTGCCTGGATAAAATGGCGCGCGATGAATCGACATGAACCCCACGCGCTCGTCGGTCCAGAATGAATCTTGCGTTCCATTGCCGTGATGCACATCCCAATCGACAATGAGCACTCGGTCGAGGCCCAACTCGTCTGTGGCCAATCGGGCCCCTATCGCAACATGGTTAAACAGGCAGAAGCCCATCGGCCCGCTTGGTAGTGCGTGATGCCCAGGCGGTCGCACCATACAAAACGCCGCTTTGTGCTCGCCTTCGACGACGCGCCGAACTGCGTCGCACACGGCTCCAGCCGCTGTCAGCGCGACGTCGTAAGAACGCTGGCTTACGACCGTATCCTGTTCGATGCGACCGCCGCCCTGCTTGCAAATGTCCTGCAACCGCTCGACGTACCCCGCGTCGTGGTTCAATGCAATCTGCTGTACGCTACACGGAGTCCAATCGGGGCGGGCGAACAGCGCATCGAGCGCTACGAACCTAAAATGCCGAACAATTGGCTGGATGCGCCCGGCCGATTCGGGGTGGTCTCCAGTTCGGTGCTCCAAGAAGATCGGATCGTAGTACAACAACGCCATAAGGACGGCTTCACGACATGGTCAGAGAACAGTTCGTTACAACTCCAGCGTCCGGTATTTCTCAATCAGGTCCGCATCGGTTTGCATCCTGTCGACATCTGCCGGCGCGAGTCGACCCTTAACACTTAGAGCCTCTTCGACGTTGCCAAGCTCTGCATGAGCGACGGTGAGCGCGACGAGGGCGAACGTGCGAGTGGTTCTTTGGTTCTTGGGAAGTGCGGCAAGGTCGTTTAGGTATGGAAGGGCGGCGCCATAGTCGCGCGACCTTAGGTAATAACGAGCGAGACCTTGCTTGGCTTGGTTGCGTTCAAACGCATCATCCGCGTTGGGAAATCGAGCGAGCACTGCCTGCCAGGCGTCCGGCGTGTCGTGCACTTTGGCGTGGAACAGCTGCGCACGGGCTGTTTCGTACTCGAGAACTGGCGGCTGGGCACCGGCTAGCACGTAAGGTCGCCGAGCAATCAACGCCAGCACCGCACCGGCAGCCAGCGCAATTGCCACCAGCCGGACGGTGCGACGGCGGTTAGACCTGGGAATCTCGAGTGCTCGGGTGCCTTGCATGAGTTGCTGGAGTTCACCTGTAGCGGCGATCCCGGTCGGGACTGTGGCCAGATCGCTCATCGACCAGTTCTCAGGGCCCTCTGCCCAGCCTTGCTCGGCCGCCTGTTTGGCCAACGCGCGCAGCACGCGGAGCAAGTCGACCGGGTCGGCGAAGCGATCCTCTGGTGCTTTGGCCATCATGCGTTCGACCAGCTCGACGAGAGCGTTGGGCGTATCGGGGGCTCGGTCGGCAAGCGATGGCGGCTGCTTGTTGATATGCTGCACGGCGACGGCGAGCGGCGTGTCGCCCGTAAACGGTGGTTCGCCCGCCAGCATGTGGTAGGCCGTTACGCCCAGCGAGTAGATGTCGCTTCGACTGTCGATCGGCCGGCCCTCGATTTGTTCAGGGCTCATGTACAATGGGGTGCCCATGGCGACCCCCGCTTGGGTCCGCTGGGTACCGTCGTCGGTCGTGACCCGAGCGAGGCCAAAATCGGCGACTTTTACCTCGCCGCTTCGCGCCAGCATGATGTTCTCAGGCTTCACGTCGCGATGGACGATCGACCGCTCATGCGCCTTCGAGAGCGCCGCGGCCACTTGACGGAGGATGTCGAGCACGCGGGCCGGATCAGCCCGGCCATGGCGATTGAGCCACTCGGCGACGTTCTGTCCGGCAACGTATTCTTGGGCAATGAAATGAGAGCCATTCGACTGGCCGACTTCGTACACTTGCACGATATTCGCATGCACTAGAGCGGCCGCGGAACGGGCCTCGTGCTTGAACCGCTCCACATAGGCTGGCTGAGCAGCGAGTTCAGCCGATAGCACCTTGAGGGCCACCTGCCGGGCCAGCGATTGCTGTTCGGCCAAGTAAACTTCGGCCATTGCCCCCCGACCAAGCCTTCGGAGAACTCGATAGTCGTTCAGCAACGTGCCGGTGAGGTCGGTCAAGGCCGTAGTCTGGAAATTTGTGACAGCAAAAACGCGCAACGGCGACGGAACACGAAGCGATCGCGGTGCTTGCGCCGCCTACAGAGTAATTACTTTATTCTATCTCAAACATGTTGTTCGTGTCAGAACGGGCTCAGCTTGCCCAAATTCCAAAATGCTCCGGAACAATGCCGTGCAGGCGTGCGTCGAAACCAGCAGGGTCCGAATCGGAATAATCTGGCAAGAAATCGTCGATTCGCATGGCAATCGAACCCATATGAGCAGATAATTGGCGAAACCCACGCGTACGGACGGCGGGTAGCATGTTAGGGGCTCACAAACGTAGCGAGTCGGGCTCCGACTTCTCAACCACATTTTAGGGAGTGAGACGATGGCACGAGTGTTTCTCTTGGCGATTGCGGGTACCGCGACCACGGCAATTTGGCTTCAATCCGGTAGCGCCGACAACATAGAAACTTCGGCTAGCGCCGAAGCTACTGCAACTGGAGAAGTTGCCGAAGCCCCGGTTGTCGAATGCACGAATGCGAAATGCGAAGCCTGCGACAATGGAAACTGCACTGATGCAAAAGCGTGTGCGAAGGGCGAGTGCGAAGTTTCGAAGTTGGCCGTTGCCACAGCGGAAGTCAGCGAAGCCGCCGTCGGCGAGGCAAATCTGGCCACACCAACGCATCGCCAAACCAAAATTATCAAAGCCAATCAGGAGGGTTTGTCGAACACCAAGCTCAATTGCTTTGCGATGACGCGCGACGGACGGATCCTCGCTGGGTGCGGCACGAGCAAAGAAAACGGCGAGATCCGCGTGTTCGACTCTAATGGCGACTACGTGGAAACGTGGTCGACGCCATGCAAGGTCGAAGCGGTGAACGTGCGGGCAAGCGACGGCATGGTATTCGTAGCCGGCAACGGCCTGCTGGCCAAGCTCGACAACAGTGGAAACCTGGTAGCCGAAGCCAAATCGCCGCATGCGACGGTGAACAAGGAACAAGCCGCCAAAATGCGCGAAGCGGTGATTAAGCAGATGACCGAACGCGTCGACATGTACCGCAAGCAGGCCGCCGTGTACGACCAACAAATCGAACTAATTGGCGGCCAAATCGAGAAGCTCGAGACAAAGCTCGAAGAAATGAGTGCCGATCACGAACACGGCGACCACGATGAAGATAGTGAACACAACGGCAACGATGACGACGAAGAAGACGACTCCCCTGAATCGCGGCAGCGCAAGGTGATCGAGCAGCAGATCGTCCAACTAAAACGGAGCCAAACCAGCCTCGAGCGAACGCAGAAACTGTGGAACGAACGCATCGAGCAACTTGGCGATGCGGAGCCCAGTGAGGAAGACATCGAGCAACGACTCGAATCGCAGATCGCGCGAAAGATGGCAGTCGCATCGATAAGTGCTGTCGACGACACGGTTTACTTGGCCTGCAGCGAGGCCGTCGGCTACGGGTACTGCGTTTGGAGCATCGACGACAGTTTCGAGGCGGGCGAAGAGATTGTCGGCGATTTGCGTGGTTGCTGCGGTCAGATGGACGTGCAAGCCAATGAGAAGGGTGTATACGTTGCCGAGAACGCCCGCGACCGCGTGGTGTGCTTCGATCACCAAGGCGAGGAAGTCACCCATTGGGGACACTCGGCACGTGAAGGCATCCGCGGGTTCGGAAGCTGCTGCAACCCAATGAATGTTGCTTTTGGCCCCGAGCATACGGTGTACACCGCCGAAAGCGGCACGGGCCGCATCAAGCAATACAGCCACGACGGCGAATTGCTCCAAGTAGTCGGCGCAGCCGACTTGGTGCCCGGATGCAAAAAGGTGTCGATCGGCGTCAGTAGCGATGGGAATCGGGTATTCATGCTCGACATCACTCGCGATCACATCGTGATGATGGACGCCATTCCGGCCGCTGAGCGCGAGCAAATGGTGGCCAAGGCCTTGGAAGCGGAATCCAACACCGAAACCGAAGAGACGCAGGCTTCCGATCAACCAGCCGTCGATACCCAGGCCAGCGACTCGACCGCCAACGCAGTACTCCGTGTGCTCACCAGCCCGTTCAGCTCGAATCCGTGAGCTAATCGCTGAATACGACCTTGAGTTTCCCTAGCGCGCCTGCGCTAGGGAAACTTGTTATATCGAAGGCAGCTTATCCTTCCTTCAACGATGGGAGCTCCGAAATGCTACGTTCTTTGCGCCCAGTATTACTCGGTGTCGCAGCAATGTGCACCACACATCCGGTGTGGGCCGAGTCGCCGTCATCCGACTCGCTGAGCTTGGTGGTGATGGACCCGCTTGCAGCGCCACTCTCTTGCCCTTGCGTCGAAGGCTACGCCCAGCGGCAATACGAAAAGCTCGCCGACTACCTCACCGAGCAGCTCGGCCGCAAGGTAACCATTTCCTTTGGCGAGTCGCTCAAGGGGGCATTGGAAAAGGGTGAGGTCGAAACAGCGCATGTTGTTGTTGGAAAGGACTCGGTCGTGCGCGCCGATGCGTCGAAGATCGGGCAACGCATGCTGCCAGTCGCTCAGTTGACCGGCAAGGACGGCGCAACCACGCAAACTGGCTTGATTGTCGTGCCGAGTGGCGACTCAACTCGCAAGGTCGAGGACTTGGGTGGTTACCGCATTTTGTATGGGCCACCGGAATGCGACGAGAAATTTGCAGCGCCGCGGCAGCTACTCGAGGACGCGGGAATTGCGGTGGTGGCTGCGGAGCAAGCCGAGACCAGCGCCGCTTGCAGCGACGGGGCATGTAAGATCATCGAGTGGGGCGATGCCCAAAACGCTGCTGCCGTGATCTCCAGCTACGCAGCGCCGCTGCTCGAAGGGTGTGGCACCATCAACAAGGGTGACTTGCGAGTGGTTGGCGAGACCAAGCCGGTGCCGTTCGTTACCGCATTTGTTAACGCCGAACTACCAAAATCCGATCGTCAAGCCATTCGCAAGGCACTCCTGGCGGTGATGGACCACCCTGAGCTAATGCTCTCCCTGGAAACGCTCAGGGGCTTCGTGCCGCTTTCCGACGACTATCGCGCGTACTACCAGCAATCGACCGAACCCACAGCGGATGCGGCCCCATCGGGAACGGGTCCGCCGGGCGTGGGGGCGGCGGAGCCCCCTCCCCCACCCGAGTCGCAGCTCGGGTGGACGGGTTGGCGAGGCCCGCACCGCGACGGCCGTGTGCGAGCCTTGCCAACCCGCCTCCCCGAAAAGATGGTCGCCAACTGGGAAGTGCCACTCGCTCACGCCGGCTTGGGTGGCATCGCGGCGACCGACAAGTTGGTGGTGATCGGAGATCGTAATCTCGACAACACGGGCGACGAGTTTCGTTGCTACGACGCCGCCACTGGTGATCTCTTGTGGATGGTCGACTACCCGGCGGATGGCCATCTCGATTACGACAACACACCACGCGCCACGCCGCTGGTCATCAATGGCGAGTTGGGTGCCCGCGTGTACTTGCTCGGGGCGTTTGGCCATCTGACCTGCGCCGACTTGGCGACGGGTTTAGTCTATTGGCAAAAAAATCTGCGCGACGAGTTTCAGGCGGAACACGAACTAGTGTGGGGAATGTGTTCATCCCCATTAATCGCGGGCGGCAATCTGATCGTGAATCCCGGCGCTCCCGAGGCGTCGATCGTTGCGCTCGAGCCAATGCTCGGCACGCCTGAATGGCAAACACCCGGTCACACGACCGGTTACGGTTCGCTTACAATCGCAACGCTGGGCGGGCGCCAGCAGCTTGTGGGCCACGATCGCACCACCCTTGGCGGCTGGGACATCAAGACCGGCGAACGACTATGGACGCTCACTCCACCGCGCGATGGAGACTTCAACGTTCCTACGCCGATCGAGGTCGATGGCAAACTGCTGGTCACTACCGAAGGCAACGCAACGCGATTGTACGCGTTTGACGACGACGGAAGAATCGTCGACGAACCTGTCGCCGTACAACCGCGCCTAGCGCCCGATATGAGCACGCCCGTGGTCGTGGGCCGAAGGCTGTTTTGTGTGTGCGGACGGCTGTATTGCCTCGACCTCGACAACGATTTGGCGGTTATTTGGGAAGGCGACGACGACGCTTTCGGCGACTATGCTCCCATCATCGCCGACGACAAGCACCTACTAATTCTCGGGCACGGAGGCGAGTTGTTGCTGGTCGACGCGCTTGCGGACCGATTCCGGGTGGTCGATCGAGAGTTTCTGTTCGACGACGACGCGACGCGCGAAGCGGAGCTCTATTCGCACCCAGCCATTGTTGGCCAAAAGCTATTCGTACGCGGTGAGGCAGCACTAGCCAGCTTCGACTTGGATTAGTCCATCAGGAAACCTGTGCGGGACCATTGATGCGATGCTCAACGAGTTGCTCGGTCTCGCGAAAGCGGTCCTTGTAGAGCCAGCGTTCCCACCATCTGGCAGGCCGCAGATTCGGGTCATCTAGCGACACTGTGTGCTCTTTGCCAGTGCGTGTGATGAGCAAGACGCGATCGTCCTCTAGTCGCTTTTTGACTACCCAATACTTATCGACGACGTAGGCGTACGTTTCGCCTAACGGCGCTGCGGCAACGGACTTGGCGCGAGGACCGGGAGAAGCGCTGTACTTCTGCTTCCGGTAGACGACCCAATCGCCAGAGGCGAACAGATGTGGTGAATGCCAAATCATTGAAGGTAGCTCAGCCGCACTGACTATCTCGCTCTAGCGCCAGCCTAACGGCTTACTTCTACCTTCACAATAGTCTGCGGCGCACTGAAAGCGACACGCCAATCGGAGCTATTGGTTGTTTTGCCTCGTCTACGCCGTCAACCTCTATACGAATACTAGCGCGTAATGCGTCGCTAACCCAACGGAGGGGACGGCGTATCGCCCCGCGTGTCGAAGCGAATCTGCTTTACGTGTTCCCACGTATCGCGAATCAGCAGGCCACCGATGAACGCCCACGCAGCGAGAAAGCAGCCGCCAAGCAAAGGAAGAACAACGTCGAATGGCATGGGCAGGACTCCTGGAAAGCGATCGGCACACACAGCACGCATCCGTCGCGCGGTCGCCAGGCAGTCCTTGCCTAGAGTAGTTGATCGAACCGCCGATGCCGGCGGCTCCATTCTCCCCCGAACGCTGCCAAATCTGCCGAATGCGGCGATTAAACAGGCCCCCATCACACCCCCAATTCTGGACACAAAAAGTACACAAATTTTCCCATTTAGGCGTAGTTTTAGGCCACCAAATTTGTTAACTTTATGGCATGAATAGTGAACACATGAACACCACCGGTGGCGGCCAAATTCCAGACGACGCCTGGGACGTATTTCTGCCTGATGGCGACGCGGAACTCTTACCCGACGATGGAGACTTCTGGGGCGAGCCGTGGGACGACGAAAAATGAACGGCCAGCGATCGTCACCGTGACCTTTCCAACCTCCGACCTCCCAAATTTGGTTCTCATGCTCGACCAACAAGTGATCGATGAGATTGTTCGGCTGCTGGCGGACGACACGCTGAGTCACCGGAAAATCGCCAAACAGCTGGGGGTGAGTCGCGCAATCGTTGGCTCTATCGCCAGCGGTCGCCGGGGAACCTTCGGGCGGTCGAACGAAGCGCCCACCGACGACGACATGCCGCAAGTGGCACGCTGCCCCGAGTGTGGGGTCCGTGTCTTTCTGCCATGCGTTGCGTGCCGGGCACGGGAGTACAGCCGGCGAATCAAACGCCGCCAGTCGCCGAGTGTCGAGTCGCACAACGCAAGAGATGTGGGAGACGGTGGGCAAGCTCCCGCTGCCTGGGTTGCGTAATCAGCATCGCGTGCATATCGGTCGTCATCAATGGGCGGCTACCCGTCACCTATTGGCCAATCGTAACAATCGCTGCGAACGGCGCTCGTTTTCTGGTGAAACTTCCGAGTTGAAGGACGCACTGCGTCCATATGAGGGTCATGATTCATCGGCTTACCACTTGGCCACGATCGGCATGACCGCCGGTCGGCGAGTCCAACTCGTCGTCCGGCGGCGGCCATCGCACGCTGTGAGCTTTCTCGAGAATAGACACTGGACTTCTGTCTCAGCACTCCAGGGCGTCCGTCGGGCTCAACCGCCAATTGCTGGGTCGCGAAATCACTTGTAAACTACTCACAGTGCGATTTCGCTCACTCGAGCGCGTCGAGCGCCCGCTTCTCGCTAGTCGATCGATTGGCGAGCGATTCGTTTAGGTAACAGAGCTGATTCCCCGAGGCCCTCCATGAGCGAGACTGCCAGGCTGATTTTTGACGACAAAGAGTTCGAGATCCCAATCATTGTCGGGAGCGAAGAAGAACGCGGCCTCGATATCTCGAAACTTCGGTCTGCAACTGGTCTGGTGACCTTGGATGAGGGGTTCGTCAACACCGCTTCGACCTCTAGCAGCATCACCTACCTAGAAGGTCAGCAGGGTGTGTTGCGGTACCGCGGCTACCCCATCGAGCAGCTTGCCAACGACGCCGACTTTGTGGAAGTTACGTACCTGCTGATGTTCGGTGAGTTGCCCACCAATGCGGAGCTAAGAGAGGCGCAAGCCGAGATCCGCCGGGGGCGTAACATTCCCCAAGGCGTTGCCGACCTGATCGCCAGTTTCCCGTCGCATGCTCACCCAATGGCGATGGTGGCGGCGGCCGTCGTAGCGCTTTCCGACTACTACACCGACACACTTGACCCGTTTGCGGCCGATGACATCACACGCGCGTCGCAACGCTTGCTCTCGCAGCTCTCGACCATTGCCGCCTATGCGTACCGGCGATCGATGGGCAAGGCGTTCATTCCGCCTACCGATAACCTCGACTATTGCCACAACTTCCTACACATGCTGTTTGGTGAGGCCGGCGAAACGGAGTTCGACGTCGACCCGGTGCTGAGCGAGGCGTTGGACATGCTGCTGATCGTTCACGCCGATCATGAACAGAACTGCAGCACCTCGACGGTCCGCGTAGTCGGTTCGAGCGACGCGAACATCTATGCGTCGATCGCCGGCGGCATCTGCGCGCTTTGGGGACCATTGCATGGCGGAGCCAATGAAGCAGTGGTCAACATGCTCGAGCAAATTCAAGGCGATAACAACGACGTTGACAAATACGTCGATATGGCCAAGGACAAGTCGAACCATTTCCGGTTGATGGGATTTGGGCATCGAGTCTACAAGAGCTACGATCCACGTGCACGTATTGTCAAAGCGGCCTGCGATCGTGTGCTCGACAAACTCGACATCGACGACCCACTGCTGGAGATCGCTAAGAAGCTCGAAAAGGTCGCCACCACCGACGAGTACTTCTTGGCGCGAAATCTGTACCCCAACGTCGACTTCTTTTCAGGCGTGCTGTACCGAGCGATTGGCATCCCATCGAACATGTTCACCGTGATGTTCGCCCTCGGACGACTACCAGGCTGGCTGTCGCACTGGATTGAAATGCGGAACAGTCCGAACAAGCGCATTGCCCGACCGCGGCAAATCTACACCGGCGCCACCACCCGCAAGTTCGTCCCGCTCGACGATCGGTAGCGGCCGGCGGGCATCGCAAACTGATATACTAGCCGTCGCGAATTTTTCGCTCCTGCTTGTAAGCTCCTGGCTGGCTGCGCATCTAATAGGGCAAATGACGGACACGATCGCCATCCGCCGGCTTGTGGGCTCGCTCGCCGCAACGGAGGCTCGGGCTACGCCCACGCGCCGGACTGACGCCATGGCTGATACGACCGACCGTGAACTGGCGGCACAGTTTGCCGTTGGCGATCCGGTCGCCGTACAGATGTTGGTCGACCGGCATCAGGCAGAACTCGCGCTGCTGGTGGCACGTTTGCTCGGCTGGGCCGACGGAGCCACGGTAGACGATTTGGTGCAGGAGGTGTTTGTTCGCGCGATTGAGTCGCGCAAACAGTTTGGTGGCAACGCATCGCTCAAGACCTGGCTGACGCGAATCGCCATCAACCAGTGCAGAGCCTATGTGCGAAAGCAGCGCCGACGGCAAACCTTGCTCCGCTGGTGGCACACCACATCAAACGGGAAGCATGCCCACGAGCCATGCCGATCGGCCGAACAGACTGAAACTGCCAAGCAAGTACGTGACGCGGTGGCCGGCCTATCAGTCAACTACCGAGAAGTCGTCGTGCTTCGCTACCTGGAACAACTACCCGTTGAAAAAGTGGCTGAAATTCTGAACGTAAAGACTGGCACTGTGAACACACGCCTGTCGCGCGCCCGCGGGCAGCTCCGCGAAATGCTCGACGAGTCACTCTTATTCGACTGAACTTTCATGAACAAGTCCGAACAACAACTTGCCAGCTTGCTTCAGCAGGCCGACGCCAAAATGGTTGGAGCTGCCGCCGCACCGCGCGACGGCGGCATGCTTGTTCGCGAGGCAACGATACGAGCCCGCAGGCGAACGACAGGGCGCTCCGTTGCGGCTGCTTTGTTTGTGGGCGTGGTGTTGACGACGACAATCGTTCGCCAATCGGCGACAGACTCAACTATCGTTGCCGTGGATCCTGTTGCCGATTTCACGACGCTAGCGGCCAGCATTGAGGAGCTTCGGGCCGAAGCTGATGCGCTGCTATATTCGATCGATTCGCCGGAACAGCCAACGTTCGATATCCTCTCGGCATTGAGCAATGAGGAACAGCTCAAGCAAAAAAGTCTTACCCAATTACAGGTGGAACTTAGCGGCCTCGAGTCGCGCGTGGCCGCCGAGCCTATCGAATGGAACATCGAGTGGTCACGATCGGGCGCTCTGCAATTGGAGCTGGCGCGCATCGAGGCCCGCTTCGACCAGCAGAGCGCTGCGGCTGCTTACCGCCGCATCGCTGCGACTTTCGCCGGCACACGCTGGGGCGAAGAGGCCCGACTTGCTTTGAACCACGTCGCGGGACCGTAACCGCGTTACGCCTTCGCCATTCTTCAACTCTAGTTTGAAAGCGACACTCATGGTTAGCTTAGCTATGCGAAATCGTCTGGTACTTCTCCTCGTCTGCGTGCTGTGCATGTCTACTGCATCGGGCCAGTTTGGCGGTGGGGGCGGAGATTTTGGCGGGGTCGAAGATAACATGACCTACATGGATACGTCGTTGGCGGTGGTGGGCGATGCCTCAACGGTTCCACTGGACAGCGCTTCGTTGAATGGACTGTTTACCTCTACGTTTCGCGCCAGAATGGCAAACGAACTCAAAGAGTTGGGCAAGGATACGACGTACGATCTATCGCCTGCGTCGATTCAGTTGTTTGGTCTCAATTCGGACGGCGAGGGCGATCGGGCTCGCGTCGCGCGGCTGATAGTGGGTTACAAAGATCCGCCCGAGGAGATTCTCGATGAACTTAGCGTGGCAGCACCGAAAGCCGCGTTGGAACTGCTTCGCGAAAGCGTACATGACTACCTCCGAATGCAACAGGATCTGCAGCGTGAGAACGTTCGCCGACAATGGGAAGGTCTCAAAGAGCGCCAGCAAGAATTGGAGCAACTCCTGCGGGAAAAGCAAGCGAAGCTGCTAGACCTGCGGGCCGGCGCGATCGAGTCGTCGGGCACGCTCCGCGAACACTATTTGCGGCTCAAGCAGCAACAGCGCGACGATCGCATGGCGCTACTCAACACCGAGGCCCGCCGTGACGCGATTGTAGAACAAATCGACAGGTTACGACAACGTGCGCGGGAGCGCGGCCCTGAAGAAGGGGAAGAGCTACTCGACGCAATGAAGATGGCGTTTGAGGATCGGAACGAGAAACTTGAGGAGTTGAAGCGGAACGCTGGTGAAAAGAACGAAGCGATTAAGAATCTAGAACGAGCGATAGCTGAGACACAAGAAGAAATGGAAGCTACGCAGCGCAAATCGCTTGGCGAACGAGACAAGAATGCGATTCACAGGGAACTCCACCAGCAACTCGTCGCGCTGAAACACGAGCTTGATTCAAGGCATGCGGAACTCGCAAATCGAGTCGCGCGGGCGGAACAAGAAGCAATGCAGGGAAGAATCGAGTACCTTCGCCACTTGGAACAGCAAAGGCAGTCGGAATACGGTTCACGACTGGAAAAGCTGAACGAGATGCTCACCGACGTAGCGGTCGCGAGCGACGAAGTGGAAGGGCGACAAGACGCCGTCGCGCGGGAACTGTCGAATACCGAAGCCAAGATTGTCGACCGCATGAAATCGGATTTGAACTTGGAACGGGTGGAACGCGAGGTCGACCTACTCGAGAACCAACTGCGAAGCGTGGAGCAGCAACTGTTCCATCTCGACTTGAAGGAAGACGCGCCGCCTCAGCAGGAGTTCGCCATCTTGCCCTGGGGCGGCTAATTGACACGCTACTCGCCGCGCGTCACCAGTAGTTCGCCACGGCCACCCTCGAGCAGGTCGCCGTTGTACAGAGCGACGCGCGTTCCGACTTGACCCGTGTCGACGCCTTGGGCGCTCAGTGCGCGAAGCATCAGTGCAAGCGCTTGCGGCTCGTAATCGCAGGCATAGCGAAACGTGGGAAGCAGTTCGGCCACGGCACCCAACAGTGCCAGCGTGCCGCGCCGCATCGACGCGCCGGGCCGCGAGCCACACGCCCCAAACACCATCAGCGTCCCTGCTCGCATGCGATATCCGGCCCACTCGCCGCAATCGCCGAGCACGGTGACCCAGCCGCGACGCATGGCTTCCGCCGCGTAGTCGCCAACGCTCCCTCGTACGACGATCTGCCCGCCGCGCATGCCAACCTTCGACGCAGGCAGCGCGGCGCCCGCGTGGTTTCCGGTGTCGCCAGCCACAACGACGCGCCCACCGAGCATCTCTGCCCCGAGCCAATCGCCGGCGTCGCCTTCGACGGTAAGCGTTCCACCACGCATAGTTTGGCCGGCGTAACGTCCAACGTCGCCGGCAACGTGAACTTGACCATCGCTCAATTCGGCCGCGACATGATGCACCGCAGAGAAATCGCCCTCAAGTCGCCACTTAAGATCAGACGGATCGCCAGCAACTTCAAACAACTCGGCCATCGGCAACTGCCGATTCCCTTGCCACACGAGCTTGCGCTGGATCTCTGGTGCTGCCTTGCTGGCCAGCGCAGTCGTCGTGAGCCCGGCAAACGAAACCGGGATCCGGTCGGTCAATCGTGATCGGATGGTAAGCATGGTGTGGTTGAGCAGGTTGACTACATTTTCGATCTTGAGATTGCAAAGCAGCGGAGAGCTAACGCTTATCGCCCCAGCATGATGAACGGACCGCCGAGCAGGAACTTCCAAGCAAGGACGGTCAACCAATGAATGGCCGTGGACGGCCAGATTGATTTCGCGACGACGTAGGCTGTGCCGCATGTTAGGCCCAGTAAGAACACAATGATAAGGAACGACGGCTGCAAGAAAACGCCTTTTGCATGCGGCACGAACAGGTACGCAGCGACAGGATGGCCGGCTGTGAATACGAGTGAAGTTATCACGATGTACCAGATCGTGCGTCCGTCCAACCGGCCAAGGCAACTTGGCGGGATGAGGAGCCACCGCCAAAGTAACTCTTCGAAAAGTGACGGCATGAAGAAGAACCCGATCACCAGCAGTAGTGACGTCCCGACCGGGTTGAACTCAGGCGACCACTCTCCAAGGTCCGATGTCAGGTAGATAGTCGAAGCCACCGCGGCATAAATGGAAGTCAACAGTATCAACACCGATATTCGCTTAGAGGTCTGCCCCAACCCTAACGAAGCTGCGCGATCGAGCAACGCCCTCTTCATCGTCACCACTTTCCCATCAGTCTTGGCGCGTCTTTGAAACTCCGCGCCCTTGCGTCTAACCAGCTACCTCGGCCGCATCAATCGCAAAGTTCTCGAACTCGATCGAGTACCGCTGGTTGAACCAGTCGGGCAGGCTAGCCAGGCGATCTTCGTCGTACTCGACGTCGACGTGCAAGGTTTGGCCCATGGTGGCGGTGCGAATTTCGCCGTTTTCGACCAATAGGACGCCTGCTTTGAACACCATCCGCGGCAACTGGAACATCTCGGCGTAGTTGTCTGATGGCGTGTAGAGCGTTATATCGGCGTCGGCACCTGGGCCAAGATGACCTTTCTGCTTGAGTCCGAGCAACCGTGCGGGGCCGGCGCGAGTGATGATAGCGATCTCGCCAAGCGTGTACTCGCGGTCGAGGTCAGCGAGGACTGTCTTCTCGCGGACACCAGCGGGGCAGCTTGCCAGCACGTCGCGGCGATACGTGCGATCCATCAACAGCCGCACCACTTCGGGATACGCCAGGAACGATCCACCGTTAGGATGGTCGGTGCTCATCACCACACGCCACGGATCGACGACCAGCAGGTACCACTCCAGGCCGATCGCCCATTGCAGAGCGTGCATCAGGTTCTTGTTCTTGTACTCAATCGGCATCACCCCGCAGCCAGCTTCCACTTCGGTGTCGGCCGAGTACCAACGGTCGCCGTAGATGTTGCGCAAGTAGTAACCAAGTGGCCCGTCGCCGGTCATGCTGGTCGTTTGTCCGAACATGATTTGCCCAACGTCGACCGACAGATTGGCGTGCGCATTGACATAGTCGGCCAGTTGCGTCACACGGCTGTCGAGCGACGACTCCTCGCCTTCGCCACCGCCGTAGCTGTGAAACTGAATGTGCGATAGATGACCGGTGAGTCCATCGATTGATTCCATGGTAGCAAGCGTAGTTTGCCAGTTGCCCGGCATTCCAAGCTGGTTGCAGTGGATGTGCACCGGGTGAGGCAAGCCAAGGGAGTTGGCTGCTGCGGTGATTCCCTGGATAATCGACCGCGGCGTGACGTTGAAGTGCGGCACCACGTCGTCGAGTCCTGTCGAGTGCCCTGCTCCGCCCTGCTTCCACGTTTCGACGCCACCGGGGTTCACGAGTTTGGGCGCATAGCTCTTGGTGGCGGTGAGCAGCCACGCCAGATAGGCTTCGACCTGCTCTGGCTCGCCGGCGGCGATCTGCTCCATCAAGTAATGGTTGTTGCCCACCAGCGTGTAGAAGCCGCGATCGATCGTCGGAGTATCGGCAAGTTCCTGGTGCGCTTGCCGCGCGCCTAACGGTGGCACCGCAGCGTCGAATGCCGCCGTGTAGCCGAGCCCCGCGTACTTGTAGGCTGTGACAAATGTCGATGGCACACTGCCGAACGTCCCGCTACGGGTGGCACCACCATTCTGCAGCCGCGATCGCTCCAACGCCTCGCCAGGGCGGCGGCGATCGTCGGCCCGCAACTTGCGGCCGACATTCACCTTCGGCCCAGCGATATGGCAATGCATATCGACCCCGCCAGGCATCACCACCAACCCCGATGCATCGATCGTGCGATCGGCCTTAGCGTCGGCAGACGGCTCGACGATCTTCCCGCCCGAGAACCAAACGTCGCTTACGTCACCATCGATCCGGTTCGCAGGATCGTAAACCGTACCGCCGGCAATTTTGGTGAGCGATGCCATGCTGGGTTAGTTTGACGAAAAGGCGAGGACATTGGAAGACTTGTGGAGGGATTTGGGGGGAACGCTAGGCATCGCTTTTTCGGGTATTTGCGCCAGAGAAAGTTGCGTACGCCATCTCGCGGGGGTAGAATCCGAGCGCTCGGCAGAATGCCGGCACCTTGCGCATGGGACCACGAACTTCAACTGTTGATGAGGAGCGCTAGTGATGACAATCTTACCTCGACGCATTCTGATCGTCTGTTTGATTTGTAGTGCTACTCATACCGTTAGCTGTTTCGCTAATACTCTGAGTGTCGAAGTCAACACGATTACAGGGCTGGTCCAAATGCAAAATAGCACGGGGGCAGACGTGACAGGATTCGACTTATACACGATCTCGAGCGTGGCTGAGTCGTTAAACGTAGCGGGCTGGATGAGCATTGAGCAGCAGGACATTCCTGGATTTCCGCCCGGTAACGGAACGGGCAACGGATGGGAAGAACTTGGGGGAACGAGCGACGAGAACCTTACCGAAGCGTATCTGCTAGGATCTTCTACCTTTACTGACGGAATGGTGATTTGGTTTGGCCTTGCCTACGATACGGAGATTGGCGCTCAAGACCTCGAATTTACCTATCGCGCAGGAGGACAGGTCACGAATGGTACGGTCAGCTACGTAGTTCCAGAACCAACCACCCAAGCGCTCGGCGGTTTACTCGTCGTCCTTGCGATCATGATTCGCAAGATGTCAAAATAGACGTTAGTGCTGTATACGCTCTTTCGCTTTGCGTTGAACCTCAATCCTCCAGGTCGATGATTCGCATTTCGCTGTGGGTTACCCAGGCGTTGTCCTCCTTGTAGGTGACGCTGGTGAAACTGTCGAGGCATTGGGCGACGTCTAGGAACTGTTCGAACTGCGGTTTGAACATGCCGACCATCATCACGGCTCGACCACCTTCGTCGCCAGCGTTCTCGACGGCCACTTGGATGCCGTAGTCGATCCATGGTTTGGTGGTTTCGATGAACTTGGCGAACTTGAAGTGACCGGCTGATAGCAACGGCCGGCTGAAGTCGGCCACGGGGCCGTCGACTGCCGGCTTCGATTCGGCAAGCAAACGCTCGCTCACTTCAGGCAGCGCGCTGAGCACCATTACCGAATCGCTGAGGCCAGCGTTGGGCGCGACGCGATCGTTCATACCCCACTCGGCGGGCAACTCGTAGGAGTAGATGGCGCCAGCGGTGGTAGTCGATTCGTTGGGCTCTGGCAACGTGTACATGGGCACGTCGTCGGGGTTAGCTTCGTGTGCTTTGTCGATCACTTGCTGCGCGATGTCGAAGTACTCGGCAGCGCCCTGGCGCACGGCGCCTGCGTCGCTCACGCCATACACGAAGGCGATCGTCGGCAGCGGCAACTCGGTATTTGACGTGGGTATGAACTCGCACCACGTGTCGTCGCTGGCGGTAGCCTCGAACACGATTGCCCCCTGTCCGTCGGCGAAGCCAGGAACCATGTACTTACGAGTCGCCTCGTCGAGCTGCTTGACGAGCGGCAACGCTTCGTCGCGAACCTTCTCGTACTGCTCCCAGTCCTCGGGCGACGATTTGGTCTTGGCGATCATTTCGAAGTCGTCCAAGCCACGCTTGCACCAATCGACGAACTCGTCGTAGCCTTCGGTCGATTGTTTGCCGCGCGCGACGTACCAACCGATCGAGTCCTCTCCCATGTGATCGACCAAGGTAAGCGGCTTGCTGCCATCGAGATTATCGGGCATGGTGCCCCAGTTGTAGCTGTAGGTTTCGTAGCCTCGCTCGGTGGTGAACGATGTGGAAGCCAGAGCGCCGGGCTCGGGGATTAGCTTGAGAATGTCCTTGGTGAGGTCGTCGATGTCGCTTTCGATCTTCTCGACTTGTTCTTTCGTCAGGTCGGCCAGCGATAGAAAGCCCTTGGCCATCATTGCCATATCGCCAAACGAGCGCTGCTGCGAGCCGGCCGCCTGCATCATCTCCTCGCTAACGTAGCCGATGGAGACAATATTCTGGTCGGCGTGTTGGTCGAGCCGCTCGAACTCTTTAGTATCGGCCAGCAAATCGCCCGAGCCCAACTTGTCGAACATGTCCATAGAGTCGCTCACGGTGAACACAAAGAAGTTGCCTACCACGCCGACCGACAAAATCACCCGCTTGTCTTCTACAAGTTCCTTGATCTCATCGAGCATCTCCGCATCTCCGTCGGCTTCTTCCTCAATCTGCTCCCAAGGAATTTGGTCGCCTGTGATGGTAAGTGTGAGCAGATCGTAATCGCTGACCTGCTTGCGATCGACGTTCTCTTGCACCCATTCGGGCACGTCCGGATTTTCAAGCAGCGTGCGCAAATGGACCTGGGCCGCATCGAGCACGCGAACGGCGCGATCGGTATCGGAAATCTTAAACGCGAGCGCCATGTTGGGCACGTTGAGGTGGCCGGCATGCTGTTCGAGTAGTTCCATAAGCTTGGCTTGAATCGCCTGCTGATCTTCCAAGGCGTCGGTATCGCCAGCATCGCGCAGTGCACTAAATTGGGCGCGCGTGATCTGCGAGTTCATTTCCATCCCGAGTTCCAGTAGCGTAGCCACCGAACGATCGCCATACATGACGACTTCGTCGCTCATCATGTCGAGCACCAAACTCCACACGTCTTGGCCCTCGTCGCTATCGAACCACTCCTTGAACATGATCACTCGCTCATCGGTAGGAAATTGCCACTGGGTCTGTGCCTGCATCCATCCCATCTGGAGTACGGGAATCGAAATGAGCTTATTCCACGCATTGGTTTCTTGCATCGCCTCGAACTGCTCGCGGTTCTTAAGCCACGCGACGTAGAATGCGGCGTCCTCTGGCACAACGGCGAGCGACTCGGCGTGCTCGCGCATGCTAGCGGCTTGAGCCGCACGACTGAAGAAAGAACCTGCGGCAAGGATGGTGCAAACAAGGGCAATTCGATATAGAGCGTGAATCAGGCGCTGGCGATACATCGTGGGTTCTCCTCAAGCGGGGAATGGTGATGCTTGTCGTAAATCAAAAGGTGAGCAGTTCTTGTTGTACGGCAGCGACCGAGCAATGGAAACCGCCAACACGCAGTTTTCGGGTGTGCCGCCGCTGGGGCTACCCTGGATTCGGTAAAGTGGTTTCGTTCTTGCCCCCCATCGGCCTGAATTGTGCTAAAAAGGCGGTTTATTGAAGCTGCGGGTAAGCCCTGCGGCTCGACGACCCGTCCGCCAGCCTTGCTCAATGTTCTCCAGGAGTTCTGCATGAAGACCTTCCTTACTGCCACGATTGCCTGCCTGATGCTCGCCACACTGGTTACTGCTCAAGACGCGGCGACGGCGGACTCGGCGCCGAACGAGTTGGTTCGGCACGTGGTGCTCTTTGAGTTTAAGGAGGATGCCACGCCGGAGAACATTCGAAAGGTCGAGGCAGCCTTCGCCGCGCTGGCCGACAAGATTGACGAAGTGACCGATCTGGAGTGGGGCACCAACAGCAGCCCCGAGGGTTTGTCGCAGGGCTTCACGCACTGCTTCCTGTTGACCTTCGACTCCGAAGCCGACCGCGACACCTACCTGACGCATGCCGAGCACCAAGAGTTCGTCGAGTTGCTTCGCCCCCACTTGGAAGAAGCGCTCGTGGTGGATTATACGCCAAGAGGGAAGTAACCAAGCTTCAAGATTCAATTAGACGATTGAACATTGAGACTTGTGACTTGATCCTTCAATGCCCCCAATGCTGCCTCGTCGCTCGGTCGCTGGCTGGTTCGGCAGGCGCGTAGCGGCAGTGCAATACCATCGGTACGGTAGGTGGTGCCTTGGCACTCGACGCCGGGGCGGGACGTGTGGATCACTACGGTACTGGCCACGGTCGTGTCGGTGGTTCGCC
>JANQOF010000076.1 GCA_028279215.1 Pirellulales bacterium
GCAGGACGTTTCTTAAGTTGTCCATGGGATTATCCAATAGAAGGAAAATGGCGTTATGATTTTCGAGCGCTAGATTTCAGGTTATTCAGCAACATTCATCCTGCTTGGCTCGCACAACCGCAGCTTTTCTTCGCCGAGCTTCCCCTCCGCCCAAAGTAATACTTATAATCTCTGTTCTCATCGACTGTATCACGCTTTGATTCGGGTGTGAATCGAACGATACCGATTCCGGCAGGGCGGCTTTCTAGATGTCAACATATCGCCCCTGCCTAGCCAGCAGATGATATGTCAGCAGCTTAGCACAGCTCATCATACAAATCTGACTAAATCATCTGCCTAAACCTCCTCAACAATCCATTCGCCTCCGGTGTTTCCATGGACCGCTCTTGGAACTCGCGGAACGACAGGCCGGCGATGCTCTCGACGTACCCGGGTAAGGCCGTTCGTGCCGAACCCGCTACCGCTGCGTGGCGGGAACGCAGGTGTGGGGTAGACCCCATTTCCACTGAAGCCGAGCCCCGATTTAGACCGAAGAACGACTACGGTGCGGTGCGCCACTAGCGTACCGCACCTCCTGGTTGTCGTCCGAATCCTACTTGGACGGTTTGAAATGGCAGGTCGACTACGTGTCTTGTATGCGCAGCAT
The DNA here is from genome assembly GCA_028279215.1 of Pirellulales bacterium. Lineage (GTDB taxonomy): Bacteria > Planctomycetota > Planctomycetia > Pirellulales > Lacipirellulaceae > Aeoliella. The sequence continues at coordinate 647 of JANQOF010000076.1, forward strand.
CTACTTAATCGCTATGGCGCTGGGGATGGTAGCGGTTTGGCTCGCTGGCGACCTGCGCGCGCAGCATCCTACGGTTCGGCTGCCTGACAAGTACCCGTCGCCGACGGTAAAAGTTCCGGCCGCCGTCGACCAGTTCGATGCCGATTACTCGTGGGACGCCAATACGCTCACCGGCGACTGGTTTGATCTGCGAAGCGAACTGGCGCAGTGTGGTATCGTGTTCGGCGGCCGCTATGTGCCCATATTGATGAACAACCACACGGGTGGGTTCGACACCGGTTTCTTTGGTGGCGGGCCGTTGGGTATCACAACCACCATCGACACCGAACGACTCGTGGGGCACGAGGGGGGAACCTTGTTTGTCGACTGGGAATTCTTCTCCTGGTACAACGGGCGGCTCCCCATCAACAGTCAATTCGACCCTACGGGGACATTCTTCGGCGTGAACACGAACCTCCCCAATGGCAACACGAAAGACCTCAATCAAATCGCGCAGCTTTACTATCAGCAAGCGATGTTTAGCGACGACATCAAACTTTCGTTCGGCAAAATCGATGGCAATGTTCCCTTTGCGGCGATACAGGCGGCTGCGGCTTTTCAGAACAGCATCACGATGTTCACGTCGACCCTCAGAGGCTTCTTGCCGACGTACCAGAACGAAGCCACTGCGCTGGTTGTTTCGGCGCAGCTTAGCGAGTCGGTGGTCGGCAAGTTCGGTTGGTTCGATGGCACGACTGCCGCTTTCAATCCCGCGACCGGCCAGAGAGGACCGGCAACCGGCCCGCGCGGACTGTCGACCTTCTTCAACAACGGCGGCAACTGGCATTTGATTTCGGAATTGGACGTCGCCTGGCAACTCGACGCCCGACGTCCCGGATCGCTGGGCGTTGGCGCGTGGGTGCATACGGGTTTGACAAGCACGTCGGGCGCCAACACAAACGGTGTAAGCGACGTACCCGGGTGGTATACCCAGTGGCAGCAGATGGTTTGGTCGCCCAGCGCCGACGTGGCCTCCGAAGGTGGAGGGATTGCCTACTTTGGTCAGTTTGGTTGGAGCGATCCCAACAAGAACCCGGTTCACTGGTCGCTGCTGACCGGCGTTTCGGCCACCGGCGTGCTGCGTAACCGACCTGAGGACGCGGCCGGAATCATGTTTGGCTACACCGACTTCACGTCTGATCCAGGCGTCTTCCAATCGACGCGGCGCAACGGACTGCCCGGCCCCACCAGCGGCCACGAACTGGTGCTCGAATCGTTCTACATTTGGCAATGGTCGTCGTGGTCGTATTTGCAACCAGGCGTGATGTGGATCAACACCCCCGGTGGCGGCGACCCAGCTCCCTTGGACGACGACTTCTTGACTTACTTGCTCGTGGGGTTTGAGCTTTAGAGCACTTTCATCGTCCGGGCGAGGGCCGATACTCCCCGTATGCTACAATCGACCCAATCGTCAACGGATGCAATCCGACCGCACAGAGTTCGCAGTCTCGCCAGCAGAGTCAGGAGTTGCCATGGCTGAATCAATTCGCACCTATCACGGCATAACGCCGACGCTCGGCGACCGGGTGTACGTCGACCCGGCGGCGGTGGTGATTGGCGACGTGGTGCTGGGAGACGATGTGTCGGTGTGGCCCGGAGCGGTCGTACGGGGCGACATGCATCGCATCCGAGTCGGCGCGCGCTCCAACGTCCAAGACAACGCGGTGCTGCACATCACTCACGCGGGCGAGTTCAACCCCGACGGCTGGCCGCTGACGATTGGCGACGACGTAGTGATCGGCCACGCGGCAGTGGTGCATGGGTGCACGGTAGGCGACCGAGTGCTCATCGGCATCGGCGCGGTCGTGAATGACGGCGCGGTGGTCGAAGACGAGGTGCTGATCGGCGCGGGTGCGCTCGTGCCGCCTGGCAAGCGGCTCGAAAGCGGCTTCGTTTACGTCGGCAACCCCTGCAAACAACTCCGACCGGTCACCGACCGCGAGCGGGAATTCTTCAGTTACTCGCCGGGCAACTACGTGCGGCTGAAGGACGTGTACCTCAATGAACAACGCGGGGCGGACGATTGAAGCTGCCGGACCCGAGGCCGTGGCGGCGCTGCCAAAACTGGGCTAAGGACGATTATGCAAACCCGGGGTAGCGGCTACGCAATCCCGGGCTGGAAGACGTAACACATCGGCGTAATAGGGTCCGACGTGAACCAACTGGTGCACGAAAAATGTGTTTGGCCGATGAAGCCACAACGTCTTCGCAGCTTCGTACTGCCAGCAACGCCCTTGCGGTTAGGTATTTATCACCAAGTTGAGTAGCGTCGGCCACGCCCAAGTCACCATCACAAATACAGCGAGAATCGTGATGCCGCCAAAGCCGGTTATCCATTTGATTCGAGTCATCTCTTCCACCATTTTTGTTTAGTGCGACCGCCGTTGTGGTATTTGTGTTAGTCGACTGTGGCTCTTAGAAGAAAAAGGCGATTGTTGCGACGCCGATAGTTCAAAAATGCTAGCTGCCACAGGTACATCGTTTTTTGCCTCAGCGTGAAAGTCCTGACCGGATGAGGTCGCCGAATTGGACACCTGCCAGTTACTACGGCTCCCCAGTGGGCCGGCCAAGAATCGTTGTGGAAATCGACGCTCGATTTGATTAAATGGAACTGCCGTACGATGTAACGGTAGGTGTTTGACAATTTGGTAACTTAGTGGCGAGTGATAGTGGCAAGTGGCAATCGTTTGCGCGGCATTCCCAATCTCCCCTTCCCCTTTCCGCCCTTTAGAATGGGTTTTGCCCCAACCGCGGGAAAGCCTGGGGGCAAAACCATGATGCCTGGAAGCAGGCTGACTCCTTAACTCATTGACTGTTTTGGGTTTATGGAATCGGTCACTTGAGATACGAGGCGAGTTTTGCCCCAACGAATCGTATTTCGCCCGCACGCACTGGGGAAAAATCGCAACGCATTGCGGCTCAACAGGTTAGGACAACGGGTTTTCCACGGTGGGGAACAACCGCCCTCACCTAGTCTCTCCCCAAAGGAGAGAGGAACACTCGGCTCACCGTTTCAGATCAAACCGATCCGCATCCATCACCTTGCTCCAGGCAGCAGCGAAGTCGCGGACGAACGCCGCTTCGGCGTCGTCGCTGCCGTAGACTTCGGCGATGGCGCGGAGTTGAGCGTTGGAGCCGAAGACCAGATCGACGGCCGTGGCGGTCCACTTCACCTGATCGGTCGCACGGTCGCGGCCTTCGAATAGTTCTTCGTCGCTAGCCGACGGTTGCCACTTGGTGTGCATGTCGAGCAGGTTCACGAAGAAGTCGTTGGTGAGCATCTCGGGCCGATCGGTCAGCACGCCGTGCGACGACTTATCGGTGTTGGTGTTGAGCGCTCGCATGCCGCCGACCAGCACTGTCGTCTCAGGCGCGGTGAGCGTGAGCAGCAGCGCTCGCTCGACGAGCATTTCCTCGGGCGACCCCAGCGCCCCGCTGCCGTAGTAGTTGCGGAAGCCATCGGCGGTGGGCTCGAGCACGGCGAACGACTCGACGTCGGTTTGATCTTGCTCGGCGTCGGTTCGGCCGGGCGAGAAGGGAACGGTCACGTCGTGCCCGGCACTCTTGGCGGCTTGCTCGACGGCCGCACAACCGCCGAGAACGATCACATCAGCCAGCGACACTTTCTTGCCACCCGACTGGGCGGCGTTGAAGTCGGCTTGCACTTGCTGGAGCACGGCGAGCACTTTGGCCAACTCGGGCGGGTTGTTCACCGGCCAATCCTTTTGCGGCGCCAGTCGCAAACGGCCGCCGTTTGCCCCGCCCCGCTTGTCGGTTCCGCGGAACGACGACGCAGCGGCCCAAGCCGTGGTGACCAGTTGACTGACCGGCAGGCCCGATGCAAGCAACTTCGCTTTGAGATCGGCGATGTCGTTGTCGTGGACAAGCGGATGGTCGACCGGTGGAATTGGGTCTTGCCACAACTCTTGTTCGGCCGGAACGAGTGAACCGCGGTACCGTGTGACGGGGCCCATATCGCGATGCGTCAACTTGAACCAAGCCTTGGCGAACGCCACAGCAAGTTGTTCAGGGTTTTCGTAGAACCGCCGCGAGATGGGCTCGTAGATCGGGTCCATCCGCAGCGACAGGTCGGTCGTGAACATCATGGGCGCGTGCTTCTTCGAAGGATCGTGCGCGTCAGGCACGGTGTCTTTGCCCGCACCGTCCTTCGGTGTCCATTGCCAAGCGCCCGCGGGGCTCTTGGTGAGTTCCCATTCGTAGTTGAACAGGTTCTCAAAATAGTTGTTGTCCCACTTCACCGGATTGGTGGTCCAAGCGCCTTCCAATCCGCTAGTGATGGCGTCGTCGCCAACGCCGGTGCGGTAACTGTTTCGCCAACCGAATCCTTGCTCGGCCAGAGTTGCTCCCTCGGGCTCGACGCCCACGTACTTTTCCGCGTCGGCCGCTCCGTGGGCCTTGCCAAATGTGTGGCCACCGGCAATCAGGGCCACGGTTTCCTCGTCGTTCATCGCCATGCGAGCGAACGTTTCACGAATGTCGCGGGCAGCGGCCACGGGGTCGGGCTGGCCGTTGGGACCTTCAGGGTTGACGTAAATCAGTCCCATCTGCACTGCGGCGAGCGGTCGATCGAGTTGGCGGTCGCCTTTGTATCGCTTGTCGCCCAGCCACTGGCTTTCGGGACCCCAGTAAGTGTCTTCTTCGGGCCCCCACGCATCCTCTCGTCCACCACCAAATCCGGCCGTCTTGAAGCCCATCGATTCCAGGGCACAGTTGCCGGTGAACACCATGAGATCGGCCCAAGAGAGCTTACGACCGTACTTTTGTTTGACGGGCCAGAGCAGGCGGCGAGCTTTGTCGAGGCTGACGTTGTCGGGCCAACTGTTGAGCGGCGCGAATCGCTGATCGCCCGACGCCGCGCCACCGCGGCCGTCGCCAATGCGATACGTGCCGGCGGCATGCCACGCCATGCGAATGAACAGTGGACCGTAGTGCCCATAGTCGGCGGGCCACCAATCTTGCGAAGTGGTCATTACCTGCTCGATGTCCTTCTTCAGCTCGGACAGATCGACCTTTTCGAACTCATCGGCGTAGTTGAAATCCTCGCCGAGCGGATCGCATTGCTGCGCGTTTTGCTGCAGCAAGTGAAGGTTCAGTTGGTTGGGCCACCAATCGCGGTTCGAGAGAACGCCGGCCGCCGTGTGAGCAAGCGGCGTGTCCATCACTGAGCTCTGAGCATCGGTCGCCATGCTTAATCCTCCGAGTCATGTTGTGTTGAAGAGTTCACCCAATGTTCTTGTATACCGGTGCGACGATTGGTTGGAAAGTAGATGGCTTCTTCGCCGTTCCCCTTGACACTCTACAGGAGAGGCGGTAGAGTCCCATAGAACGTCAAGGGAAGCTCCGAGGTAAGCACGATGGCAACCAACAAATCCAATAAGAAAACCGAGTTGCTGCAGGGCACGCTCGACATGCTGATCCTCAAGACCTTGTCCGGCGGAAAGATGCATGGGTATGGCATCGCCCGGCAGATTCAGCAAATCAGTCGCGAAGCCTTGGTGGTCGAGGAAGGGTCGCTCTATCCGGCGCTACACCGCATGGCGCGTCGCGGTTGGATTCGAGCCGAGTGGGGTCTTTCGGAGGCGAACCGCCGGGCGAAGTATTACCAATTAACGCCGACCGGACGCAAGCAACTCGCCGCGGAAACGAAGCGATGGAGCCGATTCGTAGAGGCGATCACGATCGTGATGAATCCGTCAACAGGCGAGGCTTGAATCCATGGATCTAGCACACGCATTGCACCGGTACTTGCCGCTGGCTGCTTCACAATCGGCCGCTGAGATCGATGCCGAGATTCGCGAAGAGCTGGAGTATCACCTCGAAATGCGCACCGACGACAACGTACGGGCGGGTATGGAGCCCAACGAGGCCCGTCGCGACGCCCAACAGCGATTTGGCGACTTCGAGACTAGTCGCATCGCGTGCCGCAAGATTACCCTCGGCCCGCAACTGCTCGTCGCGCGGTTGCAATCGGCGTTGGTCGTCTTGCTGATCTGCGCAGTGGTTTACCAAGGAATGCTCCTACTTAGACTGCAAAGTTCCAGCCGCGATCGAATCGACGCGTTAACGCAGATGGTCGAGCAATTGCAGTCCGCACGAAAACCCGCCGCAGCTGAGGTGCCGGCGACGATGCCCTACCTGCAGCTTAAGCGCGACTCGCCCTACAACGTTGCGGCGGGAGAGGACATACCGAGTGGCGACGACCTGGCCAGTTGGCGCGAAACCGGTAACCCGGCTGGGCAATCATGGAGCGACTGGGGTTCGCTCGATGAGTCATCCGATGCACGTTGAACTTGTTTAACAGGAGGTAAAACGATGTCGATCATTTGCCGCAACTTGTGGGTCGTCTTGCTGACGCTTGTCGTAGCTCATGCCGACGCTGCCGAGAGAGTCACCTTGAAGCACGACGACGGTTCGCAAGAGAGCAAACGGAGCATGACCGGTGCCGGCCAAGCCGTGCGGTTCGAGTGCCCAGACGACCAGAAATGGTACGTGCGTGCCATCTCGGTGCATGGCTCGCGGTACGGCGCGGCTCAACCGCCAAACGAGGACTTTCAGGTGATCGTCGCCAACGACGACTTGTCGCAGCGGCAGGAGATTAACAGACCGTATCGGCTGTTCAAACGGGGCAAGGAAGATTGGGTGCGGATTGGTGTCGATCCCGTTGAGGTCGAGGGCGCGTTCCATGTAGCCACTTTCTTTAACCCCACGCAAACCAAAGGTGTGTACGTCGGCATCGATACCGACTCGGCGCCCACCCACTCCGCCGTGCTCCTCGCTTCGGATCCCGGCGAGAAGAAGAGCGACCTGGAGGGCGACTGGATGATCCGTGTTCACCTGACGAACGAGATTAGCGGTGAGGCGCTAACGCTGGTCGACAATGCGACGCGTGCAGAACAAGAGAAGCAGACAGAGTCAGCCCGCGACGCCGAAATCTTAGGCGACGCTCGGAGCCTTACGCTCAAACACGACAACGGCGAAATGGACGCCTACAGAAACATTGGAGGAGCGTTGTACACGGTCAAATTCCAGACACCGAAGGATGTGGAGGGATATGTATGGCAGGTCCAAATCTATGCTTCGCAGTTCGGCGGCAAACACAATAGCGAAGAGGTAAGCGGCGACGTCTACATCCTCGACGAGAACCGCGAAATTATCACCCGCACTACGTTTCCCTACAGTCTCGCAACACAGCAGAAGCGGTGGATATCGATTCCCACGCTGCCGACCAAAGTGCATGGCAAATTCTACGTGAGCATCGATGCCCATGGCGGTAGATTCAAAGGGCTCTACATGGGATACGAAGAAGGCAACCCTAAACAAATCGCGTCGACCGACGAACGCGATGGCAACAAGGTGCAACCTGCGGAATGGTCGAAGAAGTTCGACAAGCTGCAGTGGATGATCCGCGCCAAGATCGCCGACCGTCCCGTGGTGTATTAGCGGCGCAACCGGAAGCGCTTATGCCGCGCAACGATGGCGGGCGACGAACGCTGCGTAGTCGTCGGCCGTATCGATGCCGCTGCTCGAGTGATCGGTCACGCCCACGGCAATCGCATGGCCGCGCTCAAGCACGCGAAGTTGCTCGAGCTTTTCGGCTTGCTCGATGCTCGATGGTGGCCACTGGGCGAGTTCAAGCAGGAACTCGCGGCGGTACGCATAGATGCCCAGATGTTGATAGAACAACGGCGGGTTGGCCTGGAGGTCGAACTCCTCTGGCTCGCGCACAAACGGGATTGGGCTGCGGCTGAAGTACATCGCTCGGCCTAAGTCGTCGAACACGACTTTCACGCATGCCGGATTGGCTAGCTGATTGGCACCACGCAGCGGGGTGGCAAGCGTCGCCATGTTGGCTGCCGGTTGGGCTTCGAGCAGCTCGACAACTTGGTCGACGGCCGACGCGGCCATTTCGGGCTCGTCGCCCTGCAGGTTGACCAGGATGTCGGCTTCAGGCAAGGCGGCGGCGACTTCGGCCACGCGGTCGGTGCCGCTGGCGCACTGGTGGCTGGTGAGCATCGCCCGCCCGCCGGCACGCTCGATAACCGCGAAGATGCTTGGGCTATCGGTGGCCACAACTACGCCCGCTGGCCGGCGAGCGCCTTGGGCGGCGTCGTAGGTGTGTTCAATGAGTGTCCGACCCGTTTCGGCAAGCAACATTTTTTCTGCCAGGCGCGTCGAGCCAAGGCGAGCCGGAATGACAACGTACGCAGTCGGGCTCTTAGGGTTAGTAGTCATGCGGCCCTCATAGCAATCTGGGTAGGATGGCGGAAGTTCAGTTTCGCGAAGCGGCCCTACTGTTGGAGACTTTCGCGGTCGGTCGTAGAATGCAATGTCTTGTATCGTCGAATCTCGGAGACACTGCCTGATGTGCGGAATCGTTGGTTACATTGGCCCCGGTGAGGCGACTGATTTCCTGATCGAGGGACTGCGCCGGCTGGAGTATCGCGGCTACGACAGCAGTGGGGTGGCAACCCTTCACGAGGGCAACTTGGCCGTCACCAAGACGGCAGGACGCATCGACCAGCTGGCCGCCGCCCTCAAACAACGGCCCGCACCGGGCCACGTAGGGCTAGGGCATACCCGATGGGCCACCCACGGACCGGCGACCGACGCGAACGCCCACCCGCACATCGGCGGCCAGCGGGTGCTAGCACTCGTACACAACGGAGTGATTGAGAACTTCCGCATCATCAAGCAGAAACTCGTCGAGGAGGGCTACAACTTCGCGACGTCGACCGACACCGAAGTGGTCGCCCAATTGCTCGATTACGAATTGCAACAGTGCCTGGAAGTAGAAGACCCCGACACCCGCGTTACCGACCCCTACAACGTTCTAGTACAGGCCATGCGGGCGACCCTCAGTCAACTGCGCGGGGCGTATGGCCTCGCGGTGGTGTTTCGTGATTGGCCCGATGTAATCGTGGCGGCGCGGTTGGCTAGTCCGCTAGTGATTGGTGTAGGCGATGGCGAACACTTCATTGCCAGCGACCAATCGCCGCTAGTAGGCCGCACCGACAAAATTGTCTTCCTGGCTGATCACGAAGTGGCGATCGTTACGGCTAACTCCATTCGGGTCGTCGACCGCGACGCGGGCGACGTTAGCCACGACGTCAAACTCATTGAAGCCGATGAGTCGCAGGTAGAACTTGGAGGCTACCCGCACTTCATGCTCAAGGAGATCTTCGAGCAACCCGAAACAGTGCGCAACGCCATGCGAGGCCGATTGGACCGTGATGCGGCCACGTCGGTATTTGGTGGTTTGAATCTATCGCCCCGCCAGCTTCGATCGGTCGACCGATTTGTACTGACCGCGTGCGGCACCAGTTGGCATGCCGGCCTTGTAGGCGAGTACATGCTAGAAGCGTTCGCCCGCGTACCGGTAGAAGTCGAGTACGCCAGCGAACTGCGGTATCGCAACCCTCCGCTCACGCCCGACACGTTGCTGTTCGCCATCACGCAAAGTGGCGAGACGATCGACACACTGGCGGCGATGCGCGAAGTGAAGCGAAAGGGCCATCAGGCGCTCTCGATCTGCAACGTGGTCGGCAGCACGATTGCCCGCGAGGCTGATGGTGGAATCTACTTGCACGCCGGACCGGAAATCGGCGTCGCCAGCACCAAGGCGTTTACCTCGCAGTGTGTCGTGTTGGCGCTGTTGGCGTTGTATTTTGGACGTTTGCGCCATCTGAGTTTCGAAGCGGGTTTGCGAGTGATTGACGAACTCGAAGCGCTTCCCGACCAAGTCGAGCAAGCGCTCGCGACGAACAACGACGTCCGTCGCATCGCTGGAAAATATTCTGGCTGCGACAACTTCCTCTACCTAGGCAGGCAGTACAACTTTCCGGCGGCGCTGGAAGGAGCACTTAAGCTCAAGGAGATCAGCTACATCCATGCCGAAGGGTATCCCGCAGCCGAGATGAAGCATGGACCAATCGCGTTGGTCGACGACCAAACCCCCAGCGTGTTCATCGTGCCACGCGGAGGTGTGTATGAGAAAGTGCTAGCGAACATGGAAGAAATCAAGGCGCGCGGTGGTCCAGTAATTGCCATTGTGAATCCAGGCGACAATGAGGCGAGCGAGATCGCCGACGACGTGATTCACGTTCCGATGGTCGCCGACTTTGTTCAACCGATCGTCACCGCTGTGCCACTGCAACTGCTTGCCTATCACATCGCGGTGCTCCGCGGTTGCGACGTGGATAAACCGCGCAATCTGGCGAAAAGTGTCACTGTGGAGTAGCGACCTCGGCCATACGACTCTGGATGTCATGCGACAGACGATCCTAATGGTTCGTCTCGCGAACGATCGACCCACCGAGCGTTTTGACCCACCAAACTCCGGCCTGAATAGTTGTTTGCCACTATCGTCTGGCAGTGATAGGATACTTACGTTGCGCCGCTGCACACGTGTGGCCCACGGCCCCGTGCGGTGCATAGGACGGGGATATCTGGTAATGGCAGCGCAGGTTGGATTTCGTTGGACGGTATCGCTCGGCCGCTGGTGGAGCACGTCGGTCGAAATCCACATGCTGCTCCTGATCGCCCTCGTCGCTACGCTCGCGATCAACGCGCACCAAGTCGTCGTCGGTTCGGTCATTGCCGGCGTTTGGCTAGCGAGCGTCAGCCTGCACCAGCTTGCGCACGTGATGGTAGCGCACCGGGTTGGAGGAACGGTAACACGGGTTGTCATTGGTCCCCTCGGCGGCAGCTACGAGGCCGACATTCCCGATGAGCCCGAGCCCCAAGTGCTCGTCGCACTATTTGGACCGGCCATGCACTTGTTGCTGGTGATCGCAGCCATGTGTCCACTGATGCTGCAGCGTGCCGACGAGGTGCTGACGATGCTGCATCCGATCGAAGCAGCCAGCCAGTTGACACCCGCGGCGCCGCTTGGCCTTACGATCGTGAAGGCCATTCTGTGGATCAACTGGCTGTTGTTCCTCGTGAATCTGATTCCAGCCTACCCGTTCGACACGGCAACCGTCGTTCGGTCGCTGCTGTGGCCGATGGTGGGGTGGCGAACCGCGCATGTTACCACCGGGCGACTCGCACAGGCAGTGGCCATAGGCTTTCTGTTCTGCGGGCTGTACCTTGCAACCATGGTCGCTACAGAGCCCTACATCTGGGCAACCCCAATTTGTGCGGCAATTTATCTGTCAGTCGCCGCGCAGCGCGAGTGGTACACACTCAGGCACGCAGAAGGAGAACTGACGGACGAGGAGTGGCTGCAGCTCGACACCGACGAGTTGGAAGATGACGCGTGGTTCCGCGACGATTCGAACCACATGGTGCTTGTCGAGCAGCACTACGACCAACTCCGTGAGCGCTACGAACGCAAACGAAAAGCGCAAGAAGACTACGAAGACGCCCGCGTAGACGACATTCTCGCTCGTCTACATCTCGAGGGCTTCGAGCACCTGTCTCAGGACGACCAAGCATTCTTGCGTCGCGCCAGCCGACGATACCGCGATCGCCGTCGAGATCGCGAAGTGTCGGGCGAATAGTTCGACAAGCGGTCGATGGCCACCACGCGGCGCGACTGTCATAACCGCTACAAGTCGATCCTGGCTGCGGTTTATGCCCTCGGTTTCCCGACCGCCATCACATTGGGCGCGCGTGCCTGTAGTGTATGCTTTTTCACGCTAAGCCGGGCTGCCACACTAAGTCTAATGGAGCACTTGGCGAAACGTGTTACGGCCATTATTTGCACCATTTCCCAGTTTGCCTCGAACGTGCACGCATCATTGTTGAATGTCGAAGCTGGCTTGCTAAACGCTTGCCGCGTATCCGCAAAACGGGGTCCGCAGGTTCGCAGCGATGCGCAGTTTCTCAACCGGCTACGGGATGCGTTTGACGTGCCAATGGCCGTGCTAGAACTCGGCTCCGGCGAGTTGAATCATGTCTCCGCGCTGTGGTTACACGTCGATATCGACTGCTGGCGGCCCGTCGTCGACGAGGTCGCCCGCCGGGGCAAGCCGCAGATTGTCGAGGACTGCGCCCCACTTGCGGTACTGGCAGTGCCGTTGCCTGCGGATCAAGACCACACCTGCGAACGGGTGGCCATCGCCACGTTCCTGACCCAACAAGTCACCGATCGCGACCAGGTCGTCGCGGCAGCCGGCGCGGTGGGTGTGGATATCGATACCGTGTGGCGTTGGACTCAGCGACAGCAGCTTTGGCCCACGCGCGCTATTGAGCAACTTAGTCAGTCGATGGTCGAACATGCTTCGACCGAAGCGCAAAACCAACACTTGCGTCGTCAGTTGACGAACGTCTCGCGACAGTTGCTGCAAACGTTCGACGAACTCAACCTGTTGCACCGGATCAATGACCGAGTTTCGCTCGAAACCGACGAGTCCGAGCTGCTGGAAACTGCCGTCCGGTGGCTCAGCCTAGTCCTGCCAGCCGAGTGCCTGTTGGCTTGCTTGAAACCGGCGAACGGCGACCGCGACGAGTCTGGCGCTCCGCACAGGGAATGGATTTACGCCGGTGATTGCCCCATCGACAACGACGATCTGAACACCTTCTTTGATCGACTCGGCCCCGATGCGCGTAACTCGTCCATTGTGATCGATCGTGAGGTTACTGGTGGCCCCACATGGTACTACCCTGCAGTCCGCGAGGTGATTAGCGTCCCGATTCGCTCGGGCAGCAGCACTAACGGTTGGCTAGTCGCCATCAATCATCAGCCCGAGTTAGGTAGGGCCGGCGACGATTTTGGCAACCTCGAAACAAGCTTGCTGAGCTCCGTAGCATCGATGCTCGGCATGCATTCGGGCAACGTGCGACTCTACAACGATCAATCGAACTTCTTCGAAAGTGTCGTGCGGGCGCTCAGCTCCGCTATCGACGCCAAGGACCCTTACACGCGTGGCCACAGCGAACGTGTCGCCCGCATCTCGGTGCTTATGGCCCGGCAACTGGGCTGCGATGCGGAAGAGCTAAATACAATTTATCTTTCCGGTCTCCTGCACGACATTGGCAAGATTGGTATCGACGATACCATCCTCCGCAAGCCGGGTTCTCTGACTTCCGAAGAATTCGAGCACATCAAGCAGCATCCTGAGCTTGGCCACCGCATTCTTAAGGGCGTGCGGCAGCTCCAACACGTGCTGCCCGTGGTGCTACACCATCACGAAGCTTGGGACGGCAGCGGCTACCCCAATCATCTGGTGGGGACCGATTGCCCCTGGCTCGCCCGTATTGTCGGTGTGGCCGACGCGTTCGACGCAATGAGCAGCGACCGTCCGTACCGCGCGGGGATGCCGACCGATCAAATCAACACCATCTTCCGCACCCAGAGCGGAACGCAGTGGGATCCGCAAGTAATCGAGGCCTTCTTTGCCGTCCGAGATGCGATCGACGAGATCGTCGATGAAGATCGAGAGCAACTCTCGCTCGACGTCCGCGCTTGGACGGCTAGCTAACTGCCTCGCGGTCAGCGTATTCTTGAGTGAGATCGCCCGTCGATCCAAACCAGCCTACACATTGGGCCGGCGAGATCCGATTGCTGCTACTCCTCCACGACGAATATGGCCCAACAAGAGCATGACCGCGAAAACCTGCTTCGCGACGCGGTGGCATTTGTCGACCGCATCGAGTGGCGCGCGCCCGACGGGCGTGAGGTGTTCATGGGAATGCGCAACAGCGGCGGCGCAAGTATCTATCTCGATCAGGATCCGGTCTATCACTTCACGTCCGATGATCGGCTGCGACGCGCGTTTGTTGCAGGCCGCCTGTACAAAGCCGACCAGTGCCAACTCGTAGAGATGCACCGGCAACGGACCGACGACGAGGTACAACTCGTAAGCCGAACTCTGGGTACCGAGGCGACCGAGGAGTTGTTACAGGCGATACAGCATGAACTTCGCACGCTGCTCGACGATCTGCGCGGCGATCGACTGACGCGAGTTGGGCTGGTAACTCAGCAGGCAGATTTCGCGCAGCGATGCGTCGAGTGGCTGGCGCGGCTCGTCGAAGGCCCTCCGCAGATCGCCGAATCGCCCCACGCTAGGTAATCGGCAAAGCGCGAGTCACGGCCTCTCCGGTCTCTCCGCGAAGCGCCGTGCCCACCGCATTGCTGCCCCGTCGGACCATGGCAATGCCCAATCGCCGCTCGCCACATTGGGCAGCCGACGTGATGGTGCCAACCTCCTTGTCGCCATCGAAAAGCGCTCCACCAGCCGCCACACCGGGTCCCCCGACCAATACAATCTGCTTGTTCACATGCCCCAGTGCATCTAATCGGGCAATTGTCTCCTGTCCCAGGTAGCATCCTTTCGTGAAACTAATGGCCAACGAGTCGCGGCTCAATTCTTGCGGAAGAGTTCCGTCTTGAAAGTCGATTCCTTTGAGCGGCCAGCCCGAACTGACTCGCAGGCGATGAAACTCAGTTTCGTCGCCCAACGTAACTCCACTGGGCACATGTTCTGCGTCGACCAACACCCACGCTGGATCGGCCAGGACGGGCATCGGCGACCATTCCCCTGACGGCGTGGCCTCAGCCGCAACCATGAGCAATGGCTGGTGCGGCGAAACGCTAAGCCTCACGTCTTCGCGGATGATGTAGCGATCTAAATGGGCGACTAGCAAATCGGTTTCGGATTCGAACACGATCACCGCGATCGAGTCGTCGCGACACACCAGCAGCGCGTGCGCCAAGACGTGGCCTTTGACGTTGGTAAAGAACGCTTCTCGCACGTCGCCTGACGTCATCGACTGTACGTCGGCTGTGCACATGTTGTGCAGAAATTGCGCACGATCGCTGCCATGAACCTCCATGGTGGTCGCAGGCCAATCAGAGAATACTGTTCCTAGCTGGATGTTGCTCACCCTTTGCCTCCATAGCTACTCGGCAAACTTCGGTACCGTGTGCTGTCCTTCGTTGAGTACCGCGCAAGTTTGGCTTCGCTCGGCGAGACGGACCAACTCGGCGGCGTCGACGATGGGCGTCATCCCCAAACTCTCTACCACGTCGTCGTCGAGCTGACTCATAAAATAAAGCGGGCCGCGGCACAGCGCTTTGTAAATCTCCCAAGCCGCCGCGGCGTCGGGCGATTGGGCGTCGTGCAGTCGTGCTGCTCGATCCAAATCGCCGCCGACTTCCATGAGCTTCTGTAGCGACTCGCCAGGCGGTGCCGAAAGCTGTGTGCAAATGGCCACCGCACTGTCGTCTTGATCTGCAGCCTGACCGGCGGCGTGCAGTGCCCGCGCCACGTTGTCCCACGACTGTTCCGCCGGGCCACCCGTAAGAGTAGTGACGACCAATCGAGCTGGCTCGTCGACCTGGGCCACCCACTCGTCGGCACATGCCGAGGCGACCAACCGATCGACTTCGTCTGGCGTACCGGCAACGACCTGGGCAATGCCTCCGCCTCGCGCGGGAACGACTTGAACGACCAACGCGGCGCCGAGCAACCATCCTGCTCGATCGGTCTCATCCCGTCGACGTGATGCTGCGGCTGGCGAATCGAGTGCGTCCGCTTGGGCGAAACGTTGTTGGGTCACAACGTCGGAAAATCTCGGGTAGATCGACTCGTACGGTCCACGTGAGTCGCGGGCTGTGGTCGCCCGGCCACAGCCAACTGGGATCACTACATCGGCCTCAAACAACTGGCGGCTAACGAGCAGCGGCGATTCGTCGACGGCCGCCAGGTAACATAGCGCTTGGTCGTCGTTGGCCTCGTGCGCGATGACAAGTAAGCCGTCCTCTAGCAAGTCGGCTAGCTCCTCTCGCAGCGCGCGGCCTTCGTTCACATCGCCCACAACCACCCTGACCGTTTCGCGACCTGCACCGGCACGGTCCAGCGCAGCAACGACGCCACGTACGACTTGGGCGGATTGACGGACTCCGTCGCCCAAAGCGATGGCAATCGTGTCGTCGGGGACGATAGCTTGAGAGATCGCCGGAAAGCCCGCCGGCGACTCGAGGGCGGCGGCGGTCGCCGCGACGACGTCCAAGTCGTCGGCTCGATCGCTCGCCAATCGCATCGCCGAGCCCACCCACGCCTCGTCCCGTAGCGTGATCGATAGCGGAGGCTCATCGCCAAGTTGAACGTGCGCTTGCACCGACATCGACTTAGGCATGTACTGGGAAAGGGAATCGTTTCAGGCAGGTACCACAAAAAATGGTATCGGTCGCAGTTCGAATCGGTCAACCCGCGATAGCCGGCGGACATACGGTGTGCTACCTTGAGTCTCTGGCCCTTCGACACCGAGATGAGGGAGTTCGATGCGTTACCTGCCAGATTGCAGGACGATCGCAGCATTGTCGTGCGCTTTAGCAGGCATGCTCGGCTGCGACTCGACGGGCAGCGTGCAGCCCGATGAGAGTCCGGCTGCCAATGAGCAACGTCCGCAAAAGGACATGACTGCCGCGGACATCATGGGCAAGATGGTAGCCGCCTATCGCGATGCCGATGCCTACTTCGACAACGCCGTATATGGCGAGCATTTCGTGCTTGCCGCAGACGGTGTGAAGCGCCAAGGATTGCCGGTATCGGTTTCCGTAAGGTGGAAGCGACCGAATCAATTTCGCATCACACGCGTCGAGGTTCGTCCCGATGGTCAACCTCACGCGGCCATCGTGGCGTGCGACGGCGACAAGCTCGAAGCGATGCTATCGCAACTCGAGCCGCAGCGACTGTCGCTGCCTGCGCCCAGTGTTGCTACACGAAAGACCATTGCACCCGATCCGTTACTCCGTCAGGTTCTATTTCCCGTACCGCTTCAGGATATGTTCCCGCAATTGGCACTACTGCTCGCCGATGGTGAGCAACCTGCCTGGCCGTTGGCGGCGCCCGACAGTTTGGAGTTGTTGCCGCAGGAGAATCTTAGGAAGGACGGGTCGGAACCGGCGCCGTGCTACCGCATCCAAATGCAGACGACCGCTGGGCCGCAAATTTGCTGGATCGACAAGCGCTGCTTCTTGCTGTTGCGAATTGAACTTCCAGGTGAGGAGCTTCGTAAACAGCTCTATCCTGATCACGACTTCCTGGAGTTTTGTTGGCGATTCGACTTTTTCGATGCGACAAGCAATCCGCCGCTGCCCAACGAGGCGTTTCGCCTCGACTCCGACGAGGAGCTGCCGCCGTCCGAATTAGTCGATGCATTCTCCGAACCTCCAAGCAGCACGGCTTCCGCAGATCTCGGCGAACAGGAAGGCGATGCGGTTACGACCGAGAATGAACTCGATGACAATGACGATCGCCCAAACGACTAACCGCACCAATCCTCTCGCTTGATCAACGATGTTGCTTGCCGATGCGTGGCCCAGTACGGCGGATGCCTGGATTCTTATGGGATACGTGGTGGTGGTATTTGGACTTCCCGTGGCGGGGTACGTGCTGCTGGCGGTCGACATCCGTGCCCACTACCGGCGTTTGCGCGGCGCGCTGGTGCGTGTGTCGCAGTACACACGCCGTTTGCCAAGTTGGGTGGCGCGCGATGCCAAGACGCGAAAGTATCGGCCACCCTGCGTTGCCGCGTTTGGGCTCGAAATGCCTTTCACTGAAGAAGAGTTACTTGAGGCGTATCGCCGCGAAGTGAAAACTAGACATCCTGATCGTGGCGGCGACCGCGACGATTTTCTTCAGTTGCAGCAGCAATTTGAGCAAGCTCGCTCGCTGCTTGCCGATGCAAGCAGCTAGATTCGGATCGTTGCTAGCATCGCAGGTGGTTGCTGTTGCTCGGCGGGGCGGCGAACGATACGATCGCCGTCTCGGTAAGCTCCCCTCGTGGTTCGGGCAACTCTCCAGGGCCACGCCCTGTGATTCACCCCACACGAACGACATGCCTGGGAAAGGACTCCCATCGATGAACGAGCGACCCACTCGCACACTGGCTGAATTGGCGAAACTTGTCGTCGGTAAGACTTCTATTTCGTCGCATGTCGAGTTGCATGGAGCGGCGCCGTTGGACGAAGCGGCCCCCGGGCAACTAACCTTCATCGACCATCCGGAACGCGCCGGGCAGGCTGCCGAATCGTTGGCGTCGGCCGTACTGGTACCGCGTGGTGTGATGTGCAACGGCAAGCCTACCATCGAAGTCGCCGACGTGCACGAAGCATTTGGCGTGATTGTATCCGCGTTCCGTCGGCGTAGGGCAACAGCCTCCGTAGGCATCGCTGCGTCGGCCGTCGTGAGCAAAACGGCTCGAGTCTCCGACGACGTAGCGGTTGGACCCAACGCAACGATCGGCGACGAAGTTAGTATCGGCCAAGGCACCACAATCCATGCCGGCGCTCATGTTTCGCCTGGATGCACCATTGGCGAGAACGTCACGATTTACCCCGGCGCAGTCGTGTATGAAGATACGGTGATCGGCGACCACTGTGTGATTCATGCCGGTGCAGTCATCGGCGCTTACGGCTTTGGTTACCGCCAGCAAGATGGCCAGCACCAGCTTTCCGCTCAGCTTGGCAACGTCGTGCTTGGCCGCAACGTCGAAGTCGGAGCCAACTCCACGATCGACCGTGGAACGTACAGCTCGACTCGGATTGGCGACGGCACAAAAATCGACAACTTGGTGCAGGTCGCCCACAACTGCCAGATTGGCAAACACAACTTGCTGTGTGCGCAAGTTGGCATCGCTGGAAGCACGACAACCGGCGACTACGTAGTAATGGCCGGGCAAGTCGGTGTTCGCGATCACGTTCACATTGGCGAGGGCGCACGGATTGGCGCGATGGCGGGCGTGTCGAACGACATTGCACCAGGCGTGGTGGCGTTTGGCGCGCCAGCAACGCCTGAGCGTGAACAGAAACTGCTGCTGGCCTCGCTCGCCAAACTTCCCGAAATGCGAAAAGAGTTCAAGCAGGTCCGTAAGACCATTCGTGAACTCGAGGCCGCTAGCCAATGCCACCAACACTCACCCGGCGGTGCGTCGATCGATCCAGCCGCGTAAGCGAATCCCGCATGTCGACTGCCGAGTTCTCAACAACGACGAACGACCGTCCAACCGTTGGGTTGCTTGCGGCGTGGGGCCGTTTTCCCTTCGCAGTAGCCGAGTCTCTCAAACGAGGTGGTTACCGAGTATGTTGCCTGGGTGTCAAAGGTCATGCAGATCGCAGCCTGGCCAACCTCTGCGACGAGTTCGAGTGGGTGGGAGTCGCCAAGCTAGGTCAAGCGTGTCGCTGGTTTGCCCGGCGTGGCGTAAACAAAGCGACCATGGCTGGAAAGATACACAAGGTGAATCTTCTGAAGCCCGGCGCTTGGTGGCGATACCTGCCCGACTGGACCACGACCACAGCGTTCTACTCGCACTTCGTTTCGGGACGATCCGACCGCAACGACGATACGCTGCTGCTTGTAGTGATTGATACATTCGCACAGCACGGGATCGAGTTCTTGCCGGCTACTGACTTCGCACCCGAGTTGCTGGTGTTGCCAGGTCAGGTGGCTGGTCGTTCACTCAAACCCAGTGAATACGCCGACATTGAGTTTGGCTGGTATCTTGCCAAGAAGATGGGTGGACTCGACATCGGCCAAAGCGTGTGCGTCAGGGGTCAAGCGGTACTCGCCGTGGAAGCTGTTGAAGGAACCGACCGATGCATTGCGAGGGCGGGGCAACTTTGTGGTCGAGGGGGTTTTACCGTCGTCAAGACCGCGAAACCCCGGCAAGACATGCGTTTCGATGTGCCCACGATTGGCGTCGGTACTCTCCGCACAATGGCCCACGCCGGGGCTCGGGTTCTAGCGGTTGAGAGTGCACATACCATCCTCGTGCAATGCGACGAGTTCAAGAAACTTGCCAAAAAATCGGGTATTTCGGTTGTGGCCATTGCCAATATGCCCCAGGACAAAGGTATCAGGCAGCCGCTCGGCCGCGCGGCAGTCTAGGTCGCAAACCTTTGCGCTGTATAACCTTACGATTACTCACCTAGGCGTCATCAACGGTTTTCCAAGGGGCGAGTGGTGAAAGCGCTGCCTTGCATTCCGCAGGGCTAGCGCCGACCGTAACTACCTCGCAACTTTTTCTGACCCAAACGGTCACAGTTAATTGAGTCATTTTCACCGGATGACTATACTGCAGATCGGGGAAATACTGAGGTGCGATCCCGTTCGGGTGTCGTACTTGCTACCCCTCTTACAAACCCCATGGATATCGGATCGCTAGTGAAGCGGATAATAGCCGACGCGCGACGATGATCGTTGCAAGGAATGTCGGTGGAACAACTAATCTAGCCAATGCAAGCACAGCGATGTCGGAACAGAGAAACTGCGCATCACTCGGTGTCGCGGTCGCTTGCGGAGCTTTGAGAGATGGCACCAGAGGCACTCACCCCATCCATTGAGTCACTTCTTGCATTACCGCCTAACCACCCGAAGAGTTGGGTATTGGGAAGTAATGCGCGAGTCACCCGGATCGCGAGTCATGCCGAGAAGGCAGCGGAGGTCCAGTGTCCCGTTCTAATCACCGGCGAGACCGGAACCGGTAAAGAAGTTTGGGCTCGACTGCTGCACGAACTTGGACCGCGTCGCAAGCGGCTGTTTGTGCCAGTCAACTGTGCGGCGCTAACGCCAACCTTGGCCGAAAGCCAGTTGTTCGGCCACGAAAAAGGCGCGTTCACGGGCGCCGCCGGCGCGAGTCTCGGTGTGTTTCGAGCCGGCGAGGGAGGTATCGTATTCCTCGACGAAGTTGGGGAAATGCCCACCGAGCTTCAACCCAAGCTGCTTCGGGTATTGCAAGAGGGCGAGGTAACGCCCGTAGGTGCTGCCAAACCGGTACCCGTGGACGTGCAGATCGTCGCAGCTACGAACCGCGATCTAGAAGCGGAAGTAGCCGCTGGGCGGTTCCGTGAGGATCTCTATTACCGCCTGAATATGGTGGAACTCGAGGTGCCGCCGCTACGCCACCGCGTAGACGATGTCCCACATTTCATCGAGTATTTTTCCCAAAAATACGCTGCGAAGTACAAGCGCGACGTGTGGTCGCCCACAGCCGACCGGCTCCGCCAATTCTGTGAGTACCATTGGCCCGGCAACATTCGACAGCTAGGACATGTGATCGAGCAGGCTTACGTGCTCGATTGCGAGCCAACGCTTCCAAACGCTCGTAAGGCCGAGACCACGTCGCCTGCGCTACCGTTCACAAATCTCGCCAAGCTGCGACGCATGGCGCTCAGGCAGGCGCTGCAAGCGACACGTGGACACAAAGGCCGTGCGGCAAAGATGTTAGGCATCCACGCCAACACGATGACAAGGTTGCTGTCGCAACTCGATGCCGAAGAGCAGCAGGGCGACCTTCGAGAATAGCAAGCCGCTCACCTTCTCCCCCAATTTGTCGCTCGCACATCACTCGCATTGTGAACCGGCAATCCGCCGGCTATAGACGCCACTCGGTGTAAGTAGCCAGAGCGTACTACACGGAGGCGTAGCGCCACAGTGGAGATTTGAGTAAACTTGGCAAGTCCTATTTAGTTCAAGAAGGAGCTGGTGGTCTACTCGAAGGAGCGGCGTGCGGAAGTGCTGGCGACGTGTGACGCTGGCAAAGGAACGCGAGAAGTCGCGTTGATGCTCGGCGTGAGCGAGTCTTGAGTGCGTCGGGGCAAGCAAGAACGGCCTAAACTTGGCAAGATCGCCCAGAACTTACACGGAACCGAACGCCCGAGTGGGCGTCTCATGCCCAGTTGGCTGCGTAAGAAGATCGCCGCCCATCCCGACGCGACGCTGATGGAACTGGTGGTGATGGCCGCTGTCGGAACGGGGCTGGACCACGACGGACGCAACCATCTGTCGGGCGCTCCAGGCGCTCCGCTTAACGCGAAGAAAAATACGCTCATCGCTGCCAAGCAGGACTGGCCTTTAGCAAGTTCAAACAACGCCTGAGAGCCGGAGCCCAACGCACCCAAGAACGACTCGTGAGCTTATGCGGAAAGGTGCTCGAGCTCTTCAACGAAACCGAAATCCGCAACTACTTCCAGCATTGCGGGTACCGCTACGCTTAGTGTAGTGCGTTCTCGCCTCTTGATCGTCAAAGAGGTCATCGCAATTAGGCTTGATACTGGAGAATCTCAAGGTGACCCGCCATACTCGGCCTTTTCGGTCACCCAGGCGCGGGCCGCCTCTCCAAGACTAAGAAGACCCGCGGAGCATTCTCGCGAACGGGCGCTTCCATATGAGTATGCTCGAATACACCTCACTCTACGGCAGTGCTCTCGCAAGCGTAAGCAACTATGGCTGCACTGCCTGTCGGGGTGGTCCCGCCGCTGAGGAGATCTCAGACGGCAACAAGATTGTTCTCATGCGCCATGGCGTGTTCTGCAGGCACTTCGGAAAGCAAGCTGTCACTAGCGACGTCAATCATGTGACGTTCTTCTCAGATGGATCATCGTACCGCGTGAGTCATCCGGCCGACTGTGGAGATCGTGGAACCATCTTGTCTGTCTTGCCGCGAGTTCTCAACGACATCATCCGCGAATTCGACCCGTCAATCGACGACCACCCCGACCGCCCGTTCCCGTTTCACGCAGGCCCCTGCAACGCCACCACATTCTACCGGCACCGTGAACTCGTGTTGATTCTTGAGTCTGGTCAATTTCCTCCGCCGGACCCGCTTTGGGTCGATGAGAAGGTGCTGCAGCTCATCGCTGATGTGCTAGGCGCTGCATTCCAAAGCCAAGGACCGCAGAAGTCGCAACATCGCCCGCGGACAAATTCGAAGCATGCCGATCTTGCCGAATCGGCCAAGTCCTACGTGGCGAGCCGAATAGGCCAACACGTCACGCTCGACGAGGTAGCCCACGCAATAGGTATCTCACCGTTCCATCTTGCTCGCGTTTTTCGGCAACGCGCCGGTCTGCCTCTCCATCGCTACCTCGTTTGCTTGCGACTTCGCACGTCGCTCGAACGGCTGGCCGCCGGCGCGAACGATCTCACCACCTTGGCTCTCGAACTCGGATTTTCCAGCCACAGCCACTTCACCGATAGCTTTCGCCGTGAGTTCGGTTGTTCGCCGTCTGAAATGCGCCACAGCCTCACTCGCAAGTCGCTCCACGAAATGAGCAAGAATCTGGAAGTCTAGTTTCTCGACGTTGGCTACGATGCCTGCACGTTACGCCAATCCTCGTAGATTCTATGCCCAATCCAGATCCCAAGAAAATCAGAAATTTTGCGTCGCCAGAAGAGCTAGGCCGGTGGCTGGAAACCAATCATGCCACTGAGAGTGAACTGTGGGTGAAGGTGTTCAAGAAGAAGACGGGGACACCAAGTGTGACTTGGAATGAGATCGTGATTGAAGCGCTGTGTTGGGGCTGGATCGATGGCGTTAAGAAGTCGATTAATGACAAGGCCTATCTCCAACGGATTACTCCACGAAAAGCTCGAAGCAATTGGTCGAAGAAGAACAGAGAACACGCGGAGCGTTTGATTAGCGAGGGTCGGATGCAAGAGACCGGGCTCATACACGTCCGTGACGCGCAAGCCGACGGTCGTTGGGAAAACGCCTATGCCCCCGCAAGTGAAATGGAGGCGCCAGCAGATTTCCTAAGAGCGCTGGAGAGCAGGAAGAAGGCAAAGCAGTTCTTTGAAACGCTGAACAAATCTAGCCGGTATGCGATCGCTTACGGACTCGCGACGGCGAAGAGACCCGAAACTCGACAGCGGCGATTCGATAAGTTCATGGACATGCTAGTACGCCAGGAGAAGCCGGGGTTTGGATTCAAAGAGCGCAAGAAGGCGTAGCAAACGGAGTTGTTCTTTGTCGTTGGTTGATGGGAGTTCTTGAACGTGGGTTCTATCCGTAAAGAGGTTGTCATCGTTGCGCCGCTCGCTGCCGTGTGGGATGCGGTTAGGGACGTAGGGGCCATCCATACTCGATTGTGCCCCGGCATGGTCTCCAACACGACGCTCGAAGAAGGTGGTGCGATCCGCGTCGTCACGTTCGACAACGGTCTTGTCCTGCGGGAACGAATCATCGCCGTGGATGATGTCGTCCGGCGGCTCGTCTGGTCGGTCGTCGATGGTCCATTCGAGCACCACAACGCGTCCGTTAGTGTCGAAGGTGATGACCAGCAGTGCCAAGTGGTGTGGACTGCCGACCTGCTGCCGAATGAACTCACCGATACGGTCGCCACGATCATGGAACGTGGCCTCGGCCTGACAAAGCAGACGCAAGAGGCTGCCGCGAATTCAGCGAGAGTTGCTGAATCCCAGCAAGATACGGACCGCGGGCAGGTCGTGTTCTGCCCAGCGGACCGACCAACACTTCATCACGTCAGTCTGTTCGTCGCCGACCTGCAAGCGTCCACCCGGTTCTACATCGCTGGGCTTGGGCTGTCATTAACGGAGGAGTTTCACGACATCGTTGGGCGGCGGGCCACTGGTGAGTTCCCATTTGGGGTCGCAAGTGTTTTCTTGGAGGCCGGGGACGGGCGGTATATCGAGTTGCACCCTGTCGGTCAGGGAGCCATGTCTGAGCCAGGGTTTCCTCTAAATCATCTCGCACTGGGCGTGACGGATGTGGATGCCGCCTACGCTCGTGCACTCGAAGCTGGCGGGGCACCCTTCGACATCCCGGTGCAGGAGCAGCATTGGGACGGCACGCCGCTCGACGTAGAGATGACCGGCGACCGCCCGGAATCCACGCGAATGGCGTTCGTCCAGGGGCCAAGTGGTGAGCTGATCGAACTGTACCAGGCAACTGCGACGAATTGACTCGTAATTCATATCTCGGCTCGACTGCCGCCTATGCCCTGCCCTGCTTTAGACTAGCGATGCCACAATGACGTGGCGCCCGGTGCGCTAACTGGGGTGGTTTCAGCTCTGTTTCCCCCTTTTTTTCATGGGCAAACCGCGCTTTTGCCGATGCCGCTCAAGCGGACTAAAATGGCGGCGAAGGCGAACGATTGGCCCGTTTTCCACGTAATAGCAGTGTCGCCAAAACACAATCCGCGGCCGCCAATTCTCATGGCGCCGGCCCAGATAAGGAACACCAATATGCAATCCAAACTTCTCCCATTCGCGTGGGTTACCTGCGGAGCGCTCGTCGCTTCCGTTGTATTCCACTGGTCCTCGATTTCGAAGTTCGAACCAGTGGCAGACGCGAGTACGACCATCGCCACACCCACGGCACTTAAGCTATCGTCGAAGCCAAGCACGCATGCCGCCGAACTGACACCCGAGGAACGGGCGAACATTCGCGTGTACGAGGTGGCCAACCGAAGCGTGGTGAACATCGACACCCGCACCGAAAAGGTCGATCCGTTTTTCATGCGACGCTACTCAGGTAGCGGCTCGGGATCAGGTTCGGTGTTGGACAAGAAGGGTCACATCTTGACCAACGCCCATGTGATCGAAAACGCCCACGACATCGACGTCACTCTAGCCACCGGCGAATCATACGACGCCAAGCTCATTGGTCAGGACCGCGAACACGACATTGCGGTGCTGAAGATCGAAGCGCCCAGCGAAGAGTTGCATCCCCTCTCGCTCGGCAAGTCGGAAGGCCTGCGTGTCGGCCAGCAGGTATATGCGTTGGGCAACCCTTTTGGCTTGGAAGGCTCGCTGACTAAGGGCATCATCTCGAGTCTCAATCGTTCGATCGAAGGTCGCACCGGCCGGGAGATGCAATCGCTGATCCAAACCGACGCTGCGATGAACCCAGGCAACTCGGGCGGACCGCTACTCGACTCGACGGCGCGGATGGTGGGCATGAACGTCGCCATCGCCACACGCACGGGGCAAAACACGGGCGTCGGTTTCGCCATCCCGGCCAACCGTATCCGCGCAATCGTGCCCGATTTAATCGAGCATGGTCATATTGTCCGGCCCGATCACGGCATCCTTGGGTTCCGCCAGTATCCCGATCGCGGCGTGAAAATCTGGATGGTGCGTCCTGGCAGTCCTGCGGAGGAAGCCGGCTTACAAGCGATCCGTCAAGTCGAGCGGCGCCAGCAAGGCAACCGCGTGTATCAGACACGTACCGACGACATTTCACGGGGCGACTGGTTGATCGCCGTCGACGGAAAGAAGGTGAAGACAGCCAGCGACTTCTTGGCCATCATGGACAGCTACAATCCGGGCGATACCGTGGAGCTCACGATCGTTCGCGATGGTCGGCAACAGGACGTCGAAATGACGCTTGGCGAGGAATGATATCCGACGGGCGTCGACCGTGAGCCGAGTGCGCTGGCACCGGATGGTCGGGTGCGCGTCTTCGAGACTAGCGTATCCGAGGCTGGTGCCTACGGCTTACAATCTCGCTACTTTTCGATTGAAAGTAGGCCACGCATTTGATCGAATGGTTGGGTGCGTTGGCGGATGACGCGGTAGATGGTGGTGTCCGCGGTGGACGGGTTTTGCCCCAAGTGCGGGAAACCCTGGGGCAATACTCCGCGGATGCCGTGGTCGCGTGTTTCCGTAACTCTCGTGAAAACAAAGGGTTAGGGATTCGCCAGAGCGTGGATCGTGGAGAGTTTTGCCTCAACGAATCGTGTTTCACACTTAAGGAGTCGGGGCAAAACCCAAGACGTTGCGCCACAGCAACTTGCGACAACCGGTTTTGCCCCATTGGAGCAAAACCGGGGCAGTTGATCCTGCCGCTTACCAGAAGCGGAGGGCAAGGGACTCGAACCCTCAACCCCTTGCGGGGCAACTGATTTCGAATCAGTCTGCTAGCCATTCGCATACCCTCCGGTTGCCGGTCGTTAGGTGATCGGCTGCGGTGCACGCAAGTTTAGCGGTGCGTTTCGTCGGAGACAAGCGACATCGACCGGGCGAATACGCCAGAAAAATCGGTACTTTCCATGCAACAAGCACGAGGCGGATCGAATATACAGACAGCACCTGGCGGGCCGAATGTACGGGATTCCCGAAAGACGCGCACGAGGGCAGGCCGGTTCGCGTTGGCTCGACTTGCTAGCGTCGAACGTTCGATAGAGAGTTTATCCTCTCCAACTCTCCACCGTCCACATTCGAGACTCCCGCATGGAACCCACCATCCGCATTGTGACTCGCGGCAGCAACGGCGAAATCCGGTCGAAGGATTACGAGCATTCCGATTCGGTGCTGAAGATGCACACGCAAATCGGAATCGACGATTGCAGCACCGACCTGTCGCTACGCGGAATGCCTGTGTTCCGAGGACTCATTGGCCCGATGCCCGAGGCGAAGGGCATCGTGCGGTACGAGTCGCCCGAGGTGTTCGAGACGCTCACCAAAGAGTGGAGCGCATCGGCGACGCCGAAACGACGCCGACGACGAACCACTAGTTGAACGAATCCGAAAGTTGGACCGGCACACTACTGCGCTATCGATAGTTGTTGGTAGTGGTCGACGCAGAACTCCATCCACTGGCGGTGCGCGGCGGGTCGCTTTGCATTTGCTGCCCACCAATCGGTGAGAGCGGCTTCGCGGCAACCGCCGTAGCTGGCTGACTCACCGTCGTGGGCGGGCTGTTCAGGGCCACCTTGTGTGTCGTCTCGACCGGCATGGACTTGTAGGTCGTAACCGGCGTTTGCACGGTTCGCGTGCCGGCCACCCAATTGGTGGTGGTCACCGGTACCTGCACGGTGGTAGGGCGGTTTTCCCACCGAGTGAACGGCTCGAGTTGGTGCTGCCAGTAGGGAGCGACGAACGGGTTAAGCACGCCACGACGTCGCGACACCCAGCGATACTCGGTAACGGGCGTGATGTGATTTTGCTGGTAGGTTTGATAGCTGGTGGCCACCTGCGGCGTGTACACTTGCTCGGTGCGAGTGTGCATCTCAGTGGTCGGCACTAACTGGTGGCTAACGCTACGCGTTTCCTGCCACCGCACGCCATTCGCGTCGGTAACAACGTTGGTGCTGGTTTGGCCGAAGGCAACTCCGGCAAGCGAGGCGAGACAAAGCGAAGCGAGAGCGACTGTACTGTTCCGGGTGCTCATGGCTCGATTTCCCTCCATGGATATCGATGTTCGTGGGGGAGAAGATTCCATTGCCAGCAACGGCTGTTCCATCGACCAGTGCTGGCAATACGCACACTAATGGTGTATCGGCAAACGGCTCGCCCGGTCATTACCGGGCAGCCGGGAGGAATGCGGGATGCGGCACCCATCGGGCCGCGGCAAATCGTTGCGCGATGGGGTCTTAGTCGCCCGCCCTGGCTTGCGATATTTTTTTCAATCGATCAGCTTATTGCAAAACGACGCCGGCTTTACCCCGCCAAACGCTAGCATGCTGCCACAATTGCAACTCGAACAACTCCGCTGCCCGGTAACCGGTGGAACACTAGCATGGTTGGCCGACGATCGGCTGCAACAACTGCGGCGGGCCATTGATGAGCAGTGGATCGTCAACCGAGCAGGGGATCTCGTTACCGAAATGCCAGATGCAGCACTTGTATGCACAAACGAGAGCTTGGCCTACCCGGTCCGCAATGGTATCCCAGCGTTGGTTCCCGGCGTGGCAATCGAACTAGGCCAATTACCCGATGTGGTGACTCATAAGCGAGGCGAACATGGCTGAAACCATCTTCAGTAAGATCATTGCCAAAGAAATCCCAGCGAGCATTGTGTACGAAGACGACCAGTGCTTGGCGTTTCATGACGTTGCCCCGCAGGCGCCAACGCATGTGCTGGTGATTCCCAAGAAAGAGATTGCATCGCTTGATGACCTTTCGGACAACGACGAACCGCTCGTAGGCCATATGTGGATGGTGATTTGTAACCTGGCGCGGGAACTGCAGTTGGGCGACGGCTATCGCGTGGTAGTGAACTGCGGCCGCGACGGCGGGCAATCGGTCGACCACTTACACTTTCACCTGCTCGGCGGCCGCAGCCTGACGTGGCCGCCCGGGTAGGTCACTTGCCTTTAATCTCACCCTTGATTTCAACCAATTGTTGGTACTCGGGCATCGCCTTGTAGAACGGATCGAGCGGGTAGCAGCCGCTCACCAATCCATTTCGCGGAGCCGTTGTGCAGTCGCTGAACGTGCGGCAGATTTTCTTGTTAGCCAGTTCGCGACCAGCGAGCACGTCGGCGGGCAGTTCGGGATACGAAAGAACCATGCGGCCCAGACCGACGAAGTCGGTCATTCCGCCCGCGATCGCCGCCTGACCGACGTTCGGAAGCCACTGTTGCAGATAGGTGTAACCAGAACCAACCACAACGAGATTTGGGCAAGCCTGCTTGAGCTTGGCCGTCACCGCAATTTGCCGGGCGACGCCAACCAGCGGGTCCTCGGGTGGCGAGTAGCCGTCCGAGGGCGGGAACAACGCCGGTCGCTGATAGTGCGGATTGTAGTACGGGCTGCCGACCGAGATGCATACCATGGGAATTTCGAGTTCTTCAAGCAGTTTGAGGAAGCGGATTGGCTCAGCCAAATCGACGTCGAGCCCAGTACCGTCGCCGCCGAATGCGTGGGCATACCTACCGTCCGACTCAAACTGCGGCACACCCCGTCCGTCTTCGCCCGGCTTGAACGGCGGCCAGTCGACCGCGCTCAGTCGTACCGACAGCTGCAACTCCGGGCATTTCGACCGCAGGCGGGTTGTTACCTCGCGCAGGAAACGGGTGCGGTTCTCGAAACTTCCGCCGAACGGGCCGGCGCGGTCGAAGGCGCTAAGAAATTCGTGGCCGAGGTAGCCGTGGCAGTGCTTGATGTCGACGAAGTCGTACCCCAGTTCAGCGGCCGCCACACCCGCGTCGACGAACGTGTCGATCAAGGCATTGATCTCGCGATCGGTAAGCAAGTGCAGCGAATCCTCGACACCGAATTTCTTATCGAGTACGGGATGGCGATACAAGACCTGGGGCTCGAGTCGCTTCTTGCCGTTTGGGCGGGCAAACCTGCCGGAATGGGTGAGCTGCAAGCCGATCAGCAAGTCATCGGTGGTACCGAACTGCTTCTGGTGTTCATCGAGGAGAATCGTACGCAATTCGCCAATGGCCTGGCGGCTACCGTCGTTCATCCATACTTGGTTGGGATTCGCCCGGCCTTCGTGCGCGACGGCCACCGCCTCACCACCCCAGATCAGTTTGGCTCCACTAGCGCCGAAATTCCGCCACCGCCTCCGCGTGAGGTCCGATGGATTGCCATCCAACTCGCCGTCCCAACCCTCCATCGGCAAGACGCAGAAGCGATTGCCAATCGTCCGACGAGCCACTTTCAATGTCTGGCCAAGGGGGGAGTCGCTGCCCGACATCAGCTCGGCGTCGAATGGCATCTCGACTCCCAGCGTCTTCAAATGGTCTCGAAGATCGTCAGCCGTGCGGAGCTTTGCGACGCGAGTATAACTGGGAGCTTTGGACATTGAGTCACAGGTTGATCAAAGCGAGAAACTGAGATTGCGAGTAAGTGGACCAGTATCACATCCGATGCACAATGACTTGCACGGCAAGCCTTATAAGTTAGACCGATATCGACCGAGCTTGTCATCCCTGCTTGGGAGCGTCGACCGGTTTCCGCTTGGACTTCGTATGGTCGACAAAGTGGGGATACGGAATCGAACTGGCGCGGCGTTGCTGCCTGCGCTCGGCCAAGTTCTCGCGGTCGCGAGCGGGTTCTTCTTGCTCGATTGCTCGCCAGATGCCTTCGATATAGCCCACCAAATTGTGGTCGGAGAAATGATCAACGCGAAAGCGGAGAAGTCCTTTGAGAAACCCACGCCAGCGGTCGCGGAATCTCCACCACCCGCGAAGGTCGCGCAAGCGACCGACATTGTCGAGATACAACTCCTTACCGGCGTGTCGATACCCGAGCCAGGTCGGGGGCACCCGCGGCACGATGTCGTTGTTGTTCACCCAACGGTAATAGTTCAGCCGAACGTAATTCACGTAGCGACGGTCGCCAACTCGTGGCGCGCCGTAAGTAAACAACCCCGACGGGCTCGATGGAATGTGCGACAATTTGCACCGTCCGGCACAAATGGCCGCCATGGCACCGCCGAGCGAGTGACCGGCGAACCACAACGTGCGCTCGTTGTTCAAGAGTGCCTGCTCAAGCCGAGGCCACAAGTCGTCGACCTCGCGTTTGAAGCCACGGTGCACGTGCCCCACGGTTTCGGCCACGGCGGAGACAGCATCCAAATCGGCCTGAATGTCGTTCCACTCGTGCGGCTCGGTGCCGCGGCACACAACCACGGCGTCGATGTCGTTGCCAAATATGTACGCCTGGGCGCCATCGCGATCGTAGTATCGTACATCGTCGAGGCCCATCTCGTTGGCAAACGTGCCCGCCTCGCCGCGTGGCATGTAAGAGATGTACGACAACTCGGCAAACAGCAGCGATTGCCGCAACAGACTCATCTCGGCAATCGGCCCAGTGACGATCGAGCGAAGCGTAAACGTGCTTGCGTCGTCGTGATTGGATTGGTCGATCGGTTCGGCCATCTTCGCGTGCCAAGCCAGCTAGAGTGGAGCTTCCGAACTGCCAGCGGCTGCCGGAGCGTTCATGCACAAGACCCTGATTCTAGCCACCGATCGTGGCGGTCTCAAGCGACTTGGGCTGCCGACACCGCGTTACTTGGCGTTCGCGTCGCGCAAACGTTCGTTCCACCATTCGCGGGCTGTCTCGATTTGCGTCGAACTAGAACTGGCTTGCTTTTCGCCGCGCTGTTGCAGCTCGTCGAGCCAAAACAAGAAGAACTCCACCGACGCGCGGCTGATGCGCGGTCCGTTGGGCGACTCCACATAGTAGGGTGCGGTCAACGCGAACTGGTATCGGTTTCGATTGCTGGTCGCCGCTCGCACGGCGAACCACCCACTTTGGTCGAAGGACACTGGCGGCAATTGGCCCCCCTTCGAGGCCCAGTCAGAAAGGCGAACCTCGGCATCGACTTGGCCGTCTTTGATGATTTCCAAGTACTCAACGGGTGTACGGCTAGCAAGATTCATGGCGATCCGAAAGTCGATCGTCTCGCCCAAGTTCACGGCAAATACGGTGCCCGGCGAGTCGCCACCGACCGATGGTCGAACCAGCGGGCCGTTGGTAATCACTGTTGAACCACGGTCGATCCCTTTCCACCACGCGTCGCCACTAAACTCGCTTGGCACGTAAACGTAAGTCCGATTTGTGCCGAGCGGACTGTTGTTGCTTCCGGAACCGCTGCCTGCGACTGGTGAAAGTCGTACACCTGCATTCAGCAGGTGAAAGTAAATCGCCTGCCCCCATCGCGCAAGTCCCTGCTTCCCAGGATAAAACGTCTTGTCTCGTTGACGACCGTTAGGATCTTGATCCGCTACGCCACGATCCTCGTTTTGTCTGGTAAGAAGACAAAGTGCGTCGAGTTGGCCACTGGCGATCCACACTGGCAGATCCCACGCAGTAGGCGTCGCGGCTACGACTCGCATTCCTTCGCGCCGCGCGGATTCGATCACTCCGAGCGACGTGGCATCGGGCTCGATCTCGAAAGGTGGTTTCTCAAGTAGACTGTCACTGACCAAGAGCAGTGAACCGCCTGCCAACTCTACAAAAGCGGTGTACGCGCCAAGATATCGACCGTCGGCGTATTCCGACGAAGCATCCACGTCCTTGCGAACGGTAGCATGCGACGACTGCCATTTGCCGCGCTCGTAGTGCCAGGCGATCGTGGACACATAGTCGAGTCCCTCGGCCGCGGCCATGATCGGAAGATCTCGCGCGCTGCGGGTCGCGTCCAGGTCGCCCGCGAACCATCCTTCGTCGCCCAAGTTGGCGAAGCGTCGCATCTCGATCGTTTTGCTGTCGTCGGCATGACGCTTGATCTCGAAGTCGCCCGACTGGGTGCGATACTCGGTGCCGGCGTCGAGACTAAACAGGTAGGTGCCGCGACGCAGTCCCAAGGTCACGCTGCCGGGCAAATAGAAGTGATCGCCAAGGGCACCCACGCCAATCCCGCGAGTTGGGAATTTACGCCCGCGATCACGGGTTAGCCGCACGCGTACCGGTAGCGGCTGCCGAGTCTTGCTATCTAGTATCTCCAGGCGCAGTTCGCCATCGGGTGCTGCGACCGCGACCGTTCCCTCGCTCAGCAATCTAAGCAAGGCAATCGCGACAACTAGGCAAGTTTTGGCGAGGTTGTGCATGCCTTAAGTCTAGCACGGGCGACACGCGGCGTTTGGGCGATTTCGTCGCTACAAAACGCAGCCAAGGCGGGTAAAATATACCCGTATCGTGTGTCACTTGCCGTCTACCGGCCCATCCACGCGGTACTTCCCACACCGAAATTTGGACGAATCGAACGACCACTGCGAATGGAAACGGACCCCTACCAAACTCTCGGCGTCGACCGCGGAGCGTCGCAAGAGGAGATCAGCAAGGCCTACCGAGAGCTGGCGCGCAAGTACCATCCCGACTTGAATCCCGACGACGAATCGGCCAAGAAGCACTTCCAAGCGGTGCAGTCGGCGTTCGACGTGTTGGGCGACGAGAAAAAGCGGAAAATGTACGACCGTTACGGTGCTGGGTACGAATCGATGGGCAGCGGCACGGGTCCGCGGCCACAAGGTTGGCCCGCTGGCGAATCCGGTAATGTCGAGTTCGACTTAAATGATCTGTTCGGTGGGGGTGGTGCAGACGGCGGCGCCGGCGGGTTCGCCGACCTGTTCAAGCATTTCTCGCGTGGCGGCACCCAAGCTCCGTCGCGGCCCCGTGAGCAACGTGGTGCCGATTTGGAGTACGAACTCACGGTACCGTTCGCCACTGCGGTAAACGGTGGCAAAGCTTCTGTCTCGCTACGCCGCGCCAGTGGCAAGAACGAAACAATCTCCGTGAAGATTCCTGCCGGCATCGAAGACGGCAAGAAGATCCGACTGCGTGGGCAAGGCGAACAGAGCCCAACCGGCGGGCCAGCCGGCGACATCTTGATCACCGTGCGCGTCGCGCCGCACCCATGCTTTACGCGTTCGGGCAAGCGGTTGGATGTTACGGTGCCCGTCACGCTTGCCGAAGCGGTCGAAGGTGCGAAGATCGACGTACCTACGCCACACGGAACGGTGTCGGTTGCGATTCCACCGAATACGTCGAGCGGCAAAAAACTGCGACTACGCGGCCAAGGGGTAAAACCAGCAAGTGGCGAACCAGGCGACCTGTATGCCGACATTCAAATCGTACTTCCAAGCGGTTTGAACGATGAGCAGCGAGCCCAACTGGTCGAGCTTGCGAAATCGGACACGCGCGACCCACGTGGACAACTGCAATGGTGAAACTCCTCTCGACCGGCGGGCTCCTAGTTGCGGAAGCCTCGCAAGACACTGTGCTGGAGAAACTGGATCCCGAGCGACGCGCCGCAGTGGTGATGGCGCTGGTGGGGTTGGGCTTGCTCGGAGTGTTGCTAGTCGTCGTGACGATGCTCGCAGGCCGCTGGGCTCGACAGGAGCGGCCAAGTCGTAGCACGCGGCTCTGCAACCTGACCACTGGCAGCGATCGCTACGATACGCGACTACCAGGTGCCGATATACGACGTGGCGAAACCGTAGTCGGCGACGACGGTAGCGAAGAAACCAAGGCTTGAGGACGATCGATCACTCGTGTCTCAGACGTTTCCCAAGTCGAGACGATTGCTGAAGTCGACCGAATTCGACGCGGTGTTTGCCGCGCGGCGGAGTCGAGCCGACAAACGAATCGTGATTTACACCTTGGCGAACGAACTTGGGCACCCGCGGCTGGGACTCGTCGTGTCGCGCAAGGTAGGCAACGCCGTTGCGCGTAATCGGTGGAAGCGGCTATTGCGAGAGGCGTTTCGCTTGATCCAGGACGAGCTACCGGCAGTCGACATCGTCTGCCTGCCGCGGCCATCGCACTCGCCGACGCTCGATTCGCTAACTGAGTCAATGCGAACGCTGATATGCGGAAAGGAAGGCTCGCGATAGCCATGCTCGCAACGCTTGCACGACTGCCCACGCTCGCCTTGATAGGAATGGTTCGGCTCTATCAAAAGTGCATCAGCCCGCTATTAGGGCCGATGTGCCGCTTTACGCCGACGTGTAGCGAGTACTTCATTCTGGCGGTCAAGAAATACGGTGTCGTGCGAGGAAGCTGGCGCGGCGTGCGGCGGATTTGCCGGTGCCACCCATTCAATCCGGGCGGCGTCGACCCGCCTTAGCCATTAGCAGCGGCCAAACGCGCCTCGGCCAGTCGCCTTGACCGCGCTGGGTAGGCTAGCTACTCTTTGCCCACCAAAATCCCTCGGC
>JANQOF010000080.1 GCA_028279215.1 Pirellulales bacterium
GATATCCGGTCGTGGCCGAGGAGTATTGAAGGCAGCGGCGGCGGGACATTGCATCACCTTACCCCATGAGATCTCTCCTGGTCCGCTCGACGGTAGACCTTAATGTCATCTACGTCTATGTCGCAGACGTTGGCGACTTTCGAGCATACTCACCGATCGATGTGATCCAGCGAAAGCGAGAAGCCGACCGAGTGTTTTACATGTATCGACCATACTGGTCCAGTCAAACAGAAGAGCGCTATCGAGCGTTTATGGACGCCGCCTTCGAGACATACACTGGGCTCGGTCGACTTCCGAGAATCCGTGCTCGATCGGATGAAAAGAAGGTCGCAATTGAGGTCGATGGAGAGGCGTGGAACGCCAAGTGGAATCCTCTTTTCTCAGAGGGTCGGGCAACTAATTACCAGGACGCGTACTACGAGTTGGTGTCTTCATTGTTGGCAGACACAACCTCTTCGAAGGGCCGACGCATCGTCGACTAGTATCGCTTGATGCGGGGTGTGGACCTGATGTGAACGATTGTCAAATGGCCATGTGCTCCTGTTATAGTGTCCCGCCAAAGTTGGAGTGAAGACGTTGTTCATCGAACCAGGAAGTCCATGGGAAAACGGCTACTGCTGATCAGACCCCCTTCTTATCTAGGAGGGCATCAATGAGTGCCTCTAAGGGCACCTCTGAGTCAGACGGTTTGGTGAGGCCAATCGCATGAAGAATGAACGTCGCAAGTTGACCGTGTGATCGGGAGAGAAGTTCGGCTTGGTTGAGATCTATGGAGTAGACCTGAATATCAAGTCGACCTTCCTTGAACGAAGAAATGATTGAACCTACAGGTCTTGAGTTTTTGAGTAACTCCTTGTCCGGATTATTGCACCCAGTATGCACACTATCGAGAGTCTCGCGACTATTCACAACGCGGTAATGCGACTTGATACCATAGAGGAGTTTTTCCAGACGCGTATTTAGTCCGTCGCCAAGTAGTTCTAGCGCGTACTCGGCTTTCGTAAGTCGCTCTTGAACCTCATCTGCCTGCTCTTTCGTAATCTTGAACTTCTTCTTTTCTTTGCTATCGCTCACACGATAGCGATAGCATCTAAGGTGATGATTTTGCAACTGGAAAGATCAGGCTTCCCGCCTTTTGGACCTCGCCAGTCAATCTAGGCTGGATCGCTGGGCGTTGTGCTCCAGTGTCCTATTACCTCATATGCCGCTTGCTCCAGTACAGAAACCAAGTGTGTCTCTACAGCGACGAGCTCTGAATGGACAAGCTCTTCTACAATTCGGTTTGCTTCGTCCCTCCCTGACCCTAGGAGCCTCGCTATCTGATCGTGAGTCAGAAGCCTCACGTCATGAGTCAGAACAGCAAGAAGCGTTTCATGGTAGAAGTCGAGTGAAATCATCGGCAAGACAAGCTTGGATGTTACTCTCGGCGGATATGGTCACATCGGCTGACAGTAAAGCTGGAAGTAGTGCGGCTGAAATAGTGTTCACTTCGACCTTCACGAGTGATTCCTCGCCGCACAAGAGCAATCGCCCGTTAGACCATCACAAAAAACGAGAGCGATCCATGCTCAAGCTAAGAGTACGAGCCGCTCTGCCATGCCATTCTTCGGCAAGGCTCGGCTATCCCTAGTGGTTGCTCGCCAGCAGAGCCACGTCCGTTTCGCCGATGGGTCCTTGTGCCCCATTAGAATAGCAACCGTAAGAGCATCCACTCCTCGCTGCAAAGCATTCGTCGCCCATGAGTGCCGCAGCGTATAGAGTGAGAAACTTGGTGCCAAGTCCCTTGCGCGGCGTTGGATTAGTTTGCGCCTTGCTTCGCATTTCAGGTCTGAAAGCGTTTTTTCGTGCCGTTCACCACCTTTGATGTGGTGCTTCGATAGAGATTTACAGAAGTCGTCAACTTCTAGGTTGGTTATCTCGGTGCCTCGA
Source organism: Pirellulales bacterium (assembly GCA_028279215.1). Lineage (GTDB taxonomy): Bacteria > Planctomycetota > Planctomycetia > Pirellulales > Lacipirellulaceae > Aeoliella. The sequence goes on from JANQOF010000080.1 coordinate 1,930, forward strand.
TGCTGCATGATGATCTTTCCCAATCGAATTCGCACTCTATCGCACGCCGACCCAACCGAATCTTTATTCCACGCTCGTCCCGAGCTATTGCGGAATAGGGGACCATTCGGAAAACGAGTCATTCGCTTTCTGGTTATCTCCCTCGCAGTCTCGGATAGATAGATAATACGAGGCATCACTTTGCCTTTCGCCTCCGGGCGCGGGGATACCCAGCGAGAATGCTGGATGTCAACATGACGAGCTTCAACTCGCCAGCTCTCCTGCGGTCGACAGCCAGTTTCCCAGACAACTTGCATGAGATCAGCAAAGTTCTCGTCTGGGATTCTGCTTAACATCTGAGAGAACTGTTCGGCGGAAATCAGTTGATCCTTAGAGTCGGCACTTGGTGCCGCCAGTTTTGCAATTGGGTTTGTATCAAGATAACCCTGTTCGACAGCCCAAGCCATGCATCGCTTGATAGCTCGAATGTTGTTTCGCTTGGTAGTACGGGAATGATCCGGACTCTCGTCCACCCATTTTTGGACGTGAAACGGCTTTAGGTCTGCTGCCATCAACTCTGGGTGACGCCGCAGAAATGCTTGCAGCCTGACTTTGTACCATTCGTACGTAGCAGCTGACCGTTCGCTTTTTTGAACGCAATCGAGAAACTCGTCAGCAAGTGCGAGTAGCGACCAAGTTGCTACTTTTTGCCGTTTAGGCTGCCTCATGAGTTGGTAAAAACGCTCATGAGCCTCGGCCTTTTCTGGACCAAGATTATGCTGAACACCAGCTATGGTGACAAACCAAGAACGCCTTGCCTTACGGTACCAAGGCTTGGGACGACGCGCCATAAAGAAACCCTCCAGCTACGAGTGAAAATCCACACGAGCGAGCCGAAGGGTTCGCGAGACTTCGGTCAGTGCCAGCCGACCAAGGCCTCAAACCTAATTATTACCGAAACCGTTTTCCGGGCCAGAATACCGTGCCGTATTCTGTGCCACTTGCACTCTAGAACTCTGACGCGTTCAAAAAACGCCTTGTTTACAAGCACGCCCGGCAGGACTCGAACCTGCAACCCCTGGTTCCGAAGACCAGTGCTCTATCCAATTGAGCTACGGACGCGAACTATCATGGTGTTCCAGTGCGCTCAAGCCGAAGTTCGCTCGAGGCAGGCCTTTGGGCATAGGATACCGTATTTCGGCACTGGCGATAGCCCATCCGACCGCCGGTCGCTTACTCCACGAAGTCAAGTGGGTGTTCGCTGTGGGGGTCGTCGATGCGAATGCTCTTTCTTCCGGCTAGCACGTCGTCGATTAGCGTGCCGATGAGTTCTTTTCGCCAGCCCTTTGCGAGGGCCGGTACTTCGCCGTCGGACGCGCTACGAAACCCCAACTCGTAGGCGATCATCTCTCGAATATCCGTCGCGGTGCAAGCAAGGCTTGTTGCGATGCTTTCTTTGCGGCAGACGCTTGTAATCGCTGGCACCAACACTTGACCGAGTAAGTTAAGTTGCGAAGGCATTGCCTTGCCGCGTGGAGCGCAGATGTCATCTAGCGGAGCATTGAGTCCGCGCTCGACGCAAGCCGCAATCTCTTCAATACTATTCTTCACCGGGCGGTGGTTCATGCCGCGGATGGCTCGGATCTTATCCGGTTTGGAGTTCTTGCGCTTGGCGAGCTCTACAATTAGGTCGTCGCGAAGGACTCGCCGGGGAGGGATGTCTCGCGCTTCGGCCTCTGCTTGCCGCCACAGCCATACTTCTCGCACGATCGCCAGGTTTCTGGGGCCGAGATTGCCGATGCCGGACACCCGTTTCCAGCGCTGACGGGTGCGTGCCGAGATGACCTCATCGACAAAGGTTGCCATTTCCTCCTCGAGCCATGACGACCTGCCGAGTTTGTCGACCTTCAATGTGATTCGCTCGTGTAGCTCGAACAGGTAGCGAACATCCTCGAGCGCGTAGTTGATCTGCGCCTCGGTGAGCGGGCGTCGCCGCCAATCGGTGCGTTGTTCGCCCTTCTCCGCTTTCTTACCAAGGATACGGGTCACTACGGAAGCGTAGGCGGCTGGATACTCATGGCTACAAAACGCTGCGGCGATTTGCGTGTCGAAGAGGTTTGCGGGAACGCGATCGATCGCCGTGAGAGAGAAGTTGATCTCTTCCCGTGCGGCATGGGCAATCGTGACGTGTGGCCCCTCAGCGAGCGCTTGCCAGAACGGATCCAGGCTACCGACTTCCTTCGGGTCGACGACGGCCATGCCCGACTCGGTGACGACCTGAACCAAGCAAAGTTCTGGGCGGAAGGTATCTTCCGAGACAAACTCTGTGTCGAATCCGACTCGGTCGGAACTCTCTATCTCGCGACACAGTCCGGCAAGCCGTTGCGGAGTGTTGATCCGTTGATAATCCACGGGCGAGAGATCGGTGGGAGGATGAGCTAAGCAGTAAACCGCCGGATTGTATCACGCTGAGCATCGGGTGTCATTCGACGCCGCTCGCACTAGTACCCCTGCCATACGGCGAAGAGTAGCACGGGTAGAAGGAACAGACAGCTATAGCCCACATAACCAAAGAAGCTAGGCATGCGCACGCCCGCCTTCTCGGCAATTGCCCGCACCATGAAGTTGGGGCCGTTGCCGATGTAGGTCATCGCTCCCATGAAGACGGCTCCGAGACTGATAGCGACTAGCACTGGATGCTCGACATTCGTGCCCGGCACCATCTCCCCGAACCCACCGGGCGATGCTTCGGCCGACTTGAAGAACACCAAGTAGGTCGGTGCGTTGTCGAGTACGCTGGAAAGTCCGCCGGTCAACCAGAAATAGTGAACTGGCGTCAGGACGCCGTCTTTGGCTCCGACGAGATTGCCCAACCTGTCGCCGTACTCGCTCAGGATTTGGAGGGCCGGTTGCATGCAGATGAAGATGCCAATAAATAGTGCGGCCACTTCGACGATCGCGTGATAGTTGAACGCATTGCGGTGCCGAATGCTCTCCGACCCGTACACCAGTGCGATTCCCACCAGCCCAAGTTGCACCACCTCGCGCGAGAACATCCAGGGATGGATGTCGGTGCCGGGCAGCGTCTTGGTGGGGTCGAGAAGGGCAACCGCCAATACGACACCCAGCAGCAATGGCATGTTCAGGACCAAGCCTTCAAAGCTGAGTTTCGTAGAATGAATGCTGTCGCGGTAAATGTCGGCCACTGTCTCGCGACGGTAGTGAACAAACTGGTCGAGCAATAGGTACATGACGATGAGCAGACCATTCACCAACAACCATGGCTGCCACAAAGCGAACAAGGTCCAAGTAAAGCTGACCCCATGCAGATAACCAAGGAACAACGGTGGATCGCCAATCGGCAGCAAACAACCTCCACAGTTGCAGACTACGAAGATGAAGAACACCACGGTGTGAACTACGTGGGCCCGCTCCTTGTTGGTTTCTAGTAGCGGTCGAATCAACAACATGGCGGCGCCGGTTGTACCGATGAAACTCGCGAGCAGTCCCCCGGCCGCAATGAACGACGCGTTGGTCATGGGATTGGCACGAAGGTCGCCGGAAATACGAATGCCACCGCTGATCGTGTAGAGACTAAACAGCAACACAATAAACGGAATGAACTCGCTGACCACCGCGTTGCCTAGGATAGCGCCTACTAAGTCCCAGTTGGCGCCAACGGAGTTTGGCTGTGCGACGTAATGGAAAGGCCAGTGGCCATCGACAGGGTTGGCGTGGACGAACGCATAGTAGGCCAACGTAACCATGGCCAACGACGCGGCCACCTTGAATCGACTGGTATTGGACTCCCACCAATGTTCGATGGAAGGAACCAACGGAAACACGGCAATGGCGCCAAGCAGCAGAACGAAGGGAATCACCGTCCAAAACGGCGGTGCCGTGGACAAGTGATTCTTCTCCGTATGATCATCCGATCCGTGCGTCAACGAATTGGCGTGCTCCCCGCCCGCCACCGGTTCTGCGTGCTCGGCATGGCCACCCACATGTGTGTCGTGCGCTAGGTGCTCGACGATCAAATCGGTACCGTACTGCGGGAGTCCCAGCGACAGCGCTATCGCGTAGCACAGGACTACCGCGAAAACCGCAACAGCCACACCGTTACCGCTGCTGTGACTGGGCGAATGGGGCATGGGGGCGACCGAACTTGCGCTGGCAGACATATTACCTCTAGACTCCGCAAACACCCGATATGGAGGGAGGGATCCAGGCGAGCGGGGGCCTGGCCGTGGGTGGGCTACTAGCAGGACGCGACTTCGCGTACCGCTACGCATCTTTAAACGTAGATTACTGGTACTGGTGCTTTGAAGGAAGGCCGTCCTGCGTTGTCACGGAACCGGGAGCGATTTGTTAGAATCGGTAGGATCGGTGTACACAGACCGTCCTCTACGTATTTATTAGGTCGTAGCCTCGATCGACCATGCAGACGAAAAAAGAACGTTTGCGGCTGCTGTTGAGTGTGCGCAACGCTGCTGAGGCCGAGATCGGCGTCACGCACGGGGCCGACTACATCGACGTCAAGGAGCCACGACGAGGCCCGCTAGGCAGGGTCGACCCTGCGACCGTCGCATCCGTCGTTAGCACGGTCGGCGGCCGGCGGCCAGTGAGCGTTGCGTTGGGAGAGTTGCGGGAATGGGAGCCCGATGGTGGTGAGCTTGACAGCCTCCAAGGCGTCGATCGCGTGAAGGTGGGGCTCAGCGGATGCGCCAATTCTCCAGACTGGGAGTTCCGCATGAAGGAGATTGCTCGAGCGCTGTCCGAGGATGCTGGGTTGGTGGCCGTGCAGTACGCCGATTGGAGATGGTGCGATGGCCCACGTCCACAGAGTCTATTAGATGCGGCGTGCCGGGTAGGATGCACTACTTGGCTGATCGACACGTACGATAAGTCGCTGGGCACGCTATTCGACCATGCATCAATGCCGGTGCTGGCTCACCTAGTCCGTGCAGCCAGCCGCCTGGGAATGACGACTGTCGTCGCCGGAAGCCTAACGGAGGCGGATTTTGGCAAGGTCGCAGACGCTGGGGCCGATCTTGTAGCCGTACGGGGCGCGGCTTGCGATGGAAATTCGAGGTGCGGTCAGATTTGCATCCGCCGGGTGATTGCATTGCGAGAATCGCTCGCGTAGCACGAGCCAATTCCACCAAAATTTCTTGACATTGGCCTTGCGATCGCGATAATCCGGAGTTGGCGGTGGTTGGTAACGATTTGGCGCTTTGTGTTTCTGAGCGTAAATCTACTGCGGGCGGCGGAAGGTAATCGTTCTGGCGTCTGCGACTTTTCGGCGGTCCTCTCTTGGGGGGAGGTACCAACTTTCACCAGCAAGTTTTGTATGCGCTCACGTGGCGTCGACTTGCCGTGAATCGCCACCGGCAGAACTCCTCATCCGCGGCTATACGACGCACAAAGAAATGGGAGGATGAAGTGCAGGTATCGGTACTCGAGGCAATCCGAGAGGGAATGTGGGACTACGAACCCAAGGACATTGAGGCCGAAGAGTATGCCGCGACTCGGGCGATGCCCGGGACCCGTGCCAAACTCGACGTCTTGGCAATGCGCGCCGAGCAAGGATTGCCTTTGTGGCACGATGAGGATCGGTTGGAGTACGACGACGGCAACGACGGGCCGCCCGCCGAGCTGTAGTACCCCCGCGCCCCGATCTATGCTTTTGGTTGGCGGTCTGCCTGGGCGAATCTTCCCGAATGCGTTACCCTACGACGCACAGCGATCTGTGCCGCCGTAGCGCGGTTCGCACCCCCATTTGCGTCAATTGTTCGGAGCCTTGCCCCATGCCACAGTTCAATGTTTCGGTACCTCATCACGCCACCAAGGACGAAGCCACCGAGTTCGTGAAGAACGTGATCGACAAGTTGGGGGAGAGGTACGCCGACAAGATCAAAGACCTGGAGCAGGAGTTTGACGGCCACAAACTGAATTTCTCGTTCAAGACGCTTGGCATCAAGGTGACCGGTGAGGGGACCGTGGATGATGAGAATGTGAACATCAAGGGCAACCTGCCGATCGTCGCCGCAATGTTCAAGGGGCAAATCGAATCGGGCCTAAGAGACTCACTTCAGCGGCTCATGAAGCCGAAGCCTGCGTGAGGCGGTTAATTGTCCGCTTTGATCACTCGTATCACGCCGCCCTCCCGCTCGCAAGTCAATCCACAAGACTCGCACGCCGCTTGCAATAGCTCGTCGAGGTCGGCGTTTGCTACTTCGAAGCTAACTCTCTGGCTCCGCGTGGTGTCGTCGATGTCGCCCATGTCGAGTTGCAACTTCAACTGTTTGGCGAGCTGCTCGAGAATTGGGCCAATTGGCTGCTGCTTCACGCGTAGCGAGTAAACCTGCCGGGTCGAATCTGGTCGTTGAATGGGCGCATCTCGTCGACGACCAACGATCGTATCGTGCACTTCCACGCGGGCGTCGATCCAAGATTGTTGTCCATTGGGGTCCGCGATAACCGCATCCGTGGCGATTGTACCCGATGGCACATTCTCAAGCTGTTTACGGTCGTACCTTCGGCGCACGGTCACCGGCCGTTCAATCGGAACCACTTCGATCGACCGTCCATCATCCGATGCCTGCCAGGTGAGGTCGAACTCCAGGAGGAGTAGGCCCAGAATATCCGAGGTCGGCATCGCGGGTATCGACAGCGCGCGCCGAAGGTCGTGAGGTACTATCGAAGCCTCGACTTGCAGCCCTGCGCTGCCGGATACCTGCTCGACAAGTTCTCGAGGTTGGGCCAATCGCGAGATCTCCAGACGCAATCGACGTTGCATCGCTCGACGGCGTGAAGCGTTCAGTCGCAATGTCTCTTGGCGGCACAGTTCAAGCACCGTTCGCGCGTCGCGCGCGCTCTTGGCTGGACCTACGTACACAATGTCTCCAATCGCCACATAGGCGCCGTCGACGCGTGCGGCGAGATGGTCAAGGACTGATGCCAGAGACTCGTCGTTTGCAGAGAGGCTGACTTCGATGGTGGGATCGACACGCCGATCGAGCCAGACGCACAATCGTTGCGATTGGCTTAAACGTTCGACGGCGTCGCGCAGTGGCACGTCGTTCCAGTGGACGCTGACCGACTGCCCAAGCTGTCCCGCCAGACGCTTCGAGGGCCAATAACGATCGGGGATTGCTTGCTCTCCCGGCACTGCTACCGGTAGAACTAAGAGCAGCAATAGCACGGCAAGCACCGGCATGAGATTGGGCCCAGAGTCAAAGGGTCGACGATGGAACTCGGAGCAGGGCGGGCGAAGCCGAAACCAGACATTCATTTTAGCTCGCCGAAGCGACGCTCTGCAAGCAAGTGCAGGACATTCTCGGGTGGGTGCGAAAGTTGGCAACTTTTGCTTGTGCGGATTGCAACCTTGATTACACTCAAATCCAAGGGGATAAATAAACCCGCGGGAGTCGACTGCTGCCCAGCTTCTCAACATAGTTGTCGACTCTGCCCCAACTCGAAACGGAACCATGGCTCTCGGTTCGACCGAGACATCCAGTGGACGAACATCTGCTGACGGATGGCGGCAGGTTGTCGCGATAGGAACGCAGAGTGGCAAGTCGTCAAGCAGGAGTGAACATAGTGGATACTGAATCATCTCGCGCGCCAATCCTAGTGAGGTTCTACCACGAGTACCTCGACGAGCAGGATTCCGCGAAGTTCGTGCAAAGCGTCGCTCGCCGTTACACCTGCGCGAGTCTTGAGCGTATCGTATCGATGGGCGACCGTATTGCCCGCCGGGGTGCGGTGCTCGCCTTGGGGTTCATCGGCGACTATTCGTCGAACGCGGTCATGGGCCGTGCCCTGGTCGACCGCGACCGCGGCGTACGAACCATCGCCGAGAATGGAATCCGCGATCTTTGGTGCCGGGTTGGTAGCCGCGAACAACGGCTCACGCTTCGCACCATCCTGCGGCTGAATCAAAACAAAGAGTACGACCGCGCCATTGAAATGGCTACCGAGTTGATTCACGGATCGCCATGGATTGCCGAGGCATGGTGCCAGCGTGGCACTGCGTATTACCACCTTGGTCAGTACGACGCAGCCATTCGCGATTCGCACCAGGCGCTAGAAATCAATCCTTATCACTTCACTTCGGCCGCCGGCATGGGGCAATGCTACCTGCTGCAAGACAACCCGGTGGCGGCGCTCGAGTCGTTCCGCAGGGCGCTTCGGCTCAATCCAGGCATGGAGGAGGTGCGTGCCCAGGTGATTCAACTACAGCGGTCGATCAAAGGCGAGAGTTAGCCCTGCCCTCGTAGCGTAGATTCAGCAAAGCATGCCGCGCCATCAGCGGTACGAAGGGGCTTGCGGCTGTGCGTTCATCGCCTGCCGCACTCCTGCCGCGTATTGGGGCGCATGATCCCAGAACTTACGCAAATTCTCTTCGCTGGTGAACAGATAGAATCGGCCTTCGTATTCAATGCCGAATTGCTGCTTTCCAGGCTCAATCTTACCCGAGTCGATCGCGAGCACCGGGTCGATACCCGACAATGCCGGAGCGTATGCGTCGCCATCGGCGAGGAACTTGTCGCGATTCTCCGCCGACGCAAACAGATAAGTGCGTCCGCGATGATAACAGCCCCAGCGGGTATCGCCCCGTTGCCAACGGCTCTCGTCTTTCATGGTTACAGGGCAGTAGCCGAAGAAACCCAGTGGCGGAGAGTTGGGAGGTAGCTGCGGCTCGGTCACAGCGGCTGGCGCGGTCGGTTTCTCTTTGGCACTTGATGTAACCATGGCCGCGGTTTGGTAGCGGTCAAGGGTTTGGGTGTTTGGAGTCACCATTGCCGGTGTTGCAGGCTGGCCCGCGTGCGGGTTTGCTATTGCTACGGGGTTCGATGTGGTGGCCGGTGGAGTGGGTGTGGTGGTGGCGGTGTACTGCGGCGCGGCGGTTCCGGGATTTCCCGCGTACGGATTGTGGGTCAAATTCGACGGCGCTGTCGCTGTTGGCGGCGCGGTGAACGAGTTCGTATCGCCCGGCGGCACTGCCAATGCGGCGTACGCCGAGTTTACCGGCTGGCTCATCTTGCTTGCTGCGGCAGTTTGAAAGTCGCGACCCGCCTGGCGAGCGTACTGCGTTGCGATGCCGGTCATTCGACCGATGTACGCCATGGGCGTGGCTGGCGATACCATCCGCTCCAGTAGTCGACCCTCAGGCGTGATAACGACGTCGGATGGAACCCGTGAGATGCCAAATCGCTCGGCGGTTGCTTGAAACTCTTCGGCGTTCAGCTTTACCGGTACGAAATGCGAGTGCAATGTCGCCGCCACGTTGGGTTGGCTGAACACGGTGTCGTCGAGCACTCGGCAAGGGCCGCAGCTCTGCGTGTAGAAGTGGACGAGCAGCAACTTTTTTTCGCGTTCGGCCATCGCCCGGGCGGCATCAAGGTCGGAATGCCACTGGATTGCACCGTTCTGGGCGAATGCCGCGGTGGATTGGCAAACAACAAGGGCCGCCAGCAGAAGGTTCGAGAGGCGTAGCATCGGCATCATCCTTGATGTCGGGGAAAGGTATCGGTCAGAACGGTGTACGACCAACGCAACGATCCCCCCCGGGACGGAGGGGCGTCCGTCGGAGATATCGACTAGTGGCCGGCCGAGACTTCGGCGAAACTTTGCCAATTGTGGCGATTTTGTCGACAGCCGCCGGCAGGCGAATCGGTGTAAAAACCCTGATCGAGCCGTGTTTCCGACGCCTGATGGCGAAAATAGGGCCGCGAGAATCCCGTGTATTTCCATTTCACGCTTGACAGCACCGATTCGATAACGAATACTGCTGGTGAGTAAAGCGTCCTGCCCTACTTCGGGCAGGTTCTTCAGGCCAATTTTCGTTCGTCGGTCAGGCCTCCTCCGCTGGGTGATTGCTCGATTTCCGAGTTGCTCCAGAAGCGTCGAGGGCTTTCCGGCAGACACATTTGCGAGGCCTTTGCCCATTGCGTGGCAACCGCTCTACGGGACCAACTCTCATTTGGGAAAAAGTCCTTTGGGGAACATGCTCGCGACCTTTTCGGAGCAGCCACAGCAACGGGCGATTGCCTATTGGTCGTTTAGCGGTTTTCGGGTGCGGTCGAAGCCCCTGCCTGCAAGTAAAACTACGCTCAGCACTGTTTGCCGTCTGCTTTAGGGACGGCGTCAGAGAAGCTTGGAACGCATTCTTTATCACAAGAACTAGACCATTCGGGTGACTCGCGGATTGGCGCCGTAGTGGTTCTTTCCCGCTACCGCCTTTGAGGATCCCATTAACTCCCCAGGCATAGGAAGCACCGGGGGCCATTCGAAATCGGGCCACTAGGCCCACGAAACGGGTTGGCGAAGCCCGTTGTTGCTCAGGTACCTTGCGAACAACAGACGTGTCCGCGCCGTTCAGGGCGACTCAGGTGGCTGAGCGTTTAGAGCAGATCAACAGAATCACGCAGAAGCAGTTTCGAAACTGAAGTTGCGGGTTAAGTGAACCGCAGGCGCTAGCCTTGGTTGCCCTCAAATCCAGGCTTGAAGGCCAAGGCTCCCGATGCGACCGCATTCGGCTTACAGGTCTTGAAACTGCGACCAAGAAGTGTTGTTTTCGATGAAGTAACGCCTCGATTCCAGAAGCGTAGCATCATCGACGCGGTACCCGCGCCGGCGGGATAACCGGAGGGGTTTAATTGGCACGGGCGGCGGTGCTGCTCGTGGGTCGGGATGGGAGTCATGGGCCACGCGGTCAAGGTGATCGTGGCACTATATGGCCCGGCCAGTCTTTAGTTTTCGTTAGAGCAGCGAGATACAGATGGGAAAACGGAATAAGGGCGGCGGAGGCCGCTATCGAGGACGTAACGGCGGTGGTGGCGGCGGTGGTCGCGGTGGCGGGCGCAGCGGACGCGGACGACGTGGACGCGGAACAGCCGTTGTGGAGAATCTCCGCGATCAGAACATCCCAGACGACGGCAATCCGTTGCCGTTGGTGCCGGGATCGGGCGTGCTCGAGATGCACCCCAACGGTTATGGATTCCTACGCGATCCGTCCACTAACTTCACCCGTGAGCGGACCGATCCGTTCGTGCCCGGGACGATGATCGAAAAGTACGGCCTCCGCGAGGGACTGTTGCTCCAAGGCATGGTGCAACGCCATCGCAAGGGGCAAGGACCGCGCCTCAAGGAGTTGCTTGATGTCGACGGACTTTCGCCAGACGACTACGTCGCAACAAAAAATTTCGACGAGTTGACGCCCATCACGCCCGAGGAGTGGTTCCAACTCGAAACGGGACCCGATCCGCTGAGCACCCGGGTGATCGACTTGTTGGCGCCGCTTGGAAAAGGCCAACGTGCGTTGATTGTTGCTCCGCCGCGTACCGGTAAGACGGTGCTGATGCAGCAACTCAGCCAGGCGGTTTCGGCCAACTACCCCGAAGTCGCGATGATGGTGCTGCTAATCGACGAGCGGCCCGAGGAAGTAACCGACATGCGTCGGAGCGTGAACGGCGAAGTGTTTGCCAGCAGCCTCGACCAGGATGTCGAAAGCCACGTGCGACTCTCACAGCTTACCATCGAACGCTGCAAGCGGCTCGCCGAAATGGGCAAAGACGTGTTCCTACTGATGGACTCCATCACCCGGTTGGCCCGGGCGTTCAACAAGTGGGTCGGCAACACCGGCCGTACAATGAGCGGCGGCGTCGACATCAAGGCGATGGATGTTCCTAAAAAGCTGTTCGCCACGGCTCGAGCATTCGAAGAAGGTGGTTCGCTCACCATCGTGGGCACCGCGCTGATCGATACCGGCAGCCGCATGGACGACTTGATCTTCCAGGAGTTCAAGGGCACCGGCAACATGGAGTTGGTGCTCGATCGCAAGCTGGCCGATCGCCGCATTTGGCCATCGATCGACCTCGACCAGTCGGGCACGCGGCGCGAGGAAAAGCTGCTCCCGCCCGAAACGCTTCACGCCGCTACGATGCTGCGCCGCACGCTCTCGAGCATGCATCACATCGATGCAATGGAGCAGTTGACGTCGCGACTGATGAAGTACAAGTCAAACGAAGAGTTCATCAATCTGATCAAAGGGGCCGGAAACTAGCGACGGCCTGAAGCATGCGGTTTAGTATCCGCACCGCGCTGGTTTGAGTGACATTGGTTGCGCTGGTGTCGATGGCGGTGGGAGTTTGTCTCCGGCTTCCCGGATGGTACCGAAGCGATGCGCTTTGGTTTGCCGGCTCGGTGGGCGTTATGACATCGATTGCCGGAACCGGGGCATGTATGGGCTGGTTGTCCGCTCGGCGATCACCGCTGTTGGCCGTGAATCTGTGGCACGGATTGATTCTATGGGTGCCCAACTGGGCACTCTACACGCTAATGTGGTGCAAGTTCTCATTGACGAGTCAGTGCCGAAGATGGCTTTGGAGTTGATGACTGGTATGCGTGATTCCAAGCTCAAATCCCGCTACAGCGTACGTTCTCTCCTCGTCATTACAACGGTACTTGCCATATCTCTCGCGGTGTTTCCAGTTCGTGCACTAACACAAGCAAATTTGCAACGGATTAGTGGCCCGGAAACCGATGATCCGAAGATACAATCGCGTTGGAGGTGGATCAGGCGATTCGGGGAATGGAGATTGAGGACTCCGACCCTTTCCTGAGCATACCCGTCGAGAATAGGGCCTTGTTGGATCGCACCGATACTTGTCTGCATGTAGCATCGCGACCGGGCCCCCTAGGTTGGACGCTTGTCGGTGTCGCCAGCGACAGGGAGTCGGTGTGCTTTGCGTAGCCCAGGCTGGCACCAGCCTGCCTGGGTTGCGGAACGACAACAGGTCGTCGCCACTGCCGCCAATCCTCTTGTGACTTGCGTCACACTGGTAGGCCTGACGGCCAACCAGTGCCACCCGGCAGGGCTACCGTCTACCGACAAGCGGCCAAAGTAGCTCGCTTGCGCGATCGCAAATCTCTGGTCCTTATCTGTAGCGCGCTGGCTTACTGCGTCTGCACCTAGCTATGTTGGCCTGCATCGACGAATCATGCAGATTCGCCTGCTTCGGCCGCCTTGCCAGATTTGACTCGTT
>JANQOF010000003.1 GCA_028279215.1 Pirellulales bacterium
AGCACCCCGGGCCGTACGGAGGAAGAGCGGTCCATCGGAAACACGACGATTTCAGCCGCCACGCCCGTAGCTACCAGCCGCTCCACAAACTCACGGATCGCCTGACGCAAAGTGCGCGCGGCCTAACGGTAGGTGCTTGCAACGTATCACACTAGTGGCTCACTTTCCACAAAAAACCGCCCACAAAAAGCCGCGAATCGAGCGCTGGTTCGCGGAGCGAAACGCGACGCCAATAGCCGCTAAAGATACTGCTGATACGCCGCGACCGCGAGTTCATCGACTCGGTCGTTTTCGGGATGCCCGCTGTGGCCGGCAACTCGCGTGTACTCGACCGTGTGGGTCTCGAGCAGGGCGTCGAGTTCTCGCCAGAGATCCTCGTTCTTAACGGGCGCCCACTTCTTCCCCTCGCGACGCCGCCAGCCGTTGGCCTTCCATTTTGCCATCCACTCGCTGATACCCTTGCCGACGTACACACTGTCGGTAAACAACTCCACATCACTCGGTCGATTGAGTACCGAGAGACCACGGACCACAGCCGTGAGTTCCATGCGATTGTTCGTGGTCTCTGGCTCTCCGCCAGAGTCTTCCATTTCCTTGCCAGTCGGCACGTGCCGCATCAGAAACGCCCAACCTCCAGGACCAGGATTGCCGCTGCAGCCGCCGTCGGTGAAAAGGTGAACCATGAGGACGATATTTCTGATTGATGACTTATGATTGATGACTTCAGATTTTCTAACGCATCTAGCGTCCTCGCCAATCATAAGTCATCAATCATAAATCATAAATCCGCCTCACCCGGCATCTGCTCGCGCGGTGGTCTCACCGTCCACTCCATTCGATTCTCCTTTCGCAGGAGTCATATAGTCACCTACGTGCGGGCGATGGAGGGCGGCGACTTGTTCCTTTAGTTGGGCGTCCAAGTCGCTGGTGGGTTCGATTTTCCATGGGAGCGTCACCGTGAAGGTGCTGCCTTTGCCCACCACGCTGGAAAGCGTCACCTCGCCGCCAAGCAATCGGCACAACTCGCGAACAATCGAGAGACCCAGACCAGTGCCGGAGTGCTCGCGGGTCATGGCGTCGCCGCCGGGCACCGCGGCCGTACCCTGGCGGAATTTTTCGAACACCAGGGCCTGATCTCCCTCGTTGATGCCGATGCCGGTGTCGGCGATGGTGATTTGCAGCATGCACGACTCGTCGCGATCGGCGGCCAGGGAGATACGACCACCTTCGGGTGTAAACTTAATCGCGTTAGAGAGCAAGTTGTTGAGAATCTGCTGTACCTTGGACTGGTCTTGCTCAACCATCGGCAGATTTGGCTCGACCGTGAACTCCACATCGATGTTCTTACTTTCGGCCAACGGTCGGGCCATGTCGCAAAGCGAAGAGATAATCGACTCGATGCGGAACTTCGTTGGCCGCACGTCCATCCGCCCGCTTTCCATCTTTGCGAGGTCGAGAATGTCGTTAATCATCTCGAGCAACAGGGCGCCCGATCGTTTGATGTTGCCGACGTATCGCTTTTGCTTGTCGTTCAAGGAATCGATGTCCTGCAACACGTCGCTAAACCCGAGAATACTGTTGAGCGGCGTGCGGAGCTCGTGGCTCATGGTGGCCAAGAAGTCGCTCTTGATGCGGTTCATTTCGTACAGCCGCATGTTGGCTTGCGCCAGTTCGTCAAGCTTGCCGTCCAGCTCGCTGTTCACTCCGGTCAACTCGTCGCGCTGGCGTAGCAGTTGGCGGACCATCCGGTTGAACGCAGCCGCAAGTTCTTCAAACTCATCGCCTGTGTAGATCTCGGCCCGCTCGTCGACATTGCCCTCGCGGACCGCATTCGAAACATCGCGCAAGTGCTGCACCGGTTTGACGATCACGTACCGAACCACCGCCCACAGCATAAGCATTGAGAGGAAACCGGTGACAATGGCCGCAGTCCACAGGATGGCTTCACCACGTGCGAGTTTACTTGCTGTTGGGCCGTGATCGAAGGAGATGCGCATGATGGCGAGCAACTCTCCCTCCTTAAGATTCTTGCGCGCCGAGTAGCCGAAGTACTTGTGGCACCCGACGCATGACGCTCGAGCATATATAGGGTAGTAGTATTGGTAAGTTCCGTTCGCCTTGTCGACGCGGTCCCACGGCTTGACATCCTTTGGCAAGAAGTCGTCGGAATCTACATCTACGGCGGTTGGAACTACTACTTCGTCTTCTGATGCCATGTCGCGGGACTGTTCAGGCGGCAAAACGTGCTGAAGGTAGGTCGCCAGCAGTTTTTTCTCGTCGTCTCCTTGTGGCCGGTTGATGCCGTCGGGATTGTCGGGAATCACCGTGTCCCACTTGAACTCGGTGCCGTATCGACGGCCTTCGTCGAGGATGTCGCGATACCAGTTGCCAACTCCGTCGTCCGAACCTTCTTGCTGATCCCCGGCTAGAATAGCGCTGTCGACATTCTCAGAGGCTATTAGCGCCATCATTTTTGGATCGATGCTACGATGTGCCTCGGCGAAAGCTGTGCGCACAAGTTGCTTGCCTAGCTCTTTGTTCTGCTCGTATATCAGTTTCTTTGCGTACGCGCCGTAGAAATAGAAACTGAGAAAGATCAGCATCCCCAACGAAATGCCAAACCACCAACGGCACTTCCGTTCGAGGCTCGATTCACCGAAGACGCGTTTGAAGGTTGAGTAGGACAATTGGCGGGGTGAGGAATCGGGGGTCAGGGTACTTGAAGAGCAGAGTGCGTTGAGAATTGTACAATATGCCCTTACAAAGATTGTAAAGGACTTATCCGAGGGGAGCCAACGCCAGCATTGCCCTGCAACAATCAGAAATCTGAAATCACCAATCAGAAATCACGTTCGCTACATCATATCCAGCGGGTCGATATCGGCGATCCATTGGACGTTGTCGGGAAGACTTGCTTTCTTGCTCAATGGAGCTAGACCCACATGCAATGTATCGACGTCCGAGCCCATTGCCAGCAGGTGGAATCGATAATTGTCGCGGAGCTTGGCCAGTGGGCAGGGTGCGGGGCCAACTACGCGGACCGCGTCGCTAGCTTCGCGAATCTTGCCGGCAAACTCTTCGGCCACCGCAAGAGTCACTGCTTCAATCGGACCACGAACCACGACCCTCGCCATCCGGCCGAATGGCGGGTACGCGAGCGCTTCTCGCTCGGGCAGTTCGCTGGCAGCGAACGATTCATAGTCATGGCGCGTCGCGGCGACGATCGCCGGATGATCGGGCGATAGAGTTTGCACTAGCACGCGTCCGCCTCGCTCACCGCGTCCCGTGCGCCCTGCGACCTGTGTTACCAAGTGAAAGGTACGCTCGGCGGCGCGGAAGTCGGGCCAGTGCAATGCGGTGTCGGCGTTCACGACGCCGACGAGCGTGACGTTAGGAAAGTCGAGTCCCTTGGCAATCATCTGAGTGCCGAGTAGCACGTCGATCTCACCTCGACGAAACGAATCGAGCGCTTCTTCGTGGCTGCCAGGGCGCCGCATGCTATCGGTGTCCATCCGCAGCACGTTGGCCTTTGGAAACCGCGCCCGAACCTCCGCTTCCAGCTTCTGTGTACCGAAGCCGCCGTAGCGGATATTGGCGTCCTTGCACTCAGGGCAATAAGTTGGTGGAGGTTCGACGCGGTCGCACCAATGGCACACGACTTGATTCGCCTGCCGGTGAAATACCATGGAAACGTCGCAAGCGGGGCACGTCAATGCAAACCCGCACGCTGGGCACTGCACGTGGGTGGAGAACCCGCGACGATTGAGCAGCAAGATAACTTGACCGCCATCAGCGAGCGCCGCGTGGATCGCCTGTTGTAGTGGCCGCGATAGCGCTCCGCCGAACTTACGGTGCTCGTGGTTGCGTAAGTCGATTACCCGCACGACCGGAAGCGGCAGATTCGACACGCGGTCGGGCAACGAGACGAGCTGGTAGTCGCCTGTCGATGCGGCGTGCCACGCTTCGAGCGACGGCGTGGCGCTACCTAGCACGAGTGGCACGCGATCCATGGTGGTCCGCTTGAGAGCGACTTCGCGGGCATGGTATCTCGGCGCGGTGTCCTGTTTGAACGATGTCTCGTGCTCTTCGTCGATCACCACCAAGCCGAGGTGGGGCGTGGGGGCAAATATGGCGCTACGGGCGCCAACCACTACCTGCACGTCGCCCGAAGCAATGCGCTTCCACTGGCGGTGACGCTCGACGTCGCTCTGGTGGCTATGGAGCACAGCCACGCGGTCGAATCGTTCCCGGAATCGCCCAACGGTTTGCGGCGTGAGGCTAATCTCGGGCACCAGCACGACTGCCTGACGGCCGAAGCTCACGACTTTTTCAATCGCCTGAATGTACACCTCGGTCTTGCCACTGCCGGTGACCCCGTGCAGCAACAAGGTCGTCTGTTTGGACTTGTCGAGCGCCGCAGTAATCGACGCCAACGCGGCGGCTTGCTGCGCGTTGAGTTCGAGTGGCGGCTTGCGAGTGACTTCTTCCTCGAGCAGCGGGTCGGTATCGATTCGCTCCACGCGCGATTCAATCAACTGCTTCTTGCGTAGCGCGTTGATCGGCGCCGCGGTGCATTCGGCTCGGGCCATCAGTTGCTTCATGGCCAATGGTTTGCTGCTAGCGGCCAGCAGCGTTAGCGCTCGGGCTTGTTTCTCTGGCAGGTCTAAGCGAGTCATTCGAGCTGCCACTTTGGTCGGCACCGAAAAGAGCGTGGTCTCTCGCGTGCCGGCCTTACTCCGCACTCCGGCGGGCAAGATACCTTCGAGCACTTGGCCGAGCGGTGTGAGGTAGTAGTCAGCAATCCATTGTCCGAGTTCGAGCATCCGCGACGAGAGTAGCGGCGCGGGGTCGATTACTTTGCCAAGCGGCTTCAGCTTGCGCCCGCCTGTTGGCTGGACAGCAACCGCCACGCAGTATCCGAACACGGGTCGATTGCCGCGTCCCAACGGAACCTGTACCCGCCGCCCCGCTTCGGCGAATATCTCTGGTTTCTGGCGATCGGCAAATTGATCGGCAACTAGGTAATCGAACTCGCCATGCGGACCAGCCGACAGTACCACACGCGCAACCCGCTTCATCTCCGCATCGTCGAGTTCCCACTCGGGCGGCTGGGTGTCGAACAAGTTCTGCTGCTGGCCGGGCATCAAGCTCGAACGGTCTAGTCGCGCGTGGCGGACAGAATATCTGGCTGTTACCATACCAAGTCGCAGCCCTTGGCCCCCAGCCCCTAGCCTTGATCATGCGTATCGGCATTTTTGGCGGAAGTTTCGACCCGGTGCATCTTGGGCACCTGGAGCTTGCCCGGTGTTGTCAACAACAGGCCGAGTTGAACGAGGTGTGGTTCGTTCCGACGGCTCGGCAGCCTCTGAAGCATAGCGGACCGTCCGCAACTGCCGACCAGCGGCTGGCGATGCTCGAGTTGGCCATCGCCGACTTTCCGAACTGGAAGGTGAGTCGAGCAGAAATCGACCGTGGCGGAGTAAGTTACACCGTCGAAACGTTGCGACACTTGCACGAAGTGATGCCGGAAGCGGAGTTGATGTTCATGATGGGCGCCGACGCGCTGCACGACTTGCCTTCTTGGTTGGATCCCGGCGAGATTTGCCGCTTGGCCACTCCGCTTGTGGTGGCCCGCGCGGGAGAACCAGAACCGGACTTCGATGCGCTGCTAGCGATTTGTCCGCCAGATCGTGTCGAGCATATTCGCGCGCTTCAAGTCGAGATGGAAGCGATGCCTATTTCTAGCAGCGAACTGCGACAACGACTGGCACAAGGCAGGTCGATCGAAGGCATGCTGCCGAATGCCGTTTTGCGCTACATACGCGATAAACACCTATATAGCGCGTCGTAGTGCTAGCCGGTGGAAACATGTCGACGACACAACGACGTGAGAGATTCGGAGATTGGTGTTCCGGTTGGTAGCGCCCGTGAGGCGATCGCAGCGGCTAGCTCATCTATCTGTTCGTCGATAGGCTGGGCCACATCGATTACCATCCAGAGCTCTTCGCCTGCCTGGCAATGTCCGGTGCCATCGCCGCCAAGATGGTCGTATCGAATCTTGAAGCCCTGCATCGCGAGTACAGTGATGGCCTCGTCGAAAAGTCGACCCCAAACGACGGGCTGCGGCATGGCAAATCTCCCTCTAAACGCGGCAACACACCGAGCCGGGCATTCTACGACGTTGCACTTGAGTTGCCCACACGAATCCGACGATAGGGTAACTAATGGTGATAAAGTCCTACCATTTATAGAGTTAAGGCTTGATCGATCGGCAAGATCGGCGACTTGGCCGGGACCGGGCAAGTTGGGCGAAGTCTCCCGCCCAGGCGCGACTTTAATGGCACCACATTGGGTCCTTGGAGAACACAATGCAAGGCGGCGAGGCGGCCAATAACTCCGATCTCGAACAACAGCTTAGCTTGCTAAAGCAAGAGCTGCGGCAAGCGCAGAGCATGGCAGCACTTGGCCAACTTGCTAGCACGACGACGCACGAATTCAACAACGTGCTGATGACGATTCTCAACTACGCCAAACTCGGTTTGCGACACGCCGACGAGCCCACTCGCACCAAGGCGCTGCAAAAAATTCTCTCCGCTGGCGAACGGGCGAGCAAAATCACCAATAGCGTGTTGGGGCTGGCCCGCAATCGCGGCAACGATCCGGCGCCGACCGACTTGGCCGAGTTGATGGAAGAAACGCTTGTACTGCTCGAACGGGAACTTGCCAAATATCGAGTGACCGTCGAACGCGACTTTGCCGACGCGCCCCCGGCAATGGTGGTAGGGAATCAGATCCAACAGGTACTACTCAACCTGTTGACCAACGCTCGCCAAGCAATGCCGAATGGTGGCCAGGTCGTACTCTCCTTGTCACACGAACCAGCGAGCAACTTGGTGGAACTCACCGTCCGCGACACGGGTGCAGGAATTCCGGCAGACTTGTTACCTCGCATCTTCGAGCGCGGGTTCAGTACGAAAACGGGGCCCGATCAGTCGGGCAAAGGTGGCGCGGGCTTGGGGCTGGCCGCTTGTCGCGAGATTGTAGAGACCCATGGTGGTCGCATTCGGGTTGCCAGCACGGAAGGCCGCGGCACGGCGTTCACGCTCAAGCTGCCTATCGCTTCGGAGGCCGATTTGAATCCATCGTCTCAGCCTGTCGTTGCCTTGGGCGTCCGGTAGATGCCTGTGCGTTGAGGTCATTGCACAGGCGTGATGGTCATCGGTACGTGTGGCGTCACCGCTAAGCGCTCGCGAATCTCGGCAAGCATCTTTTGCTCGAGCGGGGTATCCCTGCCCAGCGGAATCCAAACCGGCGACCACTCGGTGCGGCTCACGCCCGTTCGCCCAGAGGAGGGCACCGCGTTGTCGTTGATCAGCGACGCCGCGCCTGCGGTCGCTTGCTCGGGCTGCGGCAGGTCTTCCAACTCGCGATCCACTCGCAGGTCGACCAAGTAACCGTCGGGTTCGGGCACCACGCGTACCACGGCGCGGCGACGAACCGTCTGCAACGTGCTCTGCCAACGATTGAAAGCACCGACCGAGTCTTTTCGATTCGGTTCGAACATGGTGGCCGCTACCTGATACGGCGTCTTCACATAGCCTTCCGTCCAAATCTGCTGTTCGATGTGGACCCGTTCCTCGCTGGCGATGGGAAAGTAGTCGCTCACTACGTCGACGATTTGATCCCAGGCAAAGTCGTGGTTGCTCACCGGAACTTTGAGCGGATTGGGAAGTCCTGGCGCCACGACTTCCGCGGCGGGCAGACCTAGTTGAGGTGCAATCGCCCCTTCGCCTGTTGGAGATGTTGATACGAACGCCGGGGGCGGCGGAAAGATAAGCGAGTCGGGAGCCGATGGGGCATGGGCCTGCGGCGGAACTGGAGTCGTTGGCGACGCTGCATAACCCGGCGGAATCGACTCGACGACCACTGGTGGCCCCGCGAGTATCACGGGAGTTTCAACTGGTGGGGCAAGTCCTTGGCAACCCGCAACCGCCAAACTGCCCACCAGCAGAATAACATTCAGTGGTCGGGACGAAAAAACCATTGTGTCTATGGCGCCAATGTAAGGGGGCGCTACCCTACACGGAGGAGAGTGCTAGCGGCACGGATGCCGCGCTTTGAATCGGCCAACCAGGCTGCGGCGGCGAATGGTCGCGAATTGCCGCCAGCAAGGCAAGATCGATCGGCCGCTAACACCTTACCCAGCTTCCCGACGCAGCAGATTTTCGGCCACCGAAGCTGTCACGGCGTGGGAACTTTCTCGCAAGCAATAGCGTCTCACCTTCAGCGATTGATAATCCATGGGCTTTTCGTGAGGACGACGCCATGTTCCCGGCAGCCATGCTTCGGCAAGCCACGAGTTTCGCGGTCTGTATTTTGGGTTTGGCCAGCACCGCGTGGGGCCAGGGTCTGTTGGTGGATGTGGCGCCCAGTCGCCACCGTCCCTTGCCGCGTCCTATCGTCTCTCCTCGGCCCGAGCCACCACCCGGCAGCTACAAGATCGACTCGATTGATATCCACGCCAAACTGGTCGATCAGGTGGCCCAGGTGGGTGTCAGCCAAACGTTCCAGAACATCGGCAGCCGGCAAATGGAGGTCTGCTTCGTGTTTCCCTTGCCCTACGACAGTGCGATCGACAAGCTGACGTTGATGGTCGACGGCAAGGAGTTCGAAGGCAAACTGTTGCCCGCCGACGAAGCTCGCAAACTATACGAAGACATCGTTCGCAAGAACAACGATCCTGCACTGCTCGAATGGGTTGGCACGGGGCTGTTCCGCACAAGCGTCTTTCCCGTTCCGCCAGGAGCCAAGCGGACGGTCACACTCCGCTACACCCAGGTTTGTCGGCAGTCGCAGGGACTCGCCGATTTCCTGTTGCCGCTCCGCACTGCACGGTACACTACGGGGGCGCTTGAGTCGCTGAACATCACCGTTGCCGTTGAGAGTAGTGAGCCCATCAAGAACATTTACTCAGCGTCGCACAAGGTCGACGTCCAGCGCAACGGCGACCGTCGAGCTGTCGTGAAGTACACGGCAAAGCACGAGATTCCATCTTCCGATTTTCGTCTGTTCTACGATGCAACAGCCGCAGGCATCGGCGCCAGTGTGGTGAGTTATCGACCCGACGCCGACGAACCAGGCTACTTCTTGCTGTTGGCTAGTCCCGACATCCAGACCGCAAACGATGCGCCGCCCGCCAAGACCGTGGTAATCGTGGTTGACCGATCGGGCAGTATGACCGGCGAGAAGATCGAGCAGGCGAAGGGCGCGATGAGGTTTGTGCTCAATCAGCTCCGCGAGGGCGACACGTTCAATATCGTTGCGTACGACAGCGCCGTCGAGACATTTCGACCTGAACTCGAGCAATTCGACAACGACACGCGCGAGGCGGCCTTGGGGTACGTCGAAGGGTTATACGCTGGCGGCAGCACGAACATCGCGGGTGCTCTTGATCGAGCGCTTGGCATGCTGAATGACTCCAGCCGGCCGACCTACGTGGTTTTTTTGACCGATGGCTTGCCTACGGCAGGCGAAACCAACGAAGCTAAGATTGTCGACGTCGTCAGCAACGCCAATCGTGTGCGGGCACGGTTGTTCAGTTTCGGTGTGGGGTACGACGTCAATAGTCGCCTGCTCGATCGTCTGGTGGCGGCCAACTTTGGACAAAGTGAGTATGTGCGACCCGACCAGGACATTGAGGCAGCCGTCAGCAATTTGTACCGCCGTGTTGGCACGCCGGTGTTGACCGACGTACAACTTTCCTTCGATGTCGAAAGCGCACGCGCTTCCGATGGTCCGATGGTATCGCGTACGTATCCCAGCGGCGCGTTTGATCTGTTCGCGGGCGACCAGGCGGTGATTGTTGGTCGTTACGCCAAGCCTGGCGCCGCCAAGGTGACCCTTAGCGGCTGCGTCGCCGGCAAGGAGCAGGCGTACGACTTTCCTGCCGAGTTAGTGGCTGATAGCTCCGACGATACGAATGCATTTATCGCCAAGCTGTGGGCGGCTCGCCGAGTCGGTGAAATCATCGACCAAATCGACCTACATGGCCGCAACGACGAACTGGTGAAAGAACTGGTGACGCTTGCCACGAGGCACGGTATTCTTACCCAGTACACGAGCTACCTGGCCGACGAGAACGGGGCGCAGCCTGGCGACCTCGCTGGAAATGTGCGACGCAGCGGTGAGGTGGCCGACGAATCGCTGGCGGAGTCCGAAGGCCGCTTCGCGTTCTCCCAACGGGCGGCTAAAAGCAACCTCAAGGCAGCGCCGCAAGCCGACGCCCTCTCGCTGAGCGGACTCGGTGGCCGTGGAGGGACTACCCTGGAGTCGCTACCCGCCATCGAACGAGAGCAACTGCAGCAGGCCACGGTGGTTGGCAACGCCGTTTGGTTCGATGCCAGGAACCAGCGAAGCGCTGTGGCCAGAAACATCTTGCAGCGTGGTCGAAAAACATTCTTCCGCCAAGGCGATCGCTGGGTCGACTCCAAAGTATTGGAGCGTTCGTCGCAATCGGCGAACAGGATCGAACGATATAGTCGCGACTACTTCGACTTAGTGGCTCGGCACGGTCGACATGTCAATCAATACTTGTCGATCGACGAGCCGGTGGTGATTGAACTCGATGGCAAAGTATACGAATGGTGAAGTGGTTTAGGTCGAAGTGTTGCTGGACTGACGTTGGGCGACGAGGCCCGCCAGGTAGCCGGCCTTGAAACCTGCATCGATGTTGACTACCGCAACGTTGGCGGCACAACTGTTGAGCATCGACAGTAGCGCGGCCACGCCGCCGAAGTTGGCGCCGTAGCCCACGCTGGTGGGGACGGCGAAAACTGGTGCCGCTACGTACCCGCCCACTACGCTCGGCAATGCGCCCTCCATTCCCGCCACGACCACCACGGCGTCGGCCGATTCGAACTCCGCCAAACGACTTGGCAGTCGATGGGGGCCTGCCACGCCGACGTCGTGAACCATGGTTACCCGCACGCCCATCCAATCGAGAGTCTCGCGGGCCTCTTCAGCAACCGGAAGGTCGCTGGTGCCCGCCGAGATCACTGCCACGTTGCCAACCAGCGAACGATCGCGTTGTTGAGCGACGCGCCAAGTTCGGGCGGTGGCGTTGTGTACCGACTGAGGTAGCGCCGTCGCGAGCCGCTCGGCCTGGTCGGCCGAGACGCGGGTGGCCAGCACGTCGTGCCCGCGGGCGAGCAACTCCTCGGCAATGGCGGCAACGGCGGCCGCCGTTTTTCCCGCAGCGT
>JANQOF010000016.1 GCA_028279215.1 Pirellulales bacterium
CGAGCCGAGCAGGGCCAAGAGTGCTGTCTGAAAGTGTTCGCCGCGAAACATGGCCTCTAGTTCCTGAACGTTTCTCGCCCGTTTGGCTTCGGCGGGCGACGTTCCATGGCCCAACGCCTTGCGCATCATCGCGGCTTGCTTTTCTAGTTGTATGACGCGTTTACGCTCTGCGATCTGTCTGGGGGTTGGTCTCTGATGCCAGCCGTGAGATATCCGTAGGAGCTTCTTCGCAGGAATGCCATCGTCGGCAGTTCCGGGGGGAAGTGGCTCGGGTAGATTAGCGGCATCAACTACAGACTGGTCGTCGTTGTTCGGCCAGAGTTCGGGCTGGGCTTCACGGGACAGAGGCGAGGGGGTCTGTTTGTCAGACGAGAGAGTAACGCCCATCTTGGGGTAACCTTTCTTGCGCCTCCAGAGTGGAGAGCACAAAGAAAATGCGTTGCTGCACTGGCGATGTCAGGCGGCTCAAGAACCGCCCTCGGGCCTCACGGGAACCGAACACCCGCGCAGCAACGCATTCTGTTTTCTTGAGAGAGTTTGACATTTCTTGAGTGCCCATGGCCGACAGACCGGCCGTAAGCGATTGGCTTTGACGGAGGCAATTCTGCCTGAATCCGTCGAATTCTGCAACCCGGCTCGAAAATGCCCGTCTAACGCCCTGTCTCGTTCGGTGACACGATAGTCGCGATGGGCTGCGAACGGGCGATACGGGGCAACGTCGGGGGCAACGGGCTCGTGAGCAATGACCGGCCACTGCTATTTGGTGCGTTAAATCAGGGAATTTGTCCCTTTTGCTTGCTTAGGCCGCGTCCCCGGAGTAAGATTTCTTCAGAAAGGCCATACATCTGCATGGCCCTTGACCGATACGAAGGATACGTCGTATCATCTCCCGCAGCCGGGCGCGGATGGGAGCGCGATAAGGAGCCGGCAGGCAGGGAACGCCTCTTACCAACCACGTGTGCAATGCCGTCGGGTACACTCAGAGTTGTACGATCTTCGCTTGAGGCCTATAGCTATCAGGCCGGCGAGATCAGTGATTCATGGCTAGAAGACCATCATCTTTCGCAGCGTTGCTATGAGTTTGAGGATACCCTTGCCGACGGTGTCCGGATTTATACGGTGCTGGCAAGCGTTCGGCGTTTATATCGAGAGCGTGTGAACGAAGGCAGTGTCCCATACGATGTAGAGCACGAGCTTAGCATCCTCGACGCCTTCAAGGGGTGGCTAAGGGCCTACCAGCAAATTCAACCCACGCTCGATATGTACGAATCTAATTTTGGTAGCGTCGCACACGCATCCAGGCTTCGCAACTACGTCCAGTCCGTCCGCAACTATATTGCGGAAGGGACGCTTAAGGACCAATTGGCCGCTGCAACTCCAGGCAATGAGCAATTGCTGTCTATCGCGTTGCCAAAAAGCGATGAATCCGGCGCAACGACGGATACCCAAGAGGATTGTCCTTTCTGATGGGCAACCTTGAGCAAGGAAGGCTTGTCTGGGCGGAGTTGCCGGACAAAACAGGCCAGTTTCTAAAGGATCGACCTGCGGTCATTCTAACAAAGACCGACGAAATCGTATCCGGCAAACAGTTCGTCGTAGCTGCGGTTACCAGTAAGTTCGCCGATCCAATTCCGCCGTATCAGGTACCCTTGCCGTGGGCTCCTGAAGGCCAGTGTGTCACTGGCCTGAAGATGGCGTGCGTTGCAGATTCTACTTGGCTCGTGGCGATAACCGAGGACTCTATCCGAAGGCTAGGAGGGGTAGTTCCCCCGGGGCCTATGCTGGCTATCATGGCTCTGGTGACGAAGAACTAGCATCCACTCATCTACGTTCCACGACGGAGGTAGCCGCGCACGGCCCGCTCTGCCCGTCGATGTTGGATTGTCAAAGAACACACCGAAAAAATATGGCCACGTGCGGCCTGTAACCACCGCACATGGCCCCGATCCAGGCCGGCGTGAAGTGGACAAACGCGCCAGCCTCGGAGAAATTTCTACGATCCCGCGGAGCGAACGCCGCCCCGGTATTCTTTGACGCCCACGCCCACGTCGCTGTAGCCTCGCAACTGCACGCCCAGCGTACTGAAGTCGGCTTCAGCAGTTTCGACAACCGGTTCGACGCGACCATTGAGCCCAGCGATCTCGATTACGGGCATTTGTGACGGAGCCGCCAATAAATACCAGGCCGCTGCGCTGTAGCCGGTGTACGTGGCGTTTTCCATGTATGGCGAGCTTTCGACCGAATACGCACCCTGGAACGTGTTGCCGCTCGGCAATGGCGTGTCGGCGGTCGTCGACCCGATGACCAGCGACGAATTCATCAGCTCGAGCGCGGTCCGCTTCAGTGTCGGCGGAACCAGCAAGATCGACGGCATCAGGCCAAGTGGCTTACCATCGGGATCGGTCTGGTTCATAAACAGAACTTCGGCAGCTGCCAAGCCAGCCGAACTCAGCGCCGAACCGCCACCAGTCGATACGTTCTTTCGCCCCGACGTGTAGAACGTCGCGTTGTTCAGGAACGCGGTCCAGAACAGGTCGTTTAGCTTCAGTGCCGCGCCGCGACCAAGGCGACGTGGTGCCGCCGTCAGCGCACCCAGGTCATCGTTGATGATGTCGGTGCGGGTGATACCAAGCATTCGCGCATAGGTGTCGACCTTGTTCGTGTAGGTTTCTTCGCCCAGCGTACCGTGCTCGATAGAACCGGTCGGCTGCAACTTGCGGAATTCAAAGTCACCAGTCAGGCTATGGCTGGTCATGGTCTTAAAATCTTTGGCCGATGCGCGGCCGCTGATTCGTAACGATGTCAGGTCAACCGCAGTCCAACCCTCCATGAGGAACTTGTTGGCCGTGTTGCTCAAAATGCCAGGGATATTGATTGACGAGAACCCGGCGCGAATCTCACGCGGGCCGGGCATCGCATAGGCAAGGATCTCGCGGAGGTTGCCATCGGTGACACGTTCGCCAGGTCGGGCGCTGTAGCCGTTTGCCGCCGCTCCCTGGATCAAGATCCCCTGTAAGCCGACGCCGCGCATCTTGTCGGCTGCGTCGAGCACCTGCTCAGAGAAGTGTTGCTCGGGCCTGTTGATTCCGCCACTTAGGCAGATTGCTGCCTCAATGACCGCCGGGGAGCCGTTGTTATCACGGCGCGACCGATTGACGGTTTGTGCTGGTGGCACCATCTGTGCAAACAGCTCGTTCTGTAGCTTGCTGAAGCTGATTGTTCCAGCGATCGCCGCCGCCTTCAGTTCGGCGATCTTGTCAACGTCTGCGTGTTCGCCCCACTCGCGATCACAAGCTCTTTCAATCTGCGAGATGCGCCGCTGTTCGACGTCGATCGGATCGCTAGACGCCGTAATCAGCGGGCCAACCGCCTCGAGGTCAGCTTCAGTGACTTCCCTTCGACCGTTGTACGTTGCATGGAGGTTTGCGAGTTGGGCCGCGTCCAACTCGCTCGTATCAGCCATTACTTCATTCAGCCATTCTTGGAATTCTGCCATCGTCTTGTTTCCTTCTTTGAGTGATGCCGCTAGTGCGACAAAAGTTGAATCGTCCGCGCCGCTCGGCAAGAACGCGACAGCGGAAAGTACGCTCTTGCGAGCAATGTAAATTGGCCCCTGAAATGTTCTCCCGTTGACCTGGACGTCTTTACCCGCCGAAACGGTCTCTAGTTTTTGTGGTTGTGCTTCAACAGAAGCCTGCCACGGATAGCCACCATCGGCGTTGCCGACAAACTCCATCGCCGCTGGTCCAGTGGCAGACACCAAGCCGGATAGCCGCAAGGTCTTGCCGTCGTTCTCGATTTCGTCGATGTGCCCCACGCGCTTACTGGAGTCGTGGTCGAGATTTGCCACAACGGAATTGCGCGGCTTGAGTCCAGCCAGGTCGATAACGACGGGCATAGAGTAACCACCAACACGCAACTCTCCGCCCGTGTATGCGGTCGAGTCGAATCGTCGCGGCCTGGAATCCTTGCCGCCGGCCTGGATGGTTGCCGGGGATGCGAAGCGAATGGGTGCGTGCTCACTCATTGCTGGCTTGCTCCCGCTCTAACTGTTGTAATTTGAGTTGAAGCGCGATGATGCCAAATCCGTCGAAGTGGGGCACGCGATTGAATGAGGCAACGAACTTGACGCCGGCCAGTTTGGCGAGGTTGCGGACGCTGGTCGGGTCGAGTTGGAACAACTGACACGCGCGGCCAATCGATGTATAAGAAACATCTAGCGGGATGTCGTCGCCCGGCTCCATTTTTTCGAGTGCTTCGGTCGCAATCCCCGCGCTGATAAGCTCGGCGGCAATCATCTGCGCGGCATCGCGGGCAACCACGCCAACGTGCTCTTCCTGCATGGCCTCTTTGAATTGTTCGACGGTCTCAGACATTGGTTTTCCTTTCGAGGTGATGGGCGATGCTTCGATTAAAGCAGGTCGGGTTTCTGTGAAGTCCAG
This sequence comes from Pirellulales bacterium, assembly GCA_028279215.1. GTDB lineage: Bacteria > Planctomycetota > Planctomycetia > Pirellulales > Lacipirellulaceae > Aeoliella. Next base: position 4,443 of record JANQOF010000016.1, read on the forward strand.
ATATTGGAGTGTTTCTATTCGATGACCAAAATAAATGGGTGCTGGCACGTTCGGCAGCGTTTGTTCTGCAGCCGGGAGCCGTCGCTTTGGTTGACCGACCGCGTTGTCTTCAAGTCGTCGCTGCCACATTCTGGACACCGCACTCGCTCGACGTAGACGTACCGCGTCGCCTCAGGGGCAGCGATGTCGGGCTTGTGGGTGTTAATGCTCATGACGATTGGTCGCTGTCACGGACGGACTGTGTCTCGCGTGCGCGGAATGGGGATGGGAAACCTCTGGATTTTACGCCAGGAAGGATCCAACACCGGGGGTGGGGACTCAGAACGGAATCCAACCATCCGGGCACCCCGCCTCCGCTTCTGCCTCAAGTGCTCGTCGTGTGCGTGCGTCGGGTGCAGCCTTGGCCTTGGTGCCTTTGGCTTTCCGTCGCTTGGTCCGCTTTGGACGTGGGCGATGCTTTACGTGGGTGGTCATAAATTCCCTTCCCGATTCTCGGCGTAGGGACGTGGGTACGTGAGTCGCTCCCCCTTTAGGGAGCGACACACACACCGTCGCCTACGTGGGCACGTGCGCCACGTACGTGAGTAATTACTCATTGCGCACGTCCTGGATTAGGTGATAAATTCGACACTGATTTCCCCGCTTGATGGTCTCTGTGAACGCGACTTCTCCATCGGCTTGAAGCAGATTCAAGAGCCGGTCGCACCGTGGCCGGGGTGCAGCCTGCGGTTTGTTTTTAGGCGGCGGTTTGGGCGGACTGATAGCGTCGGTTGGCCGACAGCCGGTGTTGGCGGTTTTTCCAGAATTGGTCC
>JANQOF010000024.1 GCA_028279215.1 Pirellulales bacterium
GTCGGGAGTCTTGCCCTTCAAGGTTGTGTGTGGACGGTGGTGGTTGTACCAGGTAACGAACGACGAAAGCTGCCGGCGGAACTTGCGCCGCGCAAGCGCCGTGATCACAGTCGATTCTTCCAACCGTCCGGACGTCGGCTGGTGTGGTAGACGGCAACGATTAACAATCGGTCGTCGTATTCCCGATAAGCCACAACATATGGGAACTTGGTCAACCGACGATAGCGATACAGCCGCCGGTCGTCATGATAGCCGCCTTGTTGAGGATAGCACTCGATGGAGTGAAGCATTTGCTCCAGCGCGGTGAGGAACCGGTTTGCCACTTCGGCGCTCCGCTCGGCATACCAATCGCGAGCCTGTTTGATGTCGTCGGGGACTTCTGGCAGAAACGCGAGCGGTTTAGGCATTGTCGGAAGACTGAGAACGCCAAGGTTTGCCGGCGACTTTGGGCCATGCATCTTCTATGGAAACAGCGGTCGATTCACCGCTTTCCAATTTCGCCATACGGTGGTCGATTTCCTCAACCCAGGCTTGTTTAATCTCCCCGGCTGAAGTTGGCTCGACACTTCCCATGAGGCGTACAGCCAGATCCTCCCGTGTATCCGCCGGAAGTTTGAGGGCTTCGGCCAGCAGGTGTTGGGCTGAGGTATCCATTGTTTTGTTCTCGGTCGCGAAGGTGGCTCTAGCCCCCATAATGCCATCTCGATCGGGTGCTGTCAAAGCTACTTTTCAGTCGTTTCTTTTCCCCCATTTTTCCGTTGAAATCGGCCACTTATATGCTCTAATGGAATCACTCTAAAGTGCGCATTCTTGGCGCACCTTCGCTCTTTGAAAACTCGGTGGTAGTGTAGTGGCCAGTGTGGGGTTCCCCACACACCCCCCTTTCCTCATTCCACGGCGGGAGGGTTTTGCCCCAAATGCGGTTAACCCTGGGGCAAAACTCCACGGAGTTGGTAGTCCTGTGATTCCGTAACTCCTTATTAGTCAACGGGTTAGGGAATCTCCCTCTCGTCAATAGAGTCGAGTAAAGTCCCAACGGATCGTGTTTCTCCTCACAAGCGTTGGGTCAAAACTCTAAGGCGTTGCTCCTCCTCAAGTTAGGGAAACAGGTTTTGTCCCACCCTGGGGCAATTGGGACAAAACTCATTCGGCCAGCGGTACGGTGACGATCAATTCGGAGGAGGGGGAGACACTAGATTTGGTGTTCACCAAGAACTTGCCCCGTATCGCTGCTGCGAGGGTTCTTGCCGCCGAGTGCTCGACCGCAATACTCTAGATGTAAACGCTTCTAGCCACTTGGATTGTTACCATTAACATGCATTGTGAAACCGCCGATTGCGTTCTTTCGCTGGTTGCCAGGCGAGGGCCGGATGAGACGATTTGTCCGTCGGAGGTGGCGCGTGCCATCCATCCAGTCGACTGGCGCGACCATCTTGAAGACGTAAGGCAGGCGACTGCTAAACTGGCTGCTTGCGGCAAGGTTGTGGTGTTGCAGCGAGGCCAGGTTGTCGATCCGGTCGCTGCGAAGGGCCCGATCCGAATTGGACTGCCACGACGGTGAAGGCTTGATGGGTACGATAGCAGCCAATTCACATGCAGCGCTTGCCGAGTTTCATGCAGCGACGCAAGCTTGGTTCGCCCAGGCATTCACCGCGCCCACACGTGCTCAGCAACTCGCTTGGCCGAAGATCGCCAACGGCGATAGCACGCTTTTGCTGGCGCCAACCGGATCGGGAAAGACGCTCGCGGCCTTCCTGGCGTCGCTCGACCGGATCATGTTTGCCCCTTCGTCGACTGAAGTCACGGAGCGGGCGAAGCAAGAAAGGTCAAATGTTCGAGTTCTTTACATTTCACCACTGAAGGCCCTCGGTGTAGACGTCGACCGAAATCTACGCGCTCCGATTGCTGGGATTCGGGCAGTGGCCGAGCGCGATGGCGTCGACTACTACGTTCCGAGCGTTGCCGTCCGGAGCGGCGACACACCGTCGCCAGAGCGGGCTCGCATCAACCGTGAGCCTCCAGAGATCCTTATCACTACGCCGGAGTCGCTTTACCTGATGCTAACGAGCAAGGCCCGCGACGTGCTGGCCGAAGTAGAAACCGTGATCGTCGATGAGATTCACGTGATGGTGGCTGGGAAGCGAGGAGCGCATTTGTTCGTCTCGCTCGAGCGACTGGAGCGTCTGCGCCGGCAAGCTAACGCCGAGGCACAACCGCTGCAGCGAGTTGGCCTTAGCGCCACACAACGACCTTTGGAAGAGATTGCCCGGCTGCTGGGTGGCGGTGAAGCGACCAGCGATGCGAGCATTCCTGTCGTCCCACGACCTGTGGAGATCGTGGATGCCAGCGAGCCAAAACAGTTCGCTCTTCAGGTTGAGGTGCCGGTTGAGGATATGAAGCTCCTCGGAGCGGCGGACACAGAGAGTGGAACCGGGGACGCAGGCGAACTTGTCGAGTCGCCGGACGCGAGCCAACCCTCTATTCCGAGTGGTCCGGCTGCCGGGGCGGGGATTCCTTCTATCTGGCCGGCGATCCATCCGCGGCTGGTGAAGCTCATTCGCGAACATCGTTCGACGATGCTCTTCGTTAACAGCCGCCGCCTGGCGGAGCGACTCGCTTCGGCGATTAACGAGTTAGCTGATGAAGAGATCGCGCTGGCGCACCATGGTTCGATCGCCAAAGACAAGCGAGCAGAAATCGAAGATCGACTGAAGCGTGGCACGCTTCCGGCCATCGTCGCCACCAGTTCGCTCGAGTTGGGCATCGATATGGGCGCCGTGGACCTAGTGATCCAAATCGAAGCACCGCCATCAATTGCCTCAGGCATGCAGCGGATTGGTCGCGCCGGCCATCAGATTGGCGCAACCAGCAAGGGCATCATTTTTCCCAAGTATCGGGGCGATCTGGTCGCATGTGCCGGCGCCACTGGGCGCATGCTCGAAGGGCACGTCGAAGAAACCTACTACCCGCGCAACCCGCTCGACGTCGTGGCCCAGCACATCGTCGCCATGGTGGCGATGGAAACGATGACCGTCGACGAACTCTTCGCCACGCTTCGCGGGGCGGCGCCTCTGGCCGACTTACCTCGCGCAAGCTTCGAGGGCGTGCTCGACTTACTATCGGGCAGATACCCTTCGGACGAGTTTGCCGAACTGCGGCCGCGGCTCAACTGGGACCGCGTTGCCGGCACGGTGGGTAAGCGCCGCAATTCGCAGCGAATCGCTGTGCTGAACGCCGGAACGATTCCCGACCGTGGGCTATATGGGGTGTTCCTTGCTTCCGACGAAGGCACCACTGGCAGCCGGGTTGGCGAGTTGGATGAAGAAATGGTGTTCGAAACCAACCCGGGTGATGTTTTCCTACTGGGTGCGTCGAGTTGGCGGGTGGTCGACATCACGCGCGATCGAGTGATCGTCGTGCCCGCTCCCGGTGAACCCGGACGGATGCCGTTCTGGCGCGGCGAAGGGCCCGGTCGGCCGCTTGAATTTGGTCGCGCGATAGGCCGTCTGTCGCGGGAATTGACCCGCGTCGACGAGGCAGACGCAATCGAACGCCTGCAATCCGATCACGCACTCGACCGACGCGCGGCAGTCAATCTGGTGCGCTATCTTGCTGAGCAGTCCACCGCGACGGGCGAAGTCCCTAGTGATCGGACTGTGGTTGTGGAGTCGTTTCTCGACGAAGTCGGCGATTGGCGCGTGGTCGTCATGTCGCCGTTTGGCGCTCGGGTCCACGCACCGTGGGCGATGGCGGTTGCGGCGCGGCTGCGGGCCGAGGCGATCGGCGAGGTCGACTTCATGTGGGCCGACGATGGCATTGTGTTTCGGTTACCAGAGTCGGACCGTCCGCCACCCGTCGACTGGTTCGTGCCGCGCAGCGAAGACATCGAAGATGAGGTCGCTCGACAAGTTGGCGGCACCGCCCTGTTCGCGGCGCGATTTCGTGAGAACGCGGCGCGGTCGTTGCTACTGCCGCGCCGCCGCCCCGACCGCCGCACGCCGCTGTGGCAGCAACGGCGTCGCTCAGCCGACCTGTTGAAGGTTGCCGCACGATATCCGGCGTTTCCTCTCTTACTGGAGACTTACCGAGAAGTGCTACGCGACGTGTTCGATCTGCCAGGCACGGTTTCGATCTTGAGTCAGATTGAACGCAACGAGATTGCGGTGCGTGGTGTCGACACTCCGCAGGCCTCGCCGTTCGCGGCATCGCTGTTGTTCTCTTACACCGGCAACTTTGTGTATGAAGGCGACGTTCCGTTGGCCGAGCGCCGCGCGCAGGCGCTCACCCTCGACCACGCGCAACTGCGCGAACTCCTCGGTTCGGCCGACTTGCGAGAGTTGTTCGATGTCGAGGTGCTTGCCGAACTCGAGCGCGAGTTGCAGCAGCTCGTCCAACCGCCAGTGAAGCACCCCGACGATTTGCACGACCTGTTGCTGCGCCACGGGCCGCTGACGCTGGCGTCGATTGCTGAACGTACCATTTCGGTGGCTGTCGGAAGTTTGGACTCTTGGCTGAAAGAACTGATGGCTTCCCGACGTGTTGTGCAGGTGCGGCTGGCCTCGGGCGATCAATATGCCGCCGCCGAAGATGTAGGACGTTTGCGCGACGCACTTGGAGTAAATCCACCTCCCGGTTTGCCCGAAGCGTTCCTCGAGCCCGTAATCGATCCACTCGGCGACTTAGTATCGCGGCATGCTCGTACGCATGGTCCGTTTACAGCGTCAGACATCGCCGACCGGTTTAGCCTGGGTGAAGCCCCTGTGATCGCGGCGCTGGACAAGCTCGTCGAGCGAAGTCGTG
>JANQOF010000025.1 GCA_028279215.1 Pirellulales bacterium
TCGCTGACGATGCCGACAAGCTCGATCCCGTCGGTCGGTTGGCCGCTGAGCATCAGGCCGAGTCCCGCCAAGGGAAAACCGCGCACGGGGTTCGTAGCCAGCGGCTCGGAGAAGAAGTAGCCGGTGTCGTCGCCGGCGTAGAGATTCAAGTCGATCAACACACCGGGGTCTAATTGGCCGATGAGCGCTTGGTACCGCTCGTCGCTCGACGATTGCTCCCACACAAGTATGTCGAGGGAGTTGAATACGCCAACCGCGTCGTTGTAGTTGGGCAACCACACCATGCCGCCCGCTTCGGCGAACTCCTGCGTGTTGGTGCGAGTGAAGTTATCCTGGACCTGGTAGTAGTAGGCATAGATTCGGCCCTTGCCAAAGTGTGGCGATTCGCCGATGTCCCACTTTAGTTAGGCGTCGATCTCCTGATTGACGGTCCAGTTGTCGGGGCCCCCCTGACTGCCCGGCTGGTACATCTGCGTGTAGTACGCGATGAACGCGGGGCCGCCGCTGTTTTCGACATCGATTAGCCACCGCGAAGGGGGCTCCAAGATTCGATCGAGCTGCCCACGGCCCCAGTGCGGCATGCGAATGCTAGCAAAGCTCGGCGGGCGTTTCTCTTCGAATACGCTCCGCGGGTCGACGTCGCGGTTCTGTGCGAACGCAGGCAGAGGGCATAGAGAAAGCGCAACGACCGCCAGCACGCCGACCGCCCAACGAGGCGCCTTTCCCAAGCGCCGACCACGTTGCCACCGCAGGGCCAGCATGATACCTAGTATCGGACCACCGCGGGTGCCGGCAGCAGGGGAATGTCGTCGTCTGCACCTACAGCGCCGCCGTGGAGGGGCGCCTAAGCGACATCAACCGTTGTTACTGCTGACTGAGATCGCCGCGTTTTGCACTTCGGCACATGGGTCGGACTCGGCCATCTCGGCAATGACCTTGTGCAGAGACTTGCCTCCGTCGCCCAAGTCGCCGACCGCGGTGACCGACTCTAGTCGAGCCATTTCCGAGGGGTTCTTCAGGCCGTCGCGAATCACTGGGAGCACCACCGCAACGACTTTTGGATCGTCGCCCGCGAGTCGAGCGAGCGTCCAGGCGGCTGCGAGCCGTTCAAACTGCGACTCGACCGAATCGCCCTGGCTATTCTTCAAATGGCTGAGTAATGCTGATTTGGCGGCCGCCGCGCCGGGGCCGATTTCACGCAGGGCGTACATGGCACTTTGACGGACGTGCGGCTTCTCGGAGCTTAACTCCTCAACCAGTTCGTCGGTTGCTACCGCGGCGGTCGGCCCTATTTTGGCCAGCACTTGGTTGATCTGAATGCGTACTAGCGGCTTGGCCTCCTCGATGGTCGCGGCTAGCTCTTCGCTGGCGTTGGCCGACTTGGCGCCAAGACGCCCGAGCACGTCGATGGCAAGTTCGCGTGTATCCGGATTGCCAAGGGCCGCAACGGCATGAGGGATTACCTTGTCGCCTAGGCTTGCCAGGGCGCTCACCATGTTGGCTCGTGCCTGAGGATTCTCCGCGGCTTTGAGCAGATACGGTGCGGCCATGCCTGGCGGGATTTCGAGTGCGGCGAGCCCGTGAGCGGCTGCGTGCGACATGTGGGTGTTGTCGCTCTCGAGTCCGGCAACAAGCCGCTTGATAGCCGTCTCCATCAACTGCTGATCGCCTGGGTTTGTTTTTGCAAGCGCCCATGATGCGACCATGGCGACAAACTGGTCGTCGCTCTTCGCATTCATCTCAAGCGTGTCTTGAACGTTCGAGGCGTCGATCGCGCCCAGAGCGTACAAGCCAGCGAGTAAGACCGATTGGTCGTCGCTCCACTTTTCGATCACGCCGCTGACGGCCGCTTGGGCGGGCTTTGCTGCAGGGCCAATGGCGGCCACCGCGAGCAAAGCTTGCGGAATTGCTTCGGCTTTGTCGTGTGTTTGCAGAAACTCGGTCAGGGCAGGTACGGTGCCGGCGGCGTCGGGCCCGATGTCGGCAATCGCCACGCATGCCCAGTAGGCCGCTTTGGGCTCGTTGAGCGCGGCATTCAGAAGCGGCACGGCCTTGGGGCCAGCATGCACCAGCGCCTCGACCACGTAGACGGCTACCGCTCCATTGTCGCTGGCGAGCACCGTGTTTAACGTACCCGCAAGCTCCTCTGGCGAGAATTGCAGCTTTCGCAACGCTGCAATCGCCGCAGCCGCGACACGCTGGTTCTTGGAAACGGCCGCCTTGGTCAAGACGTCGAGCGTCTTGTCCGACTTATCGCCGGTTTGCGCCAATGCGGCAACCGAGTGCAATTGCACGATCCAATTCTTGTCAGATGCGGCGCTCTGCAACTTGGCGATGATGTCGGGCTCCGAAAGCCCCAGCCGTCCCGCCGCCCGAGCAGCCCGCCACCGCACGGCGTCGGAAGCCGAGTCGAGCGCTTTGCTCACCAACTGTTTTGCGGCGTCTGCATTCGCATTGCCCTGTAGCAAGTGATCGACTTTCGCAGCTTCTGCGTCGGTGGCCGCCTTCGTTTGAGCCTGTTGGGCGCGAGCGAGTGGCGCCGACGCCTGCAGCGAGAAAAGGCAAACCGCAGGCACTAAGAGATACCGAAGAAATGCCATTTGTTTCCGGTTCTTTCGTAGGTGTAGTTGGTGAGAATCTATGGTGCGAGAAGCGAGTGCTCGGGGACTAGCCGAACTGCTCATTCAAATCGTGATGCATCGAAAGCAAGAACCGCAAAGCCTGATCGACGGCTTTAGTGGGGTACTTCTTGCGGTCGGCCGTGATCGCCATGCGGAAATCCTTAATCTGCTTCTCGACCTCGACGAACTCGCTCATTTCGAGGCCGCCGTACTGAGCTCGCTTGGCTAGTAGCTCGTCGAGCTTCTCGCGGTAGGAAGCATAAGCCGGATCGCGGCACAGCATCGGCCATTGGACGACGCCCGTTGTCGGATTGTACTGCTCGGTCGTCAGCGGCTTGAGTCGTTTCTTGGCAAGCCAAGGTTCCATCTTTGCGCGATGCTCAGCAATCTGTTGTTGCTGGCGTTCCCGGGCAGAGTCGACACGCCAACGGTAGGCTTCGGTATACTTCACCTGGTTGTCGATGTTGGCACTCCGCGCGGCTTCGACGTTGCGAAGGGCCAAGCTGTTGTTAAGGTTCGCTTGCCCTTGAGCGGAAATCGCGGCACCCATTCCCTGCAAGGCGTCGCCCGCCGCAGTCGACGAGTGATAGCCTCCGCCCCAACCACCCCCACCGTACACATTGGTGTTCACTGCCGGCTGGGAACCCTGATAGACGGGATCCGGCGGCGGTGGCTGAGTTTGAGTTTGCCCGTCCGATGGCTGGGCCAATGCTATGCAGATTGTTGCAGCGACGGTTGCGTTGCAGATATTTAGCAACTTCATCACATGCCTCCGATTCGTGATATCCAAACGCGAGAGTATTTCGTCAACAATATGTGTGTACGGAAACCAGAACACACGGTTCATTGCGTGGCAATTGGTTCATTGCGTGACAATTGAGTAGATCCCCGACCTTTGCTATCCTACCACCCGCATCTGTACGCTGTCCAGCAAATCAACGGCATCGCATCCCGGTTGGCCACGATTGCCGGGAGATCGCAAAGGAAAATCGCCTGCCGTCCGCGCGTCGCTTGGGCATGCGAGCGGTTTGCAAAAAAGTGGACGGTCGATCGTTGCATAAGGCCGCAAACGATCAGCGGCCAGTTTCGCCGTTCTGTCCCCACATTTCAGGCGAGGAAGCTCCGATTGCCGCGAACACCCTACGTCAACTCACCCACGGCAGGAGCCACGCAATGCCTGAGACGATGGAAGTCGTCCTACACAACTCGCCGTCTGGATTGTCATCTTCGTTTTCACCTGGAGCGTCTCCGCCTCGCTCGAGTCAATTGCCAAATCGCTCCAGCAACCTCGGTAGATCCCCCAAGAACTCAGGGTAGTTCAGACTTTCTCCAACGCGGCGCGGAGCCCATCTTCGTCGTCTTTCGAGAGCGACGTTTGGAACACTTTGCCCTTGCCAGCGAAGTCCTTGAGTCCCTCGAGCACCTTGTCCTCCGTAGCACGGCGGACAAGTACGAACAGCGCCGAGCTGCCGGGCTGGAACGACTCGCCAAGCTCTTTCATTTGCTTATCGTTAATGCCGATGTCGGTCAGCATGCCCGAGATCGCCCCCGCGCCGGCACCTACGGCAGCGCCCAGCAACGGGTTCAAGAAAATTAGCCCGATCAACGTGCCCCAAAACCCACCACCAACGGCGCCAGCCGCTGTGAGATTCACCGCTTGATGCAGTTGCACCTTGCCGGCCTCGTTCTTCGTGACGACGACCGCATCCTCCATCTCGATCAGGTACTCCTTCTGCATCTTCACCAACGCCGTCCGCATTTCGAAGGCCGTTGTTTCGTCGTCGAAGACAACCACGATCAGATTGCTCATCACCTACTCCTGTCGTTAATGCAACGGAACCGCGCCACGCCAGCATGCGATTGTAGAGTTCGTCGACGCGACCATCAATCGTCGCGCAGAACCGCTTGGCTTAGATTACCTAGGCACACGCGGGGCGATATGAAGTCGCTCGGGCGGTGGGAAGTCGACAAGTTCCCGGATGTTGCCTTGAACCTCGACGCTGGCAAACGCCTCGCCTGCGGTGCGGAGCACCACAGGGACGCCGCCTTCGGGTTGAAGCATGGTCGAGCGGACTTCGGCATTGATCGTGGCGCCCGCTTCTAGTTCGAAACCGAACTCGCGCAGGAATCGTGGAATCGCAGTGCGGATGATCTCCAATGCCAACGGCCCACCGATGCACATGCGACTGCCGCCTCCGAATGGTATGTACTCGTAAGGGCCAGGTTTAAGCTGGAGCCAGCGATCGGGATCGAAACGCTGCGGGTCTTCGCACAGGCTATTCAATCGATGTGTCACGAGCGGTGTGAATACGATCGGCGTCCCGCGTGGCAAGTCGAATGGGCCCAATTGGACGCTGCAGGCGGTGATCCGTTGCGAATAGGCGGAGGCCGGCAACACCCGCATGCTTTCTTTGATAACGCGGTCGATCAACGGCAATTCGCCCGACGTCGGTTGCGACCATCCACCATCGGCGACGGTATCGCTGGCCCACAAGCGGCGACAGACCTCCGGGTGCTGTGCCAGAAGCAGCAAAGTCCATGTGAGGGAGTGTGCCGTGGTCATGTGGGCCGCGGCGAACAAAACACACGCCTGGCCGACCAGTTCCTCGTCGGTCAACCCGCCTGACCCACCGTAGTTATTGAGCAGAATGGAGAGAATGTCGCTACCGGCAGTGCTGTGCTGGCGACGCTGCTCGATCATTCGAAGGACGCTTGCTTCTAATTGCTCCGCCTTCGCCAACAGTTCCTCGTACCGATCGTTGAACTTCGTGTAGCCGATCAGCGCGCCAATGCCAATTTCGTGATTCAGCGAGACCCACTCGGCGATCAACTCGCCGAGAGCATACGCTTCGTCGAACGCATCGAGACCAAATAGAATCGTGCTGGTGACGCTGAGCATGAATCGCGTCATTTCGTCGTTTAGGTCCATCGTCTGACCAACACGCCAGTCGGCCATCTGTTGATCGATAAGCTGTTCGACGGTGTCGCGATACGTGGCGATCGACCGAAGGCTGAATGGCTCCTTCAACATTCTTCGATTGCGTCGATGCTGTTCGCCGTTCATGGCCAGCAGTCCGCATGTCACTCGCCGCTGCGACGAACTCTTCGGACCACGAACCGCAAAAAAACGTGCTTCGAATGTCGCGGTGTCGCTTAGCACCTGTTTGTTGAACTCGGGATCGAACGAGAACACGATCCGCTGCCGTCCATCCTCAATGGCCGCAATCGGACCGTGTACCGCATGCAGTTCGAGGAGATGATGTAGGATATCCTCAGAGAAGCGCCCAAAGCTCCGCGACGTAGTGGGCGGCGTCGTTTGGGACGTAGCGAGTGGGCTGGACACACGAGACATGGTTGTAGCGCTAAGATGCTGCGAGTCGATAGGCTAGGCGAGGACTTCCAAAACACCCCATAATTCCCATATTAGTTTAGTGTCCCATTTATGCTATGGGAATGACCCAAATTGCCTAACCACGAAGCTTGAATGCTCGCCGGCCGTCACACAAAGGCCAGTGAGTTAGGTGTCACCGTTCGCTTCATCGTTACATCCGATATAGTCGATTCGAGATACCGTCGAATCTCTCCGAACACAGCACGAGCGAAAGACCTGTCACATGTCTCGCCCACCTCAAGCGGAATACCCGCCCGTCGATCCGTTGCATCCCGCTGCTGGAGGTTGGCACTGCAGTCATCTGTTCTACTCCTTCGAGCGAGCGGCTCTGGCATGCATGCCTGCCGAGCAGGTGGCCAACGGTCGCGAAACACTTATCGGCGCACTCGATCCCGACCGCGCCGACGCGCCGACGCGACTGCAAGTCACCGTCACCAGTGGCCACAAAGCAGACTTCGGTCTGATGATGATGGATCCCGATCCGCTGAAGATCGATGCGGTGCACCAACAGCTGATGGCCTCCCCGCTTGGGCCAGCCCTGCGCCCGACCTACTCGTTTGTTTCCATGACGGAGATTAGCGAATACGTCCCGAGTGTCGAACAGTATGGTGATCGACTGGTCGCAGAGGGTGAGACCCGCGACAGCCCAAGTTGGACCGCCAAAGTCAAAGCGTACGAAGGCCGGCTGGGGGCGATGAACCGGCAGCGGCTCACCCCGGAGTTCCCCCCCTATCGGGCTACCTGTTTCTACCCGATGAACAAGAAACGAAAGACAGGCGAGAATTGGTTTACGTTGCCCAAAAGTGAGCGAAATCGGTTGATGAGCGAGCACGCCCGTAGCGGAATGGCGTTCGCCGGCAAGGTGAGCCAGTTGATCAGCGTATCGGTGGGTCTCGACGACTGGGAATGGGGCGTCACGCTGTGGGCGGCGAATCCCGAGTATCTCAAGGACATCGTCTACCAGATGCGGTTCGACGAGGCGAGCGCCAGATATGGTGAGTTTGGAACGTTTATAACGGGGTACGTAACCCCCTGCTCTGCCATGCTAGACCATTGCAAAGTCGGTATGGGTAGTTAGACTGAAGACATAGGGTAGACCGCAACTTGTGGTCTCCGAAGAGTTGCCCACTGTACCGTCGCGTTGCCAAGAACTATTTGTTGAGTTGCTAATCGCCTGACATTTCTTACTCGAATCGCCTCCGCCCAGCTTGGGTTTGTCTCATCGCGATTCGTCGTTTCCGCTCACTAGTGTTTCTAATTGGGTGCGGACGGGTTCATCGAGCGTAGTCGGTGGTCGCGGACCGCAGGGGGAGAAGATAATGAGGAATTCACTGATGTTGCTACTTGCCGATACGCTACAAAACTCTCAATCGCTTATCTTCAAGCTGAATCGATGGACGGTGGCCGGCTTCCTGACGGCCGCAGTGTCGCTAAGCGCGTCGTATTGCCAAGGCGACGTGGTTACGGACTGGAACGAGGTAATGCGTGCGACCCTAGTACAGGACGAAGAGTACCAGAATCCTGGAATGGCGTCACGAACGCAAGCGATGATGAACTTGGCAATTTACGATGCGATTAACGGCATCAATCAGCAAAATCCAACGTTCTACAATTACGGCTTCTCGCCTTCGAACGGCGCATCAACGGAAGCCGCAGCGGCCACCGCCGCCCATGGTGTGCTCGCAGGTATCTACCCGCATTTGCAGATGACGCTCGACTCGGCCCTAAACGCGTCACTGGAAGCAATCAGCGACGCGAATGCGCGTGCAGCCGGAGAGGCCTTTGGGAACCAGATCGCCTCGTCGATTGTTGCACGCAGAGCAAATGACGGGTTCGATCAAGAAGTGCAATACATGCCGATCGATGAGATTGGCCGCTGGACTCCCGACCCGTTGAATCCTAATCAGGAAGCTTGGGGCCCAGAGTGGGGCGCGATTCGACCATTTTCTTTGACCAACACAGCTCCGTACATGCCACCACCCATGCCAGCACTCGATAGCCCGGAGTACGCGGCATCCTACAACGAGGTTAAGGTGCTCGGCGAACTAAATAGCACGAAACGAACCCAGCTACAGTCCGATATCGGCTTTTTTTGGGCGTACGACCGGGTAGGCATGGGAACACCAATGCGACTCTATAACAAGATCATCGAGACAATTGCCAAGGACCAAGGAAACACGACTGAAGAGAACGCCGAGCTCTTCGCCAAGACCAGCGTGGCTGTCGCAGATGCGGGTATCGTAGCGTGGGATGCCAAGTTTGAATTCGATCTGTGGCGCCCCGTGACTGGAATTCGCGAAGGGGACGACGACGGAAATCCTGGCACGGCTGGCGACCCAAACTGGACTCCGCTAGGTGCGCCCGGTGGCGGTGTGGAGAATGACTTTACGCCGCCGTTCCCCACGTACATCTCTGGGCATGCAACGTTTGGCGGCGCGTTGTTCGAGAGTATCGCTAACTTCTATGGCACCGACGACATTGCGTTTGACGTGACCTCCGAAGAGATGCCCGACATGATGCGCTCATTCACGAAGCTCTCCGACGCAATGAAAGAAAATGGCCGCAGCCGCGTATATCTTGGAATCCACTGGGACTACGACGACCTCGAAGGCCAGAAGGTGGGCATGAACATCGCAGACGCGGTGCACTCCTCGTCCTTTGTGGCGGTCCCCGAGCCGGCGAGTGGCATTTTGGCAGCATTGCTACTCGCTGGCCTGGGGTCGTGGCGTCACCGCGTCCGTTAGTCGCAAGTCGACCCACACCAATCGATGGTCGGTGGCTTTAATTGCCTCGCTTCCGGGCTCTCCCGGCTTGGGCCAAAACACGCCCGAGTCGACGACCGCGAGTTCGCGTGATGGCAGCACGTAGTCTACGCGCAGGTTGCCGTGCCCGTCGCCGCTAAAGTCCGTGGTATCGTCGGATGCGTCACCCTGATGTTCGCCATTCAGATCGGGCCTCGCGCGACTGGCAATCACGGCGCCTTCGCTGGTAGGAGTCTTGTCAGCGTTGATTCGTGGGTGCTTAAGCAATTGCTCGATGGCCGGTGCCGAGTTGCCGTCGATTGGGTCGGCATTCAGGTCACCAAGAATAACGAACGAAGCGTCTTCGGCCAGGCCTCCGCGCCGCCCATGGTCGTCGACCAGATAGTCGCTCCGCTCGGGATCGATGTAGTCCGCCCACAACCGTATCTCGTCGTGGTTCCGTTTGCCATTACGGTCTTCCGGACCATCGAACACTGGGGGTGTCGGATGCGAGCAGAGAAAATGAATCTTGTGCTTGCGCCCTTCCAACTCTACGTCGATCGCAACGTCCCAGTGGCTCTTGGACGACAGGCGAAACACTTCTAGGATTTCCTCAGAATAGTAGGGCTCGCCTGTATCCGGATCGACGGGAAGCTTGGCGTCAGGCATATCCTTCCACAAGAACTTTTGGAACGTCCTGTACTCAGGCTGGATCGGAAAACGCGAATACAACGCCATCCCGAACTGCCCCGGATAGCGTCCCCAGCCGTATGCATCACCTGGTCCGTCGGTCGCGCCATCACGGTCGAGATCGAGCCCCGTCGGAACTCCCGTGTTGACGGTTGTAGCAAACCAGTGTTTGTAGAATCGAGGGGCACGCCTGACCTCGTTACCACCTGGGTCGATGAAATCCAAAAACCTGATAATTGGTTCCCGTGTCCCAAAACTCGTGTTCGACCTTGGATCGACATAGTCGATTTCATTCAGAAGTAGGACATCTGGCCGTACTCGCCGTATTACCTCAGCGATACTGCGAACCTGGTTGTCACCTTTGCGAAAGTCTTCGATAAGTTGCCCTTCCCGGTCGCGGTAGAAGGAAACATTGTACGTGCCCACCCGCAAGATATCCGCGGGGCGTTCGCCGGTTTGTGCCGAAGTCGGCCCGAGCGACTGGGCGATGAGCAGGACGACGCAGCACGTCTTGGTTCGCATGGCTTGGCTATTCCACAGGCAAAGTTGCTTCAATGAGTTTACCGACTGGGCGTATTGTAGCAGTTCGACGGCGACAAACCGCTATGGACGATCGCCACTTAGCCCCATTTTCGGATGAGGAGATTCTTAACATTCGCTTCGCCGATGGCTAGAATGGCGAGGACGTTTGGCGGCAACGTCAGCGTGGTGACTTGTCTTAGACCACTAGGAGTTACGGGCGCATGTCGATGACCTCCAGCCAGCCGTCGCACATTGCCACCGGAGTATTCGAAGTTCAGCATCCGCTCATCGAATGCCACATGACGCGGCTGCGCGATGCGAACACACCGCCAGCCGAAGTACGCGCGCACGTTAGGCGATTGGCGACGCTGTTAGCGTACGAGGCGACGCAAGATCTCGCAATCAAACAAACGCAGGTTACCACGCCGCTGAAAACGACGACCGGCGGATTGCTCGCACAGCGCGTGGGGCTCATCCCCATTTTGCGGGCAGGTTTGGGGATGGTCGATCCGGTGCTCGACCTGATTCCCTCGGCCGAGGTCTGGCACCTGGGATTGTACCGCGACGAAGACACCGCCCGGCCGGTCGAGTACTACAGCAAGCTGCCGCCGGGCCGCCCAGTAGACGTCGCGCTGGTGGTCGATCCGATGCTCGCAACAGGCGGTTCGATGTTGGCGGCACTGCAGACGCTGCAAGCATGGGGCGTCAGCAAAGTCAAGCTGCTATCAATCATTGCATCCGAAGAGGGGATCAAGAACGTTGAGGCGGAGTTCCCCGATGCGCAGATTTACGTCTGCAAGATCGATCCCGAACTCAACGACGCAAAGTTCATCGTGCCGGGGCTAGGCGACGCCGGCGACCGAATATTCAACACGCTTGGCTAGCACGTGTAAATTGGCTCGCCCGCTGCGCATCTTTCCCTACGCCCACCATGCATCAGTACGTCAGTTTGCTTGGCCTTGTCGTGTTCATCGGGCTGGCCTGGCTGATGAGCTCGCACAAGGGAAAGTTCCCATGGCGAGTCGTCGCTGGCGGACTGTTGCTGCAATTCGCCCTGGCATTCTTGGTCACCTGGGACATTTCCGACAATGGCTTGGGCGTCTTCGACTGGGTCAACGGAGCATTTGTGGCGCTTACCAACTGCGTCGACGCCGGGACCAGCTTCGTGTTCGACAAAGATTTTGAGGAGCACTACATCGCCTTCAAGATCTTGCCAACCATCATTTTCTTCTCGGCCTTCATGTCGATCTTCTATTACTTTGGCGTCATCCAAAAGATCGTTGGTGTCATGGCGTGGGTCATGCAACGAACGCTCGGAACTTCGGGCGCCGAAACGCTTTCGAGCGCGGCCAACGTTTTTGTTGGGCAAACCGAAGCACCATTGGTAATCCGTCCTTACATTAGTTCTATGACGATGTCGGAACTCAACGCCGTGATGGTGGGTGGCTTCGCCACGATGGCCGGTGGGGTGCTTGGCGGACTGGCGGGCATGGGAATCAACGCCGGCCATCTGCTGGCGGCGTCGGTCATCTCTGCACCTGGTGCCCTGTTGCTGGCCAAAGTGATGCAACCGGAACTCGACGAGCCCGAGACGCGCGGCAGTGTAAAAATCGACATCAAGGACGAGAGCACCAATGTGCTCGAAGCAATCAGCAACGGCACGGTGGGCGGATTGTCGCTAGCTTTGAACGTAGGCGCCATGCTCATTGTATTCTTGGCACTTATCGCAGTGGTCGACGCGATTCTAGGTTTTGCCGGTGAGCAATATTGGGAGTTCGTTGCGTGGTCGGGCCTTGGCAAAGCACCTGCCGAACCCGCCGCCTGGTCGCTTGGCGCGATTTTAGGCTTTCTGTTCCAGCCGTTTGCATGGCTCATCGGAATCGAATGGGCCGACTGTGGGCGCGCCGGCGAATTGATGGGCATGAAAATGGCAACCAACGAATTCGTCGCCTACACCCGGATGATGGATTGGGCCAAGCCCGACAGCGATGTGCAAATCAGCGAGCGGACACGCACGATCATGACTTACGCACTTTGCGGCTTCGCCAACTTTTCGTCAATCGGAATCCAACTCGGCGGCATCGGAGGCATCGCGCCCGATCGGCGCAGCGACCTGGCAAAATTGGGCTTACGTGCAATGCTCGGTGGCACGCTAGCGGCGTTTACCACCGCTTGCATCGTGGGTCTGATGACGGGGACACCGAATTAGGCATCTTGCGGTTGCAAGTTCCGCGACGCGAATCACCGACTACTGCCGCCGGATCGACCAATCCACTATACTCTTTGGATATTGAACTCCTCAGGAACACTCCGACAACACAATATGAAAACACTCTACACTCGCGAGCAATTGCACGATGGCGTGGCAGCCATGGCCAAGGAGATTGTCGATTGCTATGAGGACCGCCAACTGACGATAGTGGGCGTGCTAACAGGCAGTCTGGTGCTGGTGGCCGACTTGATTCGCTTGCTCGACCTGCCGATGCGCGTGGGTGTGATCGCCGCCAGTAGTTACCGCGGCGCGACCACCACGCGCGGTGAACTTTCGGTGAACGATGAGCTAATGCTCGATATTCGCGGGCGCGATGTGTTGTTGGTCGACGATATCTTCGATACCGGCCATACGCTGGTCAAAGTGATGGAGAAGATGCGCGAATACGAACCAACCACACTGCGATCGGCCGTGCTGCTGCGAAAGCATGGACGACAAGAGGTCGACGCGTCGCCCGACTTCGTAGCGTTCGACATTCCCGATGAGTTTGTCGTCGGCTACGGGCTCGACTATGAGGATATGTATCGCAACTTGCCTTTTCTGGCTGCACTCGAAGATGACGACCTGGCGTCCCACGCTGAAAAGGCCGACGAACAATTCGCTTAGAGCGTTGCGGCCCTTGCGTTGTACGCGGCGCGCCCCTTCTCTGGCATCATCTCTTCTCACATCCTTCAAACCATGATCGACCGCAATGCCCGGATCGGACTATGGCTGTGCGGTATCTACGTGCTGTTGTACGGCGGGTTCGTGCTGCTGAACGCGTTTTCGCCGTCAACGATGGAACAAACCCCTCTACTCGGGGTGAACTTGGCCATTTGGTACGGGTTTGGACTGATTGTTGCGGCCATTGTCCTGGCGCTACTGTACGGAGTACTGTGCAGCTCGAACCCCGATAGCGACGTCGATCGGCGGGAGCCGCCGAGATGATCTTCGAACCGTCACTCTTGGCAATCGGCGTATTCCTGCTGTTTGTTGCGGTGACGCTTGGTATCAGCTTCTACATGGGACGGCAGGCGAAGTCGTCGCAAGGTTACTTCGCGGCGCACGGTCAAATCCCCTGGTTCGTAAACGGCGTAGCGTTCGCTGGCGACTACCTTTCGGCCGCGTCGTTCCTCGGCATTTGCGGAATGATCGCCTTCTATGGGTACGATGGCTTTTTGTACTCGATCGGCTACCTGGCGGGATGGGTAGTGGCCCTGTTTGTCATCGCCGAACCGATGAAGCGACTGGGCAAATTCACATTCGCCGACGCGCTGGACGCGCGTTTTCAATCCCGCAGCATCAAGCTTGCCGCCGGCGTCAGCACGCTGGCCGTGAGCGTTTTTTACTTGATACCGCAAATGGTCGGAGCCGGCGTGTTGGTGCAACCGCTGCTGGGTTTGCCACACTGGGCGGGGGTGGTGATGGTGGGCGCGGTGGTCATTCTCATCGTGGTCACCGCTGGAATGGTGTCGACGACTTGGGTTCAATTCCTCAAAGGCGCGCTACTGGTTGTGTTCAGCGCCGTGCTCGTGGTGCTTATCCTGCAGCGCGGATTCGACGTGCGACCTGGAGAGGGTTTCGACCATCCCACGGCAAGATTGGGCCCCATGAAGAAGAGTGCCGCCGCCGCGGAGATTGCCAATGCTTCACAACTAGGCAGCCCGACGGTAATGCCAGCCGAAGGAGCCTGGAAAGACCTACCGTTTGTCCGAACTAAGCGACCAGCCGGCGGAATCGACGTTTGGCATTTGCGCGAATTGGAAGATGAGAACACCGGTGACGAGGAACCAACCGTCATGGTGGAGCTGGCCCAAATGATCAGTGAGGCGACCGACGGTCAATGGTTCGTCAATGGAGTTCCGCGTGGACTCGGCGAGGGAGAAGAGAACCTTAGACCCGTGGGTCGGCTGGCACGCCTGCCTGGCGATATCGAATCGACCGGCCCAGTCGGCCCACTCGAGTTCTTCAGCTCCCTGCAAGAAAGCGATGTCGTGCTATGGGACAAGACAATCGTTCGCGAAGCCGATGGCGCGGTCGCCACCGTGTACTTCCAAAGTCCAACGCCCGGCGCCCAAGTGCTGCGCCCGGGCGAGCACCCTCGGTTCGAGGGCATCCGCAGCGACGACCCGCTCAATAAGCTCAACTTCATCTCGCTTATGCTTGCGCTATTCTGTGGTACCGCGTCGCTGCCCCATATTCTCATTCGCTACTATACGGTCAAAGATGCCGCCGCCGCCCGTAAGAGCACGATTGTCGGCATCACCACCATCGGCTTCTTTTATGTGCTGACGCTCTACCTTGGGCTTGGTGCGATGACCAGTGGATCGATGGACGTGACCAACAGCAACATGGCCGCGCCGCTCTTGGCCCACAGCATGAACAACTCGCTGTTTGCTATCATATCGGCAATTGCCTTTACCACCGTACTTGGCACGGTGAGTGGACTCATTCTGGCCTCCGCCGGCGCCATATCTCACGACTTGGTCTCGCACCTGGTTGGCGAGGAACTCACCGAGCACGAACAAATACGCATCGCTAAGATCTCTTCAGTGGTCGTGGGTGCCATCGCGATTGCATTGGGCATCTTATTTCAGGGCATGAACGTCAGCTACCTGGTCGGGTGGGCATTCAGCGTCGCCGCGTCGGCCAACCTTCCAGCACTTATCATGATGCTGTTCTGGAAGCGGGTGACGGCTACCGGAATTTCCGCGGCCGTCGTCGTCGGCATGGTCAGTTCGCTCACGTGGATTCTGCTGAGCGCCGACAGTTACGAGAAGATCTACGGCCTGCCCGCTTCCGACGCGATCGTCCCGTTCAGCCAGCCAGGCATCGTCACAATTCCACTCGGATTCATAGTGGTCGTGGTGGTCTCCCTCCTAACTCAGCCCAAGCCGAATGTAGCAGCTTGAAGTTTGCCGTTTCCGCATCGCGGCCTATGGTTTGCTAGTAGTGGACTTTCTCTTGCGGAAAGACGATGGCTCGACATCAAAAAACTCGGCGCCTGGTTGTCGTGCTTGGCGACCAGCTGAATGCTGATTCCGCCACCTTTGACGACTTCGACAAACAGCATGACGTGCTTTGGATGGCGGAAGTCGCCGCCGAGTCGACACACGTGTGGTCGCACAAGGCTCGCATCGCGCTGTTCCTTGCGGCGATGCGCCTCTTCCGCGACGCACGCAGGAAAGATGGGTACACGGTCGATTATACCCAACTCGACGAAGGGGCGGCAGATTCGTTGGGCGCGGAACTCTCTAAAGCAGTACGGCGGCATCGACCAGAGATGTTGACCATGGTGCATGCTGGCGAATGGCGCGTGCAACAAGAAATCGAACAAACGGCGAACGCCGCTGGCATACAACTTGAAGTGCTCGACGATCGCCACTTCTTTAGCACGCCCGACGAGTTCGCGGAACACGCTAAGGGGCGCAAGCAATTGCGTCTGGAGTTCTTCTACCGCGAGCTGCGACGCAAGCACAGCATCCTGGTCGATGACGATGGATCGCCGATTGGTGGCAAGTGGAACTACGACACCGACAATCGCCAGAGCTTTAGCAAGTCGGGCCCCGGCGATGTGCCTGCGCCGCCAACTTTCCGCGCCAACGGCCCAACAAAGGGCGTGCTGCAACTGGTCGCCGAGCGATTTCCAGGGCATCCTGGTAGCCTAGAACACTTCAGTTGGCCCACAACGCCCCGTCACGCAATGCGTGCGCTCGACGACTTCATCGAGCATCGGCTGCCCCACTTTGGCATGTACCAGGACGCACTGTGGACGAATGAACCTTATCTCTACCACTCGCTGTTGTCATCCTCCCTCAATCTAAAGCTGCTCAACCCGCGCAGCGTTGTCGCCGCTGCCGAAGAGGCGTATCACACGGGCCACGCGCCGCTTGAAAGCGTTGAAGGATTCATTCGGCAGGTTCTCGGCTGGCGTGAGTACGTCCGCGGAATCTACTGGCTCCACATGCCCGAGTACTTGGAGCGAAATGCCATGCAGGCATCCGCTCCGCTACCGGACTTTTACTGGACTGCGGAAACCGAGATGCACTGCTTGAGGCAAGCAATCGGTCAGACGCTTGAACATGGCTACGCTCACCACATTCAACGACTGATGATCACCGGTTTGTTCGCTCTGTTGTTGGGCGTCGATCCACAGCAGGCACACGAGTGGTACCTTGCCGTGTATGTCGATGCGGTCGAGTGGGTAGAGCTTCCCAACACGCTGGGCATGTCGCAGTATGGCGACGGTGGCGCTATGGCGAGCAAGCCGTACTGCGCCAGTGGTAACTATATTCATCGGATGAGCAACTACTGCAGCGCCTGCCGTTTCAACCCTAAGTCGGCCACAGGCGACGACGCCTGCCCGTTCACCACGCTGTATTGGGATTTCCTCGCCCGCAATAAGCAGAGATTTGCCGGCAACAACCGGATGACGATGCAGCTAAAGAACTTGGATCGCAAGTCGACAGCGGAATTGAACGCGATCCGCGAACAGGCTGCTCACATCCGTGAGCAACACGCCTGATGCAAAGCTAGAGCGCTCTTCGCCTAGTCGACCACGACGGTTCCAGTGCTCTCGGTCAGTTCGCGAAAGAGTGTCGACAATCGGTCGAGCATCGGCCCCGCCTTTCCATCGCCAATCGTATTACCATCGACAGCGGTGACCGCGGCGAGTTCACCCATGGTTCCGGTGCAGAACATTTCGTCGGCACGAACCACCTCGGCAAGCGACAGATCGCGAACCTGACATGGAATTGCATGCTCGCGGCAGAGTTCCAGCACCGTCGTTCGAGTGATCCCCTCGGGGCAAGCAACGGTACGCGAAGTAATGACGCGTCCGCCAACGACGATAAACACGTGCGTGGCGTTGGTCTCCGCCACGAAGCCGCGCTCGTCGAGCATTAGCGCGTCATCAGCGCTAGCCGCGGTGGCTTGGATCTTGGCGAGGATGCTGTTGAGAAGATTGTTGTGGTGGATTTTGGGATCCAGCACGTCGGGTCCAGGCCGGCGATACGACGACGAGATCAATCGGATTCCCGTCTTGTCGTACACGGGCCGCTTGTATTCGGCCAACACAATCAGCGTGGGCCCCGACTGGTTGAGACGCGGGTCCATGCCGCTGGTGATCTTCACGCCGCGCGTTAGCGTGAGGCGGATATGCACTTCGTCGCGCATTTGGTTGGCGGCGAGCGTGCGACGGATCTCGTCGACGATCTGCTCGCGCGAAGGCACTTCGGCGAATGCCAGCGCCTTGGCCGAGTGCAGTAGCCGGCCGAGGTGCTCTTCAAGGCGAAAGATGCGACCGTTGTACAGTCGCAATCCCTCCCACACCGCATCACCTCCCTGCACGACCGAATCAAACGGGCTTACGCCCGCCTCGTCGCGGTGCTTGAGTTGCCCGTTGATGTTGATGAGCAAATCGCGGTTGCGCTCGTCGAACTGCTGTTGCATGCTGTATCTGGTACCTTCGTCGTATTGGCCACAAAACGATCAAGGAGCCCACCCTCCCACCGACGGGAGGGTCGAACGCATTCGCGTCCGGGGAGGGAGCTTCGAACAACGATCATGCACCGCCTGATAGCGGCAACTTGTGCTCCGCCAGGCGATCGTACAACGGCTGGCACGCGGCAAGCAACGGCCGGTGCTCTTCGGGCACGTCGCCCATCTTGGGTTGGTAACCGCCAAAGCCTGTGGTTTCAATCACGTTGCCATACCAGTGACGCCCCCAGATTCCGTCGGTCTCGTGCAAACCCGACTTCCAAACGAGCATTTCGGAAGTGTACGGAACGCCAATCCGTTCGCACAATTGCTCGAGCATACCATGTGGATCAAGCAGCACGTCGCGGGCGTCGAGTACGGCGGGCGGGCGGCCCGTGCGCTGTTGGTGGCGGGCGAACAATTCGACCTGCCGTGGCAGACCCGTCTCTTCGATCGTGGGATTCGGAAGATGTTTCAGCAGCGACAGCAACATCTCTCGTGGATCACGAATTAGAAAGACGTTCGTCATCTGATCGGTCCATTCGAGTTCGATGTCGGGCAAGATGTGATGGGCCATCTGCTTTTGGTAGAAGATCGATTTGCTCTCGGGAAGCGGTCCCGTGAGCCAATCGACCACCCGCCGCCAATCGCACTCGTGATGGGCCACGATCTCCGCATGCACCGGATGGTGCGTATACTCCGTTTGCTGCAGGTAATGAGCGTAGAAAGGTTCATCGCAAACGATCGTGTCAGGCCGATTCCCCCACGCCCGCATCATGGCCGTGGAGATATTCCGCGGCCCCGACCACATGGCAATTCGATGGACATGGGACATGAAAAACGCTAACCGATTGGAAGTAGAAATCAAGCATGCTTGCCGAGCGTACAAGTCTAGCGTGGGGGTTCACAGCGTTCCAGTAGTCTCCCAGCTTACCAACGTTTCACTCACCGCTTTCACCTTTGACTACCTTATAGCCTTCAGGCGGATCGGTGCTTAACAGCGACTCATCGATGGGGTTGTCGAACACAATATTGCTGAGCACCCATTTCGTATGTCCCCTATTGGGAGCGGTCGACGCAAAATCTACCTCGATTCGGGTGGGCAAACTCGAATCTGGGTCTATCCAATAAGTTCTCGTCCACGTGTCCAAGCCTTGTTTGCGCTTGGTCGTTTCTACGGTACGAAATCCAACTGCTTCCTTGCCGTCGACTTCCTTTGGCGGAAGACGTTTTGCTTGGTCGGCCGGAAACTCACGGATTCTCTTGTAAAAATCTACTTCGGGAGCCGGTGCTGGTTTGGAGGTAGAAATCGAACCGTTATCAGGTGAGATGGACACGAAGCCTTGAATCACTCCAAATGTCTTGCTATTCGTGTCCAACGAGACGTATTTTCCATGCGCACAGTCGCTGATGCTAACCAGGCCAACTTTCGGCATCGACCAGACGGCTCCGTCGGGCAATGGGTCGCCCTTTGTCACCGAGACTATCTCTTTCCGCTCACGTGAACGCCCCAAGATGGTTACCTTTATCACCTCTGTCGGTCCATGCAACTTACGTTGTGGCGAGTAACTTGTGCGCGTTTCAAGGTATTGCACCGTCTTCGCCTTATCAATCTCACCCACGACATCTGCATAAGCTACATTGACTGACGGGCTACTAAACACGATCGACAAGGCGATCAAACCGGCAACAACAATGGCAGCCGGTACCACGCCTTTCTTCATTCCATACATAGTAACTCTCCAATAATCGTTTTGGCATTCACTTGTCTCTATAACCACCGCGCGTGTCACCGCCAGTGCCCGATCAACTGCCTGAGCGTCCGGCGTCACCTGCGACAGTTTCTTCAGCAGATTTCGCAAGTTCCTTTGGTCATTCATGACTTACCTACTCCCGACGATCTTATATCTACAGCTTCGCAACATGATTGCCATTGCCGCAATCGTACGATCGCCTTGTAACACAAAGCACGAACCTGATGCGAAGTCTTCCCAATAAGGTTCGCAATCTCCTCGTATGACTTCTCTTCAAGGTAGCGCATAACCACGATATCTCGCGAGGTTGTTGACAGCTTTCCCATCTTGTCGAGCAGGTCCTTCAGAGCTTCACGCTGCTCTAGTCGTTCGTGTTGCCACTCGCCGTTCGCCACGTAATCTTCAGATATGGCTTGAGTATCGCGACGACGCCGCTGAGCACGCCGCCAATCGAACGCCAGCCGTATCGCTGCACGAGATGCGTAACCCGCAGGATTACTGGCTCGTTCTAGTGCCTTGCTGCGACTGAGCCTGATAAACAAATCTTGCATCAAGTCTTCAGTGGCATCGTCGCGCAGTGTGATCCGAAACATCATCGCATGCAATCGCGGTCCATGCTCAGACAGAAGTGAGAGAACAGATTGTGTATGGTCGTTCAAACGTTGCTCCAGGGGTCTCAGTAACTAAGACGCCGCAGAACTAGCCAGCGCAACTCCAACGAACTGGAATTGTAGAGAATCGTCAATTAGAGGAGGAATCCTACGCACATCGCAAGGATTCCGCTTAATGAGCTCTAAACGGACGAGGCAGCCGCCGCAAAATCGTCAACCAGCCGCACCAGTACCTGCCGCGTGAGGTCGAACGGTTCGGCATGGCGCGTTGCGCCACGGGCTTTATTGTACCGCTTCAGAGAGATGGTCCCTGCCGTGACAAGCACTTCGTAGTAGCTCGTCGCGTTCTCGGCGCGGTGCGGTGGCATGCTCCGCATCTGGATGGTGCAGGCCTCGTCGTCGATCTCAATCGGGGCGATCGCCTCGAGCAGATAGCTCACCTTCTTGGCCAGCGCGTCAGCCACTTCGCGGAGCTTCTCGGTCGGTAGTCCTTCGAGTTTCTTCGAATGCAGTTCAAGCCGCTGCACCGAGACACCTAAGCTGTCGACCGCCGTTAGCTCACAAACAACCTTGGCGTCTCCCTCCTGCGCAGCGAGATTCGCCGGCCCGGCATTCGCCGTCCGTAATTGCTTCTCGAGTTGTGAGGAAAGGGACATAGGTTTGGGGAATGACCAATTCTTGAAGGTCCAAAAACCAATATGTCGTGCTGGCCTAATTGATCATTGGTCATTCAACATTGGGCATTCTCTCCTAATGCGGCACTTCCAGTTCGGCAATTTCGTCGGCGTCGTCGCCCCAGTCGATGTCGTGCTCGCTGCCGTCGAACGACAGCACCGCTTGCCGGTCTTCGAGCACGGTTTCGATATGTACAGGACGCGACCACAACCGTTCGAGGTTCACTAGCGTGTCGTTGGCGTACTTCATGTCGAGTTCGACACCGGTGTAATGGTGCCGGAGGAACAACTCGCCGCGATTGCGGTAGTTGCCGTCCTCCACCACAATTCTGGGCCGGCCCATGTTCGTCAGGCTATTGAGCAACTGCTGCTTCACTTTGGGAAACGCGCGGCTTTCGATCTCGTAGTACTCGGTGTTTTCGTTGTAGCCAAACTGGAACAGCTTGTGCTCGCGTACGAAGTCGAGCGTGAGAAACTCGTCGATAAACGTCAGATCGTTATGAACCTTGCGGACCTCAAAAATCTTCTCTCGCCCAAGTCCGAGTTGTTTGTCCCACTTACGGCGGGTTTGGTAGTCGTCGCACTCGTCGTAGTCTTTACCAAACGCACCGCGATTCCAACGGTCTTCGATATCTCGGAACAACTCAATGCCCACCTTGTAGGGATTCAGCCTAGTGGGGCTCGAAGCAAGAGTGCCGCTGTGATGATCGCAGTAATTCACCACGTCACCGGCGGTGAGTCCTTCGCGGGTCATGATGGTGCTGTGCCAATAGCTGGCCCAACCCTCATTCATAATTTTGGTTTGACCCTGCGGCGCGAAATAATACGCTTCGTCCCGCAAGATTGCCAAAACATCCGCTTGCCATTTCTGGAGCGGAGCGTGTTCCAGCAGGAACAACATTACATCCTGCTCGGGATGCTCAGGAACGCGCCGTGCTGGCGCCGGTTCTTCGCCTTCCGGTTCTTCGTTCGGCTGCCGCTTCGGGTTGATGAACGAATCCATGTAGCCCTTGGCGGGGAAGCGCCGCTCCTGTTGCTCCGGTTCTTCCTTCGCTCCACCTTCGAATCCGTAGGGATCGCGATCCGCCCGACGCTTGATGAATGGCGAGTGAATGTCGATCAAGTCGTCGAGCGATTGGCACGCGTCGATGAACTCTTCCACCTCGTCAACGCCCACCTCGTCCATGTGGCGGCGGATCCGAGTACCGTGGTTGGCCATTTCGTCCATCATCTTGCGATTGGTCTTGCTAAACCAATAGTTGTTCTTGAAGAAATCGCAATGTCCATACACGTGAGCCATCACCAGCTTTTGATCGACTAGTCCGTTGGAACGCATCAAGTAGGCGTAGCACGGGTCGTTGTTGATCACGAGTTCATAGATCTTCGACAGCCCATAGTTGTAGCTCTTGCTGAGTTGCTCGTATTCCATCCCGAACCGCCAGTGAGGATAGCGGACCGGAAAACCACCGCGGGCGGCAATCGCATTGAGCTGTTCGGCGTCGATCAACTCGAAAATGGTCGGAAAGAAATCGAGCCCGTAGTTCAGAGCATGCTGCTCCATCTCGACTTGAATCTCGGCGAGTTCGGGCGTCAGATTGGAATTCGGAGTGCTCATTTATTTGAACCGCCAAGTACGCTAAGTGCGCCAAGGGGAACTTGAGGATTGTTAACCACAGAGACACAGAGAATCAGCACTCTAATGGATCTAATCTTCGCTGATGGAGTCCGCTTTCAACTACTTTCTCAATTTGTTTCTGTTTGAGTTTCCACATAAGCGCGCATCAGCGTCTATCGGCGTTGCAGCTCTCTCTTCCCTCTGTGCCTCTGTGGTTACAACCAGTAGGCGTCCTTGGCGGTTCCTTACTTCCCGGTTCCCAGGAACACCTTGATTGCGTCGTAAATCGCGTCGCGGTCTTCCATTTCAGCGGTTATCAGCGTGTCGTACTTGTCGCCAAAGCGGCCCTGTAGGTGACCAATATATTCACCGCTGCCGTAGGGACTTTCGACTTGGCCGTAGCAGTACAGATTCACGTGCGGAAGGATCTTCTCCTTTAGAGTTCCGAACGCGCGCTCGTTGTCTTCGCCCCAGTTGTCGCCATCAGAGAATTGGAAGCAGTACAAGTTCCATTCCGACGGCGGCAGTTCGTTTTCGAGCAGCGCGGCGCAAACCTTGTAAGCGCTGGAAATCCGCGTGCCACCGCTTTCGCGGGTGTGATAGAACGTGTGCTCGTCGACTTCCTTGGCCACGGCATCGTGAATGATGTAACGGGTTTCGATGCCTCCGTACTGTCGGGCGAGCCAGGTATCGATCCAAAACGCCGCCGTGCGGACCACCTGCTTTTGCTCATCGGTCATCGATCCCGACACATCCATCATGTAGATGACCGCCGCGTTGACCTCCGGTTTATCGATGGTGTTCCAACTGCGGTACTGCTGGTCGCCACGGATGGGTGTGACTGTTGGCTCCGACGGCTCGTAGCTACCGGTGGAAATATGGCGCTTGAGTGCCTTGAGGTAGGTCCGCTTCTTGTGCCGGAGTGACTCAGGTCCGGTAGAGCGGATGCTGTTGTATTTTGCTTTTTCTTGAGTGATCGACGCATTGCCTTTAGGCTCAATGTTGGGCAGCTCCAGCTCGTCGCCCAGGATGTCGGCCAGCTCCTCGAGCGTCATGTCGACTTCCATCAGGTGACCGTCGCCCGGATCGCTACCTGCCTCGCCCACGCCGCCAGGGCGCTGTTGGCCCCCTTTGCCAACGGGCGTTCCCTCTTCGCCATCGCCCTGCCCTACCCCGCCGTTGCCGTTATCGCCAAAGCGAAACCGCGGCACGTCGAGTTGCGGCAAGGGGATGCTCACCAGGTCTTTATTCTTGCGACCAATCATCTCGCCATGCGAGACATACTTCTTCAGATTCTCGCGCACCTTCCCGCGAACAATCTGCTTGAAGCGCCTTTGGTCACGTTCTATCTTGAGGGACATCGTTGGTCGTCAGTTGTTGGTGGTCAGTTATTAGTGATTGGGCGACCAATCGACTATTCTTGCTTGCTATCACCTCGCGCAAAAATGCTCGCCACGTAGTTCAACACATCCGTGGCGCTTTCGTCGTCGTAGCCGTAGTTGCGGATTAGGCGATCTTTGACCACATCGATTTTCTTCTGCGTGTCCGCGTCGACGACGTTGGACACGAGGCTCGTGAGCTTGATGGTGTCTTTTTGGTCTTCGAACAGCTTGAGTTCAAGCGCCTTGTAGAGCCTTTCGTTCGACTTGTAATCAAACTTCTTGCCGTCGATCATCAGCGCGCCGATGTAGTTCATGATCTCGCGGCGGAAGTCGTCCTTGCGGCTGTCGGGGATGTCGATTTTCTCCTCAATACTCCGCATCAACCGCTCGTCGGGCTCTTCGTACTGGCCGGTGAACGCGTTCTTGACCTTCTCCTTTTGGGTGTAGGCCTTCACGTTGTCGATGTAGTTGCCGCACAGCCGCGCCAGGGCGTCCTCGTCGGCGGCAATCGCACGTTGGACTTCGTTCTTCACGATGTTTTCGTACTCCTCTTTCACCACGGAGAGCAGTTCGCGGTATTCCTGCTTCGTTTCATCGCTGTTGATCAAGCTGTGGTGCTTGAGGCCACTCTCTAGTTCATTGAGCACCATAAAGGGATTAATGCTCTTCGATTCAGGATGGGCGACCAAGGCATTGGATATCTTGTCCTGCACGTAGCGCGGGCTGATTCCCACCATGCCTTCGCTGACGGCCTGATCGCGAAGCTCTTTGATGTTCTCCTCGGTAAAGCCGGGCAGCGTCTTCCCGTTATAGAGTTTGAGCTTCTGCAGCCGGGTGAGTCCTGCATGCTTGGGCTCTTCGAGCCGCGTGAGAATCGCCCACATAGCCGCCATCTCGATGGTATGCGGCGCGATGTGCTTGCCTTTGACCGTTTTGTTGTTGTAGTCCTTCTCGTAAATCTTGATTTCGTTATCGAGAATGGTGACGTACGGAATATCGATCTTCACCGTGCGGTCGCGCAACGCTTCCATGAACTCGTTACTTTGCAGCCGCTTGTACTCCGGT
This sequence comes from Pirellulales bacterium, assembly GCA_028279215.1. GTDB lineage: Bacteria > Planctomycetota > Planctomycetia > Pirellulales > Lacipirellulaceae > Aeoliella. The sequence goes on from JANQOF010000025.1 coordinate 24,796, forward strand.
TCGTTCGTGTGACCGATGATCACTTCGTCGATATCTGTTTGGGCGAACTTCTTCGGCTTGATGCGGTGCTCTTGGCTGGCACCCAAGAGGTCGTAAAGGAAGGCGACATCGAGCTTCAATACCTCGACGAACTCGATGATGCCGCGATTGGCGACATTGAACTCTCCATCGAAGTTGAACGCACGAGGGTCGCTGTCCGAACCATACTGGGCAATTTTGCGGTAGTTAATATCTCCGGTAAGTTCGGTTGCGTCCTGGTTCTTTTCGTCCTTGGGCTGGAAGGTGCCGACGCCGATGCGGTCGTTCTCGCTTAGAATCAACCGCTTTACACGCACGTCCTGGATCACGCGGGTCCAGTCGCCGTCGTACATCTTGAGCCGTTGTTGGTACATGAACCGGCAGAATGGATCGAGCTCGCCCGTAATCTTCACTCTGAAGTCGTCTTCCGCTCGGCCAGCGTTCAGATGTTGCTCAACGTCGCTGCGGAACCGGTTGGGAATCAGGTGAAGCGGTTCCTCGTTCATCGGGCACCACTCGATGGCGTCCGGATTCTCGGGCTCTTCCTCGCTTACCCAACCAAGCGTGTAAAGTGCTCCGTCGTCGGTGGTGGAATACCGTTCGAGCCCGGCCTTGAGCAGCCGCGCGATGGTGCTCTTGCTACTTCCCACAGGACCATGGAGCAACAACACGCGGCGTTCGATGCCATACCCGTTGGCGGCACTCTCGAGCGCGTTCACCAGGTTCTCAAGCGAGTTCCGCAAGCCAAACACCGCGTCCTTGCCGTTGTTGTGTGGGTCGTCGAAGAAGCGATAGAATTTCCTCTTCTCGCGTCCCGACTCCGTGACATCGACGCCGTACGACAGAATCATGTCGTGCAGACGTTGGTACGCGGTGCGTGTGATCTTGGGTTCCTGGCGAACCAACTCCAGATACTCTTCAAAGTTTCCCACCCAGTTCTTGCGGCGAAACTGTTCGCGATCCTGACGCTGGGCAACCAAATCGATAATATTGCGTCCTTCGCTCATCTCTCGCTCCGGGAGGTATATAAGGCCCGCCAATCGGCGTGCCTAGGATGAATGGCCCTATTTTGGGATTTACTTAAGGTGCGGGCGGTTTGCGCACCGCGCAACAACAACTCTTCATTTGCCAAGCTTTGTCCAATTCGCCCGCGTGATTCAAGCAACCCACTGGCGCCACTCGAGCAACGGTAGCCATCGAGCAATCCTCTGCAGTACATTCGTTGCCTGCGAAAGGCGCGGCGAGGATAGCCGTGCAGGGGATAGACATTCGACCCCGCTAGAGTAGGCTGCTCGCCACAAGCACCCGATAGAACCTCAAACTTGCGACTTCATGAAGCGCTGCGACAACCGGCTTCCATCCGCACAGAAGTCGAGTCGCCTAAGCGTCTCCTGAAATCACCTGCCGAGGGCGTAGTTGGCAAAGAACGGCGGGAGGGTAGGTGGCGGCGTGTCGGTCGGAGGTTCGCTCGCGACCGCGATTTGCTGATTGCTGGTACATCCCTGCCGCAGCAAATCGCACCTCTGCTTCTCTACTCAAGTATTGATCGCGATTTCAGCAACGGCAACACTGATATTCGGTGCAATCGCTAGATTACGCAATTTCGGGCAAATTCGCCGACCCATACGAACGCAGGTAGAATAGACAGTCTAGCGGTGGAAGTAGTTCACGGAGACCCCAAAAACCCGCGTTCTTCAGGTTACGTGTCGACGAACGGGGTCACAGCCGACTAGGCTTCTTTTTTGGCACCCCCACTACGGCGCCGGCCTCTTCCGCCGCGTTGGCCACCTCGGCCACGGCCGTTTCGCTTGCGTTCGCCACGCGCAGCAATATTGGCATCGACCACGACGCCAATCGCCTCTTGCCAGGCGGGAATGTTCTTGTGAGAGATGGATCGCGACTTCGCGGAGTCACTTTCGTCGGCAGTTTCATCCTCGGCGGGCGCGTCGACCGCAGAACCATCTTCCAGCGAGGATTCGTCGGCTCCGCCATCAACCTCTTCCTTCTTGCGGCCACGTCCCCGTCTCCGGCCCCGCCGCCGTCGGCCACGTGGCTTTTCTTCGGTATCTGTTTCGCCATCCGATTCTGCCTCCACTTCGGCAGTCGCATCGACGACTCCCTCCGTAGGTTCGACGATCGCGTCGGGTTCAGCAGGGTCCGACTTTGGTTCTTCAGCCGTTGGCTTCCTTCGACCACCAAACGGAAACCAATCGGGGAGCACCAGCCCGGTTCCACCGAATCCAACTGGGGCCGCCGGCGCGGGCTCTTCGTCAACGGTTGGCGGTTTGGCCTCGGCGACAGGCTCGTCTTCGACCGTGGCCTCGTATTCCACGACGACCGATTCAACCTCTGTGACGTCGACCTCTGTGACTTCGACCACTACTTCATCAGCTTGGCCATCGTCATCGCGGACATCAGGCTTATGCGACTTGGCAACCTCAACTGCTGCGTCGCTCAGCGCTTGCGCCGCGGCAGCAGGCTCACTGGGCGTTTCTTCTTCCACCTCCAAACCGAATTCGCTCGCCAAGTCGCCCCATCCGCTAGGCGGGCGCTGCGGCGCGGTGTGCTCGACCTCGGTTGGCTCAGGAGCCGCTGCCGTCGGCTCCATCCGCTCCGGCTCAGGCACGGCCTCAATGCCCAAACTGTCGGTGAGCATTGCCCAAGGGTCACTCTCCAACTTGTCTGGCGTTTCGGATGTCTGACCCTGAGTTTCGACCTCGGGCAAGTCTTGCTGCTGGTCGTGCTCGTCGTTGTTAGATGAGTCCATGTGCTCGTTGGTTTCCTAGGAGATCTCGCGATGTGCGAGCTGAGTATGTTCGTTTTGGGTCGAACGTAATCGGCCCCAACCTTTACGATTATAAGGACTTACGCCGAGCTACAAAAGCGGACGCATAGAGGCTACGTTCGTCGCGAAGCGCCGATCTGCGCCAACAGCTCTGGAAAACTGGTTGTTTGGACGCTTCGAAGCGGATCGAGAGTGGCTTCGCCAGGGGCGTCGTCGGTGGTTGGCGAGTCGTTGCTCAATTGGAGTCGTTGTGGGGCGGAACCTCAATCAACAGGGAAATGTTGGTGGGAATATACCTAGCTCGATCAGCACTTCACGATGATGGACGCGCAGTTCTTTGTGGATTCGCAGCACCTCGATCGTCGTGCGATCTATGTCTGTTCGGCCTACGATTTGGGAGCCGAACCAACGAAATTGGTCGTTCCAAACTTGTGCACGCGGATTGCACAGTTGGCATAGGAAGTCCGTCTCCGGATCGTAGCCTGCTGCATTCGGCTCTTTGTACAATGAACAGGCCGCGCAACTGAGGGCGAGATTCTCACGTGTGGTCGCGCCACCATGCTTCTGCGGCCGGATGTGATCCAAGTGGAATGGAAGCGGATCAAACTCTGGGGGCATCTAGCGGTATTCGCAGCATCCAAACGCCCTACCCCAAACCCGTTGGCGTTGCGAGATCGGCATGGGCTAGCTGGATCCGTTCGACGCATCCCGCTGCAGTGCCCGTCGTGCCCTCGACTGAAGTACGCCTATGACTTGCCCTACGTGGATGTAGGCCTTGAGTTCCGATCGCTCAGAATCGGATATGGCACCTTGGTTACTTCGTGTCGCCAATTCTTCCATTCGAGCCTTTGCTTGCTCGTTGAATGACCACCGCAAGATTGCCTTGGCATCGTCCTCGGGCATACCATTCTCCTCAGAACGTGTTTTGAAATTCCAATTTGCCGCCAGACCGGCCGATTTTTGGTGTGCCCGTGTCGGTCTCCATCGACGAATCTCGAGGATTCGCCTGCTTCGACCTCCTTGCCACACCAAAAACCAACTCGATCTGACTAGCAAAGCGATTTTCAAAACACGTTCTCAGGCCCCAGGACTTCCGACCAGATGTCGAGTTCACGAACCGTGGAGGTGCTCATACCATTATCATATCACTTACGTAAACTGCGTTACCAGCCGTTCACCCCAACCGGGATCCAGTCGCCACTATGCCTACCGAATCCAAGCCACCGTGCGTCGAAGAAGTTGAGCTGCGGGGGCATATTATCGACAGCCTGATTCTGCCGAAGGTGCTCGACACAATTACCGCGTGCGGCGGGACGTTCGAGGTTCGCCAAGTGGCGATTGGCAACGGTCGGCACGATCCAAGCCACGCAGTATTGGGCGTGTTCGCACAATCGCAGGATGCGCTTGATGAGATCCTCGCCCAGATCAGCGACCATGGAGCGGTGCAAACCGCGGGGCAGGATTGCCGCCTCGTCGAAGCCGACATCGATGGTGCGCTGCCCGAAGGCTTCTACAGTTCTACCAATCAACGCACCGAGATTCGGCTGAGCGGCAAATGGATCGAAGTGGCTGACCAGGAAATGGATTGCGGTGTAGTGGTCGATCCCACAGGTCCGAGCGCCCGATGCATTCCTATGACGGACGTTCGCCGCGGAATGCAAACTGTGGTTGGTCACGCGGGCGTGCGAGTTTTTCCGCTCGAACGTGTCGATTCGGGCCACACGTTCTCGTTCATGAACAGTTCGGTCTCTACAGAGAAACCGAAGCGGGTGGTCGTCGAAGAAATCGCCCAAACATTTCACGCCATGCGCGGCGGAGCAGGCAAGTCGCTGCTAGTTGGCGGCCCGGCGATTGTGCATACCGGCAGTGGCCCGCTGGTGAGTGAGCTCATTCGCCGCGGCTACATTCACAAATTGTTCGCCGGCAACGCGCTAGCGACGCACGATATCGAACAGGCCTTGTTTGGTACGAGCCTCGGCGTCAACGTGCAAGATGCCCAAATCGCCGAGTCGGGCCACGAGCATCATCTGCGAGCCATCAATCGCATACGCCGCGCCGGCTCGATCGCCAAGGCTGTGGAAGAAGGCACGCTCACTAGCGGTATCATCCACGACTGCGTGCAGCACGACGTTGAGTTCTTGCTCGCCGGCAGCATTCGCGATGATGGCCCCTTGCCCGAAGTCGTTACCGACGTACTCGAAGCCCAACGCCGCATGCGCGAGTCGCTTCGCGACGTGAGCTTCTGCCTTATGGTAGCGACGATGCTGCATTCGGTCGCGGTCGGCAACCTGCTCCCAGCGTGGGTAAAAGTAGTTTGCGTCGACATCAATCCATCGACGGTCATCAAACTGGCCGACCGTGGGAGTTTCCAAACCGTCGGTTTGGTAACGGATGTCGAGCCGTTCTTCCGATCGCTTGTGGCGGAGTTGGATGGCATTGAGGGTGGGCGGTAGGCAGTACGCAGTGGGCGGTAAGTGGTAGACGATGGGCGGCTCCCTATCTTTGACTTTCTTGTGGAAACTAGGCCACTGGTCTGATCCAATGGTGGGTTGGTCCGAGTGCCAATTGTGCATTCGAACCTCGAACGAACAGGTCGGCCGCCGATGGTTTTGCCCCAATTGCCCCAGAGTTGGGGCAATTGAAATCGACTTACGGCGATTGTTTGGCTCGTATCCGCCTTGGTGGAAAGGATTTGCGGAGCGGGCGCGCGACGTAAGAATTGCCCCAACGGATTGATTTTTTGAAGTTGGGGCAATTGGGGCAAAATCGATCAGTCGCATGCGATTCACGAGGGATGCGGCCACAGCGGGCAACCGTTCTACTTTCCGATCGTGCACCATTAGCAAACAATACCAAACCGCACCTTGAACCTATGGACCGCGCACGATGGCCAATCGCGATACGCTCGGCGGTGTGATTCACACTTACCAGAAATACGATCCGGCAAAGTTCCCCAGCCCGACCGCTCCACCGCCCGACATGATATCGGGGGCATTTGAACACATGCTGATGTTTGGCGAACAACGGGAGCTAACCGAAGAAGAACTCGCTCGGGCGGTGCGCCTTGACCCGAGCCAGATTTCCGGACTGGGTCCGAGCATTGATGCATTGCGAGCGATGCTCGAAGACCGGAAGCGAAAGATCCTGGAGAAGTACGAAACCCGAAAGGTCGTCAAGCGCGCCCGCAAGGCGTTTCAGTCCGCGGCCGTGAGTGTGCAACCACCTAAGAAGTTTGCCGATCGATTCCAGCAGGCAGTTTGGGCGGAGCAGTTGCGCGACTTGGAACGGCTGTGGTACACCGCTGGCGACGACAATTCGCCATTCGCACGGCAGATGATGCAATTGATCGAGCGGTTGGGTGACAAGTATCAAATCGACGAATTGGCAGCCAAGTATGAGTTCACCGGTCGCGAATCCATGACCGTGCCCGAGGCGCTCGACGTCAAAGAGGAATTGGAGAAGATCGACGAGTTGCTCAAACAATTGGAAGAAGCGGCGGAGACTGCGCAAATCGGGTTGATCGACATGGAGATGCTCAGCGAGTTTGCCGAGCCGGGCGACGTCGACCAACTAAGCGCGCTGCAACAGCAAGTGCAAGACTACATGCGCGAAATGGCCGAACGGCAAGGGCTTGCTGAGTCGGGCGGAAAGTTTCAGCTAACCCCGCAGGCGTACCGCGTTTTCCAGGGCAAGTTGCTTGAACGGCTATTCAGCGAACTGGAGGCCTCGCGCAGCGGACGCCATCAGGGCGCTGTTATCGGCGACGGGGCCGTCGAAATGCAGGCAACCAAGCCATTCGAGTTCGGCGACTCGGTCGCCAACATGGATGTGGTGAGTACGTTTACCAACGCGCTTCTCCGGCATGCAAACGAAAACTCCGACGCAAGCGAAACTCCGGTAGCATCCCCCGTTCCCCCTTCCGACTTCCGCCTTCGCACCGATGACATCGAGATTCACAAGACGCGCAACAACCCGAAGTGCGCGACTTGCGTGGTGATGGATATGAGTGGTTCGATGCGGTACGACGGGCAGTACATTAACGTCAAACGCATGGCGCTGGCGCTGCAAGGGCTGCTGAGGAGCGATTACCCAGGCGACTATTTGTCGTTCGTCGAAATGTACAGCTTCGCCAAGATTGTCGAGCCCGGAAAACTCGTGAACCTGATGCCCAAGCCGGTCACCATCACGAACCCTGTCGTGCAATTGAAGGCCGATATGAGCCGTGAAGACATCAGCGAACCAATGGTGCCGCCACACTTTACCAACATTCAACACAGCTTGTCACTTGCACGACGTCTACTCGGTGCCCAGGACACTCCCAATCGCCAGATCGTGCTCATCACCGACGGATTGCCAACGGCTCACTTCGAGCAGGAAACGCTGTACTTGTTGTACCCGCCTGACCCGCGAACCGAGTCGGCGACGCTTCGCGAAGCGATGCTGTGCAAGCGCGAGGGCATTACCATCAACATGTTTCTGCTACCAAGCTGGTCGCAATCGGAAGACGACGTGCGGTTCGCCTACCGGATAGCAGAGTCGACTAGCGGGCGGGTGTTTTTTACAGCCGGTCGCGATTTGGATCGATACGTGGTGTGGGACTACCTATCGCGACGGCGGGAGATACTGAGTTGACGGTCCGGCCTCCAACCAATCGTCCTAGTCGCCCCATTTTATGCTGTGGTCCCACGGTGAATTCCTTAACTATCACGGTTGCGATATATTGCGCACTTTACCAACTCGCCGCAGCCAGAGCATCCATGCAACGGGTATGATTTGCGAAACAACGGCAATTTCGAGGCAGCGATCGACCGAAGAACATGAAGAGGCGGAGGTCTATTTGCACGCCGACGGAACACGAGACGCCGAACTCTCGAATGTCGGCGCTCGGGCGACAGCAGCGACCAATCACGGGTGGAGGAGCGCCAAGGTGAAGCAAGCGATACTGACCGGAGCGGTGCGCGCTAGCGCTTTTTTGGTATTGGCCTGTGCCACAACCAATCTTCGCGGGGCTGCGCCGCCCAGCGAAGACTTGCTGCCTGCATCGAGCGTGGGCTATCTGAGCATCGCCAACCCTGCCGATCTCGACAAGCGTTTTGATCGAACACAGATCGGCCAGTTTGCCCAAGACCCGAGTCTCAAGCCGTTCATTGACCAGATGCGAGACTCCATTCAGCGGCGGCTTGGAAACATCCAGGAGCGCGTGGGAGTTTCGCTCGAAGACCTTCAGGACGTCGCGGGTGGCGAGTTGGCTTGGGCGATGATTGCCCGCGAGTCGGGTCGCGCGGCGTCGGTATTGATGGTCGACACGACCGGCAACGCGGAGAAGCGTGAGGAGTTGGTAGCCAAAATCGACAGGTACCTGTTAGCCCGCGATGCGAAGAAATCGACCGACGAAGTTGCCGGCATCTCCATCACCAACTACGAAGTCCCGCCACAGAAAGAAGACGATAAGGCTTACACCGCCGCCTACTTCGTAGTCGACACACTATTCTGCGTGGCGGATCACAGCACGGCGGTTGCCGAGCTTGCGCAACGCGTTTCCGGTGGCCCAGGCGACACCATCGCCACGCTGCCTGAGTACCAGGCTGTGATGGCCAAGTGCTTCGACGCGACCCATGGCATGGAGCCCAACGTACGGTGGTTCATCAAGCCGTTCCCGCTGGTCGATGCCATTCGCACCATTCGCCCCCGCACACGCGCAGGCGAGGATCGCATTACGCAACTGCGGGAACAAGGCTTCGACGCGGTGAAGGCGATCGGTGGCCTGGTAACCGTGAGCCCAACCGCCGAGTACGACTTTGTGCATCGCACGGCCATTTATGCACCACCGGTGCCCGGGGCGCCTGACGGCAAGAGGTACCGCCTGGGCATGAACATCTTCGATACACCCAACAGCGAGGACTTGGCGCTCCACAATTGGACGCCACGAATGATCGCCAGGTACACGACGGTTAATATCGACTTGTTGAACGCATTCGACAACGTCGGCACGCTGTTCGACGAGATGATTGCCGAGTACCCCGGAGCGTTCGATACCGCGATGAAGCGATTCAAGGACGATCCGTTTGGTCCCAAGATCGACTTTCGCAACGACATTGTTGCCAACTTGGGCGCCCGAGTCGTAGCGATGACCGACTACACTTTACCGATCGAGACCGATAGTGAGCGATTCTTGGTAGCGATTGACGTGAAGCCGGGAAAGATGGCGGCCCTGGAAGAAGCGCTGGGCAAGTACCTAGAAAAAGACGGTTACGAGAAAAAGGAACTCGAAGGTCACGAGATTTGGGAGTTTGAGCCCGAACCAGAAGAGGACTTCGACATCGGCCTTGGAGACGGAGGGTTGTTTCCTGAGGATGCAATCGCCAGGGAAGAAGACGATAGGCTGCTAACGCGGTCGGCCGTGTGCGTTACCCAAGATTTGCTGTTCATCGCCTCGGACGTGGAGTTCTTGAGTTTGGTGTTCCAACAAGCAACCAAGAATGAATCACTGGGCGAGAGTTTCGATTTCCTCGCCGTGGAAGGAGCACTGGCCAAGCTCGCGCCATCCCAGCGATGTAGCTGGTCGTTCACACGTACTGACGAGTCGATCCGACCAACGTACGTGCTACTGCGACAGAATCGGCTGCCGGAGTCGGAGTCGTTCTTCGCGCGCCTGCTCAACGAGCTACTGACCACGCCAGAGCAGCAAAAGAACCAACTGCTGCGAGAGCAGCGGCTGGATGGCAAGAACCTACCGTCGTACGAACTGGCTCGGCGCTACTTCGGCCCCACCGGCCGCACCGTTCGCGCCGACGAGGATGGATGGTTCGTCACCGGCGTGGTGTTGAACAAAGCAGAGAATTGAGAAAGGCTCCATGGCGAAGCGTGGTAAGTTGGGCATCGGGCTTTGGATCATGGTTCGCTGATTTTCGCCCAGTATGCGTGTTTTCGATCGCAGCGTGTACGGGCGTCTTCCAGCAACACACCAAGGTCGGGGCTGATGAACCGGTTCGCAGGACCGATTCGGCGATTGTTGAGTTCGACCTGGACTGGCTTTTCGAAGTCGACGATGTCGGGACTGAGCCAAACGGTGGTTCGATCGGCTTGGTGAAATACGTCGAGCTTGTTGTTTTGGTATATCCGTCCGCGAATCTGCGTCGGTCGTTGCCCACGTTTCGGCGGCCACGCGGCAGGGGCGACCATCGCCCGTTCGGGAAGCCCGGCAACCTCGAGCCACCAGTAGAAGCTGTCCCAGGGTCGCATGACTTTACAGTCGAAGGTTTCCGGTGGCGGCCTCCGGACTCGGCGATTCATCCAATCGAACAGACGTTGGATTTCGTCGTGGTAGGGTTCGTGCCCGCGGCCGCGGTACTCGACTAGCGTGGCAGGTATGCCGGGCCGCAGGTAAAAGTCGAGTTGCTTGGCATTGTCTTCGATGTTCGTACCATTTAGTTCGCCATCGACAAAGTACCAATCGACGTGCGGCGCGTTGCTACGGTACCGAAGCGTGTACTTGCCGGCTGTCGCTAGGAACGGCATGACGCCCGCCCACAAGTCGGGATGCGCCAGGCCGATGTCCCACACCGCGTCGCCACCGATGTCGTGACCGGTGAGAAACACGCGGTCGGTATCGATCGCGAACCGACGCATGGCGTCACGCAGCGTGCCAAGCACCGCTTGGTGCTCGCGCAACGAATACTTGTACTCCACCTGATGAGGCTCAAGCCAATCAATCGCCACAACGATGTAACCATGCCGCGATGCTTGACCGACCCGTCCACGCTCGGGATCGAGCCCACCAGCCCAGTAATCGAGCTGCAACTCAGGAGAATAACCGTGGCCGTGCAGCGTGACAATCGTTGGGTAGCTGCGGAGCGGATCGTAGTCGGGTGGCAACTGCACCAAGTATCGCACCGGGCCGCTGGGTGCGGCCAACTCGACGCCCAGTTCGTAAAACCGCGGGCTGCGCTCGCTCCCTTCGGGGATCGCCTCGGGCGGTTTGATGAGCTTGAGAATCTGGGCCACGCGTTCGGGCGTGCCACCTTCGAGGTCGCGGATATCGGCCAACAACCGCGCCCGGCGAACCGCTTGGTCTTCGCGAAGATACTCGAGTACCAAATCGCGGATTTCCATCAGCGAACTGGTCACCGCGAAATTGTCTATCGCTTGGGTCGATCCGAGCAGCCAACCACTCATCGCCAGCGCCACCTTGTTTTCGGCCGACAAGTCTTCGTCGTCCATGAGTTGGACAAACGAGGCGGTGCGGTCCAAAGTGTTGTAAGTAAGATCGCTCTCGACTTCCGCCTGAAACGCCTCGGCGAGTTGTCGATGAACCGGATCTTCGACCTTGCCGATTTCTTCGTTCAGCCGAGTGAGAAACTGCTCTTTGCGTGCGGCCAACTGTTCGTACTCGTTCAGCATTTCGCGGACTTGCTGCAATGTTTCGCCGGCCACGTCGTCGGCAGGGAATCGGGGCAGAAGACCCTGCACCAACGTATGCTGGCCTGCATCGCTGAGGAGCTGAAGTTCACTCAGAATGCTCCGCGCGGCGAGTTGCCGAAGCTGCCGGAGATTGTCTTTCAACTCCGTCCGTTCGGGAAAATCGGTCTGCACTTGGGCAAGCTCTCTGGCGGCTTCCGGGTAGCGTTCGGCCTGCAAGTAGAGCTGAACGATCTGAAGTCGCCCTTCGTAATCATCGGTGTCGATGGCTTGATGCAAAATCGTCGACAACTGCTCGGGGGAAATCGAGCTGGTCGCCAAACGCATATCCCATCTTATTGGCCGCCGAGCACCGTTGAGTCCTTCCACACGCACGTAGCGTGGAGTGATTTCGGTAATGCCCTGAATAATCGACAGTGGGCCATCGGGCGTTTGCATGTGATACACTCGGCGACCAAACGGATCCCAAGGCTCAATCGCAAGACTTGGCCCGACGCTCACCAAACCGCCACCGCTCTCAGCCGCATTCTGCCAGGGACGAATCTTCACCTCGCGCCCGTCGTCTGGTGTCGGGGGCGAGCCAGGATCGACATCGGCTTTGGCGACGTAAGTCCGCCGCAATCCGTCGTCAACCAGCAGGATGGGCGTGACCTTCACCTCACCGGCCAGCGGTCGGGGGTCGGTTGGATCATCAGCCACGCCTGCGACCTGGGCGATCTTCCCTTTGAGAACCCGACCGTCCTCGAGCATCACGGTGGCACCCCACGTGTGCGAAGCAACGCATGCCAAGACCACAAAAGTGCAACGACGGCGAATCACGATAGACAGAGTGAGATGCACGGCAAACGGATGGTAGGGTTGCGGACTCGACCTGAGTGCAGCGGCAAAACGCCGGCGCGACGTGGAGCTTCATCTATTCTCGCCCATTGTGGAGCACGGTCAAACGTCGGCGGGGTTGCGGCGGTAGTTCCGGGTACTGCCGGCCGATACATGGAGGTTTTTGCGGGTGGTTCGAGTTATGATAGACTCGCACGTCCACGCCAGGTTATTCCCACCGAGATCTGCAGCCATGAATCTGATCCCGTACTTGCGGTGGTTACTCGTACCCGCCATCCTGCTTCCCATGCTGGTGGCAGTGCTGTTCGGCCTGATGGGACTACTCACAGCCATCGAAGACACGGCCGGCGCCAACGTCGTCCGCGCGGTTGGCTGGACCTGCTTGGTGCTGTGGATCGTGAACATCGCAGCGCTGGCGATTGGGGTGGCTGTGGAGTTGGTGATCCGAGGCGACGACACCTAACCTCTGGGGCTACCCAATATCATCGTGCGTACGCAACAATACGGCGTATGAAGCACTTTGAGCGAGAGAGTTTGTGTCACGATCCGATTCACGGGTACATTCCGTTTCTGTCAGTCGTGCCCGACGGAGAGACGGCCGAGCGGACGCTGCTCGACCACCCGTGGGTGCAACGTATGCGGCAGATCCACCAGTTGCAGACTGCATGGTGGGTCTATCCATCGGCCGAGCACACGCGCTTTCAGCACGTCGTCGGCGCGATGCACATGGCTAGCCGTGTCGTCGAGCGGCTGTACGACAGTCTAGAAGAAGTGTGCGGCGGCGACTTACCAACTCGTGGCTATGTCGAGTGTCTCACCCGCGTCGCGGCGCTGTTGCACGATGTCGGGCATGGGCCTTTTGGCCACTTTTTCGACGCCCACTATCTCAAACCACAATTTGATCTCAATCATGAGACCCTCGGCGCGTACATCATTGTCAACGAACTCTCTGACGTCATTCGCGGCATCCGAGAATGCCCAAATACGCGACTAGCAGATAATGAACAGCTCGACCCGGCACAAGTTGCCATATTGATACAGCGCCCAACGACCGATGATGCCGATCTGTATCCGAGGTGGCTCGTTTTTATGAGAAGCTTGTTCTGTGGGCTCTACACCGTGGATAGCATGGATTTCGTCCTCCGCGATGCTTACATGACCGGGTATAGCCAGCGCGCATATGATCTCGAACGTCTAATTAGGTATACGTTTTTCAGCGATCAGGGGCTCACGATACACCAGAAAGGCATGAATGCTCTAGTAAAGTTCATTCAAACGAAGAGCGAGCTGTTTCGCTCGGTCTATTTCCACCGCACCGTGCGCTCGATAGATAAGACTCTAGGCGAATTGTTTCGGGACAGCCGCGATCTCCTATTCCCGGGAAACCCGGTCGAGCACCTAAACGACTATCTGCACTTCACCGAGTGGTCGTTACTGGTCGATGTATCGCGGTGGAGTCGGAGTCGTGATCCACATGCTCGACAACTAGGTGAACGGTGGGACCGGTTGCTCAATAGAAAAGTCGACTGGGTGGCAATCGACGACCTTGACCGCCCGATCAAGGAAGGTGAATCTGAATCGTCGAGCGTATTCGGCGACGAGAATCTGTTGACGCACGCTATTCGCAGCAGGCTTCCTGAGCGCATGAGCGATTTAGACATGCGGATCGACTTGCCGCGACACATCTACCGTCCTGATGCTTTAGCCCCATCATCAGGACAGAATTTTCGATACCGGCCATCGACAAACAAGGTTTACGCGCTTACCGATGACCAACTGTTTGCCCAACTGCCGATTGCGCATCGCGCTTGCCGAGTCTATCTGCGCAAAAATCACACGTACGAACAGGCACAGGCTGTCGGTGCGGCTCTCGATGCAATTGTCGGTAGCCGGAGCGAAGACGATCTGACTAATATGTAACGAGGTGAGTGTACCGGTGTGAGGGGACAGGTGAAGTTAGACCGTGGCCTCTCATCGGCCCCTGCCCCCCGATCCCTGAATCCCCAATCCTTACCAATGGATTACCAACACTACCAGAATCCGCTCATCACCCGCTACGCCTCTCGGCAGATGGCGTCGATTTGGGGCGATCAGAAGAAGTTCAGCACCTGGCGGCGGCTATGGGTGGCACTGGCCGAAGCGGAGGCGGAACTCGGCATTCCGATCGCCGAAGCGCAGCTCGACGAATTGCGGGCGAAGGTCGACGACGTCGACTTCGTGGCGGCTGCGGCCTACGAGAAGAAACTACGTCACGATGTCATGGCGCACGTTCATGTGTATGGCGACCAGTGCCTGCGGGCCAAGGGCATCATTCACCTGGGTGCCACCAGTAATTTCGTGGTCGACAACACCGACCTGATCCTCATACGCGAATCACTCGAATTGCTACGCGGCCGACTCGTGGCGGTGATCGACGCGCTCGGTAGCTTTGCGACCGAACATCGCGATCTGGCAACGCTTGGCTTCACCCACCTACAACCCGCTCAGCCCACCACCATGGGCAAACGGGCAACACTGTGGGCGTACGATTTAGTGCTCGATCTTAAAGAAGTCGAGCACCGCCTGGCGACCCTCGCTGGCCGCAGCACGAAAGGAACAACTGGCACTCAGGCGAGCTTCTTAGAACTGTTTGATGGCGACCATGCAAAGGTGGCGAAACTCGAGAAGCTAGTTGCGGAGAAAATGGGCTTCGATCGAATCTACGCGGTCACGGGACAAACGTATCCACGCAAAGTCGATCATCAGGTATTGAGCACGCTTTCGGGCATCGCCGCCAGTTGCCACAAGGCGGCGACCGATATCCGCATTCTGGCGCATCGCAAGGAATTGGAAGAACCGTTCGGGAAAGAGCAAATTGGCTCCTCAGCCATGGCATACAAACGAAACCCAATGCGATCGGAACGAATTTGCGGTCTTGCCCGCTATGCGATGAGTCTTGAATCGAGCGCCGCGGGTACTCACGCCACGCAATGGATGGAGCGGACCCTCGATGACAGCGCGAACCGGCGGCTAGCGCTGCCACAGGCGTTTCTGGCGGTCGACGCGATCCTGTCGATCTATCAAAACGTCGCCAGCGGGCTGGAAGTTTACCCGCAAGTTATCGCCAGGTATCTCGCCGAAGAGTTGCCGTTCATGGTCACCGAGAACGTCCTAATGCAAGCCGTGGCCGCGGGCGGTGATCGCCAAGAATTACATGAGCGGATTCGCCAACACAGTCAAGACGCAGCCGCCATGGTCAAGCAACAAGGGCAGCCCAACGACTTGCTTCAACGTTTGGAAGAAGACGAAGCTTTCGCAAAAGTAGATGTCGCGGCCGCAGTCGATCCTCGGTCGCTCATCGGTCGAGCGCCAGAGCAAGTCGATAAGTTTGTCACCGATGTGATCGAACCGTTGCGAGCAAAGTACGGCAGCGGTGCAGACGCCGATGAGTTACGCGTCTGACGTTAGCAGAATTACGAGGGGCTAAGCCGCGGACTGACTCGACACGACTTCGGCCTTCATCCAACGAAACGACTGCCCGAGCAAGTCGACAAGCATCCGATCATACGGGCGAAAGTGTTGTCGCAAACGATCGGCAACGCCTGGATCGATTTGTTCCGCGTGATTTCCACGATTGTGTATCTTCCTTGGCGAAACGTCGAGCCGCTCCAATCCTAGTAAGTCGAACACCCGCTGGCATACTTCGTTGGTGTCGTCAAATAGGTCGGCGCTATCGATCACCATTAGCTGCTCGCGAGGATAAACGTCGAGTATCACCCTCAACTGGTGCGCGTAGTAACTCCACGAAACGTACTCGACTGGCGTACCGTGAAACGCGCAGACGGTCTCGGTTGGCTCGAGAACGTTCGGCAGCAGCGCGAGTGCCTCGTCGATCGCCTCGGAAAACGTGCGCTGCTCGCGCCAGCGCGACTTCAGGTGCTGGTAGTGCGAATACGTCCGCTCGATCGGATCGCGAAGCAGAACGATGACTTTTACCGCAGGCAAAATCTCGTGCATGCGCCGAATTGCTTTGGCGGATGGCAGATACATCGGCGATGAGTCCAGACAGATGCCGTCGACTACCGACAATGCTCGCTTGAGGGGAAATTGGGACCGATACCACGCCTGCGAACGATCAAAATGGTGCGAGAAGTAGTTCACCTCCTTGCGGACGCCACTATAGCAGCGTGGGTGCTTTGACAGGTAGGTGTGGAGCTGCGTCGTCCCGGCTTTTTGCGCGCCGGCAATGATCAACGCGGGCAACGCTCGCTGACCTTGCGTTGCCCGTCGCCACGCCGTGGGAATTGCCCGCCGAACCGCTCTCAGCCCATCCTTGGCCCTCCCAACGCCGGGAAGCATTTGGAGCTTGCGAAGCGTTCGCCGCGTGGGCGGCAGGTCTCTGGTTGTCACGATGGACTCCCCGAAATCTACGTCCTGCACCGACGTCGGCGATTTGCACCTTCCTGCGGTGCCTGAAGAGCGTAGCTGCGAACGGCGGCCGCCTGAGGTTTAGGCGGTGGCGCCGAATTCCGGACGACGACGTCCTAGCTGACCTTGTAGACGGCTAACGATGGCGCTGTGCATCTGGCTGACGCGACTTTCCGACAAATCGAGCGTGGCGCCGATCTCTTTCATCGTCAGCTCTTCGTAATAATAGAGAATGATGATTAGCCGTTCGTTGCGATTTAGTCCCTTGGTCACGAGCCGCATGATGTCGGACTTTTGGATCCGCTTGGTGGGGTCTTCGCCTTTCTTATCCTCAAGGATGTCGATTTCGCGAACATCCTTGTAGCTGTCGGTTTCGTACCACTTCTTGTTGAGGCTCACCAAATTCACCGCATTGGCGTCGGTGATCAGCTTCTCGAGTTCCTTTACGCTAATGCCCATCTGCTCAGCCAATTCGTTCTCGTTCGGTTGGCGGCCGAGACGAGCTTCGAGTTGCTTGACCGCTTCGTTTAGCTTGCTAGCTTTGCTGCGCACCAGCCGTGGAACCCAGTCCATGGTACGAAGTTCATCGAGCATTGCACCGCGGATACGTGGCACGCAGTAGGTTTCGAACTTGACGCCACGACTCATGTCGAATGCGTTAATTGCATCCATCAGGCCGAACACGCCGGCCGATATCAGATCGTCAAGGTCCACTCCGTCTGGCAATCGCGACCAAATGCGTTCGCCGTTGTACTTCACCAAGGGTAAGTATTGCTCAACGAGGCGATTCCGCAGCAGCTTGTTTTCGGGATCAGCCTTAAATTGCGTCCAGACCTCGGCAATTTCTTCCTTCGATGCGGTAGTCGTCGTGGCCATTCGGTCCTCCGTGATTCCACTAGCACGCCACCTCATGTGGCGTGTGACGGTTTAGATTGTGAGATAGGGAGTTGGATGCGTTGGAATGAAAATGCGGCGGGGCGTTAACTTGCCTAGGTGGTGTCGGTCGCGTTGAGCTGCGCCTCTAGCCGTTGGCGAACTGCCTGGTCGACCGTCGATTCGGCAATCGAGCCGAGTACAAAGCCAACGACAGCGAAGATCGCCAACGCGGCTATGGCCGCCAGCAGTGTGCTCTCGACGCCACCGTGGGCCAAGGCGCCGCGTATCAGCGTGAGCGCCGCGGCTAGGTAACCCAGGACACCGGCGTAGGCTCGACCCATGAATCCACCTCGAAGTGCCGTTAAACTCCAACCAATCCAACCATCTTGACGCACGTGCGCGCGAGATGGCTATGTCGTGGTACATCGGCACGAGGTAGGGCGCGGCTTCAGACCAATTGCTGAGTTTGTGAAATCTTCGAAGCAACATTGAGATGATTAGCGACGCCAATAGTGCGCAAGATCGTCGCGATTCGGGAAAAGTCGTTGAATGGAAAAGGTGCCCCGCGTGGGGACGCGCCGCGAGCCTCTCTGTTGCGTGTTCGCGACGCAGGCTTATAGGCATTAACTGTTGTGGACTGCAATAGGACTGACCGAATCGATCGATGCTACCGGGGGCATCGCCAGCAAGCGATCAACCAGTGGCTCCATGCTAGCGGCCACCGTGTCGTCGGTCGCCGTACAGACTAACGTGCCGGAAATGCTGCTATGCAAGAACCGCTGGCATGTCTGTGCTAGGCGATTACAGGCGACGGTAGCCGCTTCGTAGCCTACATGGTCCGTCACTACAAACTCCAACGGCGGCAGCGGCGCGTGCCGAACGACAAGCTTCAAGTGCTTGTAGCATTCCATCACCGACTCGTCGTCGCTCCTCGTGACAATAATCAACACCGAAGCACGTCGCCACTGTTCCCACTGGTCGGCGTGGTTTTCGGCCTTCAATTGCACGAGTTGCCAAGACGCATTGGGTGAACTAGTAGAAATACTTCGCGCAGCGCAAAGATCGTGCAGACATCGCAGCATCTGGTCACCTAGTTGGTGGTCCCCTGCTGCAAAAATGGCGATCGTCGGTGGTCCCGTAGCCACTGCCGCCGCTTCGCGAACGGCGCGCACCAAACAGCGGAGTTTGTCGGCTTGACTATCCATGGCGCACGCCCCGCATCTACTCCCCCTGCATCAACATGCTCAAGCGACTGTAGTGGCGGTAAGCATCTCGTCGGCCAAGCGCCGAGCATCGGCTACCTCGATGTCGTCCGGAACGTTTTGACCGTTGGTCAGGTAACTTATTGGCAGCCCACAATTTCGCAGCAGCGCGAGTAGGTGCCCCAAGCCCATCGCTTCGTCCAGCTTCGTGAGCATTAGCGCTGTAGTGCCGACTTCAGAAAACCGGGTGGCCGTGTTCACTAGGCTCTTCGTCGCTGCGGTGCTGGATAGCACCAGATGAACTTCATCGGCTTGGGCCTCGCCAAGCATCGACTTGAGTTCCTGAATTTGTACTTCGTCACGTGGGCTCCGGCCAGCTGTGTCGAGCAGAACCAAATCAAGGTCGGTCATCCGCTGAACTGCCTCTCGCATCTCGCGGGGCGTCGCCACCACCTCCATCGGCAAGTCAATGATGTCGGCGTAGGTTCTAAGCTGCTCGACAGCGGCGACGCGGTAAGTATCGACCGTGATCAGCCCCACACGGCGCTTTTCACGAAGTCGATAGTTGGCGGCCAATTTCGCCACGGTGGTTGTTTTGCCGACGCCCGTGGGTCCCACCAACGCCACCAGTCGCCGAGTGCCTGGCGTCTGTTGAATGGGCCCTGTCGTTTCTATCTGGTCCACAACCAGGTCGCGAAGCTGTTGTGGGGTACGGCGCCCGTCCGTCGGCAGCTCTGACAACTGGTCGGCGAGTTCTCTGGCCGTCTTCTCGTCAACGTCGGCTTCAATCAGATCGGTGTATGCCTCAAACAGCCCACGGGGCATCCCATCGTTAGATTGTTGGCCGCGGCTTTCACAAAGAAGCTCGACCTTTTGGCGCAAGCTACCCAATTCACTGGCCAGCTCGGCCCCCAGGTCGGCGCGGTACCTCTCCCGATAGTCGAAATCTTCATGAACGGCGGGAACGACCGAGGCTGGCTCGCTCACTTCCGCTCTTACAGACTCAACGGGCGTGCGTTCGCCCGACGATGCCACGATCTCCACCTGCCGTCCGCCCACCAAACGGCCGAGCACACCACTGTTGACTTCGCGGGTGTGCAGCACCGAGGCATCGCTACCAAACTCGTGACGAACAAGTTCCAAGGCTTCTTGCATTGTCTTTGCGCGGAACGACTTCAATTCCATTTTGGGCTCTCGCGTAGCGGTTACTTGGGCATTCCGGTTTGGGCATCGGTCACCAGGCCGTGAGTAACGACCTTAGTGTCACGGGTTACTTCGTTGAAACTCAACACCACCAAGTTGGGTAGGTGATTCTCGGTCAACTGTTTGAGCGCGGCGCGAATCTGTGGGCTGACAAGCACAACTGGCGTTTGATTCTGGGTCACCAGCTTTTCGACTTCTTGCTTGATGTGCGCACAGGTCGCTTCGACGGCCTGGGGCGACATACGAATGAACAGTCCGCGCTCTGTATGCTCCGAACCGGCCCGCACGCGGTCTTCCACCGCTGGATCGAGCGCTACGACGTGCAACTGGCTCTCCGAGTCGCGGTAGCGGGTGCAAATCTGCCTCGCCAATCGATGACGCACGTACTCGGTCAGCAGCACGGGATCCTTCGAACGTGGTGCGTAGTCGCCAAGCGTTTCGAGAATTAGAGCGAGTTGGCGGATTGATACCTGCTCGCGGAGCAGCATCTGCAATACACCCTGCACTTCGGCGAGCGACATCACGTCGGGGACGAGTTCATCGACGACCGCCGGTGCAACGTTCTTCAGTTCGTCTACCAAGTGCTTCGTCGCGTCGCGCGTTAGAATCTCGTCCGCGTGGCGCCTGCATACTTCTGTTAGGTGTGTTGCCAATACTGCGTTCGGTTCGACCACGGTGTAGCCGTACAACTCTGCCTGGTCTTGCAAGCCTGGCTGAATCCACTTGGCTTGCGTGCCAAACGCTGGGTCGGTCGTGTGTATACCATCGACTTCACCCGTGGTCATGCCTGAGTCAATCGCAAGCAACAGACCTGGCTCAATGGTCGACTGATCAATGGGCATATCGGCGATCTTGATGCGGTAGTCGTTCTGCTCGAGGCGCATATTGTCACGAATGCGAACCTTTGGCATTACCAATCCGATCTCCGAAGCAATGTTGTTTCGGACACGACCGACACGGTCCAAGAGATCCCCGCCGCGATTGGGATCGGCCAAGCGAATGAGGCCAACGCCGAGTTCGATCTCCATCGGATCAATGGTTAAGTAGTCCTCAACGCGCTCGTCTTGCGGCGCCGCCGCCGACTCACGCTGGGCTTCGGCTTCCTGTACCATGCGCGATTTCTCTCTCTTGGTCAGCATGTGCGACATTCCAAGGCACGCCAGACCCAACGTCAATAGCGGCATTCGGGGCAAGCTTGTGAATACCAGTACCGCCAAGAACCCGCCCGCGACCGCGAGCGCCTGAGGACGCGCGAACAGTTGGTCGAGGAACTGTTGTGGCATGTTAGTTTTCTTAGTGCTCCTAGTCACCAACAAGCCAGCAGCCAGCGAAATCAGAAATGCTGGCACTTGGCTGACGAGGCCATCGCCGATGGTTAGCCGGGTGAACAAGCTCCCGGCTTCGGAAATCGGCATACCGAGTTCGACCATACCAATGATCAGTCCGCCGACAATGTTGATGACAGTGATCACGATGCCCGCAATCGCATCGCCACGAACGAACTTGCTAGCACCGTCCATTGCCCCATAGAAGTCAGCCTGCTGTGTGATTTCCTCGCGGCGCCGTTGGGCTTCTTTTTCGTCGATGATCCCCGCGTTCAGGTCGGCGTCGATTGCCATCTGCTTGCCAGGCATCCCATCCAAGGCAAACCTTGCTGCCACCTCGCTAATGCGGGTTGCGCCCTTGGTGATTACCACGAACTGAATGACCACAATAATCACGAAGATGATCAAACCAACGACGATCTTTCCATCACCCTGTCCGCCAGCAACAAAGTCGGCGAATGCGTTGATCACACCGCCTGCCGCCTCCAGCTTGTCGGTGCCGGCACGGGTGAGAATCAATCGGGTGGTGGCGACGTTCAGCACCAGGCGGGCCAATGTTGTCGCCAGAAGCAAAGATGGGAAGATGCTGAATTCCAACGGCGAGCGCACGTAAATAGTCGTAAGCAGCACGATCACGGCAACGGTAATATTGCCGGCCAGAAGTACATCCATCAGTGCCGGTGGCAAGGGCACCATGATCACCAGCACGCTGGCGATAAACGCAAGCGGCAAGATGAGTTCTTGTGCCCGGTTGAGCCAAGCTGGCTTTGATGCGATGTCGACAGCCATTTAGTCGATAGGCCAAGTGATAAGGGACTTCCGCTCCTTGTTGAGCACATGCACTCGTCATGAAGCGGGCGGACGTTACTCAAACATTCCGTGGTTGTCTAGATCGACGCGCGAGAGCCAAAGAAACTGATCTGTCAATGCCCCGGCGAGCCAACAAACTGGATCGCATCGTCAACAATCCAACAAGAACGCACCCTGCACCTGGATAACTACCCGGAGGCTACTTGCGGGTCTTGTGCCTCGCGTGGATACTCTCGTACAGAGGTGCTGCATTCAATGCATGTTTTGCGATTTTAGATTCACGGCTTGCAGGGAGACCAGCGATGCGTCGAGCAAAAATAACCGTAGTTGGGGCAGGGAATGTAGGCGCTACGACGGCGCACTGGTGCGCGGCGGCCGAATTGGGCGACATCGTGCTGCTAGACATTCCGGGCGACCTTGCCGACATGCCACGCGGAAAAGCGCTCGACCTTATGCAAGCATCACCAATCTTCGGATTTGACGCCAATGTAACAGGCACTAACGACTACGCGGATACGGCCGGCAGCGACGTCGTGGTGATCACCGCTGGCATTCCACGCAAGCCCGACATGAGCCGTGACGATTTGCTAGCGACGAATGCGAAGATCATGACCTCGGTTTGTGAGCAGGTGAAGAGCACCAGCCCCAGCGCTGTAGTAATGGTGGTCAGCAATCCGCTGGACGCGATGGTGCAACGGGCGCTGCAAGTCACTGGATTTCCTCCACAACGTGTGATCGGGCAGGCAGGCGTGTTGGATACGGCGCGTTATCGCACGTTCTTGGCGATGGAGCTAGGCGTAAGTGTCGAAGACATCTCGGCACTGCTGATGGGTGGTCATGGCGACACTATGGTGCCGTTGCCCAGTTGCACCACCGTGGGGGGTATTCCCGTTACCCAACTTCTCGAACCTTCACGCCTAGAAGAAATCGTCGACCGCACTCGCAAAGGGGGTGCAGAGATCGTAGGACTGCTGAAGACCGGAAGCGCCTATTATGCGCCTGCGGGCGCTACCGCGCAGATGGTCGAAGCGGTGATTCGTGACAAGAAACGGCTCATCCCCTGTGCCGCGTATTGCGACAAGGAGTACGACGTAGGCGGGTACTACGTTGGCGTGCCCGTCGTACTCGGCACCGGTGGGGTGGAGCGAGTTGTTGAGTTGGAACTCACCGAATCGGAAACCGCAGCGTTCCATAAGAGCGTTGCGGCCGTCAAGGAACTCGTCGAAACAATGGCGACTTTGGTCTAACGACGTAGGCTCGCGCACTGCCGTGCTAGCACCTATTGAAACAGCGGAGTATGGGCGGCGTTGACACTCACCCCAAGGTTCGATTAGAGTCGGCAAGGTATTGCTCAGGGCGGTTGCAGCGGTTCCGAGAAACTGTCGGGGCCAGGAGATTCATCGCCGCAGGACCGATACAAACACCTCAACAGCACCCGCGAGATTTTTCACTATGAATCGACTTGCGGTTCCCGCAGCAAGTTCCACACCTTGGCAGAGCATCATTCCAGAGACCCCAGCATCGGGCATCGGTTTGGCTCTCGCCGAGCGTCATCCCCACAAGATTGCCGACGCACCGGTTGCGACCTTCTTGCCGCTAAACTACGAGCCAGGCTATGCCTATCCGCTAGTCGTTTGGCTTCACGATTCGGGCGGTAGCGAGCGACATCTACCGCAGGTGATGCAGCATCTGAGCACGCAGAACTACGTGGCGGTGGCACCACGTGCTTTGGGCGAATCCCTCGGTTCAATGCCCGGATACCGCTGGATGCAACAACCCGATGCTATTTTCGCCGCCAACGAGGCAGTGAGCGATGCGATCGATGTCGCCAAAGAGCACTTTAGCATTCACAACGACAGGGTGTTCCTAGTCGGGCACGGGGATGGTGGCAGCATGGCGGTGCGTCTCGCGACATTGTCTCCTGAGCGATTTGCTGGCGTCGCCACCATTAACGGGCGACTACCGCAACGCCACGCGCTGATGCGAAATCTCAACTGCTTGCGACAGTTCCCTTTCTTTGTTGCTTCCGCCCGTAATCACCATACCTACCTAGAACATCAGGTCTGCAGTGACCTACGCCTCTTGCACTCTGCGGGTTGCGGAGTCGCGTTGCGTCAGTACCCTGGCAGCGACGATCTGACCACTTGCATGCTGGACGACGTCAACCGCTGGTTGATGGATCAGGTTTGCGGTGCCTAAACTCGCGACGACGGCGTGCTCATGCTAGCACCCGCCGCT
Organism: Pirellulales bacterium; assembly: GCA_028279215.1. Lineage (GTDB taxonomy): Bacteria > Planctomycetota > Planctomycetia > Pirellulales > Lacipirellulaceae > Aeoliella. The sequence continues at coordinate 48,915 of JANQOF010000025.1, forward strand.
AGCCTGCGTTGACGCATATTCTTCGGTTCGATAGAAGACAGTTGGACCAACTGCGCTACCGACTTGCATGGAGGCAAGTCCGCATGTTGCTCGCCGCTAAGGACTTGGCTCTGTGGCAGACGATGTTGCTTCCGCCGCCGATCGTTCGCTGATGGGTCGCCTTCAACGCCTGCGCGATTGGATCGGCGGCAGTCGATGGCGCAGCGTGAGCGCCGGCGCGGCGCTATTGGCGTTGGTGATGTCGACCGTAGGGACTTGGCTCTACCTTGCAAAGCTCACCGTCGCTACGAACGTCCCTACTCTCGAAGGGGCGCTCGATGCATTTGACACGGGCGATCTAGACGAAGCGCGGCTACGTATCGTGCATATGACCCAGAATGGTTCGCTATCGCCAAACGAGTATGGCGGTCCGCTATTCGTATTGGGAGCCGTAAAGGCAGCCGAAGCCGATGGACAATGGTCTGCCTTGATGCGCCAGAGTCAGTATCAGATCGCGGCAAAGTACCTGCAGGAAGCTCGCACAGTAGGATTTCCACCGGGACGTGAAGAACAAGGCAACTATCTACTAGGTAAGAGCCTGATTGAGAGTGGAGAGAATGCAGCCGGCCTCGAGGTGCTTGAACATACACTGGAACTCTCGGACGGCGACCACGTCGACCTGCACCTGACGCTCGCCACCGCCTACATACACGCCGATCCTCCGGAATACACGAGTGCGCTTTCTCACCTCGACACCGCACTGGAAAGCCGCAAACTCGAAGGCGAATTCCGGGTGGAGTCACTGCTTAGTCGAATCGATTTCCTATCGAAACTGGGGCGCTACAACGAGGCTCGGGCGACGCTTCAGGCCGCTCAGCAAGACGACTTATCTGCAGCGCGAGCGACATTGGCAGCGGCGAGGATCGATATCGATGAGCTTCGTAACTATCTTGCCCACCAGTTGGATCCCAGCCACCGTCCCGAAAAGCTGTACAAGGCGGTCGAATCGTCGATTCAGAAATTGGATGCCGTATCTCCTGCCAACGAGATTGCCGATGAGGCGATGTACCTATCGGGCGTCGCCAAAGGTTTGACCGGCTCGAGCAACCAGGCCATTCGCCAATTCGAGCGAGTTAGAAAGCTGTTCTCTTCTTCACCGGCAGGCATCGCTGCGTCGGTGGCCGAAGGCGACCTCTATCGCGAAAAGAAACGCAACGACGCACAGGCCCTTACGGCGTATCGACGCAGCCTCTCTTCGCTCGACGTAGCGAGTGCCTATCGCAATCGATATCTGCCTTTACACGAGTTGCGTCGACGGATGCTTGCCGCTCACACCGACTTCTTGGTTCGAAACGAATTCGCGGCTGCCTCGACTTTGGTAGAACAACTCAGCAGGCTGCTTGGAAAAGCGAAGCAAATTGAGCTGCGTGCCAACACGCGTCGAGTTTGGGGTAACTACCTTGTTGGTCAGGCGTCGCATGGGCAACTGAACGCCAAGGCGATGAAACGAGAGGGTCGACTGCGCCTTCGTCAAGCAGGCGTCGACTACGAGGAACTCGCTCGCCGCCGATTCGCAACGGCAGACTATCCCGACGCGGTCTGGATGAGCGCCGAGAGCTACCTGATGGGGCAAAGCTTCTCCAGTGCCGTGCGAATGCTCAACGAGTACTTACGTAACGAACCGGTACAACGCAACGCACAAGTCTTGCTGCGACTGGGACAAGCTCATCTAGCTCTAGGCGAGGTAGACGACGGCATACTCGCACTCGAAGAATGCATCGAACTGCATCCGCAAGATGCGGCCGTATTCCGCGCCCGACTAGACTGTGCCAAAGCCCTTCGCAACAAGAACCAGGTCCGTGAGGCTGAGCAGTTGTTGCTGGCGAACTTGCATGGCAAGCAAACTCCGGATAGCACCGAGTGGCGACAGTCGCTTTTTGAACTCGGTCACCTGCTCTACGAGGCCGGTCGCTACGAGGATGCGATCGATCGTTTGGCCGAAGCTGTCGAGCGCGACATCGGGCCTCGACAGGCTCGGCTGGCCAACTATTTGATTGCCGAATCATATCGTCACGCTGCTGTAGAACCACTAGCAGAATTGGAAATAGCCAAGACGGCCAACGAACGCGAGGTAAGCACTCGAAGAGTCCAAAGCGGCTTGTACGAAGCGTTGCGGTACTACGAACAGGTGCGTGTCGATATCGCAAACAGCGAGTCGGTCACGCAACTTGATCGTGCGATGCTTCGCAATTGCTATATGTTCAAGGGGTCCGCGTTATTCGACCTGGGACGCATAGAACGCTCGCCGCAGCGATTCAAAGCCGCCATCGACGAGTACTCGAACGTCTCAACGCTTTATCAGAACGAACCGTTCGTGTTGGAGACCTTCGTGCAAATCGCCAACTGTCAACGTCGCCTGCAGGAACCAATCAAGGCACGACTGAATATCGACCAAGCATTGCAATTGTTGAAACAACTACCTGAGGACGCAGATTTCTTGGCATCCACCAATTTCACCCGGAGTCAATGGGAACTGATGCTGACCGAAATGCGCGAATGGTGAACTGCCTTTTCTGGTCGCACAGTATGAATAGCCCGCTATGAGCACCCTGGCCACCGACAAACTGGCTGAACTGGTTCGCAAGAAGCACCAAGTCTTAACGCAACTGCGTGAGATTGGCCTTCGACAGCAAGCGCTCGTCGACCAGTCGGACATAACTCATCTGCTACAGTTGCTAGGAGCTAAGCAACACTTGATTGGCGCACTGCAGACGGTGGAGCGCAGTCTTCGACCGTTTCAATCGGACGATCCCGAATCCCGAGCCTGGCGGAGCCCCGCGGACCGGGCGGCCTGTGCTGAACGGGCTAACGATTGTCGACGGTTGCTTGACGAAGTGATGCAGCTTGAGCGCGAACAGGAGGCGCGAATGATCGAGCGGCGAGATCAAGTTGCCGATCGACTCCATCGCGCTGGTACGGCCCATCGGGCGGTTGGCGCCTACGAACAGCAAGCACGCCAAAACGGCTGGTCGATACAAGACGGCGATCCAGCGACGACCGAGCGACTCGACCTAACCACGGGGGGCAGTTAAGCCACCCATACGCTATGCACCATCAAGAACCGCTACTTCAGAAACCACCTGCGCCACCGATCGTACCCGTGCTACGCATCTGCGCAGAGCCTGTGGTAGATCCGACTACGGTTAGTGGCGACATGTCGCTTGAGACTCTGCTCGACGCCTGGAATAGCGCTACGCTTAGGCTGGAGCAAACGCATACGACACTCCACGCCGAAGTCGCGCGGCTGAGTGACGAGTTAGAACGGAAGAATCGTGAACTTGCTCGCAAAAATCGGCTCGCCGACCTAGGGCAGATGGCTTCGCATGTCGCCCACGAGGTAAAAAACAACCTGGTCCCGGTCACCCTTAGTTTGAGTTTGCTACGTCGTCACTTGGCTGGCGACGCACCGGCGCTCGAAACCCTTTCCCAAGTCGAGGCAGGGTTCCAATCCCTGAATGCTACCGTGAACGATCTTTTGAGCTTCACCGCCCATCGTCAACCACAACCCAATAGTTTTCTGGTCGGCTCACTTGTGGAGGAGGTGGTCGACTCGCTTGGCCCGCAACTCGAAGCGCAGGCAGTCGACGTCGACATCGACGTGCCACCGAACGCCGTGATGACCGGAGATCGGGAGATGATTCGGCGGGCGATACTGAATCTTGTGCTCAACGCACTCGACGCAATGCCCGACGGCGGTGCATTGGTAGTCACATCCTACGATGGCCCAACAACGTTCGAATTGGAAGTGGCCGACAGCGGACCGGGTGTCGCCGAGCAGCATCGCCGCAAGTTGTTCGAGCCGTTCTATAGCACCAAGGACACGGGCACGGGGTTGGGCCTGGCGATCGTCGAGCACGTAGTCCAGGCCCACGGGGGTACCGTTAGCGTGTCAAACTGCCCAGACGGCGGGGCGGCATTCACGTTACGGTTTCCGCGTAGCTCTGGAATGGGAGCTGCCGCATGACCTTGACCGAAGGCGCAACTCGTCTGCTAGTGGTCGACGATCACACACGATCCCGGGAATCGGTTGCCGCCGCGCTGTCGGCGACTGGCTACGAAGTGCATGCCTGCGCTAGCGCCGTCGAAGGTTTAGCATTCCTGCGCAGCCATGTGTGTCAGGTGGTCGTGACCGACCTACAGATGCCCGGAATGGACGGGTTGGAGTTCATTCGAGAAATCGAACGACTTGGCCTGCCCGTCGAAGTGCTTATAATCACCGCCCACGCCAGCGTCGCGACCGCCGTCGAGGCAATGCGGTACGGCGCGTTCGACTATCTTGAAAAACCGTTTGATATTCAGCGACTCGAACACGCCGTTTCTCGCGCCTGCTCTCGGCGCGCCGTGATGGATGTCGGAGAGGCCACAAGCTCAGGCGAGTGCATGGTTGGCGACAGCCCTGCCATGCAAACGCTGCGGCAACAGATTGAGCGCATTGGGCGCACCGACGAAACCGTGCTGATTTGCGGCGAGAGTGGCACCGGCAAGGAACTCGTCGCCCGAGCCATTCACAACGCCAGTCGGCGTGCAACGGCCGAGATGGTGAGCCTTAATTGCCCGGTACTTTCCGAACAGTTAACCGAAAGCGAGTTGTTCGGCCATCGTCGAGGCGCATTTACCGGGGCCGAGTCCGATCGCACCGGGAGATTTGAACTAGCCCAGGGCAGCACGTTGCTGCTAGACGAGATTACTGAGATCGACCTCACGTTGCAGGCCAAGCTACTGCGAGTCTTGCAAGAAAGAACATTCGAGCCCGTGGGGTCGAGCAATAGCATTGAGGCCGATGTACGCATGCTTGCTTCGACGAACCGCAACCTCCTTGAGGAAGTAGCTGCGGGACGCTTCCGCGAGGACTTATACTACCGCTTGGCGGTGGTTCCGATCGAGCTACCGCCGCTTCGCAACCGTCGCAGCGACATCCCCCAGCTCGCAGAACATTTCGTTGCGCAGGCTAACGGGAGGCTTGGTACCCGGCGACAACTATCGACTGATGCGGTCGAGCTGCTTTCGCAGTACGATTGGCCCGGAAACGTCCGCGAACTTCAAAATGTCGTCACGCGATCGTGCGTACTCACGGAATTCGACGTCATCGCCGCCGCACCGATTCGCGAGTGGCTTTCATCGCACGACGCATCCCAACCATCGGTTGTTGGGTGGCCTGGGACGGGCGCGACCCTGGCGGAAATGGAAAGACAGGTCATTTTGTCGACCCTCCAACGATTCGATGGACATCGAGCCCGAACCGCTGAGGCGCTCGGCATCGGCGTGCGGACGCTCAGTGGCAAATTGCGCGACTACGGAGTACCCCCGCGAGAAAAACGACTCATGAACGTTGCCTAATCGAGCGCTAGCGGCAACCGTTGCCGCTGGCGTCGGCAGAAACTGCCGATGGTCGCTATGAACTGATGAAGCTATCAAAGTGCTTGTCGAGTGCAAGCGAGGTAAATGGCGTGAATTGCGGGTCTTGTTGGCCCAGGCCTATACGAACCAGCTGTGTAATTCAAGTTGGCACACCCGTTGCAAACGGACTTCGACTGGCCACGACAACGTAGCCTGCTAGCAAAGGAGTAGCTAAATGCTGCCTTCGATACTGAATAACTCGACGCTACCAGTGCTAGAGCAGGCAGTCAGCTTCACACAAGCTCGGCATGGTGTATTGGCAGGCAACATTGCCAACATCGATACACCCGGCTACAAGACGCGGGACTTATCGCCTGAACTGTTTCAAGACAGCTTGAAACGGGCCCTAGAGAACCGCGAGAAGCCATCGTCGCAAGAAGTGTCGCCCGGACTCCTCGAGGCCACTGACCAGTCGCGCGAGATCGATTCGTTTTCCGAGGTTCGAGAATCGGTGAAACACATACTGTACCACGACCAGAGTGACGTGAGCCTGGAAGCGCAAGTAACTGAGCTGGCGAAGAACCAAACCACGCACAGCATGGCTATCAGCTTACTTACACAGCAGTTTCGATTACTGGAAGCGGCGATTAGCGAACGCGTTGCTTAACCGCCAAATCACCTCTACAGGGTAGTGAAACATGTTTAATAGCTTCGACATCAGTACCAGCGGCCTCGTCGCGCAACGGATGCGGCTGAATGCCATTTCGTCGAATCTGGCGAACATGTCGACCACTCGCGATGAGTTTGGCCAGGCACAGCCGTATCGCCCGCGGCACGTCATCTTCCAAACCGATACCGACGTCAGCACGCCATCCGGTGGCGTTGGCGTGAAGATCGGAAGCGTCGAAATGTCGACCAAGCCGCCTCTGATGAAGTACCAACCAGGGCACCCTGACGCCGACACTGAGGGCTATGTCAGATATCCCAATGTCGACATGACCACCGAAATGGTCGACGCCATGCAGGCAACGCGCGCCTACGAGGCGAATATCGGCGTCATCGAGATCACCAAAGATTTTGGCCAGCAATCTCTCCGAATCATCGCATAGGCTCCAATCCCTCCCCCCCTCCCCTCGCCCGATAGATAACGATGAACAGCATCTCGACCATTAGTACCTCCATTCAGTCGACCGCGCCGTCGCCACTGCAGAATGTCAATGAAGGTACTTCGACATCGTTCAAAGACATGTTGGTCGACTCCATCAAGGAAGTAAACCAAATGCAACACCAGGCCGACCAGGCAGTGGAAGCCATGTTTACTGGTGAAGACGTGAATCCGGCCGAAGTCCTGACCGCAGTGCAGAAGGCCGACCTGGCATTTCGGCTCACCATGCAGATTCGAAACAAGGCAATGGAGGTTTATCGCGAAGTACAGGACATCAGGATTTGACGCTGTTTCCATATACCGTTGCGGTATAGATTAGACCAACCGTCGTACGTTTGGCAGGACGCCAAGCGGCGAGAAAATTTGTCCACGGATGGATCGAAGTGAATTCGCTGATCGCACAAATTCGCGACCTATTTGAGTCGATGACACCCGGCGCGCGAATCACCGCAGGACTACTGCTGGTGGTCGCCGTGGTGAGCGTCGCCTTCCTATTCCGGGGCACTGCTTCAGGTCCCGATGCGTACCTCTTCGGCGGCGAACGTTTCTCCCAACGAGAGCTCGATCGCATGATAGCCGCGATGGCCGAGTCAGGCATCTCGGGCTGGACCATCGACTCTAACCGGATTGGGGTTCCTAAAGCGATTGAAACAGACGCCATTGCCGCCATCGCAAGCGCCGGCGCACTTCCCGACAGTGCTTCAGACTTTATGGACGCGGCACTATCACAAGGCGGTGCTCTGGAAACGCGGCACCAGTTTGAAGTTCGCACAAGAACTGCCCTTGAAAAGAAGCTGGCTCTAATCATTTCGAAATTCCCTTACGTCGAAAGCGCGAGCGTGATGCTCGATATCCAGGAGCGTCGTGGATTCAATCGTAAAGACGAAGCCTCTGCCAGCGTGTTCGTCGAGCCCAAACCGGGCGAAAGCCTCAACAAGGCGAACGCTCGTCACATTAAACAGCTTGTAGCTGGGGCACTTGCGAGTCTGTCCATCGATAACGTCAACATCACCAGTGGCGGCAGTGACGCAGCAGACGATGGTGAGCCGTGGTTCGACGACGCTTACCTGCAGGCCCGTGAGGAGCTACAGAAGAGCTACAAGCATCGCATCTTACGCGGGCTCGACTGGATTCCTGGCGTCCGAGTCGAAGTTAGTGCCGAACTCGACAACAAGCAGTTGCAACGAGTCACCGAGTCGTCGCCCATCGAAGGAAAACTCTTGCGAAAAGAAACCGATACGGAGGACGAAGAAACGATTCTCGCCGACCTCGGCGGGCAACCCGGAGTTACCGCCAATGGGTCCGCGCGGCCTAGTTTGAGTGAGGCCTTCGCCGCCGAGAATCGCACCAAAGTCCATCGGGAGGTATCGACCGAGGAGAACCTGGTTGGCAATACGAGAAAGGAAGAAAGCTACCTGGGATTCAAGCCGAAAGAAATGTACGCGTCGATCGCGATACCGCGGGATTATGTGGTCGGCATCTGGCAGCAGGAAAATCCAGAAGGTAACCCAGCGGAACTCACGGATACCGAGATGAAGACTATGGAAAACACGCTAAAGATCAACGTTGAGGGGTATGTTCAAAACATCCTTCCGCGGCTTTCGCTTGGGGAGGATGAATACAAGCAAGTGCAAGTTGTGTTCTATGACTCGTTGAAACGCCCTGCTCCGCTTGAGCCATCACTTGCCGAGAATGTCGCCGCTTGGGCAAGCCGTTCGTGGGGCACGCTGTCGATGTTTGGGTTGGCCGTGGCTAGCCTGCTGTTACTTCGCTCTGCGATCCGACCAAGCGGAGGCAACCCCGATCGTTCCGACGTGGGACCACTGCAGGTCGACATTGATGCTCGCGCAGCACCAACTGCCGACGAGCAGGCGGAAGCATCAGAACGACCCAAGCTTCGGATCAAGAAGAGTGATTCGCTCAAGGAAGATCTTAGCGAGATGGTTCGCGAGGACCCCGACGCAGCTGCCAACATCTTGCGCGCATGGATTAACAACGCCGCCTAAACCGCATTGATGCACTCTCCCTTTCAATAAGACTCATGGCAACCACCCTCTCGCCTACACTTCGCAAGGCCGCCCTCCTGATCCGCAGTTTGGACGCGGACTCGTCCGCCGTGCTGCTCGGACAGTTATCTGACGACGAGGCGCAGGCAGTCCGTTGCGCTATCCGAGACTTGGGAGAAGTCGACCCGCTTGAACAGGAGGAACTTCGTTCGGAGCTACGTGCGGCACCGTTCGAAGACCCGGTTACAGAGAGTGGCGTCGAACTGACGTTGTCCACCGACTTAGACAATCCCCTAAGCAACGTGCCGCCTCCGGTTGACCAGTCTGTGATTGACACTGATCAGCCATTCGGATGGCTCGAAGGAGGAGATCTACCTTCGCTAGCGGCGATACTTGAGCGCGAGCACTTATCGACGGTGGCAGTGGTACTGTCGCACTTGCCGCCACAGCGTGCAAGCGAAGTGCTCTCGGCACTTCCGCCCGTTCGCCGCGCCGCGGCACTGGAAAGACTGGCCGATCTGGGCGAGTCGGACCGCGCGAGCCTCGAAGTGATTGAGAAGGAACTCGCGGATTGGATACGTGCCCAAAAGGCTGAACGTCAACGACGAGCCGATCGATTGATATCGATTCAGGCAATCTTGCGTCACTCTTCGCCCAGCACGTGTGATTCAGTACTTTCCGAAATCGCCATGCACGATGAGTCTCTAGCGCGCGAAATTGGCAGAGTACGCTCAACGACTCGCGACGCAAGACCTCGACTCCCATCTCGTCCGATCGGTGCACAGGCAGCTACGCTCGAACACCGGGGTATCGCGTCGGTGCCAACTAAGGAGTCGACACCTCCATCGTCGGAAGTAGTCCCAACGGCGGCACCGCCCCAGTTTGCGTTTGAACGGTTGGTCGAACTCACCGACATTCAGCTCGCCGAGCTACTTCGTAGTTGCTCAAGCGATTGCGTGGTGCTAGCGCTTGCGGGAGCCAGCAAACAACTTGCCCGTCGCATCGAATCCCGGCTGCCCAAGAGTGTGGTCAAAGAACTGCGTCGACGAATGCACAACCTGTCCTCTGTAAGGCTGTCAGATTTCGCCAAGGCCCAAGAACGCGTAGCCTCCGTTGCGGCGAATGTGATCTTGAACCGCTCGAATCCAAGCAAGTAAGCCCCACCTTAGCAACCAAGAGTTAAGACCTTGGCCACCATCATCAAACGTGGGACCGATTCGGAAGTTGTCGCCGGGACGGCGATTCGTCCGGTTGCTTTTAGTTTTGAAGAGATGGCAGGCCGCGCGGATGAGTACCTCAACAGTGTTCGGCGCGAAGCCGCTAAGATCGTCCAGCAAGCACATCACGATGCCGAAGAAGTGCGCAGCAAGGCGGAAGCTGCCGGACGACTGGCCGCCGAGGCAGCTATCGAACGTTTGCTCGACGAAAAGGTAAACCAGCAAATGGCCACGTTGCGCCCGGCCCTCGAAAGCGTCGCCAGCCAACTTGCCGATGCCCGTGGTCGCTGGCTGAGTGAATGGGAGACGTCGGCGGTGCATCTGGCCGCACGGATGGCTGAGAGGATTCTGCGCCACGAGTTGGACCACGAACCGCAGGCACCGCTGGCTCTCATCCGCGAGTCGCTCGAGTTGGCGTCTGGATCGGCGAGCATCACGATCCACCTAAGTCCGCAAGACTGTCGCCACCTAAGCGCCGCCTCGGAAAAAATCATCGACAGTCTGAAGGAATTGGCACCGGCGAGGATCATGGCCGATGCATCGGTCGCTCCCGGTGGGTGTTTGGTGAGAACAGAGTTTGGGGAGATCGACCAACGATTAGAGTCACAACTCGATCGGATTGCAGAGGAACTTACAAACTAGACGTCATCGCAGGACCACGTGAAGTTCTACATCGACACACTCGACCGTGTGCTGCCCACCCGCCTGGTTGGCAGCGTGCTCGAAACCACCGGCCCAACAGCGTCGGTGGCCGATTTCCCTGCGCCGGTAGGTGCGATGGTGGAAATCGAGCGAAGTTCGGGAGGAACCGTACGGGCCGAGGTGATCGGTTTCCGCGATCAACGGACGATCGTGTTCCCGCATCAAAGTTTGGTGGGTATTCGCCGCGGTGCGCAAGTGCGGCTTGTAAGCACGACTCGACAATTGCGAATCGGTGACGAATTACTCGGTCGTGTGATTAACGCTCACGGAAAGTGCGTCGACGGTCGACCACAACCGATGTTGACTCATCGAACACTCGTAGAGCGCGATCCCCCTATCCCTGCGGAGCGCCCTCGCATCGATGCGCCATTTGCCACTGGCGTCCGCGCCATCGACGGCTTGCTTCGCTGCGGCCGTGGGCAACGACTGGGAGTATTTGCCGGTGCCGGCGTCGGAAAGAGCGTCCTGCTTGGCATGCTGAGCCGGTATACCGAAGCTGACGTCAATGTGATTGCCCTGGTAGGTGAGCGCGGACGCGAGCTCAACGACTTCATTTACCGCGACCTGGGTCCACAAGGTCTGGCACGGAGTATCATCGTTTGCGCCACCAGCAACGAACCCGCCGTCTCGCGAGTGCAGGCCGCGCATACCGCTACCGCAATTGCCGAACACTATCGCGATCGAGGTAAGGAAGTGCTACTGTTGGTTGACTCGGTCACGCGATTTGCAACCGCACTGCGCGAGATTGGCCTTTCGTCGGGCGAGCCACCAGCCACGCGTGGATTCCCGCCGTCGGTGTTCGCCACACTTCCGAAGTTGGTGGAACGAGCCGGGCGGAGTCAGCATGGCAGTATCACCGCGTTCTACTCTGTACTCGTCGAAGGCGACGACCCAACTGATCCAGTCGCGGACACGATGCGAGGGTTGCTCGACGGACACTTGTGGCTGTCGCGATCACTTGCGTCCAGCGGACACTATCCAGCGATCGACGTCCTAGAGAGCATCAGCCGAATCATGCCTGACGTCTCACCGCCCGAGGTCTACGCGGCTGCGCAAACTATTCGAAAGTTGATGGGGACTTACAGGGACAATGAGGACCTGATCTCAGTCGGCGCTTACCGCCAAGGCAGCAATCGCCTGATCGATGCTGCTATCGAGATGCGCGGTCCCATTACCACAGTTCTGCAGCAAACGCCCGAGCAGCATTCGTCGCTAGATGACTGCACCAAGCAGATCGTGTCGCTTGGAGCTCGATGCAATGCGTATCTGGAAAGTCCCATAACCCAGTCACCACAACAGGTCGACGCAGCAGCCTAATCCGCCTTTGAGCGCCAACCTAACCGTGTAACATGGCAAAGTACCGTTCCCAACTCGACTCGTTGCGTAAGATCCGTACTGCGGCGCGTGACGCCCAGCGTGGTCGCGTGTCCGACGCGCTGCGTGCTGACGCTGCGCTCAACGAACGAGCAGCCGCCCTCCGTGGCAAACAAGCAGCCGCAACCGCGCGTCATCGAGCGGCTCGGGCGGACGGCCTGGAAGTCTTCCGCTTGCTGGAAATCGAACGTTACGAATTGGTGCTCCACACACAGGCCGCTGAAATCGCAGCTCAGCAGGAGATCGTTGCCGCCGAGATCGAGCGCCGTCGTAATGAGTTGGCTGCTGCCGAGCAACAGTTGATAGTTGTCGAGAAACTCGACGAGCGCCGGCGCCGCACTTTCGAGCAGATCGCGTCACGTCGTGAGCAAGCAGCCCTGGATGAAGTTGCCAATCAGCAGTTTCTCCGCCGCAAACAGTCATCAGCCAACCTCCCCAACTGAATCGCGTGAAGTGAAGTGCCATGCGAAAGCTATTTCGCCTCATAGGATATGCTTCAACCGCCACGCTCATAGCAATGGCACTTGGGCTGGGCTATTTATGGCACACGCGAATGCTCACCAACGAAAAGGTGTTTCGGATGGTCGCCTTGGTGCACGATATCGACCTAGACTCCATCGCCGAGGAGGAGACTCTTGCCGACTTCGAAGTTCCGTCGGAAGAGATTTCGCTCGACGACATTGCGCTGCTTCGCGATGTGAAGCTTCGCGACCACGAGGTCAAAATGAACGCTCTAATCGTTGGAACACAGGAGTTTGAAAGGAGCTTTCGTGATGTCAACGAAGGTCGCCAGCGTTTCGATACGATCGCCCAAGAACTCAAGGACCGTTTGAATCAGCAGAAACAACTGGCGTCGCGGGAGAATCTCGCCGCCGTTGTAGGCAATCTCGAGGCAGTCAAACCTGACAAAGCCAAAGACCTATTGCTAATGTTTCTAAACGATCCGGGAGGCGAAAGAGACGTCATAATCTTGATGAAGGAAATGCAACCCAGCAAACGTCAGGCGATTCTGCAGCAATTTGACGAATCCGACCTGAAGCAATTGCACAAGCTCAATCAGCTGATGCTTGACGGTTTTCCAGAGCGTCAGGAGTTAGATTCAATGCTCGAGCAGCTGTTGGAAAACGACTCCGAATAACAACCTCAAAGTGTGAATCAACCTCCGTACAGACTATGCCAACGCCTTCAATCAATTCGTCCCCCACGATCTTGGCGGCAGATGCCACGCCGCAGCAGGAAGTGCACCGATCCGATGGATTTGCGCAACAACTTCAGCAGGTCGTAGGCGCTGAGCCGAACCACGAGGTCCGTCACGCAGACTCCAATGACGCCACTGCGCGTAACGCGAAGCCCGATACGGAAAAAGACGCGAAGTCAGACGTCCACGATCAGCAACGAGAACACCACGACTTCTCTGACCAAGGCTCGAGCGACCAAGCCATCGGGCGCGTGGCAGAGAAACCTGCAGAGCAGGAAGCCGAAGCCAACAACGATGGCACTGCAGACACGGTCGAGATTCTCGTCGCCTTGGCCGACACTGCAACGCCAAGCACCAACGATATTGCCGTTGACGCGAAGCCGTCAGACGAGTTCAGCGGCGACGGTAGTCGAAGTGCGGAGTTGGCGCAGGCAGTGCCAGGGTCTTCCGCGTATGCAGCCAGGCCGGTTGCGAATTTTCAAGCCGACCACTCCAAGGCGACTGATACTGGAAATTTCGAACAATCGGACACGCTAGTGCAGACGGATGCATCCGCTACGGCAGTTGAGGCCAGACAACCCAATGTGCCACACGTTGCCGATGGCCAGCCGGCGAACTCCAAACTAACGGCGACCACAAGCGCGGACGACAAACAGGCAGGTTCGAAAATCGAACCTGCCTCTCGGCCTCCTCAGAATCTATCCGCCGAGTTCGACTCAACCTCCGCCGACCGACCGAACCCGCAAATCGCCCCGGATGCCGCCCGGCCGAAGCAACTTGACGACGACGACGCTCTGCCGAAGACAACCACGCGCAAACCGGAACGCACTGTCGCGGAGCGTGTTGGCGCCGCTGAAGAAACTCCCCTGCCTAAACTCCAAGAACCTAACACCACAAACCAAGAGTTAGTTAGCACAAGCGAGCACGCTGAACCACCTTCTGACGAGAGCCTCGCACCCCTGCGTGAGAAGCCGACAAGTACGAATCCCAATTTCCAGTCGCTCTTGGATCGTTCGTCTGCTTCATCGGCCCCCCGGAGCGAGCGCTCGGAGCAAGTCGATACGGCCGGTCCGCGCGTGGACGTGTCTCGTTTTGTCGCTCGCGTCACCAGAGCGTTCGACGCAGCAGAACAGCGCGGCGGCGCTGTACAACTGCGACTCAGTCCCCCGGAACTTGGCGCTATGAGAATCGAGTTAAGCATCCAGCAGGGAACAATGACAGCCAAGCTAGAAACCGAAACCGCAGCGGCCAAGAATCTACTGCTCGACAATCTACCCGCGTTGCGCGATCGGCTCGCCACACAAGAAATTCGCGTCGACAAGTTCGACGTGGACGTGCAGCAACAGGATTCCGGGGGAGAACCTGATTGGCAAGCGCGCCAGGAGCAGCGTGAGGCGCGCCAGCAGAACTCAGGTGCCCGACTGCCGGCACCAAGTGGCACGACCAGTAGCAACTCTGATGGCACGCATCGTAGCACAGGCGTCGCAAACCACGATGGTCAGTTTAGCGCCGTCGCATAGTGCGTTGCGCAACTTCGTTCAAGACAAGGAAGTTCAATGAGCCAAATACCCGCCGCCAACAATTCGCCAAGTCGCGATCAAGCGTTTGGCGCTGCGAATTCGCTGAATGACCTCGACCTTGACTCGTTTCTAAATCTAATGATTGCGGAACTGCAAAACCAGGATCCTCTAAATCCGTTGGAGAACGACGAACTGCTTGCGCAGATCGCTCAGATACGTGAGGTAGGGGCCACCGATCGCTTGACCGAGACCCTCGACTCCGTACTGTTAGGGCAGAACGTTGCCAGCGCGACAAACCTCATTGGCGCCGACGTGGTGGCCTTGACCGAAGAAGGTGAGCGGGTGAGCGGCAATGTCCGCCGGGTCACCATTGATGAAGGCCAGCCACAGCTCGATCTGGCGGTCGGCCCCGTGGCCGTGGCCGGTGATTCCGAGGGCAACATCGAAGAGGGCCAGTATACGTACGAAGTGGTTTGGGACGGCCCGGATGGCGCCGAATTCAGCTTCGAAGTGACTGCCAACACTGACAACCTGGCTAACTTCAATGGCGCCATTCAGGTAACCAATCTGCCAGAAACAACTGGCGAGAAACGGGTCTACCGCACCGACACGACTGGCACCGGCGAGCGTCGTCTGGTGGGCACCATTGACGATGGCAAGAAGTCGACCTTTACCGACTTCAAAGCGGCCGACGAGCGGGGCGCAGTGCTAAGCACGCAACCGCAGCGGCTGGGCGTAGCCCGTCGCGTGACGGTCACACTCAACAACGTCGCCCAAATCGAACCCCCAACGGAGTGAGGCAGTCGGTTAAGTCCGCCAAACGGTGTGTACCGTGGCAATACCTACTCACCTACTCACCCAGACACCAATAACCAATAGGACACTACCATGGGTCTTCAATCCGCACTCACCACCGCGCTTACCGGTCTACAAGCCGCTGAAACCACCATCGACGTGGTGGGCAACAACGTCGCCAATAGCAGCACGGTAGGCTTCAAAGAATCCGAAGCGGTGTTCGCCACGCAGTTTCTGCAAACCATCAGTATCGGCGGCGCGCCAACGGCAAACCAAGGTGGTACCAACCCGCGCCAAGTCGGACTTGGTGTAAAGGTGGCGGCTATCACGCCGAATTTTACGCAAGGTACGATCGAGATTAGCTCGAATCCGCTCGACGTGGCAATTCAAGGTGATGGCTTCTTGATCGTACAAAGTGGAACAGGCGAACTTTACACACGCAATGGCCAATTGCAACTCAATGCGAATAACGAAGTGGTAACCACAACTGGACAGCGGGTGCTTGGCTTTGGCGTTACCGACGACTTCAAGCTTCAGAGCAACCTTGTCCCACTGACGATCCCACTAGGGCAAGAACGCGTTGCCCAAGCGACGGAGAACGCCTTCTTCACTGGCGTGCTCAATCCCGCGGTGCAGCCCAACACGCAGCCGGAAATCGTCCAGTCTTCGGTCCTTAGCGATGGCAGTATCCTGGTTCCGGAACTTGATGGTTTTTCCACTTCTACCAACGTCACTGAAGACGCAGCGCCACCAGCGGGCACGGTGAGCGTTGAGGGTACCGGGAGCGGACCAGCTACTGGCCGCGTACGGTACCGCATCGCCTACCTTGACGAAAATGACGAGGTAAGCACCCTTACTCCGCTCTCAGACATGAGTCTCGACCACGCCGGCGGTGGCGTGCAACTGGGCGGCTTGCCAACGCTGCCCGCCGGCGTTTGGGAGAATCTGGCCATATATCGAACGGTGGCTAATGGAGACACGTTCTATCCGATCGATATGACGGGCTACACAGTAGGCGAACCCACCTTTGTCGACCATATGACCGATGATGACTTGGACGATGGAGACCCGGTCGACGACACGGTCATTCCGCCCGGTACGTACAACTACTATGTGACCTACTACGACTCGACTGCAGGACAAGAGTTGGAGACTCAACCTACTTCCAAGATCGGTCCGATCGAGGTCAACGAGACAACCGGTGGACGACTGCGGTTTGACTTGAGCATGTTAGAACCTCCAACCGCAGGGAACCAGGACGAGGAACGCTTCGACAAAGTGCGGATTTATCGTGCCAACGGCAACGAGTCGGAGTATCGCATGGTTGGGGAAATAGATGCGCCGGCGGCGGGCGATACGTCGCACAGTCTGTCGTTCATCGACAACGCCAGTGATGTGGAGTGGCAAGGCAGCACTGAAGTTCTTAGCATCAATGGCCCAACCATCGACGGAACGACGCCGCTTACCCAAGTATCCGTGCGTCAAGGCGATGTTACTAGCCGACCATTCCAGATCGGCGAGCTAACCTTCGCGGCAGATAAAGATGGTGTCCGACTCGACGCGAAGACCTTGAACGTCACCGCGACGACAACCGTCAACGACTTGATGAGCTTCATGCAAGATGCAATGGGGATCGATACATCGCTAACAGGAGATTTCCCGCCCGAGGAACTCGAAGGTGTCGAGCAAGCTGGTGTTACAATCTCGGCCGACGGCCGCATTCAAGTCGTCAGCAACCTTGGCGAGGAGAACGCAATAAGCATTCCGCTAACCGGTCTTAAGCTCATCCCCGAGGGTGAGACCACCAGCGAGTCGGTATCTCTGGGATTCAATTCCACGCAAAGCGCTGATGGGCCTGGAACGTCGTCCGAGTTTGTCGTGTACGATAGCTTGGGCCTGCCACTGAGCGTCCGTGTTACCACCGTACTGGAAACGAAGGACAGTAACAGCACGACGTACCGTTGGTATGCCACTAGCGCCGACAATGAGCCTAGTGAGGGGCTTACCACAGTGGTTGGCGACGGAACGCTCGTTTTCGACCAAAACGGTGACCTCGACGAGAACACCGTTGCCCAAATTGCCGTACTGCGGAACGATACAGCGTCTGAATCGCCCCTCGAGATTGCGCTCGACTTCTCCAGCGTCAAATCGTTAGGCGAAGTGGATGCCCTCAATAACAACATCAGCTCATTGAATGTGTCGAGCCAAGATGGCTTTCCGCCCGGCGTGCTCACCGACTTTATCATTTCTGAGGATGGGCTGATTCAGGGTCAGTTCTCCAACGGCACGCAGCGGACAGTAGGACAGTTGATGATGGCCCGCTTCACGAACAACAGTGGGTTGCGCCAGGTGGGCGACAGCTTATTTCAGGTTGGGGTGAACTCGGGTGAACCGGTCAGGGGCCGGCCTGGCGAAGACGGCATTGGCACACTAACCGCCGGTGCCGTGGAACTCTCAAACACCGACATTGGCCAAAACCTGATCGAACTGATCCTGGCCTCTACCCAATACCGGGGTGGCGCCCGCGTGATTAGTGCCTCACAAGAATTGCTCGACGAATTGCTGGCTCTTCGGAGGTAACGGCGAAGCGTGACGATCGAGGCGGAGCGGCAATTTCCCTTCCGTAGCCGCTAGCGCTGAATCGTAAGCTACGGTAGTCGAGAGATATTGGGCCGGCGTGGGTCCGGCTGTGTGGAATGTGGCGGACATGCGAGGCGTACTAATGATCACACTCACTAGGATCAGTGGCGATTCGTTCGTGCTGAACGCAGAGCTGATTAAGTACGTTGAGGCCCTGCCCGACACATTTGTTACCCTTACGTCAGGCGACCGAATCGTAGTGACGGAGTCGCCCGACGAAGTGGTTCGCCGCACGGTGGAGTATCACCAACATAAACAACTGGTCCCAATAGCTGCTGGCGCTCACTAGCAGCTGGTTCTGGTCGAACCGAGATCGCCGTATCACGTTTTCATGGACATTGCATCCGTTATCGGAGTAATCGTCGCGCTCGCCCTGATCGCGGGGTCCATCATCATTGGTGGTGGGTCGTTTGGTGCGTTTTTCGACGCACCTAGCGTTATGGTCGTTTTTGGCGGGGCGATCGCCGCAGCGCTCATCTGCTTCCCACTGCCGAACTTTCTCAGCATCTTCAGCGTGGTGATGAAAGTCTTCTTCTGGCGGGTCGAATCGATCAACGACGTGATCAAGACCATCGTTGGATTGGCCGAGGTAGCCCGCCGTGATGGGCTGCTTGCGCTCGAAAGCAAGCTCTCCGAAGTTGACAATCCGTTCATAGCTCTGGGCGTACAGATGGCCGTCGATGGCACGCGGCCTGAAGTAATGGAAGACATCCTGCGGACCGAACTCGACGCTGTGGCCACCCGCCACCGCGATGGCAAAGCGTTGTTCGACTGTATGGGAAGATTTGCACCTGCGTTTGGCATGATCGGAACGCTGATGGGCCTAGTGATCATGCTGGGCGATATGAGCGATCCGTCGAAAATCGGGGCCGGTATGGCAGTCGCCTTGTTGACTACCATGTACGGGGCGATTGCGTCGAATGTGGTGTTCTTGCCGTTTGCCGAGAAGCTCGGTTTCACCAATCGTCAAGAGTTACTGATGATGGAAATCGTCATTCGAGGAATCATGGCGGTTCAATCAGGCGAGAACCCAAGAGTGATTGAACAAAAACTCAATACGTTCGTGCCCCCGAAGCAGCGAACCGCCGAAGAAGCAGCGTAAGTAACATCGGCGCGTCACCGATCCATCCGGCAGGACAACTAGTTGCCTGCCCCAAGAAAGAACCGTTCCGTGGCTGTTGAAGAAGAACCAGCTCCCGGCATCCCAGAATGGGTAGTTACCTTTGGTGACATGATGTCGTTGCTGCTGACATTCTTTATTATGCTCGTGTCAATGAGCGAGTTGAAGGAGGAAGAGCGCTTTCAGGCGATGCTCGAATCGATGCGCCGACAGTTCGGGCACGACTCAGCCATGGCGGCAGTGATCCCGGGCCACTCACAGGCGAATTCGAACATGTCGTTCATCGCCCCCAGCCAGTCGCGATCGCTACGTAAGAATCTTCAAGATGGCGGCAACGACGTACAGGCCGTCACGGGATCGCACAATCGCGTGCAGACGATCAGGCACGGTCGGAACTCCACCACCGGAGGCGTGATCTACTTCGACGAACTCTCGGCGGATCTCACGAACGAGGCCGAGCAAGCACTCACGAAGATCGCCCAGCAAGTCGCTGGCAAACCGCAGAAGCTTGAAATCCGAGGGCATACGTCGTTGAGACCGGTGGAGCCGGGGCAAGGGCTTCGCGATCACTGGGACCTCGCCTTCGCTCGATGCTATAACGCCATGGCGTTCCTCATCCAACAGGGAATCGAGCCTCAACGCATCCGCCTCGGATCGGCGGGAGCCTACGAGCCACTCGATGTCGGGCTCAATCCCGAAGAACGAAAACGCAATGCGCGGGTTGAAGTGTTGATGTGGGACGAGCGGGTTTTGCCTCCCAAGAACGACTGAAGTTCCGACGTCAGTGGCGATCCCACCGTGGGTTTTGCGACCTAAGTTTACTTAGAGATCACGCAGAGCGGGAAACCGCATCGCAGACCAACTGCTCCGACGATTAGCACTGGCGAAACATGGCTGACCAAAAAGAATCTGTGGACGGCAACGAAAAGGCGCGCCTCGGCATCGTCGGGTTGCTGAAGGCCGTAGCACTGATCTCGGTGGTGGTCCTCGTCGAGGTGGTTGCCGCGTCAATGCTAGTGCCCACCGCGCAGGACGCGGAGTCGACAGCGCGGAAGCTAGCTGCCGCCCAACAAGGTCAGCTCGAAGTCGATGGCAATTCGGCCGCCAACGAATCGGGCAATGCACCGCCGATCACGGACAAGGAAACATTAGAAGTCGACCTTGGTCGCTACAACGTGACGCGATACAACCCGGAGAATGACACAACGCTCATCGTTGACTTCGAACTGTTTGGCGTGGTGCTAGCAGATGAGGAACCCGACTTTGCATCGCATTTTGAGAAGAACAAAGTACGTCTTCGCGAACAGGTAATCATGACGCTGGGCGGAGCCGACACAACCGATCTGACAGATGCCGAGTTGGGGTTGCTTAAACGTAGGATATTGGAGAAAACCAACCGCGCACTCGGCAAGCCGCTGGTTCAAGAAGTTCTGTTTAGCAAGTTCAACTTCGTCGAGCGTTGACCCAGCGTTCGCTTAGCCGACGACACGCCGTGAAACTACGTGCTGGGAAGGGAATCCCATGGCGAACGAAAACGTCGGACAGGACGAAATCGAACGGCTGTTGGCCGAAGCGCAGAAGGCCAGTGCAGGAGGTGGGTCTGAACCTCAGGCTCCCCAGCCTGAGGAGAAGCAGCCTCCGGCGCCGCAAGGCGCGACGCTCGACCAGAGTGAGCTCGATGCCATGCTTGCGAGCGCCGCTACCGCTCCGTCGCCATCAAGCGGGCAATCTTCAGCTGCTCCCACTGTAAGTGCTGGCGATGTCGCCTCATCAGCAGTCTCGCAGAACGACATCGAGTTGCTGCTCAATCAGGCGGAACAGGCAATCGCGTCGATCGAATCGCCCGTCGAACTGCCTGCGGGAGTCAGGTCGTTCCAACTGGACGATTTTGGTGGCACACCAGCTAGCACCGAAGCGGCATCCATTGAGCTCGTTCGTGACGTCCAGCTCGACCTAAAAATCGAGTTAGGGCGAACCCATATGCACCTGGAGGATGTGCTGCGACTGCAGCAAGGTGCCGTGGTGCCGCTCGACAAATTGGCCGGAGACCCGGTCGATTTGTACGTCAATGGCAGGATGATTGCCCGCGGTGAGGTGCTAGTGCTCAACGACAACTTCTGCGTACGCGTCACCGAGCTGATCGTCGGAGATAGTGCTTGCGCCTAGGGCGACAATCGGACTGGCCCGACTGGCCTACAACCTCTATAAGTCGCCAGCGGTCAAGAGCAGCGAACGTCGGCAGTCGTTGGGCGTCTCGTCACCGAGCTCGCTTCTGTCCTGCTTTTCTAACCTACCAATCTGATTGGGGTCGGTTGATGCGCACTCCCTATGCTGTCGTAATCGTTGGTCTACTCGCGTTGGCCATCGGAATCCCCACAAGAGCAATCGAACCTATTGGCGCACAGGGGCCTTCGGCTCGCGACAACAATCAGCCAACGCCCGCACACCAACATCACATAGAAGACTCGGGCGTGCCACGAGATCAGTCGCATGTCAAACAACCAGGACGATTGATGCCGAGCGCTCGACGCACCAACCAAGCAAAGGGCAAGCGGCCCGCAGCCCAGCGTGGCGCGGACCTGCTTTCGAGTTGGGCGGAGAGTTCGAGCGTGACCGCACTCGCAGCGTTGGCGTTTGTGGTTGGCTTGTTCATGCTACTCGCTTGGGCGGTGAAGCGAAGGCTTCCCAAGAGTTCCCAGCTTCTCCCGAGCGATGCAGTTCGCATCCTTGGGCGCGTTGCCCTTGGCACTCGCCAGTTCGGACATCTACTGCAGCTTGGCAACAAATTGATCCTGGTATCAGTGAACCAGACAGGCGTAGAGAAACTAGCCGAAATCGACGAACCACAGGAGGTCGTGCGCCTCATTGGACTCTGTGGAAGAACCTCTTCAGACGGTAGCCAGAAAGAGTTTGACGAAGTCTTTGGGCAGTTTGCTCGGGAAAAAGCAGCTTCGGGTTTTCTCGGAAGCGAGACAACGATGTTTAGCAGTAACAACGAAGCCAGCGAAACGGGAGGCCGCCGATATGCATAGCATTGTCGCCCGAGTTGCCGCGTCGCTGTTCGTCGGCATCGCTTTCGCATCAGCATCGATGGCTCAGGATTCGTTGGTTGGGTCGACACTCGTCGAGCAGGTTGGCGGGCCCAGCGATTGGACCAAACCTGAGCGATTGACGTCAACTCTTCAAGTGATGTTGATGCTCACCGTGGTGAGCCTCGCTCCCGCCATTTTGCTAATGACCACCAGTTTCGTTCGAATCGTCGTCGTACTCGGTCTACTGCGACAAGCGTTGGGTACGCAGCAACTGCCACCCAGCCAAGTCATCACATCGATCGCGCTTTTTGTCACGCTATTGTTGATGATGCCTGTGTGGAACCAAAGCTACGAAGCGGGAATCCGTCCGTACACCGAAGGCGAGTTCGGAATCGACGAGGCATTCACACGCAGCGTTGCCCCTATCCGCAAGTTCATGGCGCAGCAGATTGAGCGAACCGACAACCATGGTGACGTCGAACTCTTCTTGAGCTACATGCCCGACGAAATCGATGCGGTGACAGGCGAGCTGCCAGACAACTACGCCTACTACGACGTACAGCCGGACGAGCGGGAGGTTCCACTTCAGGCATTGTTGCCTGCGTTCATGCTCAGCGAATTGAAGACGGCGTTTCTGATAGGATTTCAGATTTACCTGCCGTTCGTCATCCTCGATATTGTCGTTGCGAGTGTCACCATCTCGATGGGTATGCTCATGTTGCCACCGGTGTTGATCTCGTTGCCGTTCAAGTTGTTGTTGTTCGTACTTGTCGACGGTTGGCGACTGGTGGTTGAGATGCTGCTGGAGAGTTTTCAGGCCTACACTTAGTCACGCATTGAATCGCCTTTGCACGTTAGTCATGAATCCCCAAGACGCTGTCGACCTAAGCCGCGAGGCGATGATCGTTGCCATGCTGATCGCAGCACCGGTGCTACTTGCGGGAATGCTAGTTGGCCTGCTGATCGGGCTGGTGCAGGCGCTGACGCAAATACAAGAACAAACGGTTGCATTCGTCCCCAAACTGGTGGCCATGGTGCTAGTGATGGCGTGGACGCTTCCTTGGCTGCTGAACCGCTTGGTCGAGTACAGTCAGCAGTTGCTGATAGAAATACCGCTCTACCTGTAGGCCGTCAGCGTCGGCGTCGAGGGTGCCTTGCATGGAATGGCTTGAAGCACTTCTGCTGTCGAAAATCGCCGTGTTTGTGCTCGTTCTAGGCCGACTTGGCGCATTGGTGGCAACGGCCCCGCTAACCAAGATGGTCACTCTACCAGTCACAGTGCGGGCGCTGTTGGCGGTAACGCTCACGATGCTGGTAATGCCGCTCTATGCAAACTTAAGCTACACCAGTCCGTGGAACCTGCTGGCATTTGGCGGCCTGTTGTTAAACGAGGTACTCATCGGTCTGCTGCTCGGACTTGGCATGCAAGTGCTGTTTGCCGGTGTCCATGTCGCCGGCCAGATCGTGGCCAACCTGAGCGGCATGTCACTGGCCGAGGTTTCGAGTCCGACGTTCGATGGCGGGTCGTCCGTTTTCACAGAGGTCTTTCACTACCTCACGTTGGCACTGTTCGTCGCTCTCGGAGGCCATCGCATGGTCATGGCGGCCCTATTAGACACTTTTGCATGGGCACCACCTGGGCACGCCATGTTGGGCAATTCTTTTGCTTTGGTGATGGTGAACATCCTGCAGCAAAGTTTCGACCTAGGCATCCGAGCTTCTGCGCCTATCATGATTGCTCTGCTGCTCTCCACGTTGCTGCTAGGCCTTATCAGCCGCACTTTGCCGCAAATCAATGTGTTGGCCGTTGGCTTCGGGCTCAACTCGCTGCTCACCATTGGAGCTATGCTGGTTTCGATTGGTGGGGTCGCGTGGACGTTTCAAGAACCGATTGCAGGAGTCCTGGAGCGCCTCGAAGAGGTGGTCGTGCCGATCGAAGCTACACCGCCCACACCACTCGCAGAGAACCAATAGCGAAGATCGGCGATGCCCGAGCAGTCTGGCGAGAAGACCTTCGACGCAACCCCGCATCGCCGGCAACAAGCCCGCGACAAAGGGCAGGTTGCATATAGCCAAGACCTCGGCTCGGCGGCGCTATTGTTGGTGGCCGCCGGGTTGTTGTATGCCATGGGCGATCGGATTATCGACTCGGCCGTCGATCTAATGCACCGCAATCTCAGCGTGGTGGGTGATCTGGTCGGTGATCGCGGACAGGTGGTCCACGAAGTCCAAAAGGTGGTTGAAGGGATCGGCCTCGCCATACTCCCGTTCATGGCGCTGTTGATGCTCTCGGCGGCGGGTGCTAGCGTTCTGCAAGTCGGATTTCTGTTTGTGCCCGCGCGCCTGGCGCCAGACATCAGTCGACTTAGCCCAATCGCTGGAGTGAAGAGGATCTTCTCGATGCAAGGCTTCGCCCGGCTTGGGTTTGGCCTGCTAAAGGTGGCAATAGTCGTGGTTGTTGCCAGTATCGCTATCTGGCTTCGGCGGTTCGAGATCATGCAGGCGGGCTCGTTGGAAGTGCGCCAAATCGCGACGCTTGCCGTGGAGATTACCATCAACACGCTGCTTTGGGTGGGGTTGGCGCTACTGTTTCTCGCGCTGATGGACTTCGCTTTTCAAAGATGGAAACACGAACAAGACCTCCGCATGACCCACCAAGAAGTCAAAGAGGAGATGAAGAATCTGCAAGGCGATCCCCACGTTGTGGCTCGCCGTAAGCAGGTGCAACGGCAGATGGTGATGAATCGGATGTCGGGCGCAGTCCCGCAAGCCGATGTGGTCATCACGAATCCAACCGAGTTGGCGATCGCGATCAAGTATGACCATGGCGAAATGGCTGCGCCGGTGGTGGTCGCCAAAGGGGCTGGCGTCTTGGCACAGCGGATTCGCCGTCTTGCCTTGGAAAACAACATTCCGATCGTCGAGCGTAAGCCGCTGGCCAGGCTTCTGTACAAAGAGGTCGAAGTGAACCATCCCGTGCCGGATAGCAGCTACGCCGCGGTGGCAGAAGTGCTGGCTTACGTCTACCAACTGAAGGGCAAGAAGATCCCAGGCACCCAGCGCCGCGCGGCGTGATGGATCATCTAACTTTTCCGAAGCTACTCAACCGGTGGCGCGAAGCGTATACGCTCGATCAATTTGTAACGTTGACCGTCTTTGATGTAGCCCGATACGGCAGTGATTGCCTGAATGACGTGCTCGTAGTCTAAGTCGTAGTCACACTCGAGTTCCACCTCGCGATCGCTGGCCGTTCCAGGGCCACCTTCGTCGTTGACCAGATCGATGATATAGCCGCGCAACTTGTCGAAAGCCGTCGTCCCCCCTGCGTCGTCAAACGAGCGGTCTCCAAGCTTCAAACTCGAAAGCGCTCCATCGGTGCCTGCGGTCATTCGCAACGTGAGTGTCGGCGAGGTGTCAGGAGGGCTGCTTTGCTGTGTCGCAGGAGGCGGCATGCGGATGTTGAAATCGCCTTCGGGCAGAACGATTTTGAAGGTCATGATGAAGAACACCAGCAACTGGAACACGATGTCGATCATCGGCGTCATTTGCAGCGCCGTGTCGTCTTCGCGGATTTTCTTGCGGATCTTCATCGCTGTTCGTCGGTCCTCAGTTGCACATCCGCCTGCTGTCCGCGCAGTGCGAACGTTTCGAATTCCGCATCCTGGGCAGCTTCGATCATCTCCTGAACCATGCCGGTACGCGCGTTTTTGTCCGCACGCACAATTACCGTGACGTCTGAAAGCCGGACATCCTTGCCTGCCGCTCGGATGATCTGAGCTTCGCGCTTGAGCGCAATACGCAATTCGTCGATGGTGAGCAGGTCGGTGCCGCCAGCGTTGAGGATGATGCCCTCGTCCTCGGTCATTTGCAGAGTTATGGGCTTCTCGTACGCTACCTCGGGCGGTTTGGCCAACTCGCTGAGCGGCAGGTTGACCCTTTGATCTTGCTCGACCTCGGAGAAATTAATGAGCACCATAAAGAAGGCAATCAACTGGAATACCATGTCGATCATGGGGGTCATATCCCCCTCGGCCATCGGCTTTTTATTTCGTTGGATTCGCATAGTTGCGCCAGCGAAGAATCGGATGCGGCTCAGGCAACTTTAGGCTGTCTTCTTACCGGCGGTCTGAAACCGGCTCATCAAGCCCTCGCTAACAATGCCTACTTCGAGCACCAGTCGATCGATGCGATTGCGGAGAATGTTGTACGCTGCGATCGCTGGAATAGCGACCGCCAGACCGATGAGTGTCGTAAACAGCGCGGTGGAAATACCCTCGGCCAACTCAGAGGGTTTCGGCGCGCCGGTGGCGGTAGCGATCACGTTAAACGACGCAATCATGCCCTGCACCGTACCTAGCAGGCCGATCATTGGACTAATCGAACCAATCAGCGCCATATAGCTGAGCCGGTGTTCCAGCTTCATCGTTTCGTCCTCGCCCACCTCCTGCATGGCCTCAATCGACTGATCGTACCCCTTCGACACTTTCCCTAATCCCGCAGAGAGTACCTTGCCTAGGAACGACTCGTCGGCGCTTGCCAGTTCGTAAGCCTCTTGAAACTGCTTGGCGTTCAGGTGGGCTTCAAAGCCCTCGATCAACTCGGTGGGCAACACCGTTTCACGACGCGCCTGCAGCAAGTTCATTACGAACAAAGCCACCAACGTGAACGACAAAGCCAAGAAGAT
Organism: Pirellulales bacterium; assembly: GCA_028279215.1. Classification (GTDB taxonomy): domain Bacteria; phylum Planctomycetota; class Planctomycetia; order Pirellulales; family Lacipirellulaceae; genus Aeoliella. The sequence goes on from JANQOF010000025.1 coordinate 75,744, forward strand.
CAAACTGTAGCCCAACCCGAGCGATTCATAGGCCCAAGTCAGGTAGTTTTTCTTTTGCGGTACTGTGTTCGCGTTGGTCGCTGTATTGCCCTTGTCGGCGGCGGCAGGAGCACCATCGTCTTGCGCCACGGCCGGAGACGAAGTTGCCAAGCACGAGCCCAACGCAATCGTGAGCACCAAAACGCCGACGATCGAACTTGCCGACGACTTGGCCCGCACTATAGCGATTGCGTACATCAAACGATTCCTCCGCGCCATTAAGTATGTGAATAGTTGTCTCAATTGAGCCTAACTCATGGCTTCTAGTGTAACTGGCCAAACTGCGGCTGGCAAAGTGCTACGGATTGACACTGCTTACTGATTCAACTGCTGTGCCCATCGGCTGGCTGGGTATTGATCGAGTAGCGTCTGCCGAGCACGCCGCGCTTCGCCGTCCTGACCAATTGACTCCCAAAGCGGAACCAATTTCGCCAGCGCCTCGGCGTGGGCGTTGGCGACACGGCCATACAGCAAATCGGTATGTAGATAAGCGTAAAGTGCGTTCTTGGGTTGGCCCGACTGTGTGTAACACGCGCCCAGCGCGTTGTAAGCCCCGGCCAGCAATTCGGCGTTTTCCGGGTCGGCGTCGCGTATCACTTGCTCTACGGCTTGTAGGCCAGCGTCGACGTTGCCAGTGGCGGCAGTGGCCACCGCTTTGCCGAGTTCGGCTGCCAAACGCTGGGTCTTGCCGCCTGGGCTGTCGTCTTCGATCTTCAACGCCGCATCGAATTGCGTGAGGGCTTCTTGGAACTTCTGCTGGTCGAGCAACGCCTGGCCCACCAAGACAGCCGACCGCATCTTGTACTCTGGCCAAGGCGCTTTGCTCAAGAGTTGGTACTTGGACTGCGCCGCTCCGTAGTTGCCCATGGTTGCCAGCAAATCGCCGAGCAACTCGGTTGCTTCGAGAAAGTGATAGTTTTGCGAGTGGTTCGTTACGAATTTATTGAGTGCGGTGCCGGCCGCACGAATTGGTTTCGAACCGAGGAGTGCCAACTTCGCATTGCAATATGCTCTGTAGAACTCGACCTCCTGCTTGATAAAATCTTCGCGTATGTTGCCCAGATTAATCGAGTCAAGGCGATTGAGTGCCGCCTCGTAGCCGCCGTTGGTCGCATTCAAACGTGCTTGCGTCAACTCCGCTGGTTCTCCGCGAAAAATGATGCTGCGGATCTCGGTGACCGGCACCTCGGTTACCTTGTCTCCCCGTTCAATGGTCACGGCAATCGGCGTCATTTTGATCACTTCACCCGTCTGCGAGCCGGAACGCATGCGAATCCGATCGGTAGACTGCGCCGCGACAATTGGCGCGAAGACAATACCACTCGCGAATGCCAAGAGTACGACTTGGGCACGAGTTCGTTGGTAAGAGGTCATTTCAGATCCTAAGATGATTTCGGAACGCTAATTTTCGCTAATGGCCGGTAAGCGCGTTAGTGCCGGTTAGTGATTTCATTGCACAATAGACTTCTTCTACCCGTTCTCAAGTAGTTCCGTCAAACCAACAGGGCGTCCGCCCTCAGCAACTTGGATTTGCTTCATCAACTCGTCGAAGTCGTCGCGGCGGGGCGTATTCAAGAAGTCGCCGTGCAGGTCGACCATCGACTTAACGATCGATCGCGATCTCTTGAGTGCCGCCGACTTGCTGGGCCCACTCTCGTTTCGTGACTGCAGGTAGCTTACGCGGGCGATGTTCAACCAACACTCGTAGAACAAGTCCTTATAACGGTCCTTCATTTCGGGTTTCGACCGGGCGACCGCTGCGGCTACCTTGCCCAAGTGACTCCAACCCCAAATGATCGGCTTCCCTTTTTCGTTCAAGGGCCCGCTGCCGCGTACGGCTTCATCCAGCTTCTCGCTATCTTTGGCCGCCCCCCACTCTTGCAATGTATATGCGGCGGCGGTTTGAGCCTGAGGCATCATTTCTCGCTCGGAGAGGATCTGCTCGAATAGGGCCATGGCAGTGTCAAACTTCTCACTTCGCCGCAGCGTTTGTGCATATTGAAGCTTGAGGGCCAGCAACTGGTTCGGGTTGCTGGTGGCACCTTCTTCCAGAATCGCCCGAAAGGCTTCGCTCGCCCGGTCGTAGTAGCCCGCGCGAGTTTCAGCGGCCGAAGGGTTGTCTTCCAGTCCTTCGGCGAGTCGAAAATAAGTCTGGGCGATCCACTTTTGCACCGTGGGATCGCTCGAACCGCGTTCGTTTAGCTTGTCGAGGAACGCCACAAACGCCTCGCTGACTCGCTGAGCCTCGTCAAGCTTGCCGGCGGCTTTCAAGTCTTCGATCTGCTGCTGCAACTGCAAGCCGAAACCCAAGTAGACTCGTGTGAGCTTCTCGCCACCGTTGCCTCCCGCCACCTGTTCGAGCTGCTGCATCGTCGCCACAGCTTTATCGGATTGGGGTGGTACGACCGACACGTACGCCCTCAACGCCGCTTTGAGTGCTTCCATGGCGTATGCCGGCCGAGAAGCGATAGAGTTGGTGGTCTTCGCGAGGGATAGCGCACCGATCTTGGGATCCTCAAGCAGTTCGATTGCTTCGGCATACTTCCCTTGGTCGACGCGAGCATTGGTGAGATACAGCGACGCGGCCGCCAACGTGTCGGCTGCGGCAGCGTTTCCTGCCAACCCGCTAAAGCTCCGATCCAACAGCTCGATGGCTTTACCTCGAATTGCATCTCGATCGATCGATGAGTCGTTCTCCGCCGCGGCGCGAAGCTGAGCTTCCCACATGGCATTGCCAATGCGCGCTTCAAACGCTGGCCGCTGTTCTTCCGGAAGTTGGCCGACCAACTCCACCGCCTTGTCAAACTCGCGGTCGCGAATCGAGAAGTTGAGCAGCACACCAAACGCCGTATCGGCCAGGGCTTTGGAACTCCATCGGCGAGTGATGAAGCTCGCGAGATCGGTTAACTTATCGGCTTCGGCCTGACCTGCATCGCTTCCCTCCTCGGCCAACGCTTGTTTGTAAAGCTTTTCGTAGGAAGCCAGCGACACCTGTGCAGCACCCAATGCCGTAGGGTCCTCTGGGTAGCGTCTGGCTAGGAAGTCAGCGAGCACAGCCGAGCGATGGAACTGCTCGTCCTGCCACAGCAGCCAGCATGTGAGCCACCGGCTTTGATTCAAGTCGGCAAGCGGCGTATCGTCGTCGACCAGAGCACGCGCTTGTTCCAGATAATAAATCGCATCGTTAAATCCCGACTCCGACTGCTCTTCGAGCATCGCCACGCCATTGGGATTGTTGGCTCTCGCCGCCGGTAACGTTTGCCGAGCTGCGTTCATCGAGTTGATGGCGTCTTTCGCTGCCTGCAATGCTTCCGCGAAAGTCTTGACGTTCCGTCGTCCAGGCGCAGCATCCTCACCGGCGTATTCAGTGGTGAGTATCTGCCGTGCGTCGTTCTGGTACTTACCTGGACGCTGCGAAACGGATGCGTACAACTCACGAGCCTCAGTTCGTTGCTTGCGCTTCTCGCTATCTTTGGTAGCTGCGTCGGCGGCCTTCCGTCGTTTGGCCTCGGCCACTTGGAAGGCAAGCATCAACCAGTCCGGCTGCTTCGCCTCGGCGCCTCGGGCCGAGCGGAGCCATGGGCCCTGCTTGGCCAACACTGTGTCGACTTGGTCTTCGGCTAGGAGTATTTCGGCTTGCCGAGCGAGAGCCTTCGTCACCAAAGCTCGAACGGAGAGGTTTTCGCCGCCCTGGACAATGATGTCTTCAAAGCAACCTGATGCCTCTTTGAGCTTGCCCAAATCAAGGTAGCACTCGCCCTGGTAAACACGAGCGTAGAAGCCTACAAGAAACGATCCATACTTGTCATAAAGTTCCTGGAACTCTTTCGCTGCCTGCTCGTTCAGCTTCGCGAACTGCTCGTCGCCCTTATCGAACGTGCCAGCCTGTTGATGGAGCGTCAGCGATCGCAGCACCCGCACTTGCGACAGGCGCGCTCGCAGTTCACGTCGCCGATCGATCTGGTCGCCTTGCGTTTTCGGATCGAGCGTTTTTGGAAACGCCTGGAGCTGTTTCACTAGCGATGCTTCAACGCTAGTTAGCAATTCACGCGCATCGGCCAGTTGCCGCCGCGCCGCGCCGCGGGTCTTGTTTGCAGCGTCCGACTTAGCGCCGTTTTGTTCTAACCTAGCCAGCGAGCGATTGGCCGTTTCGGTCAGCAAAGTGGCGACCTGCTGTTGTGCTTCGGCGGCGAGCGGGCTCTCGGGGTTTGCCTGTGCGTATCTATTCAGTTCGTTGCGAATCTCTGCGGCCAGTCGCTGGCGTTCCGTGGCGCTTGGCGTGGTGCGCCATTTGGCGATGAGCGTCACGCCGCGCTCGTACGGAATCCGTTTCTTGACGCTGTCGGATGCAAGACGGCTATCGCGGGCATCGTCCAAGAAGTCGAGCGCCAAGTCGTACATCCCGCGACTTCGCATCGCATTGAGAAAAGCTGCTGTATCATCGGCACAGCGAGCAACCGTTGGCACGGCCAGTAGGAAGACTATCGAGAGCCAATAACGATTCAACATCCCTCTCCTTCGGAGGCGATGGCGTGGCGTAACTTACGCAAGGGCGACCACTTGGTTCCGGCGCAAGTGGCCCGAATGCAGGCGCTCGCCCGCCCTCATGACTAACCACTTATCATAGCGGATTTGCGAAGGGAACGACCACCCGTTGACTCGCAGATTCTGTGGCCCAGGGTGGCAAACATTGGCGATTATCCCGTGTAGCGAATACCTATTGGTAAATCATACGCACCGGGTCACCGCGAGTCTTGCCCTGGTAGCGTAGAAATGTCGCGCCTAAGCGCGCGGAAGGGCCACGAAGATCGAAAGCCGTTTCGCCATAACGGTGATGGAACGCACACGCACCTATGGAAGAACGCCGGGACACCACACTCCGTGTGGTGTCTCGCGTCATGCCGCTGTGTCTTCAGCCAGTTCGTCGACGAGCATGTGCAGACGGTCGACATAGCCACGTGGTACAGGCGGTATAGACTGCAACGCCTCGTCCATCATTGAGTCGGCCGGCATTCCAAAACGCAGCCCATAATCTCGCTCGAAACGTGGCAGGCCGCCACCACCGCCAAGTGGGCTGGCTAGCGATTCGATGTCGAATCGCAGTCTGCTAAACGGAGTCTTGCTGTTGAAGTCGGTAAACATCGCTTGACCGTTGCGCGACCGTTGAGATCTTCCATCCATCTCTTCGGCTCCTCTTGCGGCACAAGCAACCGAAGGCGCACACTCAGCGCCTAGTCACTTGTCGCCTAACACACATATCCCCTGACTCAATGAATCTCAGCTGGCCACTGAGACTGCTCGGTAGGAAGCATGCAATGCACCACACATTCAACTGTGGTGAACCCTGCAGTGCATTGCATGCACCCTACTTAGTGGTTCGCACTAAAACCACTTGTGATTCGTTACACCTTCGCCACGTCGTCTCTCAACGATTGGCCTCGGCAAGGTAATATTGGCGAAGTCTCTGGCGGGCGCGGCTAACGCGTGAGAGTACCGTGCCGAGCGGTATTCCCAAACTGTCGGCCGCTTCTTGGTGGGTCAGTTCACCCACGACCACCAGGAGCAACGACTCGCGGAGGTCGGGAGGAAGTTGTTGTAAGGCGTGTTGCATTTCGTCGGTTAACTCCGAGGCCAATGGATCCACGCCATCCACGGCCACCTCGATCCCATGCTCCCCCGCAGGGTACGGCATCCGCGCCTTTCGGCGCCAACCGTCAATCACACGGCGACGCAGAATCGAGGCAAGCCAAGCCCGATGGCTTCGCCCGCGATCAAATCGATCGCGGCTTCTCCAGGCGCTACGCAGTGTCTCTTGAACCACGTCCTCAGCATCGTGAGGATTACCTACCATGCGGTAAGCAAGCCTATACAACGCGTCGGCGTGATCGGAAACCATACCGTGAAAATCGGTCCGCGTCAGTGCCACCGTTGCCTCTCCTCTCAGCCTGTTCCGTGCTGAATGTGGAGTTGTTCCTCGCGTACTATAACACGAGTGATCTCTGTTCTCGAATTAATTCGGAGCGATTTGGCCATGTTATTCCCAATGGCGAAAGAAATTTACAACCGGCCCAAATGCTACACTGTGTTGTCGCAAGTTGTTGTGAGATATAGAATTAGAGAACAGCCTCGTTACGCCGTCGCGAGAACATATCGGACGCTCGGTTCTGACATTCCTTTCCCACTCATGCAGCTTCGCTTTCAAAGTCGATCGCCCGCTAAGCGGCCCTCGATGCTAGGTGGTGCCGGCCTACGGTTGGTTTCTTTGGCCATGGGCCTCGGGTTGGTGATTATGTTAATGCAGATCGCGCGGTCGCCCGGGACGATCGAAAAGCTTGGACTGTTGTTTGGCAACTCCTCGCCTTCCCCGCCACCCACCAATACCGACAGGCCTGAAGCAGCACTTCCTACGGTCGACCCGGGGCTGCTCGTGACTGTGGAAGACAACACCACATTCCGCGACGAGGAGACGGATGCCTGGTTTCATCTCCTGGCGGTTGCACGCAACGCCAACGACAAGCAACTGGTCGACGCATCTCTAGGCGAATTGGCTTACGCCCAGCTCGTCAACCAACCGACCTGCTATCGTGGCCAGGTTGTGCGGATCGACGGCAACATTCGCCGGGTGGAGAGCATTACACCTGCCACAAACGACGAGGGGATCGACCAACTATACAGAATCATCATCCAGCCCAGCCACGACGTATTACAGCCATTCACCTTGTACTGCTTGGAATTGCCGCTCGGTTGGGTGGCCGGCGACTCGCCTCCGAACGAAGGCCGGATGACAACCGAAGCGTTGTTCTTTAAGAATTGGTTGTACAACCACCAGCGCGGTGTCGACTTGAGTCCAGTGTTTGTGAGCCGAACGTTCTCACCCATCGTCGAGTCGGTTCGACTAGTCGACCGCACCCCGGCGCTTCCAGCGTGGCAAACTGCCGTCCTCGCGGCTATCGTTGCGGCCGTCGTGGTTGGGTGGATCGTTATGCACAACGTCGACAGCCCGCGTCGCCGCTATTCCAATGAGGGGTCGGAGGTCGCCAGCGAGTTGCATAACCTGACTGCCGAACAAGACGCGCCATGACATCCCGCTTGGGCGCCGCGGCGCTACTCACCGGAACTGCTGTTGTTTGCCTGCTTGTGACCTTGCGCAACGGCGTCTGTGCCGAGGAGGCTTCGACTCTGGCTAAGTCGCTGGCACTCGACTATTGGGACGAGAGTCGGTTTGCACGGTTCGTCGACGGCGCGCCGCTGACCGTCGACGAGCGGCTCGAAGTCGCTCGTCTGGTTGCGCGGCTCGCCGGCTTCGATCGCCGCGTATACTACGCTTCGACACCCATTCCGGCGACCATGGAGCAACTCCGCGCTGCTCCAAACGACTACCGTGGCAAGCTGGTTCGCGTCCAGGGTATGGCCAGCGATGTGACGCGGCCCGAACACTCCATCGTCAACCCAGATCGACCGGCCCCATTAGCCCGCGTGCATGTGAGCGATCCGACGGGTTCCGGAATCGTAATGGCGGCCGCAGTTCCTGACGCTTGGGGCGATACGGAAACAAGCACGGAAACCGCGGCCGCTGATGGCATCTTTGTAAAGCTGGTCGGAACCGACGACGGCAAATTGCTTCCGCTCGTCGCGGCGCCGCGCCTGGGTTGGTATCCAACCCAATGGAATCCGCCCGAAGTTAACTATGGCATGAGCGTGCTTGGCATTTTGGGGGTCGACGTGGCGTCGCTCGACAACATCGTACAGCGCCAGCCGCTCCGCCGCGACGAGACCATCGCTTTCTACAACATGCTCGCGGGAATGAAGGAAACCACCGCGAGCGATCTCGTAAGCTGGGCGGAGCGACATTTGCCGCGCCACCGTGACGCGTGGCAGAAAGCTGCGCAGCAGTCGGACTCCAAGCAAAAGGCACTGGCACTTGAGGTACTTCGTGTTGGCGAGGGCGATCGTTATTCGGTTGCTCCATTCTTCAATGCACCGGACACACAAGTCGGGCAGCTTGCGGTTTTCGATGGTGTGGTACGACGGGCCGTTCGCGTCGAAGTCGCCGGCGACCAGGACGCAGCGGCCGCCGGCATCGACCACTATTACGAGCTGGCGCTGTTCACTGACGATTCGCAGAACAATCCGCTGATGTTTGCCGTGCTCGACATACCACCGGATTTTCCGCTGGGCGACGACGTACGCGTGCCGGTGCGGATCGCCGGGTTTCTCTTCAAAAGTTGGCGGTACAGCAGCCGTGCCGCGGACGATGCGTCTAGCGAGCGATTGCGGGTTGCGCCGTTGTTTGTAGGCAACGCACCGCTACGCATTGTGGCGCCGCCCGGTGAGCCGATTTGGGGCTGGGTAGCTGGGCTCGGCTTCTTGGGAGTAGTCTTGTTGTTGTGGCTGATTGGTTGGCGGCGGGCCGCGGCAGATCGCGCTTTTGCCGAAAACACGCTCGGCCGAATAAGTCGCTCGACCGAACCACCTGATTTTGAAGCCAATGACATCTCGGGCGATTCTGAGTAGCGTCGCTCGGCGTGGGCGGTAAAATGGCGGTCAGCCAACTTTCAGCCCTAAGCTTTCGGACACATGCTATACCTACAAGCTGTGTTGGACGCCGAACGCCAATCCACGTCGCATGTCGCCCCAAACTCCCAATCCGCGCTACTCGGCGGACCCCACGCATAGCGTAGGGCTTCTCGCGCCGAGGTTCTGGCACGGTATGAGCATGGGCACTTGGCTGGGACTTCTCGCCACGCGACAGTGCCGGCTGACGCCGCGATCGATGATTACCGCGGCCACCATCACCCCGGTGTCGGCATTCAACTCGCTTGCTGGCATGTACCAAAACGCCCGCTATGGTCGGCAGGTCCATCGCCAGATCCTCGCCGCTCCACCACTGTTCGTACTCGGCCATTGGCGAAGCGGTACGACATTGCTGCACGAGCTCTTGATCCGTGACCCGGAGCACACGTTCCCGAATATGTTTGAATGCATGCTCCCACAACATCATTTGGTCACGCAGCGGTGGATGGCTCCGATCACGTCCTGGTTGCTGCCGAGCAAGCGTCCCATGGACAACATGCCCATTGGTTGGGACAAACCGCAGGAGGACGAATTCGCTCTGTGTAACTTGGGATTGCCATCGCCGTACCTGTGCTGGGCATTTCCTCACAATGGGCCCGTGCATTCGGAGTACTTGGATCTTCGACAGGTGCCCAAACGCCAACGCCGGCGTTGGCAAGCACTGCTCAAATTGTTTGTAAAGTCGCTGGCAGTTTCGCGGAACCGTCGGATCGTGCTCAAGAGCCCGCCGCACACCGCGCGGGTTCGCTGGTTGCTCGACATCTTTCCCAACGCCAAGTTCGTCCATATCTCCCGCGACCCGCTCAGGCTCTTCCCTAGCACAGTAAGGTTGTGGAAGTCGCTCGCCGACGTGCAGGGATTGCAACCCGACCTGCCCGAGTACGACTGGCTCGAGGAAGAAGTGCTCAAAAACTTGGTGGTCATGTACGACGCCTATCGTGAGGACCGTGAATTGATTCCCTCCGGTAATCTGCATGAGATGCGGTACGAAGACCTGATCGCCGACCCGAAAGCCGAAATCTCGCGTCTGTACGATGAGTTGAACCTCGGTGACTATGGCCGCATCGAACCAGGTGTAAACCAATATCTGGAAGAAAACGCCGACTACAGGACCAATCGCTTCGAACTGCCAGGTGACATCGAATCGATAGTGCGTGATCGCTGGGCAATCTACTTCGATATGTTTGGGAATACTGAGGTGGGCAGTGGGCGGTAGGCGGTGCGCCGTAGTCTGATCCGGAGCCGCGACCGTCAGGGAGCGAACTAACACGTTGCAGAGGTAAGCAATCCGTCAATTCTCACCCCCTCTTACTCAACGGAGCAACACCATGGGTATCTTATCGTGGATTCTCTTTGGGCTCATCGCTGGCATCATCGCGAAGATGGTCATGCCGGGCCCAGATCCCGGTGGGATCATAGTCACCATCTTGCTCGGCGTCGCTGGTGCTTTCGTTGGTGGTTACATCGGGACATTTCTCGGGTTTGGCACTGTCGACGGATTCGACATCCGTAGCTTCTGCATCGCGGTCGTGGGAGCTGTGATTCTGCTGGCTGGTTATCGGTTGGTAAGAAGTAAGGCCTAGCACTCACCCCCGCGGGTGAAACGCCTCGTGTACCTTCTTTAGCCGCGTATGATCTACGTGTGTATAAAGCTGCGTCGTGGCGATGCTCGCGTGGCCGAGCATTTCTTGCACGTGGCGGAGGTCCGCGCCGCCGGCAAGTAGGTGCGTTGCGAAGCTGTGACGCAAGCTGTGTGGACTGAGATCGGTATTGACACCGGCCATCTCGGCATACTTCTTGACCAATTCCCAGATCCGCTCGCGGCGCATGGGCCGACCGCGCGACGAGAGGAACAGCTCCGCTTGTTCGCCTGCGACTCGTTCGGCGAGAATCGCCCGCTCCTTAGCAAGGTAGTCGCGAATCACTCGGCATGCGGGCTCACCGAGCGGGACGATGCGCTGTTTGTCGCCTTTGCCGTGGCACTTGCAGGTCCGCTCGTCGAGGTTCAGATCAGCCTGCTTCACCGTCGCAAGTTCCGACACTCTGCAGCCGGTCGCGTAAAGCACTTCGAGGATCGCGCGGTCGCGACGCCACAGTGGTTCGCCCTTGAGCGGCGCAGCGAGCAGGCGTTCGACGTCGCGCGACGAGAGGACTGTTGGGATCTTCTGCCACAGCTTCTGGCTGGCGAGCAACTCGGCCTGGTTGTCGGTCAGAATGCCCTCAAGTTGCAGGTACTTGAAAAACACCTTGAGCGAAACCACATGCCGGCTGACACTCGCCGGCGCAAGTTGCTGTTCGCGCAGCCACGCGGGGTATCCGGCAAGCTCGGCCACCGTAAGCCCGGCAAGCCGCTGTCCTCCAAGCCAAATGATGAACCGCTCCAGGTCGCGGCCGTACGCTTTCACCGTGTTGTCGGCCAAATGGCACTCGCTCCGTAGGTAGCGGAGGAACGCCTCGCGATGCTCCTTGATCTGGCTCGCTGAGCGTTGACGTCGAGGTTTGAGGTTCTTCTTGGCCATTCGTGTCGCGCGTGGGTCAAACTTGATTTGCGGAGGGTGGACCGCGAATCGCATGCGTCCCCCATTCCCCCTTCCAACTTCCCCCTTTGTCAGTATCGGCCTGTGGCGGCGGCGGCTCGCATCCCTGGGCAAAACAGCACTTTTTGGGCTATGCTGTCGGGCGACTGAAACGATTACAGCGGTTCGGCAATCGGCCGCTAGCACTACAGCCGAGCGTGACGCATGAAGGTACTTGTCGTTGGCGGAGCAGGATACATCGGTAGCCATGCCGTAAAGGCACTGGAAGTGGCGGGGCACGAGCCGTGGGTACTCGATAATCTCTACCAAGGCCATCGTGCCGCCGTGCCCGCCGATCGTCTGATCGAAGGCGACCTTATCAACCCACCGGACCTCGCCGCAGTGCTCGACAAGACCGGCGCCGAAGGAGTGATGCACTTTGCGGCGCTCGCGCTGGTGGGCGAGTCGGTGACCGACCCAGCGAAGTACTATTTGAACAACGTCGTCGGTACGCTGAACCTGCTGGAGGCCATGCGCGAGCGAAAGATCTGGCGATTCGTTTTCAGTAGCACTTGTGCCACCTACGGCGTCCCAGCAAGTTCGCCGATCGACGAGTCGATGCCACAGGTGCCCATCAACCCATACGGCGACACGAAGTTGGCAATCGAGAAGGCGCTCGAAGCCTACACCAATGCATACGGCTTTGGTGTGGCTGCTCTGCGATACTTTAACGCCGCTGGCGCGCACCACAGCGGCGAGATTGGCGAAGACCACGATCCCGAGTCGCACTTGATACCGATCGTCCTTCAAGTCGCACTCGGGCAGCGTGAGAACGTTACCATCTTCGGCGACGACTACCCTACGCCCGATGGCACCTGCATTCGCGATTACATCCACGTCGACGATCTTTGCAGCGCCCACGTAGCTGCTCTTGAGCAACTGGAGCCTGGCAAGATGATGAAGTTGAACCTCGGCACCGGCAACGGGTTCAGCGTCAAAGAAGTGATTGACGCTTGTCGTGAGGTGACGGGACACGTAATCCCAGCAGTTGTTGGTAGTCGCCGCGAGGGCGATCCGGCGGAGTTGGTCGCCAACAGTTCCAAGGCGTTTGAAACGTTGGGTTGGAGACCGAAATATACTTCGGTGGAGCAAGTGGTTGCCTCGGCCTGGCAGTGGCATCAGGCGAACCCCAATGGCTACGGTGACGGCAAGGAATAACCACAGAGACACAGAGTACTCAGCGACTTACGGCAATCTGGATTGGTACCAAACTATGAATGCGGTTATTGAGAGAATCTGGACACCCACCAGCAGAAGAACTGATCCATCCAGTGGCAGTGTCGAGTTTTTGGTAGAGCAAGCGTGGCTGCAGTCGTTTGGCCTTCCCAATGTACCCATTTGTTTCGAATCTACAGGTGGTGACATAAACACAATAGTCGCGGAGGAATACTAGGAGATCACTTTCGCGCGACCAACCGCTAGAACGAACGCGCCGCATACGCTGACGGTAAAACACATGAATTGATAGCCCGCTTCTCCCTGCCCTCTGTGTCTCTGTGGTTAAGAACAGTAAATTATCACGTCCGCACCTCTCGCTGTTTGCGATTCGATCATGCAGAACATCATTTTCGAAGAGAAGTATGAGTTCATCCCGCCGGTGGAGTCGGACGCTTGGGTATGGCTGTTGCGGTTCTTGTTGAAAGGATTTCTCAAGAGAGAATTCGCAATCGAGAGCTACGAGTGCCGCAACTTGGACCGGTTGCGCGGAGTAATCGACGACGGCTACAGCGTTTTGATCGCACCGAACCACGCACGGCTCGCCGACCCGATGGTCATGGGCCTGCTGACGGGAGAACTTGGTCGCAACGTAATGACCATGGCGGGTTGGCACCTGTTTAAGGAAGGTTGGTATCAGAAATTCATCCTTCGCCGCCTCGGAGCGTTTAGCGTTTATCGCGAGGGGACCGATCGCCAAAGCGTGAGTTTCGCTATCGACACGTTGGTGGCGGGTCGGCGAGCGCTGGTCATTTTCGCCGAAGGCGCAGTCTCGCGTCATTGCGACGTGGTGATGGAACTGATGGACGGCCCCGGATTCATCGCCCGTCAGGCGACCAAGCGACGCGCAAAGCAAGGCAAGAAGCCGGTGGTCGTCCAACCGGTAGCCATTCGTTACACCTACGATGGTGATCCTTACGCAGCCGTGGCGCCCGATCTGGCTCGACTTGAACGCAACTTTACTTGGGAACCACAAACGCATTTGTCGACCGTGCAGCGATTGCGAAAACTCGGCGAGGCGATCTTGGCGGTGAAGGAAGTGGAGTATCTGGGCGGTGTGCGTGCCGGCGATCCGTTCGATCGCGCCGAGCAACTTGCAATCGAGACGCTGGAAGCCTTGGAGGATAAGTGGAACATCAAGGATCGCTCGGGTGGAATTGTCGCGCGAGTCAAGAATCTGCGAAGCGCCATCTTGCCCGACATGATTGCCGGCACGACCTCCGAGGCCGAGCGGGCCGCACGCTGGCGCGACCTGGGGGCATGTTACTATGCCCAGCAAATGGCACACTATCCACGGAAGTACATTACCGACGGCCCAAATCTTCCTGAGCGAATTCTTGAAACCGTCGAGCGACTTGAGGAAGACTTTACCGACAGCGCGGTTTATCATGGTCCGCTGCATGTTACGATCGACGTGGGTGAGCCCGTCGTCGTTGATGGGCAGCGCGATCGCTCGGCCAAGCAAGACCCCGCGATGGTTCAGGTGGCCGAGCAACTGCAAAGCATGCTCGACGCCCTGGCCGCCGAGCGGACGCCCGTGGCCGAAAAGCCGCCCGCCAAGCCCGACCCTCGGCCGTCGAAGGAGGAAATCGATCCCGAAGCCGAGGCGGTTGCCGCGGAAGTCGCATCTTGATGTCGCGTTCACACACGGTGCATGCACCACGCCACTGCTCATGTCCGATAGCATTACGCCGCTGCACAAGCTGACTGACGGAGAGTTGGGCGACTTCTTCGCGCTGCTGGCTGACAAACAAGTGCTGACCACCAAGGAAGGCAAGCCCTACTACCGAGTCACGTTCTGCGATTCTGAGCGGGAAGTGAGCTTTCCTATCTGGAGTGATTCGACGCATGCCAATGCGTGCCGTGAAGAGTGGCAAGTGGGCGAGTTCTACAAACTTAGGGCGGAGCTTAGTGACACACGATACGGCATGCAGCTCGACATCCACCGCATTCGCCTGGTGGAATCGAGTGACAAGGACGATGGGTTCGATCCGCTGATGTGCGCCCGGCGGTCGCGGTTCGATCCGGAGCAGATGTTTGATGACTTGATGCAAGTTGCTGAAGATGCGATCACAGACGATGCCCTCAAGAAGTTGGTCACAGAGATCTACAACAACCACCGCGACGAATTGTTGCTGCTCCCTGCGGCGCAGTTCAATCACCATTCGTATCTGAGTGGTTACTTGGAACATGTTCTAAACGTTACTCGGCACACTCGGCTGCTTGCCGAGCAGTATGCGGCGCTGTATGACGACTTGTCGCCGCCGATTGATGTAGGCCTCGCAGTGGCCGGGGCCATGCTGCACGACATTGGCAAGCTCCGTGAACTCGCGACCGGGCCTGCCGGGGCCACCTACACCACGGCCGGCACGCTTGTAGGCCACGTGCTGCAAGGCCGCGACATCGTTCGCGAAGCAGCCGTCGACATCGACATCGATTCCGAACTCGTGCTACGGCTTGAGCATATCATCGTCGCCCACCAGCGGCTGCCAGAGTGGGGCGCACCCAAGCCGCCGATGACGCCCGAAGCCCTGATTGTCCATCACGCCGACGACCTCGACGCCAAGCTGCAAATGATGGTGACCGCCATCGCCGACGAAGCGGGCGAGGGTGATTTCACGTCGAAAAAAAATGCGCTCCGCCAACAGGTGTATCGAGGCAACGGCGAACAAGCATAGATCACTCCGCGGTTCCGAACTCAAACGCCAACACCTGTTCGTCTCCTCCAAGAAAGGTCATGGTTTCGTGGGCCGTCACTTGTACTTCGCCGGGCAGGCCAATCACCTCGCCCTCTTTGATGTTCGCGTTCTTCTCCAAAATGTAGTGGGCCAGGTTGTACGCATGGTTCATCAACGCCTGCGGCTCGCCCACGAAGTGGGGGAACTCGATCTCTCGCTTGCCAAGCGCCGACATACCGGTGGTGAACAGCCTGAGTGCGTTCTCGCCCGCAGCTTCTACCTGGAAGTCGATCCACAAGTGTAGCGGCAGGTCGTCCCGCGACATCTGCGCGGCTACTTGGCAGAATGCATTGGGCTCGTGTACCGCACGGCTGCCACCCCATTGCAGGCCAACTGCGCGCGAAGCGGGCAGCAGCGCCGCGACAAACCTTGTGAGCCGCATACTCTTGGCAATTCGGTCGTGCCCCTCGTCAACAAGCGCAACGATCAGGTGCGCCCGTTGTCGAGCCAGTTGATCGGCCGCTTGCGGCCAATACCAGGCTCGGGCCGCTGGTCCATCGAGTTGGCTCACGGGGATAGGCTGATCGACCAACGTATAGGCAACGGTCGCTTCGCCCCACTGAAACGTCACCATGCGGTCGGTTTGGCTTGATAGCTCAAGCGGCGCGGTATCGGGCGACGCGGCGTCGCACGCTTGTTGCACCAACTCCGGTTGTGGCAGTTCGGCTGCATCGAGCGCGACCAGCGCCAGCCAAGTCGACGAGTTCACGATGCCTCCTGCTGTGCTTGGACCACACGCGGCCGCCCTTCCAGGTCGTTGATGGTTTCCAAGCGCTCCAGCGGCGAGGTATCGACCAACGACTCCACGCGCGTGAATATCGTCGGGCTAACTTCCATCATCAGCACTCCGCCAGGCAGCAAACGGCTTGCGGCGGCGGCGATTAGCGGCTCGATTACCGTCGTACCCTGCTCACCCCCGTCGAGGGCCATCATCGGTTCGAACTCGCGTACCGACTTATCGATCTCCGCTAGCTCGCTCGTCTTAATATACGGCGGGTTCGAAACGATGAAGTCAAACTCTGCATCGTCAGGCAAGCCCGAGATCAAGTCGCTCTCCATAAAATTGATCCGCTCCGTCACGGTGTGCTTCTCGGCATTTCGCCGTGCAACGTCGATCGCCTTAGGGCTGACGTCGACTGCAGTGATGCTTGCGTGCGGCAAATGCCGGGCGGCGCAAATCGCGAGGATGCCGCTGCCGGTGCCAACGTCCACGATTCGGAGTTGCCCCCCTGCTCTTTGCTTTGCGTGATCCAGTAGCGCCACGACCATCAACTCGGTCTCGGGCCGCGGTATCAACACGTCGGGCGTGACCTCGAACTCCAGCGAGTAGAACTCGCGCTTGCCCACCAGGTACGCCACCGGAGTGCCGGCTGCTCGTTGCTTTACCAGTTCGCGAAACTTGCTTCGCAACTCGTCGTCTGCAGGCTCATCGTACGCCGTGTATAGCAGAATCCGTTGGCAATCCCGGCAATGGGCGAGCAGCACCTCTGCTTCCAGTCGCGGCGACTCTACGCCCCGCTCGGTAAAAAACTCCGTCGTCCACGTCAGCAGCCGGCCGATGGTCCATTCGTCCGAGTCGGTTTGTTGCTGGTCAGCCGGCGTCGACATGGCTTCTACAAGATACACACAACGAGTGTTGGAACTGCGCGCTTCCCGTACAATTGGCCCTAACCCCCACCCTCTCTCCCAGAGGGAGAGGGAAACCAAGCGCGACAATACTCACCACTCACCACCCACAACTTGTCACCTACTCCTCCAACCCTTCCATCGAGTCGCGCAACTGCTGGCGGTCGTATTCAATCATCGCGTCGGTCACCGGCTGCAGGTCGCCTCCAACGATTTGGTCGAGCTTGTACAGATTCAAACCAATTCGGTGATCGGTCAGACGGTTCTGCGGGAAGTTGTACGTGCGGATCCGCTGGCTGCGATCGCCCGAGCCAACCAGGCCCTTGCGTTCGTCGGCCCGCTTTTTCATCTCTTCTTGCTGGCGATGATCGTAAATGCGACTCTTGAGCACGCGGATCGCTTTGGCCAGGTTCTTGTGTTGGCTTTTCTCGTCTTGGCACGAGACGACAATCCCTGTCTCGTGGTGAGTTAGCCGAATCGCCGACTCGGTCTTGTTCACATGCTGCCCGCCCGGCCCGCTCGCACCGAACTTGTCGACCCGATACTCGTCGGGCTTAAGTTCTACCTCCACGTCCTCGGGCTCGGCCATCACGGCCACCGTGGCCGCCGAAGTGTGAACTCGGCCTTGGGTTTCGGTCTCTGGAACGCGCTGCACGCGGTGCCCGCCGCTCTCATAGGCCAACTCGCGATAAACCCCCTCACCTTCCATGGCGAGAGAAATCTCCTTGAAGCCGCCCAGTTCCGTCGGGCTAGCTTCCATAATCTCCATCTTCCAGCCCTTGGTTTCGGCGTGGCGCTTGTACATTTCGAACAAGTCTCGCGCGAACAGCGCCGCCTCGTCGCCACCGGTTCCGGCGCGAATCTCCATGATGCAGCGGGCGCGGTTGGCCTCCTCGCCGCCGATGGTGAGCCCGAGCAGCTCATCCCACACTTCTTCGCGCTCGCTGCGGAGCGATTCGACCTCCGCTTCGGCCAACTCGCGCATCTCGGCGTCGCCCGATTCGACCATTTCTCGGGCTTCGTTCATCTCGTCGACGAGTTGCTTGAACCGCCGATATTTGCTCGCGAGCTTCGAGAGCGAACCATGCTCGCGAGCAGTTTGAGCAAGGCGATCAGAGTTCGCCAGCACGTCGGGGTCGACCAAGTCTTTCTCGAGTCGCTCGAAGCGGGCAAGCTTGGATTCCAGGAGTTCTCGCATGATGCAGGGCCAGAGTTAGTAGCACGAATGGGGACCAACACAACATTTGCACGCCCAGCAAATCGAAAGGCGCGGCCAGCGTGGGTCCCGCAGCTACTTCTTCTTGCCCTTAGTCAAACTCGCGTAACCTGCTTTCGAGAACTTGTTCTTGAACTTCTCGATGCGGCCTGCGGTGTCGACGAACTTCAGCTTGCCCGTGAAGAATGGGTGGCACTGACTGCAAATGTCGACCTTCAGTTCCTTCCGCGTGCTGCGCGTGGTGAAGGTGTTTCCGCAACCGCAATGAACGTGCGTTTCAACGTATTCGGGATGAATGCCTTGTTTCATGGCGTTTGCGACTCCACGGAAGTCAGCCCGGTGAATTCCGCCCGGATGCCGACGTCCAAATGACGACTGTGAACCTACCCAACCCTGGTGGGCACCAGGGAATCTAAAATCTTATCGCTCCCGAGATTCACCGGCAAGTGACCGAGTTTTGCCCGTTTTGTCCAATGTGCAGAAAAACGATTCTAGGCGACTTTATTCGTCCTTCACCGTCCCTCTCGATTCTCGTTTTCCACTGTTTTTCTCGACGTTTTGCCACTTCAACAGGAAAAGCCCAAACGCTAAAAAGTCCGCCGGTGCGCCCAGCAACGGACAATTGAATTGGAAACGACCAATGTCGACTTTTCCAACCTATCAATCAAGTCACTAACTCCTGGCGATCAGTGTGACCAATCCGCTGCCTAGCGCGCAGCACATCGGTATGGATGTACACTATCACAGTTAGTGGCCTATTTTCCAGCAAAAAATGAGATAATCTTTGGGCCGCGGCGCACCACAAATTGTAAGTTGGTGCGCTGGCATCGAATCTAGAACAGCGCCTTCTGCCGCATCGCCTCTGCCGAGTACCGTTCGATATACCCCTTCACTTTCACCTTGCGGGCCGTATTGTCGCTGCTCATGTAGCGGATCTTGCCGTATACCTCGCGCTCGGGGCCCCAGGCGCGGTCGTAGCGGCCCAGCACCCAAAAGATGCCGCTGTAGCTGTTGGGGTTGCGGCCGTCGAGGGCGTACTTGTTGTTCAGCTCGATCATCACCTTGAGCGCGGCTTGCGGCGAATCGGACCATTCGAGAATCTTCTTGCCCCATAGCATTCGCAAGTAGTTGTGAATTCGGCCTTCGACCAACAGTTGCCGCTGGGCAGAGTTCCATAGTTCGTCGTGAGTTCGGGCGTGCTCGAACTCGTCGAGTGTGTAAACGTGCTCGCGCTGGTCGCCCGCGTGTTCGGCCAGCGTCGATTGTGCCCAATCGGGCAGCGAGCTGTAGCGAAAGTAATCGTGCGGCCGCATTGAGCACATGTTGTAACCCAGCTCGCGCCAGGTGATCAGCTCGTCGAGAAACGACTCCGTCGACTGGTCCGCGCCCCACCACCCACTCCGGCTACCGTTGGTCTTGTTCGATAGCTTGGACGGGTTCCAACCAGTTTCTTCGGCCAATGCTGCGAACACTTGGTGCGCCGACAGATGTCCGAAATGCAGATACGGCGAGAAACCACTGGGCGCATCGTTCTCCGGCGCGTTTCGTTCGTCGCCATAGCGGGCGAGCCGATCGACTAAGAAACGATAGAGCTGCTCGTTGGCAGCCACCTCGCCGCCTGGAATAAATGGCACCACGGACACATCGTGGTCAATCGGGAGATCTCGAAGCCACGTCGGATCGCCGGCCAACTCAACGACATCAGCCACTGGCCACTTGCTCGTCACGTTGTCAGGCAGGCTATCGACGTGTGGGACACGTGGGTCGTCGAGCGGATCTTGCCGTGGAAAATATGCCAGTTGCTCGGGAAGAGTCTTTTGTAGGAACCGCCGAAAGTCGAACGCACGAGCAAATGCCTTTTCGGCCGCCCGCATGGGCATGAGTCCATTCGAGTCGACCGCTTCGAGGCGCACGTTTAGCTCCCGTGCAGCGACTCGGATCATTCTTGGAATGAAAAATGATGGAAAGTCGTCGGTTACCACGACGCAGGCCCGGGCGGCCAGCGCTTCGAGCAACCCCGATCCGTCGCCTGACGTGCGTTCGAGGTATGGATAGTACGTAGCACTTCGATTCGCGAGGGCGCTGGCATTATCAGCCATGCCTTGAATCACGAAGTGATGCAGCCGATCGCTCGCCCAGCGATAGCCGCACCGAAGCGCTTCGAGCACAACGATCGGCTTCTTGAGGTCACGGGCCCATTCCACGGCACGCTGCAGACTGTAGCTCCAGTGCGTGCGACGATTGGCCACCATCCAGTACAACACGAAGTCGCCGTCGTCGTAGATTGACGCCGCATTTGCTTGGCGGACGCGGATCGCAGGTACTATATCATTATCTTGGGCGGCGACGACGAAATCGGCCATGGCAATCGCACGGAGAGAAGATCGGAGATTGGAATTCCCGTTGGCTGCACATTATACAAATGAAGACAGGCCGACGAGCCCGCGCGACGAGGCGTCGCACCGACTAGCCGACCTGTATCTCCAGTTACAGCAAAATCACCTTGTCATGTCGTGGTAGGCGACTTCCAGTCCACGGCGAAGCTTCCAAGCTCGCGAGTTGGCACAATGCGTGGTGCCCGAATCTTCCAGTACAGCGTTCATGTGCGAAACCGTGTGGTCCGAGAGGCCATGAGCGTCGGTCGATAGCACGGTTTGCATCGTGTCGTGGTAAAGCGTCGCACATGCGGCGGCGTGGCCATCGTTGTACAACTCGGAACCTTCGGCAATGGCATTCTCAATCGCTTGCCTCGGCGAAACTGACGATTGCTGAGCGGCTCCGGGCAACAAAACCGCGTCGATGACGTGAATCACTCCATTCGAAGCGTCAATGTCCGTTTTGAGTAGCTTTGCGTTGTTGACCGTCGCAGAGTCGCCTTTGACTCCGATATTTACATTGCCGCCCTGCAGAGTCTTCGCAGTGCCCGCCTCAAGGGCTTGGTCGCTGTAAACACGCCCAGGGACGACGTGGTAAGTCAAGATTTCGACCAGCTTGTCCTTATTCTCAGGCTTTAGAAGTGATTCAACTGTGCCCGCGGGCAGTGCGGCGAACGCATCGTCGGTTGGAGCAAAAACGGTCAAGTCGTCGTCTCCGGAAAGGGCACCGACTAGCCCAGCAGCTTGGGCAGCCGCGAGTAGAGTTCCAAAACTCTCAGCCGCTTTAGCCACTTCAGGAAGGGTCTTTGTTTCTGGCATGATCACCGCGTCGATGACATGAATCACTCCGTTGTCGCACTTGATGTCGGTGGCAATGACCTGAGCTCCGTCGATCATCACCTTGCCGTCGGCAACCTTCACATCAACACGCTGGCCGTTGGCTGTCTCGGCACCGGTAAGCTTCACCACTTGGTCGCTCCCGACCTCACCGGGAATAACATGGTATAGCAGCACGGCCTGCAGCAGTTCTTTGTTTTCCGGCTTTAGCAAATTCGCAAGCGCCGCTTCGTCGACAGCCGCAAACGCTTCGTCCGTCGGGGCAAGAACGGTGAATGGCCCTTCACCTTGAAGGGTCTCAACCAAGTCTGCCGCCTTCACCGCGGTCACTAAAGTCTTGAAGTTCTCGGCTCCGACGGCGGTTTCCACGATGTCAGCAGCTTTCGCCTGACTAAGGCCGCACGAAAGTAGTGCGATGGTGGCGAGAGCAGAAAGGGATTTGGCGGGTGACATCACCTCGACTCCTGGATACGGGTTTGTGGGTGGGGACACGATGGCCCCATGTGAGTTCTTGGACGACTTGCATTGAGCTCAGTGCGGACGGCAGATTTGCGTGCCGTCGAACGTGATGCTATAGAGGTTGCGCTCGGCGGCGGCAACGACGCATGGCGCGAAATCTGCAGAAAAACTCTCAACCTGCACGGCGACGCGCGTACGTCGGCGGCTGGACGCGATTTGCCAAATCTGGCAGCCAGCGTATGGTTTTAAGTAAGAGCGCGATTCTGCGGCTCTCGGGCGCTTCGAGCGCAAATCCAGTGCCGCAATCACATTCCTCTGCAAACGGAGTCGAAAATCGAATGGCTGCTTCCAACGACGAGGTCGTATCGCTTCTCACCACTGCCTACTGCATGGAACTTGAGACCGTGATGAACTACTTGGCCAACAGCGTGAATCTCGATGGCGTTCGGGCCGAGGAAATCAAGAAATCTCTGGCGGCGGACATCACCGAAGAACTGAGCCACGCCACGATGCTCGGCCAGCGGATCAAGCAGCTCGGCGGTACGCTACCCGGCTCGGCCGGAGTAGAAGTGGGCGCGCAAATCCAGCCGCCCAACGACACCACAGACGTGGTGGCCGTGATCAAGGCCGTGATCGATGCCGAAGAGTCCGCATGTGCTCATTACAAGAAAATCATCAAGGCGACCGACGGCGAGGACTACGTGACGCAAGACTTGTGCATCCGCCTGTTGGCCGACGAAGAAGAACATCTGGTGCTGTTCAGAGGCTTCCTGAAAGAATACGCCAAGGCGTGAGTTCGAGCTACACCTGTTCGCGCCCCGCACGTCGTTGACGCGAGAACCGCCAGAGGCGTCGCCCAACGGCAATCAGCCCGATCACCATCATCGCCCCACCGGCGAACAAGCAGGTGTAGAGCGCGCCTTTGTGATTTGCGTCGGGCAGCGGGCCGAACAGTGGTAAGCACAATGCGACGCCGAGGTTGCCATTACGCATCGAGACTTCCACAGCGAGCGTAAACGCGTCGGATTTTTGGTATCGAATCGCCTGCGTGAGCCAGTTGGTGCCAACCAGGCTGACGATGATAAACACGACGAGCCAAACGGGCGTCGCCCACCCGTACTCGAACACCTTGATTTGTCCTCCACCGAGCGCTCCGACCCAAACGCCTGCCACCGCAATCATGCTGCCCCACACGGCCAGTTTGCTGAGCAGGCCGCGCGACCCGGGCCATCGGCTACCAACGACCATACCGAGCAGCAATGGCAGCATGAGCAAGGTCACGATGCTCAGCACTGTCTGGTCAAGCGGCATCTGAAAATCACTGGGCAACTGTTGCGCGGCGAACAACTGAAGCACGAGCGGCGTGGCGAGCAGGCAAATCGCGGTCGAAGCACAAGTGGCGGTGACCGACAGCGGCACATTGCCGCGCCCGAGGAAGGTAATGATGTTCGACAGCGTGCCGCTCGGAAGCGCCATCATCAACACCAGCCCTACCGCGACTTCGGGCGCCAATCTGGTGGCCCAGGCAAAAGCCACCGCAACCGTAGGCATGACGAGAAACTGCATGCCCAGCACGAGACCAATGTCGGTTGGCCGGCGGAATACAGCGCGAAACTGCTCGACAGTCGAAGTCGCCCCCATGCCGAACATCGCCAGGATGAGCTGCGCGTTGTAGAACAGCTCGGAATGCTGTCGGTAGAATTCAAGGAACGAAGACATGGTTGTTTTTCAATGTTCAATCTTCAATGTCCAACCGTTGGCCTGATCATTGAAACTTGATGCTTGTCACTTCTTCAGGTACCGCTCGATCGCAATCGGCATGCCTTCGACAAAGTCGACTTTGGGAACATATCCTAGTTCGCGTTTGGCTTTGTCGATGGAGTAATCGAGGTTGAGCGCCATGAACTTGTAGCGCGGTTTGGTAACTAGCGGGGGAGACTTCTTGCCAATCGCTCGCGCGATCGTACCGAGTGGCTTGATGGCGTTCTTGGCGAGCCAACTGGGTACGCGGCGAGGCAGCGGTGCACCGATTGCTTTGCACACGGCTCCAATATACTCGTTTCGGTCAATCAGCCGCTCGTCGCGAATATTGTAGACCTGTCCTACCGCTGCGGGCTTCTCAACTGCCAACATGACAGCATCGGCCAAGTTGCCGACATAGAGATTGTCGAGCATCTTCGTTCCGTCGCCCACCATCATCATGGTCCGATTCTGTAGTGTTTCGACCACCCGCGGCAATACGTGCCGGTCGCCCTCGCCGTACATGAATCCTGGGCGGATCATCACGATCGGCAGGCCATAGTCGTCCAAGTACCGGCGGCAGATTAGCTCGGCTCGAGCTTTGGTGGTAGTGTACCCGTCGTAGCCCACGTAGTCAGGTGGCACCGTCTCGTCCTCGCCGTAATGGTCGCCCCAGCGATAGACGCCCAATGAACTGATGTGCACGAACCGATCGAGCGAGTCGCTTCTCTGGCGGACCGCTTCGAGGAGCGTCGCGACAGCATCTTGATTGATCGCCTTGTATTCCTCGAACGGCCCCCAGTCGCCCACCTTCCCTGCCGCGTGAACGATGACCTGCATTCCATCAACCAACGGCGGCACCTCATCGGGCTTGGTGAGATCGCCATACACGATTTCGCAGCCCAGCCCGGCAATCGAATCGGGCAGTTCGCCGTTGTGCACCAGCGCGCGAATGCCGTAGCCGGCCTCCACGGCCTTGCGGACGACGTGGCGGCCGACCATGCCACTCGCCCCCGTTACAAGCATTGTCTTCTGCGTCATGCAAACTACCCTGTGACCGGTGATGCGGCGTAACTACACGAAGTCGTGCGAAAACACCCTCTCCCAGCTAAGGTAGCGGCCATCGGCGGCCGATGTTTCTGGGGGAGCGTACAGCGCATTTGCGAGTATCGTTTGGGCTGCATCAGTATTCGCACGGGTTTTGACGGGGAAATAGGCCCAACTGTTACTGCAAAATTCGTATTGGCGGCCGCTCGACCGGGGAGTATATACTAAAAACAACTTATCTTACCCAGACTGAAATGCCGGTTCGCGCATTCAGGGGGAGCCACGACATGATTCCGCGAATTGCTGCTTCCGACCACGAGCAGTTTCTCTCAAAGTACTACCACGCCGAACAACCGGTGGTACTTACCGAAGCGGTCGACTCGTTTGCCACCGCCGGCGAGGTGTGTCGAAAGCTCAACGCTCGCATCAACAACGACAACACGGCCTCGCAACGGCTGCTGTGGTACGACGTACGGCGAAACCTACTCGACCAAATCTGCGGCACGCCTGAGATTGTAGACCACGTGATGAACCCCGACGGAGCCTTCCTGCGCGACAATTGCGTGCGCATTTGGTTCAATCCCGCCGGCCACGTGACAC
The DNA here is from genome assembly GCA_028279215.1 of Pirellulales bacterium. GTDB lineage: Bacteria > Planctomycetota > Planctomycetia > Pirellulales > Lacipirellulaceae > Aeoliella. Next base: position 100,786 of record JANQOF010000025.1, read on the forward strand.
CCTGGCACTACGATGGCCACTCGCTGCACGTGTTCAATCTGCAGTTCAAAGGCAAGAAGCGATGGACGATTGTCGCCCCGGAGACTCCGTTCTTGTGCACGCCCTTCTCCCACACCACCGTGCGGAAACGGCCATCGATCCGCGGCAAACGCACGTTTACCTTTGATCTCGACGAAGGCGAGATGCTGTTCCTGCCGCGTTACTGGTTTCACTACGTCGAATCGGTCGACGACATGAACATCAACGTCAATTGGGTCTTGATGCCTAAGGTGCACGCGGCACCATCGGTTACCGCCAGGCGCGAAGCAGAGATGATGTGGCTCAAGGCGCGACTCGACCCCGTGCTGCCCGCCAACGCCAAAAAGACCCTGCACAATTACGCCGGCGTGGGCAAGCCCGCCGTGGACAACCTCACCGAACATGTCTCCACAACTGCCGGCGTGATGCGTTTGGGCAAGGAACTTGTACGGGTGCCGTTCTGGCTCATCGCGCTGCCCGCGCATGTTGCCAAACTCCGCGCACTGCTGCGCACGAAGCGTGAGCTAAGCCGCCTGCGGTCGAACACCGAAGGCGAAGTCGCCGCAGTCGAACAGCCTCAGTTGGTAAACTGAGGGCCGCCGATGTCACGGCAGCTCTTTGAGCGACACATTACGAAACTCCACCGGGTCGTTGTGCCCGGCGAAGCCAAAGTATCCCTTAGTGCGATTCAGCCCAGGGTGCTCGCGACCACCCATGAATTCGCGGACTTCGGCCAAATCGGCATCGAGAATCACCGAGCCGTTTAGCTCAACCTTCACTCGGCTTTCGTCGACCGTGACTTGCTGGAAGTTCCACTCGCCGGTCGGGCGGAGATAGCCAGTTGTCGCTGCCACCATACCGTACGCCGAACCGTGCGCTTGGCGCGGATCGAGAGTGTCGTACTTCGGATGCGTGTTGTCGAGCATCTGCAACTCGCACATGCCGTGGTAGGCTGGATCGCCCGAGCCAGGCGAGCGAATCGCCAAGCCATTGTTGCCGCCCGGGGGCAAGCGAAATTCCACCCGTACGATGAAGTTCTCCAGTTCGCGGTCGGCCAACAGCAATCCACCGTGGTTCGGTTTGCAGCGCAGCGCCCCGTCGACGATCTCATAGTCGTCCACAGCACCCATCCAGCCATCGAACGTCGCCCCGTCGAACAACGGAGTAAACGCCTGGCTGTGGAACGCGCGAAGAGTCTCGTTGGCCTCATCGCTCTCGATGCGCCGGACATAGAGATTGCGCCACCGAATCTCACCACCGTGGGTCTGAAGTTGAATCGGTCCGGTCTTGCGCAGCGGCGTTGCGCGATCCCAGAAGTTCTCCATGATCGCATTTTCCACTACGAGTTGATCATTTAGCCACACCGAGGTGCGCGCCCCGACTTGGCGAATTCGAAAGTGGTTCCACTCGCCAAAACGACGATCGGCAAGCACCAGTGGGTTCTTGCCGCGGGCCCCGGGGCTATTGTTCCACAACCCGCCACTTCCCAAGTCGGCGCCTATGTTGAACTTACCGACGTCGGTGTAGTCCCAGATTTGCACCTGCGGCGTCGCCTTGAGGTAAATCCCGCTGTCGGCCCGCGGGACCGTCTTGTATTCGAGCAGCAACTCGAAGTCCCCGAACTCGTTGTCCGTGGTCAGATACGCTCCATGGCCGTCGTTAACTAGCTCGCCGTCTTCCACGGTCCAGTGCTGCCTAGCATCGTTCATCCATTTGGTAAGCATCTCATCGCGCTGCGCGGCACCGAGTTCGTCGAGCTTATAGGGACTGAAGTGAGGCTGCGCGTGCCAGCCGGCCAAGTCCTGCCCATTGAAAAGCGATTCAAATCCTTTTGGCGGGCTGCCGGCCATCGCGACGTTAGTTGCGGTTACGAGCAGCAACGATAGGAACATCTTCATGCGGGTATCCAGTCGAGTCGTTGGGGGTTAGCATTCATCGGAGTTGGCACTTCGCCTACCAGGATGACGTCGCGACAGGTCGGCGTCAAACTAGGGCCGACACAACTGCTTTTTCATGTGATGGTGGAGGATGCCGACCTCGACGAATCCCTCGCCCACAACGGTGTAGCCGAGTTTCTGATAGAACCCAACCGCTTCGTCGCGGGCGTGCAGCACGACGTGCCGTACACCACGGTCGATTAGCATCTGCTCCACCGATTCGAGAAGCGTCCGCCCGCGCCCCGTGCGCTGCGAATCGCTGTCGATCGCCATTTGGCGAATCTGCACGCCCTTGTCGCCGCTCGGCGCCGCGACTACGCAACCCACAAGTACGTCGCCGTCGAAGAGCCCGAAGTGCCACTGACCGCGCTCGACCTCCAAATCCTCGTCGAACAAATCGAGCCCGAGAGGAATCCGCAACATACGGTTGCGAAGTGCCAGTTCCTCGCGGTACTCGGGCGCATCGTAAGCGATTGGTCGGACTTGCATGGGGCGTGGATTGTAGCAGAAGACATAGCCACTGGATTCTGATCGCCAGACGGTCACCTCCATCCCGGCAACGCGAAGAAGTTTCTTGGAACCAGTGGGAATAAATTCCATAGACACGTACGACTATCTGTAGTAAAACTACGACACGGCGTCGTAACTTGCTAGTTGCCGGAGGGTTTTGGATGCAGAAGCCACTTTCCAATGCAGAATTGGCGGTCATGGAGCTGCTTTGGCAGGTCGACGACCCGCTCACCGCTCGGCAATTGCGCGAGCAACTCTATCCCGATGCCACCAAGGCGCAGCACGGAACGGTGCAGCAACTGCTGCAGCGGCTCGAAGAAAAGGGCTTTGTGGACCGCGATCGCAGCCACTCGGTGCACTTTTTCGTTCCGCGGATTGGCAAGCAGGAATACACAGCCACGCAACTTGAAAGTTTGGCCGATAAGTTGACAGCCGGCTCAATCGCCCCGCTGATTACGCACTTGGTTGAACAAAGACGAATCTCGCCCGATGAGATTGCTCGCATCCGCGACTATCTGGAGCAACAGCCTAGCGAGGCAGACGACGAATGATCGACCTAGTCTGGCTCACCACCGCGAGCAACCTCTGCTTGGCGGGGCTGTTGGCGATCGTAGCCTTCACGGCGGGCAAGTTGGCTCGCGCTCCGCGTGTGGCCCACGGATTGTGGGTGCTTGTGTTGTTGAAACTCATCACGCCGCCAGTGTTCGGCGTTCAGCACTGGTTCTCCTACGAACAACCCACGTCGCGCACTGAATATGCAGCCGCGGCTCCGATTCAGGGTGAACTCACGACGCACTCAGTCGAAGTCGTCGATTCGAACGCAAGTGGGCAGACGCTTGGAACGTCACCTGCCGACATGTGGGAGCGGGTTCGGTACCGGGCCGTTGCCGCGTGGATCGCGGGCACGCTGTTCCTGCTCTTTCAGTCCGTTCGCCGCTACCGACGTTTCGCCAAGTTACTTGCCGACAGCCGTCACGTGCCGCCTGAATTCGTCGAACAACTCCTGAGCGAAGTATCGTGCTTGCTCGGGGCGCGTCGAGCGCCGCGCCTGCTGGTTACTTCCGCCCGAGTCTCGCCGATGCTGCTACCATCCGCACCGCGGGGCACCGTTGTAGTGCCAAGTTCGCTCTTGGAGCAGTTATCCCATCGAGAACTGCGATGGATTCTCGCCCACGAGGTGGCCCACTTCCGCCGTGGGGACCACTACGTGCGAATGCTTGAATGGTTGGCGCGCACGGTTTTCTGGTGGAACCCATTGGTGTGGATTGCGGGGCGTCAACTTCGGGAAGCTGAGGAGGTCTGTTGCGATGCACTAGTGCTTGCGCAACTCGGAGGCCGTCCCCGAAGCTACGCGGCCGCCATCTTGCGGGCCGTTGAAGCAATCACGCCGCCGGCACACCGCCCGCCGGCAGTAGCGAGCGCGATGGATAGTGGCGGTTCTCTTGACAAGAGGGTCAAAATGATGGTTTCACAAAGCAGGCTTTTGGGAACGTCGAAATGGACAAAGGCCGTAGTAACCGCGGTAGCAATTGCCGTGCTGCCGCTGGGAGTCGTGTCGGCGCAAGACTACGCTCGTGTCTACAAACGACTACAGAGGTCGGTAAGCAAGGGAGAAATCACCGCCGAACAAGCCGACGTGATGATGATCGCCTTGAAGGAGTCGGACGAGGATCATGACCACGAAGAGGACCGAGACGATTTTGCCTCGAGACTTAAGAAGGCGGTAGCCGACGGCGAGATTTCTGAAGAAGAGGCTTGGGAACAATGGAGAGAGCGGCGGCATCACGGCGACTACGACCACGAGGAAGAGGGGCTACAGCACGGCGACGAAGAGGAGGAGCACGAATGGCATCACGATGACGACGACGAAGATGAGGACGACGAGCACGAGTGGCACGACGACGAGCGCGATGAAGAGGACGAAGAGTTCTTCGAGAACATCCGCCGCCAACTCGTCTGGGCTATCCGAACGGGGAAAGTCTCACCCGAGCGATTGGAAGAGGAATGGGACGACATCATTGAAGAAGCTGAGGAGGACGAAGATCACGGACATGGTGAGGAAGAGCACGACGATCACGATCACGATCACGACCATGAACATGAACATGAACATGACGATGAGGACCACGACCACGACGAAGATCACGAGCATGATCACCACGGCGAGTAATTGCAGCGTGTGGTCGAGCTAATCCCTAATCCACGCGCCAATCGGTCGAATTGGCGCGTGGTTTCGTATGGGTGGTACCCTACGGGCACACAATCAACACGCCGATCGTAAGTCTTCAATCGCCCTTCGGGTCGCTGCCTCGACTGCTTGCTGCCAGTCCATATCAGCAAACTCATCGCGTGCGTGCGCGAAGATGATTGCCCGCGAGCTGTTTACTACCGCACCTAGCCCGCGATCGTCGAACGCACCGGCAACATTGGCGGCGGTCCCGCCTTGGCTGCCATACCCCGGCACCAAGAACCAGGTATGTGGCATCCGCTGCCGGAGTTCAGCCAGTTGTTCCGGATAGGTCGCTCCGACCACCGCGCCGGCGACACCATAACCCGACTCGCCCGCCGACTCGCTTGCCAGTCGCTCGACGAGATCACCAACCCGATGGTAGATGGTCGCGTCGTTGGCCACGAGGTCCTGTAGAAACTTGCCGCCGGGGTTGGAGGTCTTTACCAGTACGAACAGACCTGCGCTGCGATCGCGTGCAGCTCGCACAAACGGCTGCAAGCTGTCGTCGCCCAAGTAGGGACTCACGGTTAGTGCATCGCCGCGCCATGGCGACCGGTCGCCGAGCCAGCCATCGGCGTACCCTTCGGCGGTCGAGCCGATGTCTCCGCGTTTGGCGTCGAGAATCACCGACACTCCCAGCGATTTGGCGTGGGCGACCACTTCGTCAAGCACCTGCATTCCTCGCCAGCCAAGTTGCTCGAAGAATGCCACCTGCGGCTTCACGGCCGGAACCAACGGCGCTACCACGTCGAGGACGCCAACGCAAAATTCGCCATATGCACGCGCCCGCTGTTCGAGCGAATCGCTGGCGGAATGAAAACTCTCGGGGAGCGACTTCCAACGCGGGTCGAGCCCGACCACCAGCGGGGTCTGCTTTCGGAGGACGGAGCCGGCGAGTCGATCGAAAAAGGGCGACATCAGAACTCCATCATTTCAAGCCAACACAGCGTAAGCGGCAGTTCCCCGATCTTCGCGATCGCTCGCCCGGGCGTCCAGGGCTGGGTGCACCGCTGCTTGGGCAGCGCTGGAGAAAAGCGGCACATCGCGTTAAACTACCTGATCGAGTTGTCTTGTAACCTCGATGCTGCCCTCTTACTTTCGCCCGCCAATATGCTCTCGTCCGCGCCACTAGAACGGCTTGCCAGGGAAGTCCGCCAAAGTTACGCCGCTCGGTACGGCACGGATCCCACCTGGGTAGTTGCGGCCCCCGGGCGAGTCAATATCATCGGCGAACATACCGACTACAACGATGGCTTCGTCATGCCGATGGCCATCGAGCGCTACGTGGTCGTTGCCGCCGGGCCTGCTAAGAGCACCGGAAACTCGCTGGAGGTGTTTAGCAGCGCGACCGAGGGCGATTGTACGATTCCGGTCGGCGAACAACTGTCGGACAACTTGCCGCAGTGGGGTATCTATGTAGGTGGTGTGTTGCAGGAGATGCTGGCCGCTGGTTACCCGTGCGGGCCGTTGCAAGCGGCGATTCACTCCAACGTTCCGTTGGGCGCGGGATTGTCGAGTAGCGCGGCGCTCGAAGTAGCAACTGCCACCATGGTCGAAGCGGCGCTCGGCGAGAGCATGGACGAGCCGGAGAAGGCCAAGCTGTGCCAACGGGCCGAGAATGTGCACGTCGGCATGCCATGCGGCATCATGGACCAATTCAGCTCCGCTGCGTGTCAGGCCGATCGCCTGATGCAGCTCGACTGTCGTTCGCTTGACACCAAGCAAGTGCCGTTCACCAACCCCGACGTTACGGTGCTGATTGTCAACTCCAACGTCAAACGCGAGCTGGCGTCGAGCGCTTACCCGATTCGCCGCGGCCAATGCGAAGTTGCCGCCAAGCAACTCGGCGTGCCCGCACTTCGAGATGCCGACATGGCGGCGCTCAACAAGATGGCCGACCAACTGGAGAAAGTGGTTTATCGACGAGCGCGCCACGTCATCACCGAGAACGCGCGTGTTCAAGACATGGCGGTCGCGCTCGAGTCGAACAATTGGGCACTGGCGGGCGAGTTGATGTACGGCAGCCACGATTCGTTGCGCGACGACTACGAAGTAAGTTGCGACGAGCTGAACCTGCTGGTCGACACGGCGCACCAAATCGGATCGGGCGGCGGCGTCATCGGATCGCGATTGACCGGCGCTGGGTTTGGCGGCTGCACGGTGACACTGGTGGAGACCGACGCGGTGGAAGACGTCGCGCAGCGGATTACCCAAACCTACAAGACCACAGTTGGCATCGAACCCACCGCCTTCACCACCCGCCCTGCGGAGGGCGCCCACATCGTCGAAAGCTAAGCCGACTCGCGGCGTACCGCGAGGTGGCTGAGGCCTCGCATACGCTTTCTTCACACAACTCGCGGGCGCTTCGGGTACAATCCGCCCATGAAAGACCTTTCTCGCCCAAGGGAGATTCCTATGCGCCGGTTGTTGGCCACCCTGATTGCCTCTGCTAGCCCTCTCGCTGCGTTCGCCCACCCCGGTCACGAGAATGAAGACGCCACCGTGGTTTCCGTCTCGCTGCCGCCTGCGATCGCACTGCCGGATATCGATGGCCCGAAGCCTTGGTCGGACAAGCCGGTGCTCAACGACCCCAAGCGGTTTCAAATCGCCATTATGACCGATCGCACCGGCGGTCACCGTCCAGGTGTCTGGATGGACGCGGTGCGGAAGTTGAACATGTTGCGGCCTGAGTTCGTCGTTTCGGTCGGCGACCTGATCGAGGGATACACCGAAGATCGCGATCAGGTGGAAGCCGAATGGTCCGAATTTCTCGGCTTCATTGATCAAATGCAGATGCGTTTCTTCTTCGTCGCCGGCAATCACGACCTCACGAATCCGATGATGCACCGTGTGTGGCGCGACCATTTCGGGCCCGAGTGGTATTCGTTCGACTACAAGCAGGTGCATTTTGTTTGCTTGTGTAGCGAAGATCCCGTTCAGCACATTGGCGAAGAGCAGCTTGACTGGCTGCGCGACAACTTGGGTAAACATGCCGACGCGCGGTGGACGCTGGTGTTCCTCCACAAGCCACTCTGGACCTATGCCGAGCGCGACCTTGCCACCGGCAACGAAGATCGCACCAATTGGAAGCGGGTGGAACAACTGTTGGTTGATCGCCCACACACGGTCTTCGCCGGCCACGTACACCACTACGTCCAGTACCAGCGAAATAGTCAGCAGTACTACTCGCTCGCCACCACCGGTGGTGGATCGCAGCTTCGCGGCAACGAGTACGGCGAGTTCGACCATATCACCTGGCTCACCATGGAAGCCGATGGCCCGCACATCGCCAACCTGCGGCTCGACGGGATTCTGGCCCCGGGTGTCGTCACCGAAGAGAGCATCGCTCGCTTCAACAATTTCCTCACCAACACCAGCGTCGAAGTGGCGCCGATATTGATCGAAGGCTCGGAGTCCGACGCCTTCTCGTCGGGCGAGGTGGTCGTGCGGTTGGTCAACGACACCGACGAGCCCGTGGCCTTGGCGGGCGAGATCGATGGGATGCCGTTGCGGGGCATCACCGTCGACCCGATGGACATCACGCTCGAAGCCCGACCGGAAAGCGCCACCGAACGCCGAATACGAGTCCAATTCGCCCAGCCAGTCGAATTCGCCGCGCTGGCCCGCAGCGTGCTCAGCGCTAAACTTCGCACAACGGGCGACGATCCGTTGTCGGCCGAGGTGATGGTGCCCGTCGTCATCGATCGCAAGTTCTCGCTGCCCAAGCTCGCGGCCATGCCTGAGATCGACGGCGTAATCGACGAGTGGCCTACCGAGCGCACCAACGCCACGTCCGACAAGCCGCTGCTGCTGGGCAACATCCGTGGCTGGCAAGGCATGAGCGACGCATCGGCCGAATTCTTCGCCCGCCAGGCGGGCGACCGAATCTACGTGGCCGCGCGAGTCACCGACGACCGCCTTCGCGACGGAGACCGCGTCGAGCTGCTCGTCGATCCACGCGGCTTCGACTGGCGGACGCGCGATCCCGCCTACCGCCGCACTGGGCTTACGATGTC
>JANQOF010000069.1 GCA_028279215.1 Pirellulales bacterium
CGTACTCGACGTTGGCCAGCGGACGCATGCGTGCCTGTTGGGCCTGATGACGACGAGCAACGTGCGCCACCTCGCCGCTGGCGTAGTACCGAACCAGCCAGGTGAGCGCTTGCTCGGCCAACGGATGATTGGGGTAGCGACGTGCGAGCAAGTACAAGGTGTCGGCCGTCATGGCATGCCGGCCCGTCTCGCGATAACCATCGGCCAGCTGAAACATGAGGTCGCCGCCCGAACGCGGTTCGAGACCGCCAGTGAGATTTACGACCTGAGCGCTCCAAGCGGGGCTGCCCTCGGCGTAATCGAGCAATCGCACGAGTTGGCGGCGCTTCTGGGTGAGTCGGCGAAGGCGATCGAGGTCGGCTGGGTTCGAGCTGGCCACCGCGCGGCGGGCGTCGCAGCCAGGCGGCAGGTTCAGACCGGCGAACAGGTCGCGGGTGCTGACCGCCAAACCGTCTTGCTGCTCGATCAGTTCCAACTCGTCGAGCGGCGGAGCAAGCGTATGCTGACTAAACAACAACCCGCGTGCTGTCGAGGTCCAACCAGCGGGCGAACCGCCCAGCGTCGGCACAAAATCATCGGTGGGAAGACGGATCGACCCACGCTCGGCCTCGGGCAACAAACCAACGACTCGCTTCACTTGCCATGCTTCGAGCCCCGCGACTGCCAGCTCGGCATGTTGAGTGGGATCGGCCGCCGCGCGAGTTGCCTCGCGGGCGAGCTGTTCGACCACCGCGTTGGCGGCATAGCGATGCTTGTCGCGCTGATGCGGCACCAGCAACACCTCGGGTCGCCAGGCGCGAATGGCGACCACCAAGTCGCCAAGCAACTGCTCGCGGGCAAGGCCATCGGTTTGACGATTCAATTCGGCGAGGAGCGATTCGGACGATGTATGAAATGCAAGCGGCGGGGAAGCACTCGACCACAACGGCGGCAACATATCCGCGGCGATACTCGACAGTGCTTGGCCAACACGATGGCGATCGACCAACGTGGTCGATCGCTCGTTGCGTTCGAACAATGGCAACACGACCGTACGATAGCCTTCACCCGCGGAGTAGCGGCCGATGATTTCCAGTGGTGTGTGTTCGGGCGATGCAGTGACGACGAGCATCGCGGCGCGGCCACCACCGCGCTGCGGGCGCCAGGATCGCCCTCCATCGGTGGTCGCCAGCACGGTGCCCAGTTGTCCTACCGCCCAACCATGCTCGGCATCAACAAAGGCGAGACTGGTAATGGGGGCGCGAACGCCGGTGGCGGCGGTCGTCCAAGTTTGCCCGCCGTCGTCGGAGCGTGCGACCACGCTACCCGGCCCGCCGGCAAGCCAAACCCGATTGCCCTGCGCAGCAATGGCGTTAATGTTCCAACTGCGACTGAGTCCCGCGCCGCCAAACGTCGGCAACGCAGCAGGCGGTTGCCAAGTAGCGCCTGCGTCGGAGGTTCGAAGCACCAACCCATCATCGCCCACCATCCACCCGAAGGTCGGACTGGTCATAGCCATCGCGCGAGGGTGACGCGTGTCGATAGCGGCCAGCGGTGCCGGTCGGAGTTCGCGGTCGATTACCACGGCACGACGTGCATCGGCACCGGCGAGCAACCCACTATTAGGATTCGCGAAGTCGGCGGCGAGCCACGTCGCCTGCTCGGTCGCGCCAAGCGGCTGCCAGCTCTTGCCACCGTCGCTCGAAGTAAACAAACCGGAAGGATAGAAGTTGCTACCATAGCCGGCGGCGACGCCGTGTGCCGCGTCGAAGAACTGAACGTGAGTCAATCGCGGCAACGTTGGCAAGTTCAACCGCTGCCAATGCTGCCCACCGTCGACCGTTCGCAGCACAACGCCGTCGGTGCGATGGGTGATGGGTGTGGCCGCGCCGCCGACAATCCACCCCCGCTGCGAATCGGCAAAGCTCACCGACAGCAGCGGGCACTCGACTCCCGATTGCTGCGGGCGCCAGTGGGCGCCGCCGTCGTCGGTGGCGAGCACCACACCGCGATCACCCACGGCCCAGCCGTGCTGAGCATCGGCAAACACCACGTCGTGCAAGGTTGCATCGGCGGCGAGAACGTCGGCCAGCGAAGTGCTGGGTAACGAGCCACGGCGAATCGAACGCGACTGGCCAATCGCCTGACCGGCGATGGTGACCATACAAAGCAGGCAGCCAACAGATAGCGAATAACGAGACATCGATCGAGCATCCTTGCTGTCGATTCATTGGACGACGAATTGCCAGCAATTGTAACCTGAACCCACCATTTCGCCCTAGACGAGAACCATGGCAACTGGTCGCTCCACATGTGCCGATTGTGCTAGCAATGGCGGCGACCCATTGGCGATGCGTGAGCTACATTTCGGTGCCGCCACGCATATCGATTTTCACCGTACCTCCGGGCCGCCGCTGACCATGTCCCAGTCCAATTCACCCCTTGAGTCGATGGTCGCGAAGGCCGAATCACTTTACACACTACCGGCAGTCGCTATGGAGGTCATCCGACTCACCGATTCGGATCGGGTTGACACTCGTGCCCTCAAGGAGTGCATCGAGCGTGACCCCGCGCTGGCCGCCAAGCTGCTCAAAGTGGTGAACAGTTCGCTGTTTGGGCTGGTGGGCAAGGTTGAGAACCTGACGCAAGCGATCGCACTGCTCGGCATCAAACCGCTCAAGCTGCTGGTGCTCGGCTTCAGCCTACCATCTGAGCTGCTCACCGATCTCGACGCCGAGCAATTGGCCCGCTACTGGCGCGGCGCATTGACGCGAGCGGTTGTCGCTCGTCAACTGGCCGAAGCGAAGTGGCAGATCCCCGGCGACGATGCGTTCCTGGTCGCCCTGCTTCAAGATGTTGGAATGCTCGTGCTGCTTCAGCAACTCGCGACGCCGTATGCTCGATTCCTTGCCCAGGTGAGGAACGAGCGAGGTCGGCTGGTAGAGCTTGAACAAACGTCGCTTGGTTTCGATCACCGTGAGCTGACCGCGGCTCTCTTGAGCCGTTGGCATTTGCCCGAGATGTACACGAAGGCCATTCTCGATACTCCATCGAGCGAAGACACATCGCAGTCGCGCGATCCTCGCGCGATTGTGCAAGTGTTGTCTTTGGCCAATCTGTTCGTCGAGTTGGTAGGCGAGCATCGACTGCAAGTACTACCTGAGCTATTGGAACTTGGAGCGCAGTACTGCGACCTGACCAAGGACGATGTGAGCAAGCTGGTTTCGGAGACGGAACCTCGCGTCGACCAACTCGCCGGTGTGCTGCAAGTGGAACTCGGCGGAGCGATTAACTACACCCAAGTCTTGACAGCCGCGCATCAGCAACTGTCGGAGGTTGCCGCCGACGCTGCGGGTATGTTGATGCTCACCGAGCAGGAGCTATACGACAACGTACTCACCGAATCGCGCGACTTGCAGCAGGCAGTGCGCGAGTTCCCCCAGTACCGCACGGCGGAACCGGCAAACAACCTCGGCGAGCGAACCGATGGCCCGGCGGCCACACCGCGGCCACGCACGATGGCCGCGACATCCTCCGTCGCCCATGCGAACGCACTACAGCGGCTGACGGCTGGCGTCACTGCGGCGGCAACCGCGTGTCGCGCGCGTCGCGAACCATTGAGTCTGCTCACGTGCGAAACGACGGTCGAAGACCAGTCGCTCGGCATCGATTGTCGTAGCGCCTTAGAGGCAGGCCTGCAGCAACTCGCATCCGAAATCGATCTCCCAAGCGAGCACATCTTTCGTTTGGCGAGCAGCACGATCGCCTTAGTGCTACCCAACACCGAGCGGCGCGACGCCGTAGAGATAGCGCGGACTCTGGCAGAGCACTGCGGCGATGCGGCCCAATTGGCAGCCGTACAACTCAAGGCCGGCGCAGCCCAGGTTGCCGCCATTCCGAAGGGATTCGATTCACAATGCCTGATCGACGCAGCCGACGGGTGCCTGGAAGCGGCGAGGGCGAGCGGAGGCACTTCGACCAAAAGCATTGAAGTCTATTAATCGACTGATGATTGGTGGGCAACATGAGCGCGGGTCGCGGCACACGAGCCGCTTTGATAAGATCGGCACCATGAGCGAGAATCCTCCGTCCGCTGAGCCAGCACCAGCGCCCGCTGCCCCACCCAAGGCTCCCACACCGGCGGCGCCTGGCGAGACCCTATCGGCAGGCGACGAGATGGTGGGCCGCGAATTGCGGCGTTCCGACATCGAGACCACCCCCCAGGTCACGCGAAATCGCACGTTGCCAATCGTGCTGTTTGTGGCCACGTGCCTTTCCACATTTTGGGTGGGTGCCGCGAAGTACCATCCGCTCGACACCATGGGAAACCCCTCAGCCATGTGGGCCGTTATCCAATCCAATTGGGTTGAAGGTCTTACCTACATGGGCGCGGTACTGGCGATTCTGCTGACGCATGAGATGGGGCACTTCTTGCAAACGGTGCGGCACGGCATCCCAGCGAGCTACCCGCTCTGCATCCCCGTGCCCTTCAACCCAATCGGCACGATGGGCGCGGTGATCAGCATGGACGGCATGCGAGCCGACCGCAAACAGATCTTCGATATCGGCATCGCTGGCCCGCTTGCCGGCTTGGTGGTGGCGATACCGATTCTCTGGGTCGGAGTGCAGCAGCTCGACTTGACGACCGACGTCGGCCCTCGCGAGATCCAGCTCAACAGCCCCGTGATCGTCACTTGGATGATGGAATACTTGCACCCCGAGTGGAATGACAAGTCCGACTGGATTGCCATCTCGCAGGTCAATCCATGGTTCATGGCAGGTTGGGTGGGTATGCTGATCACGGGACTCAATATGCTACCCATCAGCCAACTCGACGGCGGGCATACGCTATACGGATTATTCGGCCCCCGCGCGCAGTCTTACGCCCGCGCCTTCCTCGTGGTGGCCATTGCCTACGTGGTAATCAACCTTGAACAGGCGGCCATCTGGTCGCCCATGTTGATCCTGGTGATCTTAATGGGCGTTAATCACCCCAAGACGGCCAACGACAAAGTCGAACTCGATGATGTGCGCTGGATCCTAGGAATGGCATCGCTATCGATCCCCATCTTGTGTTTTCCGTTGTTGGGGTTGAAACAATAACCAGCACGAAAACCGTTCGCTACGACCGAAAGCTTGAAGTACTTCTTGCCGATCAGACGCTACCAACGACGAACTAGATCGCGATCTGAACAGAAGCAAGAAGAAGAGAAGTCGTGGACTACGTTTCCACCGTGCTCTCTGCTGCCTGCTGTTGATTCAGTGATGTCCATGGCGGATTGTCACCGAAAACACCCTGTCCGCAAGAAACTCTCGACGCAATCCGCGGTTCGACGACGCCACAGAATACTCGTGTGAAGGCTATTGAGCGTGACGTGGTCGCGATGATTGTCCAGCATTGTCGAGTCCGCGGGCACCACGTTGTCGCGTGCGGCGGCGACGATTCCAACTTCGTGACCGTCAAGTGTTCGCGGTAAGCGGTTTACAAAGCTGCCGGGCACGTCGGAAAGCTCGACCAGCGTGTTGGAGATCCAACCGTACACGGGAGCCAACCTCCGCGCCGCATGCGAACCCCGATTCGGCGGGCCAATCATCACGATGCGTCCCATGTTCTCTGGCACACCAGCCAAGAGCGCGCATCGGGTAACAATGCTCCCCATGCTGTGGGCAACCACGTGAATCGGGCGGTTCGGTTGGCGATCGGCAAGTTCGTGTAGTCGGGTCGAGAATTGCTCACCCAGCCGCCGGTTCGATCCCCGGATTGAAAAGTACCCATGCAGATGCGTATCGAAGCCGCGACTTCGCAGACGAGCGGCCATCGGAGCGAGGATCCATTTCGTCGACGCGATACCGTGTGTTAGGACCACCAAGTCACGCGGAGCGCCTGCGCGGTAAGCCGTTTCCGCGCTCGGGACAGGAGATTCAGAAATCGTGTCGACAGTCATCGCTAACCTCTGCCGGGTTCACGTAACTGTACGCGGCGGAGACCCAAACGGTGAGTGGCGACGGACTTGGACCCGCATGTCACGGTGCCAATAGCAATCGACCCGGTGCCGCGAGGAACCCTTTGACTTCGTTCAAAAAGCGGGCGGCGTCAGCTCCATCGACCACGCGATGATCGTACGTGAGCGACAGCGGCATGATGAGTCGTGCTTCGATGCCGTCCTCGACAATCGTGGGTAGCATGCGACTGCGGCCAATCAGCAGGATCGCCACTTCGGGCGGATTGATGATGGGGGTCGAGTAGGTACCGCCTACCGCCCCCATGTTGCTGATGGTAAACGTACCACCTTGCATTTCCTCGTTGGCTAGTGATCGCTCACGCGCCGCATCGATTAAGCGGTCCAACTCGCGGGCGATCTGTGAGATGCTCAATCGGTCGGCATCGCGAAGTACCGGCACCATCAGGCCGTGTTCGGTATCGACCGCAACGCCGACGTTGACGTATTCCTTGTAGATTACATTGCCGGACTCCATGTCGACCGAGGCATTCACGATGGGGTGCATCTTCAGGCTCGATGCAATGGCTTTGACCAAGAACGGCATCTGCGAAAGCTTGAGCCCCTGCTTGGCGTAATCGTCCTTCGACTGCTGCCGCATCTCTTCGAGTTCGGTTACGTCGACGTCGTCGAAGTTTGTAAGCTGCGGAATAGTGGTGTAGCTCGCGATCATGTTCGACGCGATCTTCTTCCGCATACGGCTCATCTTCTCCACCCGTACCGCACCCTGACCATCGGAGTTGGGTGAACCGGGTGGCGTTACGCCCGGGGCGGCGGAAGCGGCTGCCTGCTCCTGTGCCTTGCGAACATGCGCCCGCACGTCTTCTTCGGTGATCCGTCCACCGCTGCCGCTCGGTCGAACGCGGCGCAAGTCGACACCCAACTCACGTGCGAGTCTTCGGACCGCCGGGCCCGCCGCGGCAGAGGCGACACCGTCTCCAGGCACGGCCGACTGTATAGTGGCTTCTGGCGCGACCGGCGCTGGGGCCAACGGAGCCGGCGAAGATGGGACGGGCGGAGGAGTTGTCGCCGGGACCGGTGGCACCGGCGCTTCGACCTTGGGTGGCTCAGGCAGCGGCTCCGGGGCTGGCACTGGTGCCGCTGGCTGTTCAGCTTTGGGCTCCTCCTTGGCTGGCGCGGACGCCGCGGCGCCGTTCGCGCCGGGCTCGATTTGGAAGATCGGCGCACCAACGTCGACCGTGTCGCCCTCGCTCACCAGAATCTTGACGATGGTCCCAGCCTCGGGGCTCGGCACGGCGGCTGTGGCCTTATCGGTTTCGATTTCCAATAGGTCCTGGTCCTTGGTAACAGCTTCGCCTTCGCTCACGAAGATCGTCAGCACGTCGCCCTGGTCGATGTTCTCGCCCAAATTAGGAAGTGTGATTTCCGTTGCCATTGTCGTGTGCCCGCTATGTGTATTGCCCGCGACGATTTACCCGCGAATGTCGCGGATGTTTGTCTTGTTCTATCGTTGTCTATCCATGGCCAATGCTTCACGCATACAACGCCGACTCTTTCTCTGGGTCGATGCCAAGTTGCTTAATCACCTCTGCCACGCACGGCACGTCGTCTTTGCCAAGTTTCTTTAGTTGATCGATGGTCGCCAGGGTGACGAAGTCGGCGTCGACTTCAAAGTGTTGCCGGAGTGCTTCGCGGCTTTCGCTGCGGCCCATTCCATCGGTGCCAAGCGCGAATAGCCCGCCCGGCACCCACGGGTCGATTTGCTCGGCGAGCGCCCGAACGTAGTCGCTGGAAGCGATGAATGGTCCTTCGAGCCCTTCGAGTTGTTGTTCCAAGTAGCTGACTCGAGGCACTTCGTTGGGATGCAGCATGTTCCAGCGACGGCACTCTTGCGCTTCGCGGCGGAGCTCGGTGTAGCTGGTCACGCTCCACACGTCGGACGAGATGTTGTACTTCTCGGCGAGCATCTTCTGGGCATCGAGTACACTCCGCAGGATTGCCCCGCTTCCAAAAAGTTGGACGTGGTGCTTGCCGCGGCTCTCTGCCTGGCTGACGCGGTACATGCCTTTGATGATGCCTTCTTCGCAGCCTTCGGGCATGGCGGGCATCAAGTAGTTCTCGTTTTCGAGCATGACGTAGTAAATGCACGTTTCGTTGTCCACGTACATTCGCTTCATGCCCTCGAACATGATGACGGCGGTTTCGTAGGCGTAGGCTGGGTCGTAGGCCCGCACGGTGGGAAACGCAATCGCGTTCAATAGGCTGTGCCCGTCCTGGTGCTGCAGACCCTCACCATTGAGAGTAGTTCGTCCGGCAGTTCCGCCAAGCAAGAATCCCTTGGCTCGCATGTCGGCCGCGGCCCAAATCAAGTCGCCAATTCGCTGGAACCCGAACATCGAATAGTAGATATACATCGGGATCATCGGCACGCCGTGCGAACTGTATGAGGTACCAGCAGCGTTAAAGCTGCTCATGCTACCTGCTTCGGTAATGCCCTCCTCCAGGAGCTGGCCGTCCTGAGCTTCCTTGTAATAGGCGACCTGGTCGGCATCGACCGGCTCGTAGAGCTGCCCGGCATGCGCATAAATGCCAATCTGACGGAACAGGCCCTCCATGCCGAAGGTGCGGGACTCATCGGGCACGATGGGAACAATGAACTTACCAATCTCTTTGTCGCGCAATAGATCGCTGAGCAAGCGAACGAAGCCCATCGTCGTGGACATTTCCTTGCCCTCGCCCTTGCTTACGAGCTTGGCCAGCGTCTTTTCGTACGCCGGCAACTCGGGAACACGAACCGTGCTCTTCGGATCGTTACGCAACGGTACGGGTCCGCCGAGTACATCGCGACGGGCTCGCATGTACTCCATCTCGGGGCTGTCTTCGGGCGGACGATAAAACGGGGCCTCGGCCACGCGTTCGTCCGAAATGGGGATGCCAAATCGCGTGCGAAACTCGCGCAGTTCTTCTTCGTTGAGTTTCTTCTGGTTGTGCGTGACGTTGCGGCCTTCGCCCCCTTCGCCCAGCCCGTAGCCCTTAATGGTCTTGGCGATAATGACGGTCGGCTTGCCGTTCTTCTGGGTCACGGCGCGGTGATAGGCAGCGTAAACCTTTTCGGGATCGTGTCCGCCACGGCGCAACTTGGTGAGCTTCTCGTCGGAGTAGTTCTTCACCATGTTAAGCATACGCTCGTCGACACCGAAGAAATGCTCGCGAATGTAACTGCCTGGCGAAACGACATACTTTTGATACTGGCCGTCGACAACATCCATCATGCGGCTGGCCAAGATTCCATCGTCGTCATTCTCAATCAGCGGATCCCAGTCGCCACCCCAGATCACTTTGATCACGTTCCACCCGGCGCCGCGGAACGTCCCTTCCAACTCTTGAATGATCTTTCCGTTGCCGCGCACCGGGCCATCGAGCCGCTGAAGGTTGCAGTTGATCACGAAGATCAAGTTTTGTAGGTGCTCGCGGGTGGCAAGTGAAATGGCGCCCAGGGTCTCGGGCTCGTCGCACTCACCGTCGCCGAGGAATGCCCAAACGTGCTTGTTGGATAGATCGGCGATGCCACGGTCGGTCATGTATTCGTTGAACCGCGCCTGGTAGATCGCCATGATTGGAGCGAGCCCCATCGACACCGTGGGAAACTCCCAAAAGTCGGACATTAGCCACGGATGTGGGTAGCTGCTGAGTCCTCCGCCGGGCGATAGCTCGCGGCGGAAGTTCACCAGGTTCTGTTCGGTCAGTCGCCCTTCAAGAAACGCCCGAGCGTACATTCCAGGCGCGGCGTGGCCTTGAAAGTAAATCTGGTCGCCGCTGTATCCATCTTCGCCGCGGCCGCGGAAGAAGTGGTTTTGGGCAACTTCGTACAATGTCGCGCTGGAGGCGAACGTCGAGATGTGCCCACCTGGCGCCGATGGATGACGGTTCGCCCGCGTAACCATCGCCATCGCGTTCCAACGGACGTAACTCTTGATCCGCCGCTCCAACTCGCGGTCACCTGGATATGCCGGCTGTTCGGAGCGCGGAATGGTGTTGAGATACGGCGTAGTGGCCGTGAAAGGCAACTCCACTTCATTGCGAATGGCCGCCTCTTCCAGCGCGCCGAGCAACTGCTTTACGCGCTCGGGGCCTTTGTGTTCGATCACGTAGTCGAGCGACTCGAGCCACTCGGCGGTTTCCGCCGGATCGGGATCGTCAGGAATCGGCGAATGATATTGCATAATGTCGGTGCTTGCCATTCTGAATGCTCGTGTTCCGGTCAAATGAGGAAAAGTACTGGTCCTCTTGTACTTGGATTACTTTCTCTTTGGTCGATAAACCTCGGTCGCGGTTCCTAGGTGCACCTCCCCGGCAAAGGCAACCGTTTCGCTAAGCGTCGGGTGCGGGTGGACGCTGTCGGCAACGTCGCGGATTTGGCACCCCATCTCAATGGCCAGCACCGCCTCGGCGATTAACTCGCCAGCCCCTGCACCTACGATGCCGCAGCCGATCACGCGATCGGTTTCGGGATCGACAATCCACTTGGTCAGCCCGTCGGTTCGACCATTGGCAATGGCCCGCCCGCTGGCTTGCCACGGATACTGTGCCACGGTAACTTTTCGACCGGCAGCCTTCGCTTCTTCAACCGTCAGACCAGCCCAAGCGATTTCCGGGTCGGTAAAGACGACCGCCGGAATGGCTGCTACCTCGAACGCCGCTGGCTCGCCGGCCAGTACTTCGGCCGCCACCTTGCCCTCGGCCGACGCCTTGTGAGCCAACATCGGATCGCCCACCACGTCGCCAATCGCCAGGATCGTCGGGTCGGCTGTGCGTTGCTGGTTGTCGACTTCGACAAACCCGCGATCGTTCACCACCACCTTGGTGTTCTCCAGGCCCAGCCCGCTCGAGACAGGGCGGCGGCCAATAGAGATGAGGACACGATCGAAATTGTGAGTTCCCGACATCTCGGGTCCGTCGAGATCCACCGCAACCTTGTCGCCGACTCCCTTTAAACCCACCACCTTCGTGCCGAGGTGAACCCCGACGAATCGTTCGCGGACGCGCTTCTCAAGTGGCTTCACTAGGTCGCGATCAGCGCCAGGTAGCAATCCATCGGTCAGTTCGACAACCGACACCGCCGAACCGAGTTCGGCGTACACGGTCCCCATCTCTAAACCAATGTAGCCGCCGCCCACAACGAGTAGCGTCTCAGGAATTTCTTCCAAAGCCAGTGCCCCAGTGGAGTCCATTACCCTGGGCGACCCAATGTCGAAGACCTTGGGCATCGCTGGCACCGAACCGGTGGCCAGGATGCAATGGTCGAAGGTAAGACGCTCACTCTCATAAGTGTCTTTGTCGCCACCTTCGAGTTGCAGAGTGTTTGAATCGACAAACAGGCCGCGAGCGTGAATACGTTTGACCTTCCGACGGCTGGCGAGTTGAGCGAGTCCGCCGGAAAGTGTGTCTATGACGTGTTCCTTACGGGCGCGGACCCTGTCGATGTTGATCTTGGGCTTTGAAAATTCCACGCCCCACTCGGCCATCTCTTCGGCCTCGGTCAACACTTTGGCCACATGCAACAGGGCCTTCGACGGAATGCACCCCCGCAACAAGCAGGTGCCTCCCAGTCGCGGATCGGCCTCGACCAGCGCGACCTCCAATCCCAAATCGGCAGCCAGGAACGCGGCGGCGTAACCACCTGGACCGCCTCCGAGAACAACAACTTGCGAGTGCATGGGCTAAACGATTCAGAGTTAGACAAACAAGAGGATTTGGCCGCGCGGTTGGGCCTCAAATGGCGGAAACCCGTTACGACACAAGCGCTTAAATCGCGCAAGCACTACAGTTTACCCCTCAGAACCAGACGAACAAAGGGCAGCGGTCTGGGCCATGAGCTCAACTTGCGAGCAATGCGGTAACCACTTGGTAGAGAACGGGTTAAGCCGATGCTACTTCGCATTCGCTTTGGCCGCTGCTCGGCGGCTCACAACAACGAAGAACAATGGCACAAACGTTACTGAGAAAAGTGTAGCGGCAATCATGCCGCCGAACACGGCGGTTCCGACCGCCTGGCGGCTGGCCGCTCCGGCCCCGCTGGCGACGAGCAATGGAATCACGCCCAACAGGAAGGAGAACGAAGTCATCAGAATCGCGCGAAAACGGAGCCTCGCCGCTTCGACAGCCGCTTCCAGGGTCGTACGACCTTGGTCGCGAAGTTGGGCGGCGAACTCGACAATCAGAATCGCGTTCTTGCTCGCCAAAGCCACCAGCAGCACTAAGCCAATTTGGGTGTAGACGTTGTTGTCCATCCCACGAATTGCCAACGCGGCCACCGCCCCCAGCACTGCTAGCGGGACGACCGCCACGACGGCAAACGGGTTGGCCCAACTTTCGTATTGTGCCGACAGCACAAGGAAGACGAACAAGATCGCTAGTGCGAAAATGACGATCGCCTCGGAGCCGACGAGCTTCTCCTGGTACGACATACCGGTCCACCTGAAGGCAAGCCCTGGCTGAGTTTCAGCCTTGGCGTCGACCAGTTGCTCCATCAGGTTCAAGGCTTGCCCAGAACTGTATCCAGGTGCAGCCTCACCGGTAATCGAGGCAGCCGGATACTGCTGATAACGCACAATTGTCTGAGGTCCAGTGGTCTCCTCGATCTTGACAAAAGTGCCAACCGGCACCATTTCTCCCAGCGAATTGCGCACGTCGAGCTGCTTGATGTCGTCCGGTGTAGTGCGGTATTTCGAATCGGCTTGCACACGAACCTGATACGTGCGTTGGAACTTGTTGAAATCGTTGACGTACGTCGAACCCAAGTAGGCTTGCAGCGTGGCGAACACGTCGTCGAGTGGTACATTAAGGCGTTTGACCTTCTCGCGATCGATATCGGCAAACAACTGTGGCACATCAGCGCGAAAAGTGGTGTTCACCGCTTGCAACTTGGATTGGGCGTTTGCCTCGGTCACGATCTCTTGGGCAACCATACCAAGCGTATTGAGGCCCATATCTCCTTGGTCGAGGAGTCGCATATCGAATCCGGCGGCGGTGCCTAGGCCTTCGATTGGCGGCGGGGGGAACGACACGATGATGGCCTCTTTGATGCCCGACAACCGCTGGCGGAGCGTGGCAAGAATGCCCTCCATACTCGACTGCGGCGTTTTTCGTACCTCCCACGGCTTTAGCGAGATAAATACGGCCGCCGTGTTGGAAGCGTTCGTGCTATCGAGCAGCGAGTACCCGGCAATGCTCACCCAGTTGCGTATGCCCGACTCCTCTTGGATGTCCTCGAGAATGGTATCGATCTGGCGAGCTACTTCGCTAGATCGTTCGAGCGAAGCGGCATCGGGAAGTTGCACGTTGCACAACAAATACCCTTGATCCTCGATTGGCAGGAATCCCGAGGGCAACTGCGTATAAGCCCAACCGGTAAAAACGCCGAGGCTCAAGAAGAGCGTCAGCCCAATCACTACACGTCTAGTGAGCGCGGAAACAACTCCCGTGTACGCTCGCTCGCTCGTGTCGTACCCAAAATTGAACCCAACAAACAACGGACGCAATACGCGATAAATCCAGCCCTTTTGCACTTCCTCCTCGGGCCGCAAGATCAGTGCACAAATCGCGGGGCTCAGCGTTAACGCATTGATAGAGCTAAGCACCGTCGACGCGGAAATCGTTAGCGCAAACTGTCGATACAACTGACCGGTAATACCTCCCATGAATGCCGAAGGCACGAACACCGCCAGCAACACGAGCGTAGTGGCCACCACGGGCCCCGACACCTCCTCCATAGCGAGCACCGCCGCATCGCGGCTCGACTTGCCCTTGGCGATGTGCCGCATTGTGTTTTCGACCACCACAATCGCATCGTCCACAACGATGCCAATCGCAAGCACCAGGCCGAACAACGTAATCAAGTTGATCGAGTAGCCAAACACCGCCATTACCGCGAACGTGCCGATCAGGGAAACCGGAATCGTAATGGCCGGCACGAGTGTCGCGCGCCAGTCTTGCAGAAAGACAAAGATCACTAAAATCACAAGTCCAATCGCTTGATACAGCGTGACCTGCACTTCTTTGATCGCTGCGCTAACGAACTCAGTAGTATCGAGCGCAATGTTCGACTGAACGCCATTGGGGAACTTCTCTTCGAGTTCCGCCATCTTCGCTTTGACGGCGTCAGCAACGTCGAGAGCGTTGGCTCCCGGAAGCTGGTAAACAAGAATCGCAATGCCGGGTTTGCCCGAATCGCTTGACTCCAAGTTGTAGTCCTTGCCGCCAAGCTCAACGCGAGCCACGTCCTTGACTCGAGTGAATCGTCCGTCTTTTTCCGACTTGACGATTAGGTTCTCAAACTGCTCGACGTCACTCAGTCGCCCCAGCGTGTTGATCGTAAGCTGAAATGGCTGCCCCTTGGGCGCTGGCGGTTGGCCGATTTGGCCGGCCGCGACTTGCACGTTTTGTTCGCGAATGGCAGCCACCACGTCGTTGGTGGTCAAGTTACGCGCCTTTAGGCTGGCCGGATCGAGCCACACCCGCATGCTGTAGTCGGCCCCGCCAAACACCACGACTTCGCCGACTCCATCTACGCGGGCCAGTTCGTCTTTGATGTTCTTAGTAGCGTAGTTGCCCAGGAATAGCGTGTCGTAATCGTCGACATCGCTTGTGAGCGTCAGCACCAAGGTGATGCTGGTAGACTGTTTCTTGGTCGTAATCCCCTGCTGCGTGACTTCGGGCGGCAAACGCGGCTCGGCAATGGCAACTCGGTTTTGGACCATCACCGACGCAATGTCGAGGTCGGTCCCGACGTTAAACGTCACGGTCAGCTTGTACGAACCATCGCTAGCCGACGTCGACTGCATGTACAGCATGCCTTCGACGCCATTGACTTCTTGTTCGATGGGCGTGCCTACGGTGTCCGCGACCACCTGGGCGTTCGCACCTGGATAAGTTGCGGAGACTTGGATGGTCGGTGGCGAGATATCCGGGTACCGAGCGACTGGCAATACCCATACCATCACGCCGCCTACGATAACAGTAAGCAGCGCCACCACAGTGGCAAAAATCGGGCGATCGATGAAGAACCGGGAGAACATGCGGTTAGGGGGCGGCTACTCAGTTTCCATAGGCGGTGAATCCTCAGAAGCAGCTCCCTCCGACGGTTCGGCGCTCACCACTTGTTCGACCGGCGGGGCCATTTCGACTTCGGAGGTCTTTACTTCGCGCCCGGGGCGAGCCCACTGAATTCCGTTCACTACTACCCAGTCGTCAGTCGACAATCCCGACTCGACGACGCGCATGCCATCGTATCGCTCGCCAACCTCCACCGCGCGCCGCTCGACCTTACTCCCCGCATTCACGATGAGCACGTAGGAGCCGGCTTGATCGCGTCCGACCGCCGCCTCGTCCACTAACAGGACATCCTCCGGGAACAATGGCACTTTGATGCGGACAAAAGCGCCGGGTGGAATCGACATCTCCGGATTATCGAACACTGCTCGGATGAGATACGTGCCCGAACTCTCATCCACCGCCAAGTCCGCATACTGCACAAGACCTCGATGAGGGAAGCCCTGTTCGTTTGCCAAGCCGAGGAACACTTCCTTTGGCTCGGCTGAATCGCCGGCAGGCACCAAGCCCTTACTCTTCCATTCGAGGTAATCGAGAAATGCCAACTCACTGACAGTGAAATAGGCGTAGATGGGGCTATAGTTAATGACAGTCGTCAAGTGTGTGGTCTCGTTGGCGCCGACGAGATTGCCTACGTCTACCAACGTGCGTCCCACGCGGCCATCGATTGGCGATCGGACTTCGGTGTAGCTCAGGTCGAGTTCGGCCTCGGCCAGCGCCGCCTTGGCGGCCGCAAGCTCGGATGCCGCCGACGCCTGGGCAGCGATGGCCGCGTCGACTTCAGCGGTGGCCACGTTGACCGCGGCTTCCAGTGCTTTGATTTCTGCTGTGGTGACCGCGCCGCCAGCAGCTCGATTCAACTGCAGTTGAACCTCGGCATTCTGCTTTTGGGCCTGCGCGCTCGATAGCTGCGCGTTGGCACTTAGCCTGTCGGCCTTTGCCATTTCTATGGCTGCAGCAGCCTGTTCAACCTTGACCTTAAACGGCTCCTGATCGATCACGTACAGTACGTCGTTTTCCTTGATTTCATCGTCGCCCTCGTCGAAGTTTCGGGTGTCGAGAAAACCTTTGACACGTGCCTGAATTTCGACCGTCTTGAAGGGAGCTGTGGTGCCCGTGTACTCCAGCGACCGCGTGATCGTGCGCTGGACGGGGTGAGCGACTTCGACTTCCGGCGGTGGAGGTTCGACATACTCGTTGCTGCCGCATCCAGCGAACCCAGCAAGTAGGATCGCTGTGCCGGCGACTAACGATGATCGGGTTATGGTTGCCAAGAACTGCATGATTACGTGAAAGGGAAGATTTCGTTGAGATTCGCAAGTTTCCAATTCTAGCACACGCTCCAACTCCGATGCCGCGCACACGTTGCAGGTCACGACGCTTCTGCGGGTCGTTCGGACAATACTGTCCGTAACGCGGTGCGAATATCGGGACATGCAAACTGAAACCACTCGGCCTCTAGTCGTCGTGGGTAGATCTTGGCGCCACCAATCGCCAATTCGTCGGCCGTCTCGCGCCCCATCATTGCCCGAATCGCGAACGCGGGCATGGGAAGAACTGTTGGACGATGCAGCACCTCGCCAAGTGCCTTGGTAAACTCGCGGTTGGTCACCGGATTGGGAGCGGTGGCGTTTACCGCGCCGTGCAAGGGATCGTGATCGATTGCGAATTGGATGGCAGCTACCACGTCGGTCAGTGCAATCCAACTGATGTACTGATCGCCGCGGGCCACGACACCACCCAGGCCCATGCGAAACGGCTTTAGCAAACTAGCGAGCAAACCACCATCGGGACTCAGTACAACGCCAATGCGAAGCTGGCAGACGCGAATGCCCGACTCCCACGATGGCTGCGTAGCCGCTTCCCAGTCGCGACATGCGTCGGCCAGGAAGCCCTGGCCGCCGGCTGACGACTCGTCGATTTCCTCGTCGCCGCGAACGCCATAATAACCGATCGCCGAAGCATTCACGTGCACGCGCGGCTTTCGTTCGAGACTAGCGAGCGTCAAACTCAACAACCGCGTGCTGTCGACCCGGCTATCTCGTATCTGGCGTTTGAAGTCGTCGGTCCAGCGTTGATCGGTAATGCCGACTCCCCCCAAATGCACAACCGCGTCGACACCGTTTAGCGCCGCATCGTCGATCTCGCCCGAGGAGGGCTTCCAATAGATCTCCGAGTTGTCCTTGACCGGTCGGCGAACCATTCGCCGTACTGTGTGCCCATCTTGCTCGAGTTTAGCAACCAGCGCCTTGCCGATGAGCCCCGACGCACCACCAACGGCCACAACTTGGGATGGATGATTAATCATGATGTACTCGCACTGCCCAAAGAGGTGCGCCTGTGGTCTGGACGCCCAGTATAGATGGAAACGGACACAAAGATAGCCGCTCGGCGGACCGCTAGCGGCGACTCGCCGGCGGGATGGTGGACGCCACTTCGTAGGGCCGTGGACTACTCGCGCAGCGAAAGCCGACGTTGCTGGCCGTGTGGTGAGGCGGCGCGTGACCGCGGGCGGCCACCGCCAGTTCGCTGTTGACCCCGCCGGTGCTCATCCACGAGCCGCCGCGGAGTACACGGGCACTACCAGAAACTGGACCGCGGGGGTTACTTCGTGGACTGGCGAAGTAGTAGTCTGGCGCGTACCAATCGAAACACCAGCACCACACGTTGCCGGCCATGTCGAACAAGCCATAGCGGTTTGGCGCGAACTGGCCGACTGGCGCGAGGCCACGAAACCCGTCTAGCCCGCGATCGCCTGTGGGGAAGTTGCCTTGCCAGAAGTTTGCCACGCGCTCGGCGGTCGCCGGCAGCTCGTCGCCCCAGGCGTAGCAGTTTTCGATCAAGCCGCCGCGGGCTGCAAGTTCGTACTCGGCCTCGGTGGCAAGCCGCTTACCCGCCCACGATGCGTAGGCCGACGCGTCCTCCCAACTGACATGAACCACCGGCAAGTTGCCGCGACCGGCGAGTGTGCTCAGCGGCCCTTCCGGCGAACGCCACGTCGCGCCGTCGACTGCCAGCCATTCGCGACGTTCGATATCAAACACCAGCGACAGGCCACGCCGCTCGGCCGTAGTGACGTAATTGACTTGTTCGACAAACTCGGCGAACTGGTCGTTCGTCACATGGTGGGCGTCGATCCAAAATGCATCGAGTTGCACTTCGTGCGCGGGTTGCCGGTCGCCTTGATTGCCGATAGAACTGCCCATCAGCGCGCGGCTAATAGGAATTCGCACCATGCCTGCGTGTGCCGCCAAGCGCGGCCGACCAGCGTTAGTCAGCCGCATCGAGGTGGTCACGTCCGGCGAGCCGCACCACCAAACATACGCGGCGCGCCCCGCCACCCACACGCCAAAAGGCAGTGGCGCGACCAGGATGCAAAGCACAGCGATCCAAGCTCGGGTTTGCATATGGACTATAGTGCGCAGTTAACGTCTCAGGTCGCCACTTAGCGGCGCTTCTGCTGATAGTGTCTGCTTAGCTGTTGCAGCTCTCGGCGTTCGCGAGCAGTCAGGTTGTCTTGACCTACGGCGGATACTTTTTCGAGCAGTTCATTCAACCGCTTTTCGTTCTTGTCTTCTTCGTCGGTTGGCGGGCGATGAACTCTTAGCGGCGGTTTGCGTTTGAAGCTCGGCATTTTGAAATTCGTGGGCGCCCAATCCATCAGACGCCATTGATACCTGTAGTAGAGAAAGGCAAACAACGCACCGCCTAGATGCGCCGTGAACGCGACATTGCCGTATCGCGAGATGGCGCCAAACATATCGCCAGCGACGAGAATAACGCCCAACACCCACGCGGGCACTGGAAAAACCATCATCAAGTAGATTGTGACGTGGGGATAGCAAAAGACGAATAGCAGTACAACTGCCACCACTCCGCCCGAGGCACCAAGCATCACCGCCTCACCGGGCAACAATGCCTCCGAAATGGTCCAACACAGCGCGGCAAATACGATTGCCGACAAATAGAAGACTAAGAACTCCTGGCTACCGTACCGCTGTTCGACGCTGCGACCAAACATCCAAAGCGTGAACATGTTCCCAACGATGTGCCACATCGACCATGGCGTGTGCAGGAAGCCATAGGTAAGTAACTGAAAGACGCGCCAAGGTTGCAGGAACCAATCTTTATGCAGGCAGAAGAGCGACGTGAACCATGATGCTTCGTTCGGGTCGTTGCCGCGAAACACGAGCTGCAGTACGTATACAATCACCGTAACGATCACCAGCTTCACCGTCATCGACATCTGGCCACTGAAGTGGTAGCCCGGCTGGTCGTTGTAGGCGGAGCGCTCGTAGTCGCGGTCGTAGATGCCCATGAATTCGCACCGAGTGTCTGCTAGCAAACGTGACGCGGCTTAGGTCGCGGCGTGCTACCATATCGTACGCTGCGAAACGCATAAAGAGCAGCCGCAAGGCCGAATTCGGGCTACTGCATCGAGTTGCCCATCGCCGCGTTTTGATTTACCAGATCGTCCAGAAGCGCCCTGGCGTTGGCGAGCTGCGTCTCTACCTGGTTCTTGTGGGCGTCGATCGCCTGCCGGTCGCGGGTTGCGCCAGTCAAGTCATTTTGCAGCTTGGCCTGATAGGCCTCGCCCATTTGCTGAAGCTTCTTGGCACTGGCCAGAGTTTCGGCAAGCTGCTGGTTGCCCTGCGTCAACTTGGCGATGTCGGCTTGCATCTGCGTAAACCGCTTGGCAAGTTCCTGAAAGATTGAGTTGTAGTCGCGCAGCGACCGGCGATACTTGAACTGCGTGCTCGCGTTCCAATCGTCGGGCTTGACTAGCACGCCGTTGTCATCGTATCCAGTTCGGTGCCACTCGTCGTCGCCAGGTTGGGCTGGCCCTCCGTGCCGCACGTATTCTTCGACCGACTCGGACGGCAGCATGAGCTGCAGTTCTTCCGGCGTGGTCCCGGTGAAAATCTCCAAACGGCCATCTGGATGCTCGTCGACCGGCATATTCTCGTAGAGAATCCAAGGTGCTTGGGTCTGCCCCAAGCGATCGCGCGATCGCTGATCGAATCGCGAAGCGGGCTGCAGCTGGATTTGGTCGTCGGCAACATTCACCACACGAAACTCGCCGATATACTGCTTGCCCCGCTCGCCTGCCGGACCAGCATCGCCTTGTTCAAAGACGTAGACGATCGAATCCTGGTCGATGCCGTGTGGATTGGGCGCCGGCACACGAAGCGAAATGACGAGTTTTTCGGGATCAACAATCTGCCCCAACTCTACGTCGCGCCAAGCACGACCTCGTTGCCGATTGACCATGCCAAGCTGGTGTTCTAGATCGCCAACGCTCAACATTCGACTAGGTTCGTCTTCGCCGTCGCCCGTGGTTTGCACCGGAATCTCGGCATTCTCCAACCGCGAAATGACGCCCGCATCCTCGGTACCAAACTTCAGCGCCAGCACTTGCGGTTCCAGCCGTTCGATTTGTTTCAAGTTTGCTTGGTTCTGCGCGCCGTAGAACTTCTGAATGCGAACGACCTCGCCTGCCAGGATCAGAAACGCGAGCCCCAGCAAGAACACGGTCTCGGTCAACAGCACGTGCGCCCAGTGCCAGAACTTTGAACTAAAGTAGCAAGCGATGAACGAGCCGAGCAGCAATAGGCCCAAGACAATAGGGAAGACCATCTGCATCGAACGCGAACCTTGCTGCTGGAACCTATGATACTTACTTTGGTGAAGAAGACCGCAGGGCGGGCTGATAAAATGGGCAGTTTACCCGAATTGATGATAAATGGAAGGACACAGCGGGTCAACCAAACAGTGCAGGACGGCCCAGTCGCCACGTGCCCGATTGCTACGTTAAGGGTCGCACGACCGTTACATTCGGACTGAGCTACTTGGGGTGGTCAATTGCATTCACAAGCCGCCCAACCTGCTCCTCAGTGTGCAGATAGCTCAAGCTAATACGCAACCGCGACGTGCCTTGGGGGACCGTGGGGGGGCGGATGCCGGGCACGTACAGTCCCTGCTCGCGAAGCCGCTCAGCAAACTGCATGGCTCGATTGGCGTCGCCAATCATCACGGGGACGATTTGGCTTACCGAGCCGGCGATATCCCAACCACGTGCGGCGAGTTCGCTACGGAGCCGGCTGGCCCGAGCCAACAACTCGCCTCGGCGATGGGGTTCACTACGGACAATCTCCAATGCCTTGGCCGCCGCCGCCGCGCTCGCGACTTCGCCTGCCGTGCTGAACACATAAGAGCGAGCGGTATTGGCGAGCCACTCGATCAGCGGGCGGCATCCAGCGACGAATCCGCCACTTGCGCCAATGGCTTTGCTTAGAGTTCCGACACGAATGGTCGCTTGCTGTTCAAGTTCCGGCGCGCCGACCGCCAAATGTTCCACCATGCCACGTCCCGAGTAACCCCACACGCCCGTAGCATGCGCTTCGTCGACTAGCAGCATCGCGTTGTGCTCGGCAGCCAACCTGCCAATCTCCACCAGCGGTGCAACGTCGCCATCCATGCTAAATAGCGAGTCGGTCACAATCAACCGACGGCGATAACGATCGCAGTCGGCAAGTAGCTCGGCCAGCGATTGCCAATCGCCGTGCGGGTAAATAAACCGCTCTGCCTTTGCCAATCGGCAGCCATCAATCAGGCTGGCGTGGTTTCCGGCGTCGGCGAAGATGGCGTCGCCGTGGCCTACCAGAGCGGGGATGACTCCGGCATTGGCCGCGAATCCCGAGGGGAACACAAGCGCCGCCTCGGTGCCTTCGAAGTCGGCTATTGTTTGCTCCAACGTCGCGTGCACATGGCTGCGGCCGCTGACTAATGGACTGGCCCCGCTTCCCCAGCCCAGTTGCTCGATCGCTTTGTGAGCCGCTTCTGATAATCGCAAGTCGGACGCCAATCCGAGGTAGTCGTTGGCCCCAAAGTTGGCCAGCCGCCGGCCGTCGATGGACACTTCGGCGGTTTGAGCCGTTTCGCGCACAGCCAGCTGGCGGCGCAGGCCGCAATCATCGAGTTCGGCAAGTTGCCAACCGAGCCATTCAAGCGACTTGGGGAGCATTGTTGAAAATGTTTGGGCTACGTTGGAAGATCGTGCGTAGGAAGTGGCGAATCACCGTTAGGTAGCAAGTAATCCACCACTGCTTGCATCTTCGCGGCTCGGGCAGCGAAGGGCCACCGGGGTGTTTGACATTCCCCTGCGGATGGGCGAAAAATGCACTTTGTGGCGGCCGTGGCGCTTGTCCGCATCGCAAATCCGCGGAACTTCGGGCCGGCGGCCCGCGTCCAACCTACTAGCATCGGCTGTCAGTGACCTCGCCTAACGAACTCTCCGACGCCGATTGCATCGCCAAGGTGAAGGGGGGCGACCGAGCGGCGTACGATACGCTCGTGCTGCGGTACCAGGATCGGTTATTCAATACGCTGATTCGCTTGACTGGCTCCACCGACGACGCCATGGACATCGCCCAAGATGCGTTCGTTCAGGCCTACAAGAAGATTGACACATTCCAACAGAAGGCCGCGTTTTATACTTGGCTATACCGCATCGCTTTTAACCTGGCCATGAGCCATGGCCGCAAGCGGAAGCCATTAACCGTGCTCGACGCCGACGACACAACCCACACAATCGATCCCACCGACGCTTGCTCACCCGCCGACCATTTGGAGTCGACCGAACGTGTGGCAGCTGTGCAAGCCGCCATTAGTTCCCTGGCAGACGAACACCGCCAAGTGGTGGTGCTCCGCGAAATGGAAGGCTGCGGCTACGAGCAGATTGCTGACATACTAGGTATCCCTATTGGAACGGTACGCAGCCGGTTGTTCCGCGCGCGTGCCCAACTGAAAGAAAAGCTAGCTTCGATTGTCGAGTAAATGATGCGACGAGGCGCGATCGTTATCCACATCGACTGACCACTGCGTTGTGACCAACAACTCCTTCCAACCCGACGACGAATCGCTAAGTGCCTACATCGATGGGCAACTGTCGGCGGGCGAATTGCGCGACGTGGAAGAGTGGCTCGAACGCGATCCAGCGGCTCGCGCGATGGTCGACGAGCTACGAAACGTCTCGAGCATGGTACAGTCGCTGCCGCGCGAAACAGTGCCCGAGTCGTGGAAAGCGGAACTGGCGGGGCGGCTCGACAAAGCGACGACCAGCAGTAGCAAATCCGGTGGCGGCATGCCGACGATTCCCATCGGTCGCTCATCGCGCGGCTGGTGGTACTCGGGCGCCGCGATTGCCGCGTCCGTGGCGATTGTGTGTTACACGCAATTCCTACAGCCGATGGCACCGCGAGACGTTGCACTGAAGGCTCCGGCCGCCGGTGCCGAGATTGGCGAAAACACGCTCGACGGGTTGGATGCCGATACCAACGCAGACCTCGGCATCGTGATGGAGGCGGAAGTTGAAGAATCGGCACCTGAAGTAGCCACGCTCGACGACCTCGCATCCGCACCCGAACCATCGAGTGCAGTAATCGAGAGTCGCCCCGTGGCTCCACCGATGGCGGCCGCGGTGCCCGCCGCGGATTCAGATGGCGAATCCCCTACGTTCACGCCTATGACAAACATTGGAAACAACTACTTGATCGTGTGGGCAGACGTTCCGCCAGAGGCACTCCGCGAGCAGCAGATTAACCGTGTGCTGGAAGATAATGGGATTGCGGTCGAGCAGAGCACCGTCGATTGGGTGATGGCAGCTGAGCCGGTTCGTCAACAGATCGAATTGCGTAGCAGCCTGGACCGCAACCTTAATGAGGAGGCCTCACGCGCCAGTAGCTTTGGAGGTCTTGGAGGCCGGACCAGCCCAGGAATCTCAAGCCGGTTCAGCGTGCCTGACCGCGCAGGCGAAGCTCGAGACGAAGCGAACGCCAGTTCTAACCGGTCCAGAGAAGCCCTAGCCCAACCTAGAGGCGGCATAGCGATCGAAGGCGAGACAATTCTGGTGGAAGCATCCGCCGATCAGATTGCTGCCTGTTTGGCCGAAATGGAACAAGATACGGGCAACTACACAGCCGTAACGGTCGAGCCGGTACAACCGGAGGTGGTGGCTGAGCAACTGGCTACGCTGCAACGGTCCCAAGCGACAGATGAGGTCGCGAAAAATCTGGCGGACGTCGAGCAACTCCCCGAGTTGCAGCAAGACACTGAGGGTCGTGTTGTCGACGAGCGCCAATTTCAGCAACAAGCCGCCCAACCGGTATTTGCCGGCGGAGGCGAACAAGTTGAGGGTGCTCAAGCGAAGACGCAGCCCCGCGCCCGCCGGCTGGCGCGCCCCAATCAGTGGTATTATTACAATACGGCGCCGCAAGACAGCAGCAACACGTATCAACTGCGAACCGCTACAGGGAAGCTGTCGAAGTCTGGCATCGCCAACAAAGCTACGAAAGCCAGTGACGGCAAGGCCGAGCAACTTGGCAATATTAATCGATTGCTCAGCCAGCAAAACGCGCGCAAGCCGAGCGACCAGCCTGTGATCGGCGAGGACCAGCAGGTGCATGTGCTGTTTGTGCTCCGCAACAGCTATCTACCCGAAGCCAGCGGCTTGGTCCCAGCGGCGGAGATCGCGCCATCTGAATCTCCGTGAGCCGCTCAGGCGGATGGCGAAAACGACCTTCAGTGCCTACATTGGAATGCAACTTGCGACAGGCGAGTTTTCGTAATCCAGGGAGATGTCATTCATGGCTGACGTAAGAATCCGCATGCGCCCCAATGGTCCGTTCGTCGTAGAAGGGCCTTTTGAACTTACCGATTCGGAAGGCAACAAGTTCGATATCCCAGCCGACAAGCCCGCGATTGCCCTGTGCCGCTGCGGTGAATCGGCCCGCCGTCCGTTTTGCGACGGGGCTCACAAAGGTTGTGGCTTCGATTCCGATGAGCGAGCGGGTGGTTAAGCCCCGCATTGGCCCACTTGGGATTGAGCACGGGTGCGCGATGGTTGGATCGACAACTTTTCCACACGCGAACCGCGCCGCGCTTCGCATGTGCGAAATACGGTAGTGACGATTATTCTGCGGTAGCGCGCAACTTATCTGCGATTGAATGAGTCCACCGGCGCGCGAAGACCTGTGCGCTGCTCGGCCGCTCGTGCTACAATCGCCGCCCCGACGCGCCATGGATCGTTCTCGTCTGGCGCGATCAATCGTTTCGACTCGATCGTTTTCGCATGCGCAGGAGGCAATCAATGACCAAGACCGATACTCAACAGGCCCCAGGAACTAGCAACGTTGGCAAGGTCGACGACGCATCGCGACCATTCGTCGGCAAGTGGCATACGCTGGTAAGCACCACCAATTGGGAGAAGGGCCGCATCATTAGCGAGTGGCGGACGGCCAAGCAAACGGCCGGCAAGGACGTGAGTGAGTACTCCGACGAGTCGTGGGCCGCGCTGGTAGGCGAAGTCACCAGCCAGCACGTAGGCCGTTTGCGACGAGTATTTGATCAATTCGGCGAAGTGTACGGCGAATACGAAGGCCTCTATTGGAGCCACTTTCACGCAGCGCTTGATTGGAACGACGCCGAGATTTGGCTCGAAGGCGCGTTGCAGAAGGGTTGGTCGATTTCGCAAATGCGCCACCAGCGCGATAAAGCCCACGGCAAGACGGACGATGACGCTGAGGTATCGGCCACCAAGATCGCGGTGGACGAGCACGCGACAAGTTCGGGAAAGATGTCGGAAGTGGTCGATCCCGACGACGTCGAGTACGCAGGAACCGACGCCGCCGAGCGCGGTGAATCCCGCCCCGCTGATGACACCGACGACATGCCGGCAGCCGAACGATCGACGCCCGCCAAACACCGGCCCTTCGAGTCACTCGCCGAACTACCTGACGACCTTGCCGACGCCTTCGAAGCAATGAAACTCGCGATTCTGGCTCACAAGTTGACGAGCTGGAAAGAAGTCGCCCGCGACGATGTGCTCGCGTCGCTCGAAGCTTTGAAAGAGTTAGCGCTAGCGCCATCGGAGTGACCACCAACGGCATCACCTTCCCTAAGACGGTTGGGAACGATAATTGACGCTAATCGTAAACCTCTGCGCGTCTCCTCAACTTCGCGCCTCTGCGTCAACCAAGCGACTCAGCTCCCTGCCCGCATTTTCTTGCGTTGCTCGGTCAGTGCTCGGATATGCATCAAACTGTCGCGCGGCGTCGCATCGATGAGCTTGCGAGTATAGTCCTGTTTTGGCAAGGCGTAGATGTTGTCGCTGGGGCCAAACTCGACAATCTTGCCTTCGTTCATCACTGCCATCATGTCGGCCATGAACTTCACGACGCTTAAATCGTGGCTAATGAAAATATAGGTCAGGCCGCGATCGGCCTGTAGGCGCTTCAAGAGGTTGAGCACTTGGGCCTGCACCGAGACGTCGAGGGCCGAAACCGACTCGTCGCAGATGATGAAGTCGGGTTCGACAGCGAGTGCCCGCGCGATCGAAATCCGCTGCCGCTGGCCCCCGCTGAACTCGTGAGGATAGCGTCGCAGGTGTTCGGGCGCGAGGTCGACTTCCTCGAGCAGCGCAGCCGCCTTATCTCGGCGCTCTGTGCGACCGCCGGCCAGGCCGTGGATAACCATTGGCTCGGTGAGAGTCGACTCGATGGTCATACGCGGGTTCAGCGACCCGTACGGGTCCTGGAAAATGATCTGCATATTGCGACGCATGGCGCGCATGTCGCGGGAGTTGAGGTTGAAGACATCCTTGCCTTCATACATCGCGGTTCCGCCCGTGGCATCGACCAAGCGCAGGATAGCGCGACCGGTGGTCGTTTTGCCACAGCCGCTTTCCCCCACCAATCCAAGCGTCTGGCCGCGATAGACGTTGAAACTTATGCCATCCACCGCTTTCACGTGCCCGACCACGCGCGAGAAGATGCCCTTGCGGACTGGAAAATACACTTGCAGATCTTTGACCGCCAGCAGTGGCTCCACATCGTCGGGCACCATGGTCGAGTCGGACGAATGATGACCCTCTTCCCACGGATGACCCATCGCGTCGAGTTCGGCTTTGGGATGCAGTAGTCGCCCGCGGCCGTGCGTCGTAAGTTGCTTACGTCGCGCGTCGTCGAGCTGCTTCTCGATGATCTCGACCTGCTGCCCGTCTGGCGTCTCGATGGTCCGCGTCTCCATGAAATCGCTGACCGTTGGCAACAGTCGATACTCGGTATCGAGCCGAGGTCGACACGCAAGCAATCCCTTCGTGTAAGCATGCCGCGGGTTCTCAAATATTTGCAGTACGGGGCCGTATTCCACCATTTTGCCTCGGTACATCACCAATACGTCATCAGCAATTTCGGCGATCACGCCCAAGTCGTGCGTGATGAACAGGATGCTCATGCCTCGCGTGTCGCGCAAGCGTCGTAAGATGTCGAGAATTTGCGCCTGGATCGTTACGTCGAGCGCGGTGGTCGGCTCATCGGCAATCAGTAGCTGCGGATTGCACGAGAGGGCCATGGCAATCATCACGCGCTGTTTCTGTCCGCCCGACATTTGATGTGGGTAGTAGTCAACGCGCGACTCGGGCTCGGGAATACCGACCTCGCGAAACAGGTCGATCGTTTTCTTCAGGGCCTCTTCTTTGGAGGCTTTCTGATGCAACACGATCGCCTCAGCCACCTGATCGCCGACTGTGAACACGGGATTCAGCGAGGTCATGGGCTCCTGGAAGATCATGCTGATGTCTTTCCCGCGAATCGATCGCATATCCGACTCAGGCAGCTTCACCAAGTCTTTGCCGAGGAACGAAATGCGGCCCGACTCGATCTCAGCTGTAGAAGCCAGCAGCCGCATGATCGACAGCGAGGTCACGCTCTTACCCGATCCGCTCTCACCGACAATGCCCAAGGTGTGCCCACGTTCGACACGAAACGAAACGTCGTCGACCGCCCTCACGACGCCTTCCTCCGTGTGGAAGTAGGTGCGTAGGTCTTCGATGTCGATAACTGCGGTCATAAGGTCTAGGGGTGAGGGGTCAGGAGTTGAGAAACTTGTTCGCCGAGTATCTAGCATCCACATTGGATCGCATATCGGCAAAAATTGGCTGTTGCGGCTTGGTCAATCGTCATTTCGAAGCCTTGGGTCGGTTGCCTCCTGCAGGCCTTCACCGATTAGATTGTAGGCAAGCACGGTAAGGAAGATGGCGGTGCCGGGAAAAAAGATGAGCCACCAAGTGACTTGAATGGTTGAACGTCCCGAGTAAAGCACGCTTCCCCAGCTAGTACTGGGAGGCGGAGGACCAAAGCCAAGAAAGCTGAGACCACTTTCGATGAGGATCGCCGAGGCGATTCCGAACGAAATGGGCACCAACACCGGCGCCAATCCATTTCGCAAGATGTGCTTGAAGATGATTCGCATTTGCCCCGCCCCCAGGCTTCTCGCCGCAACCACGAAGTCGGTTTGTTTGAGTTTCAGAAATTCCGCTCGCGCCAGTCTCGCTATGCCTGTCCATCTTGTGAAGCCAATCACTGCCATGATATGCCAGATCGTAGGCTTCGGGACGATCGCCAACAACGCAAGAATGAGAACGAGCGCGGGGATGCAAAGCACAACCTCGATGATGCGGCTAATGGCCATGTCGACCCAACCGCCAAAATAGCCTGCCAGAGCGCCGCCTACTATTCCTACCGAAGCAGCAATGGCCATCGAGAAGATGCCTACCAATAAGGCTGTTTGGGTGCCGTGGACCATTTTTGCGAAGACATCGATTCCCTGCTGATCTGTACCAAACAGATTGTGTAAGCTAGGTTTCCCGTCGGCTCCAATCGGGTTTGCGGGCTGCCCTGGCCACTCATCTTTTCGGACTCTACGGTAAGGATCCTGGTACACCAGCGGCCATATCGCCCAGCTTGCAGGGTCCTTTTCCAGTAGGTTCTTAGGGTATCGTTTCCGAAATCGATCTCGCTGAAATACTGGGTTCTCCCATCGTGGATTGAAGTACCCCATGGCTGGAAAGTACAGCCGCCCTTTGTATTCGCAGACGATCGGTTTGGTACCGACGATGGCCGGTGCCGAAAGCGCTACGATGGCCATGGCTGCAACATAGGCTAGCGCTAGCATGGACATCGGACGGCGCCGATAGCGCAACCACGTCTCGCGCCAAAATCCGGGCGATCTTGTTGCCTTGCGAGTCTCGTCGTTCGGGAACCCTTTAGCCATGGCCATGAGATCAACTGTAGGTAACGCGCGGGTCGACCACCGAGTAAAGGATGTCTGCCAGCAACTGACCAGCCAGCGTCAACACGCTGAACATCAAAGTCAGTCCCATGATGGTGGGATAGTCGCGCTGCCGTAGCGATTCGAAGAACAACGTGCCCATGCCTGGCCAGTTGAAAATCATCTCAAGAATGATCGCGCCGCTTAACAACGTGGGTAGTGTAAGGCCTACCAATGTCACGAGAGGAATGAGTGTATTGCGAAATGCATGCTTCACTAAAATCGTCCGTTCGGCCAACCCCTTGGCTCTCGCTGTTCGGATGTAATCCTGTCGGATCACTTCCTGCATATTCGACTTGATGAATCGCGAGTAGTACGCCAACGAACCATAGGTGAAACAGGTCACGGGAAGCAGAGCATGCAGGAAAATGTCCCACGCCTTGCCAAAAACAGACATTTGGTCGTGTGCCTCGGGTGTCACCACTCCAGTCAGTGGCAGAACATCCAACTTGATGGCGAACAGAATCTGCAAGTACAGAGCTGCGACATAGGATGGCAGTGAATAAAGCATGTATAGAACGAGGCTTACCGAGCGTTCAGCGATTGTATCGCTTCGCGCCGTAGACCAAAGGCCCAAAGGAATCGACAACAAGTAACTTAGAATGAGCGACGAAACTGCCAGAAGCAGCGTGTTGCCAACACGCTGTCCGATCAAACGAACCACCGGTTCTTTGCGAGAGATTGAGTTGCCCAAATCGAATCGCACCACCTTGGAAATCCAATCGAGGTAACCGAGCGTCCAATGCTTGTCTAAGCCATACGCCTTCTCTAAACGTTCTTGATCTGCCTTGCTCATTTGCAGGCTCGGGTCGGCGGCGGCTTGAGCAACTGTCAGCGGTGTGCCAGGGATCTTCCGTATCAGCGCGTAGACAAGAAACGAGATCAACAGCAGCGTCAATGCGGCCAGTAGGAGTCGACGGATGAGATAGTGAACCATACGGCGTGAGGGTCGAAGCGGAGGCGTCTAGTACGCCGCGGTGAACGCCGCGGCAAGAGCACCCTTAGGTGCCACTAGGCTTCCAGAGTCCGTGGATACCGGGGCTTACGCCAAAGGGATCGCGAGGGCTGAAGTTGAGTCCCCGGATTTGCTTGCTTACGCCATAGAGACTCGGTCGATAAAACAGCCACATGTAGGGCTGCTCGTCCCACAAGATGTCGTGAAGCTCCGCGTAGTATTCCGATCGCTTACCGCGATCGAACTCAGCCTGAGCCAGCTCAAACAATTCGTCCACTCGCTCATTAGAGAACTGTCCGTAGTTCCGTCCACCTCCTGTCTTGAAGATGTTGTCGAGTGTCGCTGGATCGGTGCCTGCTCCCCAACCTGCAATCATCGCGTCGAACTGGTGCTTGAGAGCTTTGTCTTGCAAAGCGGTCCACTCGGTGACCTTCACGTCGCACTCGATGCCAATTTGACTCAGATTGTCCTTGAGCAACGTACAGATCTTGATCGCCGTGGGGGTCTCTGACGAGAGAAGTGTAAAACGAAACGGTACGAGTTTTCCGTCCACTCGCTTGTCCAAAACGCCATCGCCGTCCTCATCGCCCCAGCCCGCTTCGGCTAGCAGATCTTCGGCTGCATCGAGGTTTCGCTCAAAGGCTTTGGGGTTTTCTGACGCCATCCAAGCATCCGGGTGGAACGGTCCCCGCCCCGGATCGGTGAGACCATAGAATATCGTGTCGAGCATCTCCTGATGATCGAACGCAAGCGCCATCGCCTTCCGAACGCGTTTGTCGTTGAAGTAGGGTCGATCGGTGTTCCAAACGACATGGAATTCGGTCCACTCGAGTCCCCGCACCTTCGTATTCCGTTCGTAGAAGTCTTTGCCGTTGGTCTGAGTCAACCACTGCTCTGCGGTTACACGACAGCTTTCGATGTCGCCCTTCTTTAGAGAAAGCAGAACCGTGTTCGGATCAACCAGAATGCGACAACGGATCTGTCTGAAGTACGGTTTCGGGCGAATCTTTTCGCCGTCTTGCTGCCACCATTCATCCCGTCTCTCCACGACGATCACCTGATCTCGCTTACGAGACACGTACTTGTAGGGCCCGCATGTGACCGGCTTGTTGAGAAACCTCAGATGGTAGTCGCTGTTCTCCATCGTTGGATCGTCGTCAACGCTATCCTTGTAGATATGCTTCGGAATTATTGGGAACTGAATGTTCTCGGTCCACGACCCCATAGCCTTCTTGTGGAAGATGACCACGGTCGTGTCGTCGTAGGCTTCGACCCACTTGAGATGCTGCGTGCTTGAACGCACAGCGGGTATGGTCACCCGCGGATTCATAATGGTCTGAAAACTAAACGCCACATCGTGAGCCGTCACTGGTTTTCCATCAGACCAGGTGAGGTCGTCGCGCAATACGAACTTGTCCATCATATGATCTTCGCTCGTTTGCCACGATTCGATCGCCCATTTGGGCGCGAATGGTGTAAAGTCGGTATCAAATGAAAGAAGCTGTAAGCCCGTTAACTCCAGCAACTCAAAATCAACCACCGAACTAATCATTAGGGGATTAAGACTGTTTGCCTCACCGGGCAAACGGTGAATGTAGGTTGCATCCCAATCCACCTGATCGTCGCTTTTCGGCAACTGTCGGATGACGCTGTAGATCTGCTCATTTGATTCCTCCGAATCGTTCTTCATCGAGAGCGCTTTGTCTTCGCTGACAAGCGGCGGATGACTCTTCAGTCGCTCGGCTAGAAGGTCGCGCCCGTAAGCGACGGGCTGGTCGATCCAGTTGGCAGTAGCGTCGATCTCGTCCAACGGAGGTGGATCAAACGGTTCGAGTCGCTCGAAAATCTCTCCGCTTTCATTTTCTGACTTCGGCTTCCCTTCATCCTTCGAGGCCTCGGCTCCGTCCGAGCGAGCGACGTCAGACGATGGAGCTGGATCGGTCCGCCGGCAACCAACAACTGCGAGAGCCAGCAGCACGCTAAGAAACGTCGACAGAGTGATGCGTGCCGAAGTTGCGCGAGGTACAAGAATCATCGATCCGTCCATTGATAATGGGATTGTGCTCAGCTATGTAACCGTCGTAGACAGGCCACTGCGGAGGCAGGCGACAAGAAGCAGAAATCAATGGCCGCTCACGCGACGTTAGACTGCGTAAATTTTGCCGCATTGGCAAATTATGCTAACAGCTTCGCGGAACCTTGGTCAATGCAGGATGATTGGGTCATCGTGCCAGCCACCGTTGGCAATGCTACTCCACGATGTAACTAAAGTCGCTAATGAACACCTGGCCCACTGGTAGTTCTGGCACCGCGCGGCGGAGGCGGAGGTAGATACGGCGGCGGAGGGCGTGCAGGGTAGGGTCGTCGAATTGGTTGGGCGGAACCAAGCGGGCCGAGGTAATGATCTGATTGCGGACGCGATGCTCGCGGCTGCGCCACGCTTGCTCGAAACGTTCTTGCTGACCCTCGTCGACTTCAATGTACACGGTGAAGTCCAGGGTCACCTTCTCACGTTCGACAGGGCGAAAGTTCTTGATGCGAAACTCGCCCAGCTTGAAGGCATAACGCCCCGGCTGTTCAGCTACCTCAACTTCGTCACCCGTGGCCGCATGCTTGGAGTCCGCTGCCGACACAGTCTCCTGGGCACCGG
Organism: Pirellulales bacterium; assembly: GCA_028279215.1. Taxonomy (GTDB): domain Bacteria; phylum Planctomycetota; class Planctomycetia; order Pirellulales; family Lacipirellulaceae; genus Aeoliella. Next base: position 32,822 of record JANQOF010000069.1, read on the forward strand.
CGGTCAACAGCACAAGCAGCGCCGCTGCTGTGTAGCTGCGATAGATCGAAACCCATCGCTCGACGATTGGCAACTTGGCAGGTCGGAACATTACAGTCGCTTTACTTGGGGGTCGGCAATGTGGATTCGTTCGATGTGGGCGTCGCCGATAAATGGGGTCAACGAGTCAGCCAGCCGCGCCTTGAGCGTGGTAAGTTGTGGATCGAGCAGATCCTCGACCGCCGTGTTTCGGCACACTTCGATCACCTTGTCGCGGAGCCTTCCCTCCAGGCGGACGGTGTTGCTCTTCAGGCTCCGCAGATGCTCGGGCAGCACTGCGGCGTGAAGAAAGAACTCGATCTGCACCTGGGTCGGCGCAATGGGACTGGCGTCGCTCGAAACCTCCACCGGCACCGGCACGACGAACTCGCCCAAGTCGACCGTTTCTAGTTGCTGTACGGTTGGCAGCCGCTCGAAGCGCTCGAATGGCGATGGCTGCGAAGCACCACAACCGAGCAGCGGAACTTGCACCGTCGCCAGCACCAGTTTGTATCTCAGGCGGTTCATCGAACAAGTATAGGTCCGGACATGCTAGCAAGGTGAGCTACACTTTCTCAGACATCTGGTCGATGCACGTCGCATCGCGCCGGTTATGACGGCTAGGCCGTTTACAAACGCCAATTCGGAACAATCATGTCTTTCCGAGCAGCGACAGCCTTCAATTCGTTACTCCTGGCATGCATGGCAGTCACGGGCTGCTATGACGGACGGAGTCTCGTCGAGGAAGTACGTAATCAGGCGATTCAATCGCGACTCGACGAGATGTCGATTGGCTACTTTCGCACCACGCTGCCGCGTTCCGCGGTCGACGACAACCCGATGGAGGTGGAGGTCGATCTGTTCGGCACGGCGGTGCGGCACAAAATTCCCGACATCGAGACCGCCATAGAGGCGAACTCGTACCGGCTGCGGCAATCGGTTCTGGTCGCCCTGCGACAAACCAGCGCCGCCGAGATTGCCGACCCGAATCTCACCACGTTTCGCGAACGCCTTTTGGAGGTTGTCCAAACGGAACTCGAAGGATCGCCTATCGAATCGATCGGCTTCCGCACGGTACGGTTCATCCCGCTTTGAGCGGGCCAGTCCAGTCAGTTCTACTCGCGATTGCCAAAAAACGGCTGCGGGCGATCCGTACTTGCTGCGGCCGCTTCGTGACCGAGCCACCTGCTCAACGGGCGCAACCAGCGCGACACAGAGTCGACCGGAGTGGCTTCAATCGATGTCACCTGCAGTTTGCCGGATTGTGCTGAACGGCCGGCCATTTGAACCCGTTTTGCCTGCAACCCTGCTGCCGAAATGCGGCGGTGAGCGTAGCCCGCTAGCTCGCGAGAATCGACACTCGGCAGCTCGGCAAAGGCGTTCGACTGGCGGACGATCTGCGCTAGCTTGAGTTCGGCTCGCACGATGATCGCCAAGTGCAACAACACCGTGAGCCAGGCTGCGATGGCAAGCAACGCGATGGCAGTTTGCACAACCCACGTGACGCCGACGCGGGGACAACTGGAATCAACCGGAGTAGCTGGAAGTGTGTGCATGCTCCCAGGCTAATCACGGTCGATCGCGCCCGCAAACTGTGTTGTCGCTCTCGTGGCTCGCAATCCGATCGCCACGCGAAGCCAACCGATACAACCCTCCTACTCATCCCATTCAATCGTGATATCCGGACGTGCCTCCGTGAGTCTGGCAACTCCGTCTTCGGTTATCAGCGTCCCTTGTGCCGACACTTTATCGAGTGTCTTGAGCTCCGCTAACCGGACCAAACCTTCGTCGGTCACGTCGCACCCTTGGATCGATAGCGTGGTGAGCGCAGGGAGCTTGGCAACAGTCGACATGCCGGCGTCGTCGACGCGGGTTTCGTCGAGATTCAAGTAAAGTAGGTTGAGATCGACGAGTGCGTCGAGCGCTTCGTTGGTGATCATCGTGTTCCACAAGCTCAGCCATACCAGCTTGTCTTTGCCTTGGAGATTGGCGAGGGTCTGGTCGTCGACCCCGGTTTCACTCAAATTGAGCTTGCGAAGCAGCTCGCAGCCATCGAGGTAGGCTAGTCCAGTACCATCGACGTAAGTTCCACGGAGGTTTAAGTGTCGCAGCTTCGACATCGCGGCCAAATGGCGAAGTGCATCGTCCGAAATGGCGGTCCGCATTAGGTCGAGATCGTCCATCTGCACAACGCCAGCAAGACTAGCAACACCTTCGTTGGTGATCGACGTGTCCTGCAAAGACAGGCCTTTTAGTCTTGGCAGGTCGGCCAACGCGACCAGTCCTCGATCGGATACCCCGGCACTACGAAGTTTCACCGCCGCAAGCGATTTGATCGTTGCGAGCGTCTCCACCCCTTCGTCTGTCACGGGGCAACCGCGTACGTCCAGCAGCCGAAGCTTGGTGCAACGTTCCAAATGAGCAAGGCCTTCGTCGCCGATGCGATTGAACAGCAAGTAGAGATAGGTGAGGTTCGGTAGCTCCGCGAGATGCGCAAGGCCGCCGTCGGTCATTTGCGTGGTACGCTCCAGATTGAGCGACTTTAACGTGGGCAAATTCTTGAGCTTGGCCAGGCCCGCGTCAGTAATGCTGGTGTTGCGAAGCGAAAGGTCGGTGAGATTCTCGAACCGGAGGATGGTATCGACCGCGGCGTCGGTGATGTTGGCTCCCCATAACGATAGCTTGGTGAGATTGGTGGCCCCGGTCAGGCCCGCCAAATCGGCGTCAGTCACCGGACGCTCGTCGAGGTCGATGGCCACCAATTCGCCGTCAGGGCCGTAGCTCAATCGCGCAAGCAGTTCTTCGGCGTGGGCAGCCGCACCGTCCGCGCCGTAGCCCTTGGCGGCCGGAAGCAGCAAGCAGACGAACGAAAACAATCCACAAACAATTGCAATGCGCATAACGACACCCCAACACGGGTACGGAAACTTCGACTTAGACACAAGTCTTAGGCAGGATTCCCAGTTATAACCTGCAACCACGTCCAACGCGAGCAGCACAGCACCGGCTCACCGGATGGAGCGTCGTTGCTGGGACCCCACTGCCTACCGCCCGCTATCCACCGCAAAAGTCCATTTTGTCCCGAATACCGAAAAACGATTTTAGGCGACTTTATTCGCCCCCCACCATCCCCTTCGAAGTTCGTTTTCCTCTGTTTTTCTCGGT
>JANQOF010000071.1 GCA_028279215.1 Pirellulales bacterium
CCGAAGCAGGCGAATCTGCATGATTCGTCGATGCAGGCCAACGTAGCCAGATGCGAACGCAGTAAGCGGGCACGCTACAGATAGGCGAAGGGCGCTCTAATCGCTCCAAGCGTCTATCAATCAAGTTTTTCCGAGCATCAGCCACAACCGCACCAAACAACTCCGGCGACTTTGTGTACCCAGTGAACCTCTGCAGCGAACCACCATCCACCATCGCCCCCGTCCCCCACTAACCACTACCACTGGCCACCAGCCACTACTTACCGCGAATCATATTGCTTCAGTTCGTCTTCGTTAATCAGCCGGAAGCCCTCGTTGTTTAGTGTGTCGAGGGCCATTTCGATGTTGTCTACCATCACGGCCACGGCGGGGCGACCAGTAGGACGAACAAGTAGCGGGTAGACTTGGGTGATGTTCACTTCGGCCGCAAGCAAGGCGGTGCACATTTGCAGCATTGGTTGCGGAGTGTCGGGCAGTTCGATGCCGATGAGGTCCGACTCTACCAGCGCCAGTCCAGCCCGCTCCAGAATCTCGCGGCCAGCTTCGGGATCGCTGAGCAAGAATCGCACCAGGGCACACTCGGTCGAGTCGGCAATACTCAAAGCAACAATGCGGACCTTGCTGCCTTGAAACTTGCGTACCACCTCCATCAATTGACCAACGCGGTTCTCCAGGAACACGGTGAACTGCCGAATGGCGGGGTAATCCCGGCCGCGTGCGGTGGCAAAATCGGTGCCCGCTCCCTCGCCAACACTCATGAGGTTTGCTCTCGTCGAAAAGTGCGTTTTCTCTCCACCGCACGGCCCCCGCCGGACGGTCACAATCGACGCAACTATAGGCGAATTGGGCAGTTATTTCAACGCGATCGGGTTGGGGCCGCCGCAACCGTAGAGTCCGTTTTGTCCCGAATTAGGATAAACGATTTTAGGGGACTTTATTCGTCTCGCGTTTGCCGCGTCGGTCTTCGTTTGCTCTATGTTTGTCGAGGTATTTTGAATTTATGGGAAACAACAAATAGGCCCAATTGTCCGCTCGAGTGGCCCAGAAGGGACAATTGAAGTATCAATGGCCAATGCTCAGGTACCAACCAAGCGCAAGATGCGCGCGAGCACCCAGACTACTTAGGTGCAAACCACTCGCGTACATTGGACCACAGAGGGTGGCCTACTTTCAACAAGAAAATTGAGTACGACGGATGCTAGCCATTCGCCATCATCGTCTATGCGATTCAGCCTCGAGCAACTGTTCAAGTTTGTCTGCGTTGTCACGCTGATGGTTGCCGCGGTGGCGACCTACGCTCGGCTCTTTGCGCCACATCGCGTCGGCACGACGTCGGCGGTTGCGAACCGAATGATGTGGCCAGGCTGCCAGCTGCCGCGAGAAGCGTCGGATGTGACCTATTGCGTCGACTTCGGAGGCTGCGAAGCGGAGTTCGCCGTTTCTGAGTCAGACTTCCTCGCTTGGTGCGCCAGCCACCAACGAAAGCCCGTGCCAATCGAGTCGCCGCTACCCTACTTCCAGACCATTCTGCTTCCAGACGACCCAACACTGGTGGTCGAGGGTTACACGTTTGATGTGCCGCCCGGTCGCGGCGTATTCGACGCGAAACGATCAAGGGCGGCATTTTGCGCGTCGACGTTTCCGTGAAACCCACCCCGCGGCTCGGCGTCGCGCGACGCACTTTGCCAATCGTGGCCCGTCACCGTTATACTTGCCTCTCTGTTATCCCACACCGAGGTTCACGGCTGCGTATGTCTCGCGATTACACGTTTACGCTGGAAGTTCGTTACTACGAAACCGACGCCCAGGGCGTCGTGCATCACGCGAACTATTTTAAGTATTTTGAGCTTGCGCGGGTGAATCACTTGCGATCGCTGGGTCATGAGTACGCCGATCTGGAGCGGGACGGAGTGATTCTGGTCGTCAACAAGATTGCGTGCAGCTACCGCGCACCGGCTCGATTTGGCGACGTGCTGACGATCGACATTCACACGGCACGGTCGCGAGGTGCCCGCATCGATCACGAGTACCAAGTGTTCCGCGAAGGCATCCTGATCGCCGAAGGCTCGAGCACCCTAGCCTGCATCGACCGCGATGGCCAAGTGCAGAGGCTACCCGATTATCTGGTAATCGAAGAATAGTCCTTGCTCCCCAACAATCCCAACTCACCACTCACCGCACTCACAACTCACCAATGACCCAAATCCTAATGATCGTCGGCGACTATGTGGAAGACTACGAAGTCATGGCGCCGTTTCAGATTCTGCAAACCGTGGGGCTCGACGTCCATGCGGTGTGCCCCGACAAATCGGCGGGCGACAAAGTGGCAACGTCGATTCACGACTTCGAAGGCGAGCAGACCTTCAGTGAAAAGCGTGGGCACAACTTCACGCTGAATGCCACCTTCGCCGGCGTCGATCCCGCAAACTACGACGCGGTTGTCTTGCCAGGCGGTCGGGCGCCGGAATACTTGGCCATCGACGATCGGGTGCTCGACATGGTCCGACACTTTCACGAAGCCGATAAGCCGATCGCTGCGACTTGCCACGGCCTACTGATCCTTGCGGCCGCGAGCGCCCTCGATGGCAAGCGATGCCAGGGCTACCCGACGGTGCGCCCTGAAGTGGAAGCGGCTGGAGCCACTTGGGATCCGCCAGTCGAGGGCCTCCACAGCGTCACCACCGACGGCAAACTGGTGACCGCATCGGCTTGGACCGGCAACGCCAACTGGATGCGAGCTTTCTTGAAGGTGCTGGGTATGTCGTTCGGCTAACTTGTCGTTACAATGCGACAGAGCTAGTTGCAACACCCTCTCCCGTGAAACGGGAGAGGGTGTGTTTTTTGTTCAAGCTGCTTCTACAGCAGTAAGAAAACCCGCCAAGCTCGATCCATGTGCTTGGCGGGTCTTCTCAATATCGGTCCTCAGTGGCTGGCGGACGTCCTTGCCCGCTGGAGGGAGGATGTGGCTAAGCCACTAGGCGGACCGCTTCGTGATTTTCTTTCACGCCGATCACGAACTCTTCAAAGATCCGCATATCGAGCGCCGAGGCCGTGTTGGCTTCGGGGTGGAACTGCGTGCCCAGAGCGAACCAGTCGGTGCCCTGATACTCCATGCCTTCGATGATTCCGTCGGGGCATTTCGCGGTAACGGCAAAACCATCGGCCAATTCGTCGACCGCCATGTGATGGCGGCTATTCACTCGCAACTCGCCGTCGCCGTACACGCGGTCGAGCAATGAACCGGGGGCAATTTCGAGGGTGTGTCGGTGAGCGGGATCGAGCGCGTCGCGATGCGGCAGCGCGTTGGGGCGATCCTCGGGAATATGAAGCAGCAGGTTGCCACCCAGGATGACGTTGATCAGTTGCATGCCCGCTCCGATTCCGAACACGGGGATGCGGCGCTCGCACACGAGTCGAGCGAGAGCCCGATCGAACGTTTCGCGTCGCGGGTCGAGCATTTTGACGGTGGGATGGAGCATCCAACCATCCCGGCGTGGGTCGAGATCTGCGCCTCCGATCAGCAACACGCCGTCGACCATATCCAAGGTTTGGTTCAGGTCCTCAAGCTCAGAGATAGGTGGCAAGACCAGCGGAATCGCCCCGGCATCGAGGATTGCGTCGTAGTACCCTGCCCCCACATATGAAAACGCGGGCGTATCTCCCTGAGCCGCGCGAAAATCAGCATTTAACCCAATGACTGGCTTCGACATCTCACTACACTCCCTGTGAAAGTACGCCGGCGGTGGGCGAGTAACCGAAGCTTACGAGCAAGCCACGGAGTTCTCGTCAACCACCCACGTATGTCCTTGAAGTCGAGCGTCGCGAACCCTAGGAAGAATCCCACATGGCAGGGGTGCGTCCGATGGAGTCGAAGCTCCGCACCACAGGAGGGTGAAGTTAAGTGCCCGGCCGAACACTTGGAGGGTGAGAGCTGCCAGCGTGCCATCCCTTGCACAGCCACAACGCGCCCCCATTTCACCTAAACACTCGGCGGCCAAATCACCCGACCGACGAGCCACTCCCGATTTCCCTATCGTTCGTCTTCTGCTGACTCCTGTATTGTCGCCGTGTCACTCGGCAAAGCTTTGGAGGGTGAGATGCAAGTCAGATTAAGGCCAAACTTTAGTGCGGGATTCTGAAATCGCAAGCGCTTCTGAAGATTTTGGGCAGAAAAAAAACCTGCCTACAACATGGTGTGGTTCAGTTAGTAATCTCGCCAATTGCTAGCACGTAGTGAGTTACTCGATTTGGAACAACGGACGGGCCAAGTGATAACCGACCGTGAAGATGGCAGCATCCACAATCAGGTGGCTGAACCATGGGGCATAGATCGACCTGGCATGGTGATATAGCCATGCCCAACACGCCCCGCCCACCGCTACACATGCGGCAAGCAGCAACGCCATGGTGGGTGCGTGGCTGAAATACGCCCACAACACCACTACATGGTGTGCGGCAAACGCCACCGCCGAGATGCCGATGGCCCAGCCAAGTGCGACGTGGCGGGCTAAGCGACCAAAGACAAACCAACGCCAGTAGTATTCCTCAAGCAGCGAGTGGCACACCGCGTAGAACGCGCCCAACGCCAAGAATCCGCCTCGCGAGTCGACGCCTAGACTGGTGATCTTTGCGCGAATCGGCCCAAGAGCGTCGTCTAACACCGGCGCACCCAACAGCGTGACGTACATCGCCCACAGAGCGGCGGCGACGGCGACTCCGAAGATCGCTCCCAACAGCATTCCCCGCGGGCTCCACCTCGGCCAAGCGAGCCGCTCGCGGCAGATGGCCCCGGCCCAAACCACCGGCAGCGCGAATTGCACCAACTTGGCCACGCCGAATATCGCTTGCTGCGCGCCCACTGCCGATCCCTCGGCCCAAACAAAGTAGGCCAACGTCACCACCGTCGGCAGCGCGCAAGCGAACGCCAAGACGGCAAGTTCGGCGGCTCGACTGTTCTTTAGATTCGTCACACCACGCCGCCCTAGGTCGCTTTACCACGTGCCGCCAACGGTCTATTCTCGCATGAAACCCTGACGTCGAAAACGGGTGCTTCGCCACCGGCAACGCAGTATTGGGATTGAGCATCGATAATGAAATACTCCCGCGTCGCCATCGAGTCCCTCGGGTACACGCTCCCTGGCGAAGCCGTGACCACGGCCGAGATCGAGCAGCGGCTTGCCCCCGTATACGAGCGGCTGAAGTTGCCCGAAGGACGACTGGAATTGATGACTGGCATCGCCGAACGTCGCTTCTACGCGCCTGGCACGCGCCCCAGCGCCATGAGCATCGAATCGGCCCGGCGAGCCATCGAAGCGAGCGGCATCGCGCCCAGCGACTTTGGCGCGCTGGTGCATGGTTCGGTTTGTCGCGACTTCCTCGAACCGGCCACCGCCTGCCGCGTGCATCACGAGTTGGGCCTTCCCGACGATTGCGTGATCTACGACGTCTCGAACGCCTGTTTGGGACTGTTGAACGGCATGGTGCAAGTGGCCAACATGATCGAGCTCGGGCAAGTCCGCGCGGGGATTGTCGTTGGCACCGAGTGCGGGCGCAACTTGGTGGAGGGAACGATCGCCCAGCTTAACCAAGATACTTCGCTCGCCCGTAGCGACATTAAACTGGCCGTTGCATCGCTTACGATTGGCTCGGCGAGCGCCGCGGTGGTGCTGGCCGACGCGGCGATTAGCTCCACCGGCAATCAGTTGCTCGGCGGCGCGGTGCATTGCCGCACCCGCCACCACGGATTGTGCCAAAGCGACGGCCACGTGGAACTAATGCAAACCGACAGCGAAGCGCTGATGCACGAAGGCGTGGCCACTGGTAAAGCGACCTTTGCCCGATTGCAGCAGGAAATCGGCCTCACGCGGCAAACTATTGACCGAACTTTCTGCCACCAGGTGGGAGTCGCGCATCGCAAGCTGTTGTTCGATGCCCTCGAACTCGACCCGGAAATCGATTTCGCCACGCTCGAAGTGCTGGGTAATACCGGATCGGCCGCCCTGCCAATCACCATGGCCTTGGGCCTCGAAGAGCGGCCTCCGAATAGCGAAGAGCGGCTGGCACTTCTTGGAATCGGCTCGGGCATCAATTGCGTGATGCTCGGCTGCCAATGGCACGAGACGCGGGTGTCGGGCGTGACCGAGCCGATCTAACCGCCGCTGCTAACCACGGCAATGACGACGGCCAGCAGTATGACCGCGGCAACGCCTACGCCAATGATCAGGCCCCACGGCGTCTTCTTGTAGGGACTTGAATATCCTGGCGGGTGCAGAGGATTGTACTCGTACTCGCCCGAGAACCTGGGCTTCACTTCCTCCTCTTCGACCAACTCCTCTTCGAAAAGCGATTTGGTCGGTGGTCCGCTACTAGCACCTGACTTGCCTTTCTCAGCTTCGGGCGCGAGCACGTCGGAAGAGGACGCCCTCGACTTTGCTCTGGCGGACTTCGCTTTCGGGGCGGGTTCGTCGTCTTCGATGGGAGCCAGACCAAGGTCATCGTCGATAATGACGCCCGATCCACCCTCGTTCAAGTTCTTCGTGTCGCGATCGGCTGCGGCATTCGACATCGTCTCGCTGCTCGGCGGCGTACCCACCGTGCTGCTCGGTGGCCGCACGGCGAAGCGGGTAAGGATGCCGCTACCGACACCGCTTCCCTCGTCGCTGGTCTCAATGCTACCGCCTTGTACCTTGCGACCTCGATCGGCGAGCCACTGCGTGAGTCGCTCCGCCACTTCGTTGGCCGATTCGTATCGCAACTCCGGGCGCTTGTTCATCATCTTGCTGCAGATGTCGATCAGCGACATCGGCAAGTCGGGCCGCAACTTGAGCAAGCTGTCGGGCTCTTCGACCTGGTGCTTCAGCAACCGCTCCGAAATGGTTCCCTCAGGAAACGGCGGGCGACCGGTTAGTAGGAAATAGAGCGTGCAACCAAGGCTGTAAATGTCGCTACGGCTATCGGCCGTGTGGCTATTGAGCGCCTGCTCGGGCGCCAGGTAGTCAGCGGTGCCAAGCACGTTTTCGTCGTTCGCCAAGGTGAGCGACGTTTGATCCTCCTCAGCCAGCTTAGCCAACCCCAAGTCGAGCAGCTTGACCGTCTGCGTCTTATCGACCAACAAGTTGGCGGGCTTGATGTCGCGATGAACGAGATTCTTCTCGTGAGCATGAGCCAAACCAGTGGCAGCCTGGGCGATGTAATCGGCGGCGGTGTCTGGATCGAGCGGGCCGTTGTCCGACACCAAACGGTGAAGGTCTTGCCCGTCAACATACTCCATCACGATGTAATGGGTGTCGCCTTCGTTGTCGATGTCGAACGCGCGGACGATGTGAGGATCGTCGAGCTTCGCGACCGCTCGAGCTTCAAGGCGGAATCGCTCGAGGTAAGACGAGTCTTTCACGCGCGACTTCGGTAGCACCTTGATGGCCACCCGTCGCCGCATCAGCGTGTGCTCGGCCAGGTACACGGCGCTCATGCCGCCTTTGCCCACTTCGCCAAGCAACTTGTACTTGCCTAGCCGGAATCCGCGATACTTGCCGGCCAACAACTTCTTCGACTGCCACTCGGTCAGTAGGCCCGCTTCGACCATCTCCGCGGCCAGCACCTCGGAGTCTTCAGGTACAGACCCTCCGTGCTTCGCGGCGCACGTCTTGAGAAACGACTTCAGAACGTCGTCTTCAATTAGTTCACTGCGCTTTAGGTCGTAAAGCAGTTTGTTGGTGATGGCCTCGGGCATCAGTCTGGGGCTGTAAACGTCGGCCGCCTGTGAAAAGTCTGTTCCGCATTCAAATACGCCGCTCCAACCGCCAAAGCGTCGCAACAGGCCGGGCCCCTCGCGCCGCCATGCGCACCGACCCAGCGTTGCAGGTTTCGTCGCCTGCAATTCGCGAGCCGCTATCTCCTCTTCTAACACGATAGCACGGGTAGCCTAACTCTTCCAGTAGTTTTCACTTAGGAAAAGTCGATGGAACTGTCCATATACGTGAAAAAGCCAACAATTCGGCTAAGAACCCTCCGCATTTCGGCGGACGATTTCGGCGTCGAAGTAGTTGGTTTCCATTCCTGCGTCGACCACCAGGCGTTGGGCGTTAATGCCGCTAGACCGGGGACTTAGGAGGAATACGGCCGTTGCGGCCGCCTCGTCGGTGGCCACCGCGCGGTGCCGCAGGGTGGCCTGCTCGGCAAATAGGTAACTATCGACGTAATTTGGGATGCCCGCCGATGCTGAGGTCTTGAGCAACCCGGCCGCCACCGCGTTGAAGCGCACCTCGCTATGGACACTGAAGCTTTTGGCCAAGAACGCCAACGACGAGTCGAGGGCCGCCTTGATGGGGGCCATGAACCCATAGTTCTCGCTCGCCATACGAGTGGTTGATATCGAAATCGTCACCACCGACGCATCTTTGGCAAAACTGCTCTTCAACGCGTTAGATAAGGCAATCAGCGAATAGCACGAGATGTCGAACGTCCGCAGCATCGCCCGCTTCGACGTCTCGTGAAACGGCTTGGCGCCGTCCTCATAGTCGGCAAAGGCGATTGAGTGCACCAGGCCGTCGAGCTGGTCGCATCGAGCGGCCACATCCGCAGCAAGCTGGGCGACCTGATCCTCGTGCTCGACGTCGCACACCAGGATGTCCTCGTCGGCCCCAACCAACTTGGCCACCTGCTCACGCCGCTCAGGGCTGCGCACCGAGTAAACCACCCGGCAATCCGCCTCGACCAGCAGCTTCGCAATGCGCCATGCCACACTCTTACGATTGGCGACACCGGTAACCAGGACGGTCTTGCCGGCGAGTTGAAGGAAGTCGGAGGGCATGGCGTGTCGTTTTCGACGCAATGACGCCGAGGTACGAAGGGTCGCAAAGCGTCAGTCGTGGGGTTCTAATGTCAGCCGAGCTTATCTCTCTGTCCGACAGCTACAAATACAATCCAGTTGTCTTTGCGCCTCAGCGACTCTGTGTCGATTCAGTATCCGTCAGCGTGCAGGCGAAATCAAAGCGACAAGCTACCTTACCCGTCGCCTTGTTGGTGACTTTCGCTTTGAGGAAGAACGCATCGGCTAGACGCTCGGTCAACTCGACTTCGATCTTCACCTCGCTGCCCGGCCGAACAATGTCGCGGAACTGCACGTTGTTGGCTCGCGTGGCGACAGGAACCCGCCCGTCCATGTCGCCGACGATCGCAGACAGCAACACCGCGCCGGCCTGCATGCTCGCCTCGCACAGAATCACGCCCGGCGTAATTGGGTAGTCGGGATAGTGCCCCGCGTACCAGAACTCGTCGCCGGTGAACTTCTTGGCGCAAACAATCCGATCGCCGTCCTGCTCGATGATCTCATCAATCAGCAAGAACGGCTCGCGGTGGGGGATGGTAGATTTGATTTGGTCTTGGGACATGGAATTGAACGCGGATTTTCGCGGATTGGGCAGGATGTACGCGGATCGGACTCAATGCTCGCCACGGATAATCACGGATTGACACCGAATGTGGGCACGGACCGCCGATTTGGCAGCATAGCTAACAAACCGTATGGAATCCGAATGTGTCGGATTGCTCTTCTAACTCCTCAGGGCTAAGAAATGCGAGATAGGTAGCTCTCATGACCTCGGCGATTGCCAACAAGTCCACAGCCGACGTCTCGGATGTAACGTCAGGAATCCGATCGACCTGAGGGCCATCCGTTTTGATGATTACCGACATGCTTTTGCGAATCGATGAAAGCACCTCGATAGCAGCAGGGCCCGGAGTATTTCCGGTCTGAAGTGCGAAACGCAACGCTTCACATAATGCTTGAATCTGATAGGAATCTATGAAACGCGCTGTACGTTCCACGCAGTGTTCTCTGCTTTCAGGTTTCTTGTCAATCATCTGTACTATCCCAATCAGAACCAGCAATCCTCTTCATCCGCACTCAATCACAATCTGTGCTTATCCGTGTTCATTCGTGGCCCAATGACAGCGGTCTTGCGATGGTTCTGGAGCACTTTAAGAACCGCTAATCCACGCTGATAGACGCTAATGAGCTCCAATTAGTGCCGATTAGCGAAGATCAGTGTTCCAAGACAGTTTCCCATCCGAGTCCATTCTGCCCAATCCGCGAAAACCCGCGACTAGTCCCCTTTCGAAGCCAATTCCTGCTCCACCCCAGCCGTCGAGCGCGAGCCCGCGTTCATCAGTTGGTTGTCGACTTCGTTGGCCACGATTACGCCGTAGTTCATCGCGCCGAGCCAGCCGCTCATGATGATGCCGACGCTGCCGGCGTGGTAGAGGCCAGTGATTTGTTGTGGCAGGGCGCGGCTCACGGCCAGGCCTTCGAACTTGGTGCCAAAGCTCGCGCCGGCGATATGGGCCGTGTAGTGCTTGAATGTACGCGGCGTGCTGGCCTCCACGTGCACCACCCGTTCGCGGACGTTGGGCACGTATTGCTCTAACGCGTCGAGCGTCGTTTCGCACAGATCTTGTTTGCTCGCCTGGTACTCTTCCTCGGGGAGGTCCGCCCAATCCTCGTAGCGAGCGTTGGTGCTGCTAACGATCAAGCATCGCGGCCTCCCTTCGGGCCGCGTCTTGGGATAATAGAACGAGTAGGTGCGGCTGGTGATATCGCGCGATAGTAGCGCCTCGGTGCGGAAGTAAGGCGCGGTGCTGCTAAACAGCAAGTCGCCCAGCTCGCTGACTTCCAGCCGTTCGTCTTCGGCCATCGCCATGTAGACTTGGGTGCTTGAGTTGTTCAACCGCACCGCCCGCGCGTCGTCGATGAAGGCGTCGTCGAACTTGTCTTCGCCCACCAGACGAAAGATGGTTTGCCGTAGGTTCGCGTTGGAGACGATCGCGTCGCAATCGATTGTGTGCGTCGCGCCCTTGGCGTTGACTTCGATCGACTCGACCGCGCCGTTCTTGAGATTGATCTTCTCGGCGTCGCAATTGATGGCGATGGTGACGCCGTTCTTTCTCAATTCTTGCTCCATCTGCTTAATGAGCTTGTCGGTCCCACCCTGGAACGTAAACACGCCCTTGGACATAAAGTTCGAAAACACGATGCCGTAGCTGATCGCTGGGTCTTCGAGCGTCGATCCGTTCGCGTAGGTGATCGGCTCCATCAAAAGGCGAATCACATCCTCGCGGCCGGGAAAAAATTCGTCGAATAGCTCGCGCGTGGTGGTCGATTGGTCGTCGTAGAAGTTCATCCCTCGGGCTTTATCAAAAAATGCGTGCACCCGCTCGGGCTCGACGTCGAACTTTTCGATAAGTTGCTTGGTAAAGTCCTCGCGGGTAAAAGACGTCCAAAGTGAGAACATCGGGTTATCGAACCGCACCCCGTCGAGCTGCACGATCGAATCGGCAATCTCTTTCGACCAATACCGCCGGCAGCTCTTCACCATGCCATACGGAAACCCGTGCAGAGAGATATCAAAAATATGCCCGCCCGGCCGCTTGAACCACGTGGCCATCCCGCCCAGCTTGTAATGCTGCTCGAGCAACAATACCGAGCGGCCCTGCCGCGCAAGAATATTCGCGGCCGTCAGCCCGGCAAGGCCGGAACCGATGACCACGACGTCGTAACGACTCTTGGCGTCCTTAAGGAAGTCTTTGGGCACTGTGGAGGGGTCGGGGGTCGGAGGCGAAGGTCGGGGGTGAGGGAGGAGATGAGTTTACCACGGCGGCGGAAGCTGCTCGACGGGGGCGCTCGTGGTCACTCGGCCCGAGTAGGCTCGATCCAGATTGTCATGCCCGGTGCTTCGTCCGAACTCGACTGTCCGATCCCATTGAGCTGAAGAAGCTGGAAGACTCCGCCCGGTGGTCGAGTGAATGTTCGCCGCCCTATCCCAATCGAGGAGTACGACCCCATACCGCTGCTATCATCAGGCCATCCACCACCATTTAGTGGCACTTGGCGGAAATCTCGGTAAGTACTCTCTCCGCCATCTTCGGTAATCTCCGAAACCTCGAAGTGAACTCGCCATGTATCCAAAGCGTCCGACTTCTTTAGCGCTACGGTCAAGATGTGCTCTCCCGGTAGAATGCCGCCTCGCTTGCCAAGACGCACCACCCCTTCCGGCGGATAGTCGGATTCACTAACTCGCGGCTTGTTGCACAGTGTCGCTAGCTCATAGGTGTTCCCCTCCGGTAGCCACACGCGCCATCGCCACGATAGCTCGTCGCAGGTGGGAACGTAGATCGCGTGATACTGGCTCTCGTCGTCAATAACGAGGTAGCCCGCATCACCGACCGTTTGCCGCAAACCGATAATCTCTCGATGCTGGCGATAGATCACCAGCCCCACCGCGACGATGGTGGTGAGTAGCACGAGCGTTAGGATGGAAAACCTAGCTCCACGTCGCCTTGAGCGTGGTTCCGATTTACCCAAAGATGCACCCACTTCCGACTAGTCGTGTTGGCTGGCGCTTCGTCCATGGAAAGCAGTGTACCAAGTCTATGTGTCGTCAGATCGCTGCTGGCATCCCTCAGTCGACTATTTCACTCTCACGGATCAATCCAAATGGGGAAACCCTCTAATGGGTCAGCAGCACCAGATTCAGCAGCGAGAACTGCGTTCGGCGACAGGGCTTGGCTGGTTCGGAGTCCATCAAAAGCAGCTAATCAGAAGCGACCGACCGGTTCGCTGGTTACTCGGTTGTCTCAAGGGGCTTCGATTCGATCCACACCATGAAACCGTCAGTGGGGCCATCAATATCTGAAGTGGTGTAACTGGTGGGCTTGCCGTCATTGTCTCGCGAAAGCACTTTCACGGTATGGGGGCGTGCGCGATAAACGATTAGAGGTTGGTCAAGATCGTACAGTTCCAGTTCCCGCCCAATCTCGTTCCAACTGTACGCCATCTGCCCCGTTTCGTTGTTAACGATCCAATCGTTCCACATTTCGGATATTCCGATACCGGCGCTAACTCCGTTGTTGTTATCAGGATGCGTCGCATCCACTTGAAAGTCGACATGAACCGAAGGAGATGGCTTGCCCGTCGTGGGGTCGTTGCTGCGCGTTATCTTGATGCCAATCAGATACTCACCAGGTTGGAGCACCTGTGGATTTGGGTACTCGCCGAGTCCACTCTCTGGAATGCGGTTTGCTTGATAGTTGACAGCGTACGTTCGTCCCTCAGGCAAGTAGATGCGGAAGCGTCGCGGCTCGTCGCCCTCGGTCGGCACGCGAATCGCGTGGATTTGCGTCGGGTCCTCAATGTCGAAAATGCCCAACATTTCGCGATGCTTCTTGTTCTCCACCGCAAGCGCTTGATTGCGCGCATCAAGCCGCGCGTTCCGTCGCCCAGAAGAATAGAGTCCTACGCCGAGCGCCACGATGGTCGTCGTCAGCACCAAATTCAACAGCGAGAATTGTGTGAGGCCGCTGAGTTTGGTTGGCTTGTAGTCCCACATCACTGGTCAGTTGCCGGCTGCAGAGAATTTCGTAAGAACCGTCGAGATATTCAACAGCGAAACGACGGCATTTAGCAGCTTTCCTGCCTCGTTACGGAAGAGTATGCCAGCAGCATAATCCCCCACGATGACGAACTCTGGCTTCTCGACGAGGTATTCGCGGCCGTCGTTCATTCGCACCAGCAAGGGACACTCCTGCAGCAACTCTTGAAATTCTTCTCTTTCCATGGGTAATCCTCTGCAGGTCAAAGGGAAAAACTATGAACCTATTCTACAACACCCAGATTGCACTGACGACGCATAGATCTTCGGCTACTCGCATTCGGAGCGCTCCGCTGGGCGTCGCGGCTAACACCGCACAACTAATCCCTCAAGCAGTGCATGTTCGCCATCGAGATGCCGCTGATGATCGAGCCGACGATACCGACGAAGCCTTGGTCGGTGCCGCAGACAAACAGATTGTCTAAGTGCGTCGTACCGTCGAGTTGCTTTTCGGGAGCGCCGTACACCGCACCGTTGTCGTGGCCCGTGTAGCGGACAATCGTGCCGGGCGTGAACATATCCGTATCGATCACACGCGAGCGATAATCGGGAACAAACCGGACCGACGACTCGATAATGCGATCCCACCAGCGGTGTTTCGCCAAGCGATAAGCGGGTTCGTCGAGCGCCATCCAGCGGTCTTGATCGGCCAGCACCGTGACGCGCATGGTGCCCTCCTCACCTAGCGGCTGGTCGTAGCCAAAGTTGTCGGGCGAGCAAATCACTCCGCTGCGGACGTCGCACATCTCACCCGTTGGTTTCGTCCAATGAAAGTCGGGCGAGTCGTTGAAGAATGTGATCGTTTGGTGGTAGTCGAACGTCGATGGCGGAACGTCAAGCGTGGCGATCGCCTCGCAGAAACTGAGTTGGCCGCTGGCTCGTGACGTGACCGGCTCGCCGTCGTCGCACAACCGCATCGTCTCGCACCACCCGGCCGAACTCATTACCCGGCGAGCTTCGAGGAGGTCTCCACCTTCGAGTTCAACTCCGACCACGCGCGCTTCGTCCGTCACAATCCGTTTGACGCCGGCGCGGAGCTTCAGTTCGCCGCCCAGCGCGCGATACTTCTTGACGAGCAGCTTGAGGATCAGCCGAACGCCGGCGAACGGGCGTCCCAGCCCTTCGAGAAAGATGCTACGGAACATGATGCAGAACTGTCCCCAGTCCATGTCGTGTTCGCGTGCCGAGCCATAGAACATGAGCGGGCAGAAGAGCATTTCAACTAGCAGCGGATCGGTGATCTGCTGGCTTACTACTTCGCGGGCGGAAAGCTGTTGGTGCTCGTCGGTGAGGTCATCGTAGTCAACAATTTGATCGACGAGCTTGTTGAATCGATCGGCCTGCGACGGAAACTGCCGGGCCACTTCGGTACGGAGTAATTCGACATCGTTCGTGAATGCGAGCTTCGCGTCCGGAAAGACGATTTGCGAACCGTTTTGCGGCGCGATTTGTAAGTCGTCCCACGAAAACCGCAACTGTCGCAATAGCCGAGCCAGCGGGCCCTTCTTGGTTCCCTTGGGCGTGATGTTTGTGAGCGCGTGCAGGCCAACATCGTAGTTGCGTCCGCGGAGACGGTAGAACGAGTTGAGCCCGCCAATAGTGTAGTGACGCTCGAGAATCGCCACCCGTTGCCCAAAGTGCGCTAGGCGAATCCCAGCCGCCAACCCACTCATACCCGCGCCAATAATGAGGGTGTCGTACATGGGTGAGGATTCAGGGATCAGGATACAGAGGTCCGGTGTCGGCTGGCACAACCCTGGCCCCCGAATTCTGAATCCTCATACCTTCTGAATGTCCTTCATCAATGGTTCGAGGTAGTCGACGGTGCTGCTCATGCTGGCGAGGTGTACGTAATCGTCTTCGGGCACCTGGACGCGGTGACGCTTGCGGAGTTCCATGACGATGTCCAAGAAGTCCATCGAGTCGAGTTCCATCTGTTCGCGGAAGCTCACCGAGTCGTCCAAGCCCGACAGATCTTCATCGGGTGCAATGTCGGCCAAGATGTCAAGTACTTCTTCGCGAATCTCTGCTTTGGTCATGGAGTTGTCCCTGGGTCCGGTGAGCCGAACGCCCTAGCGTCTGGTTGAACTAGATCACCCGATGCTAGCGTGTTCGGCTCACACGCGTTTGATGACGACCGCTGAATTGATGCCCAGCATGCCGAATGAGTTGTTCAGGATAGTATTGACACCGGGGGTCTCGCGGGCTTCGTTGATCACAAGTCCGTCGAGTTCGCACTCGGGGTCGAGGTTGTCTACGTTGATCGTAGGGTGGCAGACGCCATCGTCAAACGCTGGCAGATTTCCAGCGAGTTCCAACGATCCGGCGGCTCCCATGGCATGGCCGATAAAGCTCTTGGTGTTATTCACCAGCGTGGCCCCGTCGCCGCCGAATACATCGCGCACCGCCGCACACTCTTGAATGTCGCCGCTCGACGTGGCCGTGGCATGCGTGCTGACGATATCGATATCGTCGCCGCTCAGTTCCGCCCGCCGGAGCGCCATGTGCATGCAGCGGGCTTGCTGTTTGGGATTGGGCAGCACGAAGTCGCTGGCATCGCTGTTCATGGCGTAGCCCACCAACTCCCCGTAGATCTTCGCACCACGTTTGGCCGCGTCCGCATATCGCTCGATAGTAAACAAACAACCGCCCTCGGACACCACGATTCCATTGCGGTCGCGATCGAATGGGCGCGACGCCCTGGTGGGGTCGTCGTGCACTGCCAGCGCGCCCTGGCTGGCAAATCCGGCAAAGATTCCAAAGGTGCGAATGCTCTCGCTGACACCGCCGCCGATTGCGATGTCGCACTCATCAAGTAATAACTGCTGGGCGCCTTGAATGAGCCCCGCGTTACCCGCGGCACACGCAGCGCCAACTGTATAGTGCGGCCCGGTGATTCCCAGGTTGAGCGTGATTTCGCCGGCGGGATTATTAGCCACGGTTCGCGGGTTATGGTGGTGCGACCAGACACTGGTGTCGTAACCGTAACCCTTGATCTCGTGGATTTCATTCTCGGTCTCGACATTACCGTGTTCCGTAACGCCAACGTAAATGCCAACCCGCTCGCGGTCGACGTTTTCCCACTCGATTCCGGAGTCTGCAATGGCTTCGTTGGCGCAGTAGATGCCAATGCTACCGGCCCGCGTGCCACGACGGACATCGCGACGCTTCTGATACTTCAGTTCATCGAAATCGCAAATGCCGGCCAACGTGGGGCCGACGTATCGGATGTCGTAGGGTTGCACGCCGCTGCGACCGTCGAGCAAAGCCTCGCGGTACTCGGCCAACGTATTGCCATTCGGCGCGGTGAGACCGACGCCCGTGATCACGATCCGCTGGTTGTCACTCGCTGGGCTGATCATTCTGCCAGGAAGGGAAGGCTGCTGGTGGCTGAGGGCGGGGCACAAAGAATCTATGAAAATAGCGTCTTTCGGCCGTCGTGGCAAGAATCGGCGGCGGCGATGGATGCGGCCCGAGGTAGCGCCGGGCACTGGTCGTCGTGACGCGGGCGGTTGCGTTTCGCCGAACGTATCGCCCAAATAGGGGCGACTTGCAACGCTGTTCAAAGCACCCGCCTTAACCCTCCGCGGAGCAGACCGAGCCTATGTCCGTCTACCTGGGAGTCGATATTGGAACGTCCGGCACAAAGACTCTGGCCATCGACTCCAGCGGCAAGGTGCTTGCCCAAGCCAGCGCCAGCTATCCGTGCTACCACCCGAAGGCACTGTGGAGCGAACAGGATCCGGAGGATTGGTGGAAAGCGACCACAAAGACCATTCGCCAAGCCGTGAAGCGAGCGAGGGCCAAGGCCGCCGACGTAAAAGCCCTAGGTCTGTCGGGGCAAATGCACGGCTCTGTGTTTCTCGATAGGAACGACAAGGTCGTGCGGCCTGCCCTACTGTGGAACGACCAGCGTACGGCTGCGGAGTGCGAGGAAATTGAGAAACTCGCTGGCGGGCGAAAGAAGCTCGTGCGGATGGTCGCCAACCCGGCGCTCACCGGATTCACGGCCCCGAAGATTCTTTGGCTGCGAAATCACGAGCCAAAGAACTTCGACAAGACGGTCCGAATCCTATTGCCAAAGGATCACATCCGCTATCGACTTACCGGCGAACTGGCGACCGACGTGAGCGATGCCAGCGGCATGCTGCTGTTGGATGTGAAAAACCGCCGCTGGTCGAGACCGTTGCTCAACAAGCTTCAGCTCGACGCCAACCTGTTTGCGACGGTTTACGAATCGGAGGACGTGACCGGAAAGCTAACCCCGGCGATCGCAAAGCAGCTTGGGCTGACCACCGATTGCGTGGTGGTTGGCGGAGCGGGCGATTGCGCGGCGGGGGCAATCGGAAATGGCATCGTGAGAAGTGGCATTGTCATGACCTCACTTGGTACTTCGGGGGTGGTGTTCGTCCATAGCGACACGCCGCAGGCCGATCCCGACGGCCGACTGCATACCTTCTGTCACGCCGTTCGGGGCAAATGGCACATGATGGGGGTCACGCTCTCCGCTGCCGGGTCGTTCAGGTGGTTCGCCGACGCGCTCTGCAAGGCTGACGCCGCGATTGCGAAGAAGGAGAAACACGACCTCTTTGAAGAATTGACGGCCCAGGCAGCCAACGTGTCGCCCGGTGCCGAGGGATTGTTCTTCTTACCTTATCTCTCCGGCGAGCGAACGCCGCACGCCGATCCTTTGGCTCGTGGCGCGTTCGTAGGTTTGACGCTCGCGCATTCGCGGGCCCACATGGTGCGAGCATTGCTCGAGGGAGTCACCTACTCGCTGCGAGACTGCTTGCAGATTGTCGAGTCGCTCGGCGTGAGTGCGAAGCAGATTCGCACGACTGGCGGCGGCGCTAAGAGCGACTTTTGGCGGCAACTGCAAGCTGACATGTTTGGAAAGCGGGTCGCGGAAATGGCAAGCGACGAAGGCCCGGCCTACGGGGTAGCGCTGCTCGCCGCAGTGGGCGGCGGCGAGTACAAGAACATCGTCGAGGCGGCCAAGGTAACCGTACAGTTCACTGACGAGTGCAAGCCAACCGCAGCAACTCGACGATACTACGACCGCGGCATGCCGGTTTACCAAGGGCTCTATGACTCGCTCAAAGGCAACTTCGCGCGGATCGCTGAGCTATGAAGATGCCTCACTCGGTCGCTTGTGGCGGAGCGGAAGGCTCGATATCGATCGTGTTGGTCAGGTTAGCGAGAATCGGCGATGTCGCGGCGGCGAACGCTTGCGGGTTGTAGTATTCGATTAGGTCAGCGTGCAATTGAACCATGCCGACGTACTGAGTACGCGCTTCAGGGCTGTCGGTGAGCAGCGTCTCTAACTCGCGAACGTTTTCGTCCACCAATTGATCGTCGAGCATCAAGTTGACCAATTCGTCCACCCGGTCGAGCCGCTCAGCCAATTCCGATTCGTGGAGCGCTGGTTTTTGGTAGCCAAACGGTTCTTTCTCAGCCACAATTGCACCTTTCGAGCATCTGCTCTGTTCTTGGTTGTTCGGATCAAGCATCTCCGTGCCCAATCCCTCCAACGTCCCACTGCTAGTACGGGCGAGCGGGCCCCGTTGTTCTTGGAGTTACTGTACTTAAGACTAGCTCACGCAAGTTAGGTTCCGGTGAAGGACCGTTTAGTCTGAATCGTCGGTTTTCGGCAAGACAGATTAGGAAAGCTACCCTCTACCAACTAATTCTCGGCAACTGCCGTTCCATCACACGAAATCCCAGATTTTTTTTTGAATTCGCCACTTTTGGGGTCTAATGTCGTCCTCATCGCGATCTACCGTCCCCCCGCCGTGGTGGTGGGTGTGCGCAGAAATTGGGCAGATCGTGTGCATTCTTTACCTGGTGGCTCCTGCCCCGCCGCCCGGCGTGAACGAGCCCCACTACTTGTGCCGCTTGCGCCACGCGATCGACCCAGAATTCTGCCCGGGCGATATATTTCTGGAGTCGCCCGACGCGCATTACACATTCGTCGTGGCATTCGCCTATCTCACGCAATTCCTGCCGTTGACGGCCGTCGCCTGGATTGGCAGGCTCGGAACTCTCGTGGCCCTGGCGTGGGCCTGGAGGCGGTTATCGCGGACCGTTGTTCCACGGCCGCTGTTCGCCGTTCTGGGGGCCGCGATTCTGGCGAGTGCTATCGCTGAGGGAAATCTGGCCGGCGAATGGCTGGTGGGCGGATTCGAAGCAAAGGGCATTGCTTACGTGTTCGTGCTACTTGGGTTGCGGGCATGGGTAATGAATCGGTGGAATTGGACCTGGGTCCATTTTGGCATGGCGAGCGCCTGGCACGTGCTAGTAGGCGGGTGGTCGGTGGTAATCGTGTTTGCGCTATGGTTATTCGCCTGGCGGCGCGAACAACCGCTCGTCAACATGTTGCCCGGCTTGCTGGTAGGAGGAGCCATATCGCTGGCTGGCGTCTTACCGGCATTGGCTCTGAATGCTGCACAGTCGCCGGACGTCGGTAGCGAAGCGGCCCGAATCTATGTGTTCGAGCGACTTCCACATCACCTCGCACCGCTCCATAAACCCGCAGCGTGGATTGCCGAGCGGGCGGGACGCCATGCGACAGTCACGATGCTGTTCGTAGCGTTGTTGTTCATACGGCGAGTGGAGCTTGGCGGCTGGAGTGCGTTTGAAAGAGACGAAGCCGGACGCATCGCCATCTATTCGATCGGAGCCATGGCTCTTGCCCTGGTCGGCATGGCGATCGAGTTGGCGCTTTGGAACCATCCTCACGCGGCGGCAAGTCTGTTGCGCTACTACTGGTTCCGACTCACCGATGTAGCGGTGCCGATCGGATTGGCCATGCTTTGGATTCGGCTGCTGGCCGATATGCTCGGTCGCAACGACCGTTTTGCGCCAGCGATGCTGTTCGTGATGCTGCTTACAAGCGGTTATCCGATCGCCACGCGGCTGGTTGACTACGTGCAGTCACCGTGGCCACCGGCGGTGGCACGCATGCGGAATCCAGACGACTGGCTAGACGTTTGCGGTTGGATCGAGGAAAACACGCCGAGCGACGCTGTGTTTCTCACGCCAAGAGGAAACAGCTCGTTCAAGTGGTACGCCCAGCGCCCGGAAGTGGTGACCTACAAAGATATTCCGCAAAACGCGCGGAGCTTGGTCGAGTGGCGGAGTCGGCTGTACGATGTGTACACGCCTGGCGGCGACCCGGAGCAACCGTGGGTCCGCAGCCTCGGCGAATTGGGAACGACCCGGGTACGCGAGCTCGCGAATAAGTACAACGCCACCTATGTGCTCACCACCGTCGAGGAGCCACTTGGCTTCGAAATGCCGTACGACAACGACACCTACGCAGTTTACCGCATCTCACCACCAAACCATTAATCCATGCATCCACCAGTTCCAGACGCACCGATTCGTGCCGTGGTATTCGACCTCGACGGACTGATGATTAACACCGAAGACGTGTACCAACTAGTTGGCACGGAGCTAATGCGACGACGAAGCAAGACCTTCGATGACGACCTACGGCACGCGATGATGGGGCAGCCAGCCACGAAAGCACTTGCAGTGATGATCGAATGGCACTCGCTCGACGATACGGTCGAGGATCTAGCGATGGAGTCAGAAAAGACATTCTGGGAGTTCGTCGAGCATCGACTAACAACCATGCCCGGTCTCCACGATCTGCTGGCGCTCATCGACCAACGCGGCTTGCCCAAGGCGATTGCTACTAGCGGCGCGAGACATTACGCCGAAGAATTGCTTCGACGCATTGATCTGCACGAAGAGTTCAAGTTCCTGGTGACCGCCAACGATGTCACGCACGGCAAACCACACCCCGAAATCTACGAGTTGGCCGCTGCGCGGCTTGGCCTTACCGCCGCCGAGACGTTGGTGCTCGAAGACAGCCACAACGGCTGTCGGGCTGCAATAGCCGCCGGAGCTTACACGGTAGCCGTGCCAAGCCCACACAGTGCCGATCACGACTTCACCGGTGCGAAGTTCATTGCCGACTCGCTAGCAGACCAGAGAATTCGGCACGTGCTCGAGTCGTCGTGCTAGTGCGACTGACGCCGGCGCAATCGGCACAATCGCGTCAAAGTTTGACCGTCCAACCGCCGATGGAGGTGCAAGGATGCTTCCTTTTCTCACGTCGCGGGTAGGATCGATCGGATGAAACGCTTGGTTTTCGTCACCGCCTTGTTGGTTGGGGTCAGTTCGTTGGCCAGCGGATGCCGCAGTTGCCAAAGCTGCTACGATTACGGTTCACCCGTGGCCGACTGCAACTGCGCTGGCTGCACCGCTTGCGGCACAGGCCGCGCAGGCTCAGTGCTATCTAGCGGCTACGCGACCGAATCGATCTACGAAGCGACGCCCGGGGAAATGGCACCTCTCGAAGTGGGTACCACTTCGGCCATCGCAGGCGAAGAAGCGAACTTGCCGTTTGAAAACATGCCCAAGTAGCGATCGGTGCGTTACTCAGTCGCGGAAGTATCGGCCGAATCTCGCTTCATTTGTCGGTTGAAAAGTTCGGGGTCGAACTCGTCGCGGGGTTTGAAGTTCTTCGCGGCGGCGCCGTATCGGACTTGCGGTGTGGGCGCCGGTAGTGGGTCGCTTGCTTCCAGTCCCATGGCAGCCGGATCATCCCAGAAGTGCTGCTCTTGCTGCGTAACACTTGGGTCACGTGGCTCATTGCTTGGTGTCGAAGCCATCACCTGCTCGTGTTGGGCAAGCTGTACGCCCTCAGTCGGCGTCGGTTCGCTGTTGGTGCCGGTTGACTGCCGCACCCAGGCCACCAGTGCTTCCTGGACCTTGGCGCGATTTCGCCCAAACACCGGGCGTGGCAGCCCACCGTGGGGCACCGTCGGCTGTAAAAGGAGTGGGCTATGCTCTGGCGTGGTGTGATCAATGTGGTTCCATACCGCTTCGAGATTCCGCAGGGTGCTCTCACGCGTCGCGACACCGCGGACCAAGTCGCGGTTGAGCCGAAACTCGCGCGGATCGTCGCTCGCGTGGCAGCCGCCAGCGGCGCAGCTATTGACCAAAATGGGTTGCACCTGGCGGGCAAAGGCCTCCAATGCACCGGGGGGCAAGCTCATCGCCAGGGCGTCGAGTTCCGCCAGCTCGGCGTCGCGCGATTCAGCCGGCACTTCGTCGACTTTGGCCTGCTGCTGCTGTTGTTGGGTCGCTCGCATGGCCGCCCTCGCAGCCACCTCAAGCCGCCGCTCGACGTAGGCGATGTCTGGGTGGCGTGGAGAAATCTCCCGCGCTGCGGCCAGCTCTGCGCCCGCCTCGGCCCACAACTCATGCCGAATGCACCAACTGGCGAGCCGAACCCGGTCGACGACCACGCCGAGGCGAACTTCGTGTTGCCGGGCGACGTAAGCATCGTGGAGCGTTGCGGCCACGCGTTCGATGTCGCCGGCTGGCAAGCGAATTTCACTGGTTTCGGTCACTACCAGCACAACGTTGCCAAGTCGGTCGACCTGCCCTTCGAGCACATTTCCATTGCGCAGCACGACCACCTGGGGTGTCTGGCCAACGGCCACCGCCGTCAATGCGGTGACCAACAAGGCAAAATAGACCGGGCGAGCTTGCATGAGGATGCGTGTAGCTGATGTGGCCCCAACAAGTCAAGGCGAACACAGCCCTGGAGCATCGACGAAACGCCAAGTAGACTGCTATCATGGACGAACTTCGGGAAATCTACTTCTCAGGACATGTGCAGGGCGTCGGATTTCGAGTCACCACGCGGGAGATCGCCGGTCAGTTCGCCGTATCCGGATTCGTGCGCAACCTTTCGGACGGGCGGGTGCAAATGGTGGCCGAAGGCGCCGCGGCCGAGCTCGACTTACTTGAGCAACGCGTCGCAACGGAAATGCATTCGAACATCACTGAAACCACGCGGGACGTCCGCCCCGCCACGGGGCAGTTCGACGGCTTTGAAATCAGACATTGATGCCGGTAGACATCGCCGGCGTGAATCGAGTTAGCGAGACCCCACCAAACATGATGCATCTGCCGCTTGCCAACATGCAACTTTGGATCACGCCCATCTGGATCCTGTCGATTGGCGTTACGGCCGCGGCACTGGTGCTGGCAATCCTCTACGGCTTGGCGGTGATCGCTTGGCCCGCCGGAGCCCGGGCAGCCCGTCAGGTGGCAGCCGATGGCATCCTGACACCCATTGCCTATGTCATTGGTGCATTCGTCTTGCTCTGCGTACTGGCCGCGCCGTCGATGCCGGTGTCGGAAACTTGGCAATCCATCCAGCGCTTGCCAACCGTCGGCGAGCACTCCGTTGAGTTCACCATCGAACCGAACGCCGAGGACCAGGAAGTCGCGGTCGATATCCGTAGCGACGAGTTGCTGAAATACACCTTCACCACAGATGGCGATGTTCGTGTATCGATCGAGTCGGGCCGTGGGTTCATCGATCCAGACTTCAACATTGCCGGTGGTGAGGACTTCGAGTGGTCGCCCGAGAAGAAGTATCCGCGGGTGTTTCAGGAAACCGTGACGAGTCTTTATGTCTCGAATCCCGGCGAGGAGCCAGTGACGCTGACCTTGAACTATTGGACAGACGTCGAGATGCCAGAGGTGCATCACTTGCCAATCGTGGCCGCGTCGGTACTGGGCGTCGTGCTGTTCTATTTCCTCATCGAATGGCTGCTGCCCGGCGTTTCAACCGTGGCGATCGGCACCGCCAAGGAGGCAATCTCGCAACCGCTGTTCATGGTACTGTCCAGCGCGGGCGCCATCGCGCTGGTGACGTACATCGTCATTCCTTACAACACGTTTGGCGAAGACGTAAAGATACTCATCGACTCGGGCCTCACCACCATCATGGTGCTCGGAATCATCTTCGCCGTGTGGACGGCCAGCACCAGCGTGAGTGACGAAATCGAGGGCAAAACAGCACTCACCATGCTTTCCAAGCCAGTGAGCCGGCAGCAATTCGTGATTGGGAAGTTCATCGGTATTCTGTGGCCGCTGTTGGTGATGTTTGTGATCCTTGGGACCGTGTTGTTGGTGACGATTAGCATCAAGGTGGTGTACGACGCCCGCGAATCGAGCCAGCCCACGCCCGACTGGGAACTTTGCTACCACACCATGATCTCCGCAGTGCCGGGATTGGTGCTCTCGTATCTACAGGCAGCGACGCTCGCATCGGTATCGGTGGCCATCAGTACGCGGCTGTCGATGCTGCCAAACCTAATCATCGTGGGCGCACTCTACGTCATCGGGAATCTTCTGCCACAGATCGTCCGCTCGAGCGCCGGTGATATTCCGTTCGTGCAATTTACCGGCAAGCTGCTTTCGGTGTTGGTGCCGGTGCTGAACCACTTCAACATCCAGCCAGCCATCGCTGGCGGGCAACCTGTGCCCTACGAGTACCTTTGGTGGGCCACGATCTACTGTGTGCTGTATTGCGCGGCCGCCATGCTGCTGGCCTTGCTGCTGTTCGAAGACCGCGACTTGGCTTAGACAGTACCAAGGCCAAACTGGCCGCTTCTAGCCAGCTTTCCTGAGAGGAACTGCGGGAGTTAGCAACGGGCCCCGGCGTCCCATCGGCGAGCCATCCCACTGGTGCTGGTCGATGGCATTGAGCACCTGTTCGGCCACCACCAGTGCGTCACGTCCCGCCGCGCCCGTCACGCGGACATCGCGGCCAGTGCGTACCGCTTCAGCGAAATCGCGATGCTCCTCGGCGATCGCGTTGGTTTGCGGTGGCTCATGTGGTTGTTTGACCAACAACTCGTCGAATACGTGGTCGCGGTAGTGGCCAATTTCGTCCTGGGAGAGATCAGCGAGATCGAACTGCCGGGCGAGCAGGTCATCGTTCGGGCGTACAGTCGTCGCGGTGCGCCTCGCGAAGTCGATGTTGGCGAACCCGGCGGAAGTAAACACCTGCATGCTTCTGGCCGGCTCGTAGTTCACTCGCGACGCGGTAAGTTGCGCCATGCAGCCGTTCGCAAACCGCAGTTGGGCTTGGGCGATGTCTTCGTGGTTGCCCATCACTGCCGCGCCAATCGCGGAGACTTCGACTAGCGGCGAACCAACCAGCGAGAGCACCACATCGATGTCGTGGATCATCAAATCCATCACAACGCCAATATCGGTTGAGCGGAACGTGAACCCGCTAGCGCGCGTCGCCTGAATGTAGCGAATATCGGTAAGACCGTCGGCAACACATTCGAGCCCGGGATTGAATCGCTCGACGTGGCCCACTTGAAGCTTGAGGTTTTGAGCGTCGGCGAGGTCGACAAGTTCATCCGCTTCGGCGACCGTAGATGTGATAGGCTTTTCGACTAGCACGTGCACGCCCGACTCGAGTAGTGCTTTCACCACTTGGTGATGATAAACGGTGGGCGTGGCGACAATGGCTGCCTCGATTTGACCGTTGATTTCGCGATAGTCGGCCACCGGGCGAGCCCCAGTTTCGGTAGCCACTTGCTGGCGAGCTTCGTCCGACACGTCGACGATGGCCACCAAATCAATGTGCGGCGTCTCGGCCGCCAGACGCGCATGAATACGGCCCAAATGGCCGGCGCCGATTACTGCAGTTCGAAGGGGAGTCATGCTGAAGACTTTGGGTTTGGGGGCCAGTTAAGCTGTGGTGAATGGCCGATGGCGGACCTGCGTCCTGTGGCAGGCCTCTCCGAGGCCGATTGCGACCGGAAACCGGAACGTTTCTCGGGCTCAGAGAGCCCTCCCACGACAACTCCTATTTTTTGGTCTCTACGCCGCTCGGCGGATTTCGCGGCCGCGGCCATGACGGCCTTCTTGTTGGCCTTCAATGAACGACAACAGACGGTTGACTTGAGGTACCAGGCGCTCGTTGCCTCGTAACACCTCTCGGGCTGCGTCGAGGCCCACCTTCGAGCGATACAGTAGCCGATGCGCTTCGGCCAGCGCGTCGATGACTTGAGGCTCGAACTCGTTTCGTTTGAGCGCTACGATGTTGATACACCGCGGACGCGCGGGCGAGCCCTCGCACAGCATGTAGGGCGGCACGTCATGCAGTACGCGGCTCAATCCGCCAATGAAACTGAAACTGCCGATCGTGGTGTAGTGATGCACGGCAACGCCCCCGGAGATCGACGCGTGGTCGTCGACGTGAACGTGACCGCCAAGCATCGATCCGTTGGCAATAATGATATGGCTACCAAGTTTGCAGTCGTGCGCGACATGCGTGTTGGCCATCAGAAAATTGTGGCTGCCCAGGCGGGTTATTCCATCTTCCTTTTCACTGGCGCGGTTCACGGTCACGCTCTCGCGAATGATGTTGTTGTCGCCCACAATTACTTTGGTGTCGGTTCCGGCGTAGCTGACGTCCTGTGGTTCGCCACCAATTACGGCGTGCGGGTAGATAGTGTTGTCGCGGCCGATCGTCACGTGGCCCATCAACGTGACGCTGTTCATGATTTTGGTACCGGCCCCAATCTTGACGTTTGGCCCAATCGTAGTGAAAGGCCCGACTTCGACTTCGTCGTCGATCTCGGCACGCGGGTCGATCCAGGCAGTGTTTGCAATACTGGTAGCCATGGTAGATTGGGGGCTGAGGTATAATTGCTGTGGCGAGTTGGTACGACGACAACTCGCCTAAGCCGACTTGCGGCTTGTTTGTTGTTCTTGCTCCAGTAATGCGGCGACGAGCGCCGCGTTGAGTTGATGACCGCTGCGGTATGCAACGATGTGCCCGATAACAGGCCGCCCGCCAAGCGCCAAGTCGCCAACCACATCAAGCACCTTGTGGCGAACGCACTCGTCGCTGTAACGGAGAGAGTTTTCGATAGGGCCGTGCTGGTCGAAGATTAGCAGGTCTTGTGGCGAAACACGGGTGCCAATGCCGCGAGCCACCAGGGCATCGGCTTCCTCTCGAAGCACAAACGTGCGCGCGCTGGCCAGTTCGTAGCGAAACTGTTCGGGCGAAATCTCAGCGGCAAACGATTGGCGACCAATGGGGTTGCCGCTGCCGTAATCAAGGTGAAACTCAACGGACATGCAGCCCGCATTGGTGGGTTGGGCCTCGATCCAGTGCTGCTCGTCGCCCACTCGGACCGGCTTGGTGACAACCAATGGTCGGGTAGGAGCCGTCTGCACGACAACGCCCGCCGCGTCGAGCGCCTCGACGAATGCCGCGGAAGACCCGTCGCAGCCGGGCATTTCCCCTGCAGTGACAAAGACATTGCAGTTGTCGATTTCCAGTCCGGCCAGGGCGGCCATGACGTGCTCGATCATTTCCACCCGACGTTCACCGTCCTGCAACACGGTGCGCAGAGGGCGATCTTCACGAAGGTCGAGCCCGACCGGCAAACGGATTAGCTCACCATCGCCAGTCGACAGCAGAAAGGTGATGCCACTGTTGGGTGGAGCGGGCCGAAACTCGACCCGGCAGTCTTCGCCACTCCAGTAACCGAAGCCTTCAACGGCAGCGGCTCGAGCTACGGTGCGCTGATGGCGCAGGGGTATCATCGCAGGCAGGCTCCCAAGCTGGGGAACGTCCGAGGCGGACAGATGGATGGAACGAGGAAACGCTCGCAAGTATCCCTTTAGCCGGCCGCCAGCGGTGCGTGGCGACCGGCCTATGGGCTACTTCGCACGTTTACTATCGCACAGGCTGTCCGGCCGGCGGCCGCGCCGTGGACGCGGCCGACCCGTTGTTGATGATGGCCAAGATGTCGCGCGTAATGTCGATGTTGTTCTCATACACCACGGGCTTGTTGATATCCTTGAGGATATCGGGCCGCTTGTTGGGATCCGGCTTATCGCCATTGAATCGCAACACCAGGCCGATGTTCCGCTGCTTGGCGTAGTTGGCAATCGCGTAGCTCACCTTCTGGTAGGTGCTGAAGTACACCTTGCTCTCGCGCTCCATAAGGTCCTTGCGCAAGCGATCCATCTCCAAGTTAAAGTTCGACTTGGCGGTTGCTAGCTCGTTGTCCAACTTCTTGTAGTCGGGCGAACCCGGATCAAGGCGATTGCGTGCCTCTTCCATTTTGGCGATGCTGTCGCGCTTGGACTTGAGTTTTCCTTGAATGCCTTCCATTTCGGCCTTCATGCCTTCCATGGTGGCGATGAATTGCTTGTGCTCTTTGAAAATGTAGCTGATGTCCACCACGGCAATACCGAACTTCGGTGCGTTCACTGCCTCGGGGTGTTGGGCCCCGGCGGGGACGCTAGCAGCTAATGAAACTAGGGTGGCCGCGACGGCCATTGTGAGAGTCTTCACGTCAGCACTCCTTGCTGAGAAACGGGTCATCCTTGACCAAGGGGGAAGTATTGCCGGTCTGGCCACGTGCATGCCAAGCCGGAAAGTCAAGCGGGCGGTATTGTGCCGAGAACGGTCATCCGGAGCAATAGCAGTCTTGCGACGTTTTTATACGGGAATTTTCGCATCTAGACAGGCGGTTTTGCCAATGCAGCAGGCAATGGCTGAGTGGGCGCTACAATCTCACTTAGCGAGCGATGGGCCATCCGTAGGCGTGTAACTTGGTCCATCGGGCGACCCGAGCGTCAAGTCTATAACCTCTCGGGCAAACTCGCCGATGCGTCTCATTCCAGCGACGTTCAGCAGTTGCACGTCGTCGCCCGGGCGATGGTACTCGTCATGCAAGCCGGTGAAGAAGTGGAGCACAGGAATCTGCTGCGCGTAGAAACTCGCATGGTCGCTGGGACCCATTCCACCTGGCACCTTCTTGAGCGCGAAGCCATGTCGCTCGTTCACCTCGTCCAACCACCGGCTGAATTCATTGGCAGTTTGCGTACCACTTACGATCAAGCGATTGTCGGCGAGCCGACCCACCATGTCGAAGTTGAGCATGGCGACGGTAGACTCCAGCGGCGCAACGGGCCGCGTGAGATAGTGAGCGCTACCCAGTAACCCGCGCTCCTCGCCGGAAAAAGCGACGAACACGACGCGTCGCTTCGGCGGCTCTGGAAGCGTCGCGTAGTGCCCCGCTATCTCGAGCAACAGCGAAACACCGGACGCATTGTCGTCGGCGCCGTTGTGAATCTCGCCGTCCGCGTCGCCGTCACGTCCGCGGCCTAGGTGGTCGTAGTGGGCGCCGACGACTACCGTCTCGTCGGCCGTGACGCCGGTCCCTTCAAGCGTCGCAACGACGTTCTTTGCCGGCACTGCTTCACGGACAATATCGACGTTCGCCGCGAGCCGCCAACCACTAAATTCGAAACTGTGCGGCGCTAGATCGCGATCGATGGCCTCTTCCAGAGCACTGAGCACTGGACGGCCAACCTGCAAAAGCAAGCGGTCGATAGAATCACGGCTAAAAATCATCACCGGAATTAGACCGTCGGCCGCTACGATCCCAGCTCCCTCGAAAGGCAGTAGCCCAGCGGCCTCGGCCTGAGCAATGTCGCCAAGGCGTTGCAGTCGCTGATTCAGCCTTGCCGATTGGCGTTGATGTCGCTCGATATCGGTCTGGCTAGGGCGCGTCAACTCGCCAAACTGGCGTCGCTCGTCTTCGATCTTTTGTTCGATGACCCGCTGCCGACGCTCGAGTACCTTCTGTTTGCGTTCTATGTCAAAAAGGTCGGTGCAAAACAGCACCGCTACCGCCCCGTGGTCGATCGCGTTCCTCAACTTGCGGCGAAATGGGGCATGCTCTGAATGATCGGTGCCGTTGAACGGACTTTCCGCGTCGTCTTGCAACGGTTCGTGCCGCAACACAACGACTACTTTCCCCCGCACGTCAACCGAAGCATAGTCGTCGTAATCCGACTCGGGCGCGGTGATTCCGTAGCCCGCGAATACAATCGGCGCATCGATCTCGCCGGCACTTCCGAGCGCCAACGGCCGGAAGTCGAAGTTGGGCTCGAGGGTCATACGAGGTCCGATAGATTGATGAACAAACGCGGCGCGATTGTTCGGTCCCGATTTGGCCCGCTTTGTGTAGGTAAACGGTTGGTACTCGACGTGTAACCCCAGTTGCTCAAACTGGTTGAAAACAAACTCGGCGGCGACGTCGATCTCCGGCGTACCAAGCCCGCGCCCTGCCAATTGATCCGACGCCAGAAACTGCACGGTCCGCGCCAATCGACGCTCGACCTGCCATGCCTCCTCACCGCAAGCCGAACGCCATGGGGTTGCCACCGCAGCGAACAGAACAAGAAGTGCTGACAATTGCGAAATGCGAGGCACGTTTGGAATCCCAACTGTTGAGTCCGCAATTCCGATGACGCTGCTAGCGTATGACGGACATGGATTGAGAATAGCTTATCCGATTGCCACTTGCTTGCAATTCAAGAGATTTTCGCTTTTGACACGCTTCGCATCGCCCCCTATGCTTGTCGCCCCGCCCGGCAAATCGCTTGCCACGTAACCGCCCACGCTACCTGTCCCTGACCTGGAATGGCCCGCCCAGGATCGGTTTACGCCTTGATGGTTCGTTGTTATGCATGCTGATCGAGTGTTGATCGTCGACCAATCGTCGGAATCCCGCGAGGTGCTCGCGGCGCTGTTAGCCCGCAGCGGGACGACCGCCATCGAAGCGTCCAGAGCGAGCGAGGCCCTGACGCTGACCGAGCAGCTGCATCCCGAATTAATCGTGCTAGACGCCGACAGCGATCCGAGCACCGACCTTCAGGCAACCCGCGAATTGACTGCCGCTGCCCGCCGTACGAATACCCCAATCGTCCTACTCGGCAAAATAGCGGGTTCTCACTTGGCATTAGACCCGTACGAGCTGCTAGCAAAACCCTACCACTACGGGAACTTGATCCGTAGAATTGAGGACGTTTTGGAGCAGCGTCGCGCCGCTTGACGGGCGGAAGATGGGCGAGGCTCTCCGTCGCCTACTTCCGATTTTCTCTGTTCACCCACGCCGTGCCGAGTCTGTTTGTCATCCAAGGACGCGATCAAGGATCGAGATACGATCTCGACGCACCCACCGTGTCGGTCGGGCGTGTAGCGTCGAACACGATTCAATTGCACGATACCGAAGTATCGCGCGAACATGCGTTGCTCGAGCGGAGCGGCGACTCCTACCAGTTCCGCGATTTGGGCAGCTCGAACGGCAGCTTCATTAACCGGCAGCCAGTAGGAGAGCATTTGCTCGCGAGCGGCGACCAGATCCAGCTCGGCAAGACCCTGCTGTTGTACACTGGCATCTCTCAGGAAATGCCCGATCTGTCGGGCGAGATCGACATCGTATCGTCCGCGAGTAAAGACGACGAGTCGCGGATTCTACACGCCGTGTCCCAAACCGATAGCAGCGATTTGCTTACCGGCCCCTCGGACGGACAGGCAAGCCCGTGGCTGGCCCGCGCGCGGAGTAATCTGCAAATTATGTATCGCACGGCGCTCGCCGTCAGCCACACGTTGGACATCGACCAACTACTTTCTCGCATCATGGAGATGATTTTTGAGTGGGTCGACGCCGATCGCGGTTGCATCATGCTCAAGAACGAGCGAACAGGAGAGTTAGCCCCGCGTGTCCGTCGCCATCGACGCGGAGTGCAAACCGAAGACAAGATCACGATCAGCCAGACAATTCTCGACTACGTGGTCGAACGTAACGAAGGCGTACTCACCAGCAATGCACGCGACGACCAACGCTGGAACCCTGCCCATAGCATCGTCAAGCTTGGCGTGCGCGAAGCCATTTGCGTCCCGATGCAAGGGCGATACGACGTAGTAGGCGTGATTTACATCGATACGTCGCTTACGCCGCAGCGCATGTTGCAGGAACGCACGACCACCAAGTTCACGCAGGAACACCTGAAACTGATGGTGGCCATCGCCCACCAAGCCGCGCTCGCGGTAGAAGACACGTCGTACTACAAGGCAATGGTGCAAGCCGAGCGGCTGGCGGCTATCGGGCAGACAATCGCCTCGTTGTCGCACCACATCAAGAACATTCTGCAGGGCGTGCGCGGCGGAAGCTACCTTATGGAACTGGCTATGCAGGACCACGCCACGGCGATCGAGGCTGGCGAACTCGATACCGAGACAGCCACTCAGGCGATGGAAACCATGCAAAAGGGCTGGAAGATCGTCGAACGCAACCAAGAGCGCATCTCCGGCTTGGTGATGGACATGCTGACGTTCAGCAAGGAGCGCGAGCCCGAACCAGTGGCCTCCGAGTTGAACGACGTGGTCCAGGATGTGGTGGAGTTGATGCAAACGAGGGCGCAGGAAGTCGACGTGAAACTTGCGTTCGATCCAACGGCCGACATTCCGACGTCGATGTTCGACCCCGAGGCCATCCATCGCGCCGTACTCAACATCGTCACTAACGCCATCGATGCCTGCGAAGACTGCGATCGACGTGAGGTGAGTGTCTCGACGATGTTCGACGACGGCGGAAAGATGGCGGTCATCGAGATTCAAGACTCGGGCGTTGGCATTGCCGAGGAAGACCTCGACGAGATCTTCACGGTGTTCGTCAGTGGCAAAGGCGGACGCGGCACGGGATTAGGCTTACCAGTAAGCCAGAAGATCTTCCAGGAGCACGGGGGCACCATCCGCGTCGACAGCGAGCCTGGCGCTGGCAGCAAGTTCAGGCTAGAACTTCCGCTGCACGAGGCGCCGATCAATCAACCGGCACTCATAGAAGACGACGACCTGTCCGACTCCGATGTTCATGGCGATACGCTCGCCCCGACTGCCGATTGACCCTACGCGGATAGCGACGGTTTCGCTCCCATTCGCGATGGTTCGTTAGTAAGGACAATTCAGGATACGAGAGTGGATCTCACTCGGGACGAACGTATGGGTTGTTCGCCTTCTCGAACCCAATGGTAGTCTCCGGCCCATGACCAGGGAGCACGGTTGTGTTGTCGGGGAGCGTGTAGAGTTTTGTGCGAATCGAGTCAAACATCGCTTGTTCGTCACCATCGGGAAAATCGGTGCGGCCGATTCCTTGGCGGAACAGCATGTCGCCCCCCACCGCGACCGGCGACTCGCCGTCCAGAACAAACACAACATGCCCCGCTGAGTGTCCCGGGGTTTCCAAGACCCGAAACGCCATGCCGGCAACCTCGTAGGCGTCACCCTCGGCCACGGTCTGGTCGGCGGGTGGACTGATCAGTTCGATACCGAACATGGCGGAGAGATTGGCCATCGGATCGGTGAGCTTGTAGGCATCGCCGTGCCCAATCACCAGGGGCACCATCGGCCAACGACTCTTCATGGCCTCGTTGCCCGCAATATGATCGCTGTGACCATGCGTATTCAGGATGGCCGCCGGCTCGAGATCTGAGGTCTGCAGGTGCTCGAGAATCTTGCCGGGCTCAAGCCCTGGGTCGACCACTACGCAGTCGTTTCGTCCAGCAATTCGGAGAATATAGGTATTCTCATCGAATGGCATCGAGGGAATTCGGTGGATCTCGGGGCTTTGGGCCAACGACATGGGCTGCGTCTCCCTTTTGGATTGGGCAAGTCCTAACTAGGATGAACCCCTCTGAGCTACGATTGCTTAGTAGGTTGCCTCGCACAGCGCGGCGGCAAGCCGCCCGCAATCCATACTCTGCCTTTGGGCGTGGAATTTGCGTACTAGACCGAGGATGTTTGCAGAATAATTGGTATCGACAGCCTCCGACAAGGTTGCCATAACCCCGCCTGAAATTGTCGCCTCGCCACTTGGTGCCCCGCAAGCGACTGTGATGGGAGAAAGTAAACATGCAATACTCGCCCGCCTTCAGAAGTTGTGTCGCCGCCCTCGCCGCGGCCTTGCTCGCTGCATATCCCTCGTTCGGTCAGCAGGAGCGAGACGAAAAGCTGAGTGAACCCGTGTATCGCGTGGCGCACGAAACACCTGCCAAGCAGGTCTCGGCGCAAGCGATGCCGGTCGCCGCGGCAACGGACGACTTTTTCGACCTTACGCAACGACCGGGCGATCACCCCATCGATCCGTGCAGACGATTGGCCGAGCGCGTACTAAAGCACATCGATGCCGACATCAACGATTACTCGTGCGTCTTCTCCAAAGTCGAACGCATCGATGGCCAATTGCAAGATCCGCAGTACATCGCGATGAAGGCCATGCATAATCCGTTTAGCGTGCACTTGATGTTCATCAAACCGAAGAAGGGACAAGAATGTCTGTTCGTCGAAGGAGCGAACAACAATAAAATGAAGGCTCGCGCTCATGGCTGGCGCGGATCGATTGCCGGCGTGCTATCGCTCGATCCCGAGGGCTCGCTGGCCATGGACGGGCAGAAGTATCCCATCTACAAGGCGGGCATTCGCAACCTGACCAAAGAGCTGATTGAGATCGCCGACAACGATCGAAAGTACGGTGAGTGCGAAGTGAAGGTCGACCCGAATCGGAAGGTGAACGATCGCCCAGCAGTCATGGTCGAAGTCGTCCACCCAGTTCCACGCAGGGAATTCCGTTTCCACAAAGGACGCATTTACGTCGACAAAGAATTGAAGATTCCCGTTCGATTCGAAGCCTACAGTTGGGAGAAGGACGCCAACGGCAAACCGTTGTTGGAAGAGCTGTACATGTACACCGACATCAACATCAACAACGGC
Organism: Pirellulales bacterium; assembly: GCA_028279215.1. Classification (GTDB taxonomy): domain Bacteria; phylum Planctomycetota; class Planctomycetia; order Pirellulales; family Lacipirellulaceae; genus Aeoliella. Next base: position 34,897 of record JANQOF010000071.1, read on the forward strand.
TATACCGCCAACTACTTCAGCGAAAGCAATCCCGAGTTCTTCAAATAAACGCGGTGAGTCACTCGCCAATCGCATATAGATGCGTGTCGGTGCGGGCGATGAACTCTCCATCGACCACCGCAGGCGTCGCCATCATATCGCCGTCTAGCTGATTGTTGGCAATCTGCTCACCCTTGGTGGTTGAGTCGACAACGGTCGTCAGTCCATCGCGATTGAAGTAGTAGATCAGATCGCCCACCCGTAGCGGCGATGCCGAATACGTTCCCGGAAGTCGCTTCTTCCACAACACAGAGCCGGTCGACGCGTCTAAACACTGTCCGATGCCGTTATCGCTCACCAGAAAGATTCGCCCTTGGTGAAGCACTGGCGAAGGTTGGGTCGGAACCTGCTTGCCGTGCGACCATTCGACGTGCGACTCGCTCACGTCACCTTCTCCGCCGCGGCGTATCCTGAGCAGGTTAGGATGGGTGTAACCTGTGCAGCAATAAATGTGCGTATCGTCGACAACAGGCCGTGGCACCACCGAGAATCCAGGGCCGTGGTCGACGCTCCAAATCTCTCGCCCGTCTTCGGGCGCGTAGGCAATGATCCACTGGGCGCCGGGGATCACGATTTGCGCGTCGCCGCTCTCATTGATGACTAACGGCGTGCAATACGACTTGCGAAAATCGGGGTTGGTGGAACGAATAGGCGGCCGAGGCTGTCGCCAAACGTCGTCGCCGGTGCGCTTGTCGACCGCTACGATGAATTGCTTGTCCGCACCATCGCAAGTGAGCACCACCAGATCGCCGCAAAGCGCAGGCGAGCTACCTGGTCCGACGAAATGCTCAATGGGAAACTCTCGCTGCCAAACGATGGAAGCATCCGAGGAGTCGACGCACACGGTACCGTATCGGCCGAAGTGGCAGTAGACGCGGCCATCTTCAATGACCGGCGTCGGCGAAGCATAGCTGTTAAGCGAGTGAATGGGATTCGGCGCATCGACGTGCACCAACTCCTCATCATGCTTGATTCGACCGGTTTGGCGGTCTACGCAAACCACGCGCAAGGACACTTCGGAAGACAACTCCATGGCGTTGGCGGTCGACATGCCCTTAACGCGGTCTTTCAACTCCTCCGGGTCGCCTTTACGTTCAATGGCCGTCGTCATCCAGATTTGATCGCCTTCGACCACCGGCGACGACCAACCGCGCCCTGGAATGGCGGTCTTCCAACGAATGTTGGAGTCTTCACTCCACGTGAGCGGAGCAACCTGGCCGGCGTCGCCCTGCCCATCCGGCCCACGAAACTGCGGCCAACTCGAATTGCCCGACGCCGGCATGCAACCCAGCGTTAGATAGGAAAGCGACAGAAAAACCGCAAAGAACTTGACGTAGTGCATGGCGTTGGATGCTCCAAGTGATCGAATCGCTTGTGACCATCGTACCAAAAATGTAACAACCGAGCGAGAATCTGCGACATGCGCTAGTAAGCGCCTTCCTGTTTGAGCACGATCGAAAATGTGCGGGCTAAGATTCGCATGTCCATACACAGCGACCATTCGCGAATGTACTGGTGGTCGAATCGGACGCGGCCGGCCATCTTGTCGAGCGTTTCGGTCTCGCCGCGATAGCCCATTACCTGAGCGAGCCCAGTGATGCCTGGCTTCACCTTATGCCGCAACATGTAGCCTTCGATAAGCGAGCGATACTGCTCGTTGTGGGCGGTAGCGTGAGGTCGCGGGCCTACCAGCGACATGCTGCCTTCGAGCACGTTGAATAGCTGCGGCAACTCGTCGAGCGATGTCCGCCGCAGAAACGCTCCGACGCGGGTGACGCGTTGGTCGTTCTTGGTTGCCTGTTTCACAGTCGCTCCATCCTCGCAACAGGTCATAGTGCGGAACTTCCAAATAAGAATCTCCTGTCCGTTGATGCCGTACCGCTTCTGCCGGAAGAAGACGGGCCCCTTGGACGTGAATTTGACTGCCGCGGCAATCGCGAGCATCGGCACCGCGGCGCACGCCAGGATGAGTGCACCGAGGACCAAGTCGGAGACGCGCTTCAGCAAGCCATCGATGCCATAGAGTGGATTCTCAAAAACGCTAACGGCTGGCAAGCCCTTGATATTGGTCCAGCGGGCGTGGAGCAACTCGAAAACGAAAAAGTCGGGAACGATGTAAACGCTAGCGGTTGTATCGCCCAAAGCGCGCAACACCTGCTGAATTCGCTGCTCGGCCCGCATGGGGAACGTAATGTACACGATGTCGATCGACCCGCGTTTGGCGGCATGCACCAAGTCGTCAAGACTGCCAATGCGACCACCTAGTTCGGCGGGAATCGACACGGTGCGAGCTTCGGGGCGATCGTCGAAGAATCCTGCCACGCGCAAACCGAGTTCCGGAGATCCCTGCAGGTTCCACGCGAGCTGAATCCCCAGATCGTTGGCGCCGCAAATCGCCACCGTTTTGGTGTTAAGGCCGCGAGTACGCAGTTGTTGCTGCATCCAACGCAGCACCGACCGACCCGCCGCGAGCAGCAGCGGCGTGCCGGCAATCCAGATGACCTTAGTTTCGTACGAAACCGTGCTGTTGTAGGTGGTCAGCAGCCCGACGCCCAACAACACGGGTACGGCATAGGCCCAGGTGAGCAGAATGCACGCCAGCTCGCGACGAATTCGCGATCCCCGCCAACTACGATACAACCCGCTTAGTTCAGCCGCGACGTGATACACCAACACGGCGGCAGCCGATAGCACCAACCACTCGTCGAGGCCGACGTCGGGCGTGAAGTCGAGCGCCCATCGAGTGCACAGGGCGATCAACACACCGTCGATCAAACGATGCAAGCTGTTGATCGGCGAGGCGTGCTCGGCAATTTCGCGCGAAACGGGCGACATGGGCGATACAGGGCGGAAAGGGCGCGGCGTGGACGGAAAGGCAATTCTGCAACCGCCGTGCCAGGTGCCAAAACCCAGTAATTTTCGCCAATGTTCGCCAGTCACGTTGCGGTTTGGCAACGCGGCGTGCTGCAAATTTCGCTTCCGCGCTGGCGTCTCGCCGAGCACTTCGTGTCGCGGGCGCGGGAACTTACACCTTCGCGAGTACGTCCAAGTTTCGTATGTTGGACACTCGCGCGGCCCATGGTTGCCGCCCTTCTTCATCGGAACAATACAGAATCGATCGGCAACGTCTATGAATCTGCTTGGCAAGCGGCGCACTCTGTGGATACTCGCTCTGTCGGCCGTAATCGTGCCGCTCTACAACACAGGCGCGGAACTACCACCGCCTTCGACTAGCAAAGATGGTGCTGACAAGTTGAAGGATGAAGGCAACTACAAAGAAGCGTTGGAAAGATACTCTGAACGTCTGCAGTCGCCCGACCTTCCCGGCAGCAAACTGCAACACGAGCTACCGCGGGCGATTGAGTGTTTGCAACGGCTCAATCGACTGAATGAGTTCGACACGTTGGTCGACTTGGCGGTCGACGCCCACCCCAACGACTGGCGACTGCTGGCCGCGGCGTCGAATGCTTACGTCCACGTCCCCCACTACGGTTACATGATCGCCGGAGGGTTTCAGCGCGGGCAGCACCGTGGCGGAGGAAAGGTGATGCATGCCACGGCCCGCGATCGGGTGCGGGCACTGCAACTGGTTTGGCGAGCGTTCGAAGCCGCCGAGTCGGACCCCGATGCGACGGCTCCTGAGAAAGCCCGTGTAGCCCAGCAACTGGCTAGCACTTTGCAAACCAACCGCAGTGGTAATCGCGCCTGGCGACTGCAGTTGCTGACCGATCTGGATAACCTGCCTGACTACGACGAAGGGTGGGGTTATGGCGACGGCACCCAGGGAGCGCCGGTGGATGAAAATAACAAGCCCTTATTCTACGGCGTGCCCAAAACCTGGGCCGAAGCACAGAACGATGGCCAGCGATGGCGGTGGGCGCTGGAGCAGATGGTCGAGCACGACGCCGATTACCGCTGGACGGAACTCATCACGCGGGGTGATTTTCTGCGGAGCCAGTTTGGGGTCACCACACTCGGCGGCGACCTGCAACCGCTGCTAGCCAAAGCCGAACAATCGGGCGAGACAAGCCTCTACTCGCTCCACACGCTCACCGACGGCGAAACCCTCGCCCGCCTGGCCACTGGTGTACAGCGTTTTGCGCTGCCGGACGAACACAACTTCGTCTTACTGTACCAACAGGCATTCGAAATCGGTCAAAAGTCGGGCACCAAGAGCCGGGCCCATACTCCGGCCGAACATCTGGCACGGTTGTTCGCCGACCGCCGGCAGTTCGATCGCTCCGCGGAGCACTGGCGGCAGGCTTTAGAGTATGCAGGCCACCCGCGTCAGAAGAAGGTTGCTAAAGATCAAATCGACCAGATCGAAAAGCCGTGGGGACAGTTCGAAGTAGCCGAACTGCAACCCTCGGGCAGCGGGGCGACATTCGAGTTCCGCTTCCGCAATGCACCGCAGGTGGAGTTTACCGCACATGCCGTGAAAGTCGGCGAACTGCTCGCCGACGTCAAAGGGTACATCAAGAGCCGTCCGCGCAAATTCGATTGGCAGAAGATCGACGTTGGTAACATCGGGCATCGGTTGGTGCGGGAGAAGCAGGAAAAGTACATCGGCCAACAAGTAGCTCAGTGGACCACGGAACTCGAACCCGGAACCAAGCATTTCGATCGCCGCAAGACCGTGACTTCGCCGCTGCAGCAGGCAGGCGCGTACCTCATCACCGCAAAGGTCGCCGACGGCAACACTTCGACCATCGTGCTCTGGGTCGCCGATACGGCGATTGTCAAAAAGCAGGTGGAGAACGCCACGTTCTACTACATCGCCGACGCGGTGACGGGGCAACCAATCGAGAAGGCCAACCTCGAGTTGTTCGGCTACTACTACGAGCGTCGAAAGCCCGACGAAATGAAGGTCGACGTCAAACAGTTCGCGGAAATGACCGATGCCGATGGGCAGGTGGTCGTTCCTATCGCCGACACCAACGACGCTTCCCGTCATCAGTGGCTAGCCATCGCCACCACACCGGAGGGACGGCTTGCCTATTTAGGTTTTCATCAGGTTTGGCAAGCTCACAGGTCTGACTCGACGTACAACCAGGTGAAGACCTTCGCGATCACCGACCGCCCGGTATATCGCCCCGAGCAGAAGGTTCACATGAAGATTTGGGTCGAACGCGCCCGCTACGACGGCCCCGACGAAAACGAGTTTGCCCACAAGACGTTCCAACTCGAAATCCATGATCCCAAGGGCGAACGGGTCTACAACAAGCAGCTCGCCGCCAATGCGTACGGCGGCGTGGTAGCCGACTTCGAGCTCCCCAGCACCGCAACGCTCGGCCAGTATCAATTTCATCTAGTGAACTACGGCGGCGGGACGTTCCGCGTTGAGGAATACAAGAAGCCCGAGTTCCAAGTAACAGTCGATGCACCGAAAGAGCCGCTGGCGCTGGGCGATAAGTTCGAGGCCACCATTGCCGCGCGTTACTACTTCGGCGAGCCGGTGCGCGAAGGCACAGTAAAGTACAAAGTGACCCGCACGACGCGTGACGCCGAGTGGCTACCGAGTGGCCCTTGGGACTGGCTATATGGTCGGGGCTATTGGTGGTTTGGCTTCGACTACACTTGGTACCCAGGTTGGGCCCGTTGGGGATGTATGGCGCCCTACCCATGGTGGGTTTGGCGGCAACCTCAGCAACCGGAAATCGTTGCCGAAGGCGAGGCACCGCTCGATGCCGATGGCAAGCTCCAACTTACCATCGACTCGGCGCTCGCCAAAGCGCTACATCCCGATCACGACCACGACTACCGCATCGAAGCCCAAGTGGTCGATCGATCGCGGCGGACGATTGTCGGCTCGGGTAGCGTGCTTGTCGCGCGTCAGCCGTTCGAGGTCTACGCCTGGACCGACCGTGGCTACTACCGCACCGGCGACACCATCGCTGCCAGCTTCCAAGCCCGGCGGCCCGACGGCGAACCCGTTGCCGGCGCGGGGAAGCTGCGGCTACTATCGATTGAATACGACGACGATGGCAAACCGATCGAAACCGCCGTGAGCGAATGGGACCTGGATACCAACAGCGAGGGACGCGCCGAACTACAGATCAAGGCGTCCGAAGCCGGCCAGTATCGACTGTCGTACAGCGTGACCAGCGGCGATGAGAAAACGATCGAGGGCGGATACGTGTTTACCATTGTCGGCGATGGGTTCGATGGCAACGGTTTTCGTTTCGCCGATTTGGAACTCGTGCCCGACAAGCGGCACTACGCGCCAGGCGACAAGCTACAACTGCAAATCAACACGAATCGTCGCAATGGAGTCGTACTGCTGTACCTTCGGTCTGACGGCGGCGTGTATACCAAACCGCGAACGATCCGGATGGATGGCAAGAGCACCGTATTGGAAATCGATGTCGCGCAAGGCGACATGCCCAACTTCTTCGTCGAAGCGCAAACCGTCTCGTCGGGCAAAGTGCACACGGTGGTCAAACAAATCGTCGTGCCGCCGGCGAAACGCGTGGTGAATGTCGAAGTCGCGCCGTCGGCCGCGGCGTTTCAACCAGGGCAGGAAGCGGCGGTGAAAATCCGCCTCACCGACGAAGAGGGCAAGCCCGTGGTCGGCGACACGGTGCTCACGGTCTACGATCAAGCGCTCGAATACATCTCTAGCGGGTCGAATGTGGGCGATATTCGCGAGGCGTTCTGGGGATGGAAGCGAAGTCACCACCCAAGCACCGAAGACAACCTCGAGCGCTACACGAACAACGTCATCCCACCAGGCCAAACGGCAATGCAGTCGATCGGCGCGTTTGGCTATCTGGTGGCGGCGACCAGAACAAGGGAAGGCCGCGGCCAGGCAAAAGACAGATTCTCACGCGGGGCCGGCGCGATGCGGTTTGGAGCCCTAGCGGCGCCAGCTACCGCGGCCTTTGACGCCGTCGAAGAGAGTGCGCCCATGGAATCGGACGGCGATTCAAGACAGAGTTTGTTCTTCAGCCAAGACCAGGAAGTCGGAAGCGTAGATGCGTTCGTGGACTCCGAATCCTGCCAAATGGTCGAGCCCTCCGTCCGCAAGGAGTTTGCCGACACCGCCTACTGGGCCGCTTCGGTCGAGACCGATGGCGACGGCCTGGCCGAAGTGAAGTTCCCGATGCCCGAGAACCTCACGAATTGGAAGTTCGGCGTCTGGACCATGGCGCACGGCACGCGCGTCGGCGATGGCTCGGCGACGGCAGTTACACGCAAGAACTTGCTGGTTCGGCTGCAGACTCCGCGATTCTTGGTCGAGACCGACGAGGTGGTCCTCTCCGCGAATGTGCATAACTATCTTCCAGACGCCAAGCAGGTTCGCGTGCGATTGGAACTCGATGGCGACTATCTGGCCGCTACCGGCGAGCTGGAGAAGCTGGTCGAGATTGACGCGGGCGGCGAGACGCGCGTCGACTGGCGACTGACTGCGGCCAAGGAAGGCATCGCCGTGGTGCGGGCCCTTGCGCTCACCGACGAGGAGTCCGACGCAATGCAGCTCGAGATTCCCGTCAAGGTCCACGGCATAGAGAAGCTCATTCCCCACAGCGGCGTCATCGCGGCCGATGGGTCCGAGCAGGCGTTTGAAGTCGTGGTGCCCGACGAGCGGCGCGTGAGCGATACGCGGCTTGAAGTGCAATTCTCGCCAACGCTGGCCGGAGCAATGGTCGACGCCCTGCCCTACTTGATCGACTACCCTTACGGGTGCACCGAACAAACCCTCAACCGGTTCTTGCCCGCGGTCGTCACGCAGCAAACACTCCGCCGAATGGGCGTCGATCTGCAGGCGATACGCGAGAAGCAAACCAACCTGAACCCTCAAGAACTCGGTGCCCCGGCTGTTCGGGCGGAGCAGTGGAAACGCTACAAAGCCAACCCCGTGTTCGACGAGGCGGAACTCGACAAAGTAGTCAAAGCGGGCGTCAATCGTCTTTCCGAAATGCAGCTTTCCGATGGCGGCTGGGGCTGGTTTAGCGGCTTTGGCGAGTGGAGTTCGGCCCACACCACGTCGGTCGTGGTCCGAGGTTTAGTTGTCGCCAAGCGAAACGACGTGGCCATCGTGCCGGGCGTGCTGGATCGCGGCATCCAGTGGCTCGCCGAATACCAATCCGGCGAACTGGCTAAACTCGACAATCGCAATCCAGACGGATCGCGCAAGGACGTTGACGCGCCGTTCAAGTCTCGCGCCGATAACATCGACGCGCTGGTGTATCTCGTGCTCACCGAAGCCAAGCGGGCGGAACTCGAATCGGCGCCAGCCAAGCAGCTTTCCAAGATGCGCCAGTACTTGTATGAGGACCGTACCAAGTTAGCCGTTTACAGCCAAGCGACGTTTGGGCTCGCTTTGCAGTACGAGTGCGAAATGAACGCGGACGATGCACCAAGCGACATGCGCGACATGGTGCTTCGCAATCTTTCGCAGTACGTAGTGACCGATGCCGAGAACCAGACGGCCTACCTCAATCTTCCTGGCGGCTATTGGTGGTACTGGTATGGAAGCGAATACGAAGCCCAAGCCTACTATTTGAAGCTACTGGCGGCCAACGACCCCAAGGGCGATACGGCGTCAGGATTGGTGAAGTACCTGCTGAATAATCGCAAGCACGCCAGCTATTGGAACAGCACCCGCGACACGGCGCTCGTGGTGGAAGCCATGGCCGACTATCTTGCCGCCACCGGCGAGGGTGCCCAAGAAATGACGGTTGAAGTTTGGCTCAACGGGCAGCGACAGAAAACAGTGGAGATCACGCCTGAAGTGTTGTTCTCGTTCGATAACCGATTCGTCGTCGAAGGAGGCGACATCGAAGGGGGCCGCCACACGCTCGAACTTCGCAAGACCGGCAAGGGACGGCTGTACTACAACGCCTACCTGTCGCTCTTCTCGCTTGAAGACGATATCAAAGCTGCCGGTCTCGAACTCAAGGTCGACCGCAAGTATTACAAGCTCACACCGGTCGACGCGACAGCCGACGTCGCCGGCGGGCGCGGCCAAGCGGTGTCGCAAAAGGTCGAGAAGTACGAGCGCACTGAAGTCCCGAACCTGGGCGTTGTCGAAAGTGGCGATCTGGTGGAGATCGAACTAACTGTCCAGAGCAAGAACGACTACGAATACATCTTGCTCGAAGACCTTAAGGCAGCCGGCTTCGAGCCCGTGGAGGTTCGCAGCGGATACAACGGCAACGACTTGGGCGCTTACATGGAACTGCGCGACGACCGTGTGAGCCTGTTCGTCCGCTCGCTAGCCCGCGGCACCCACAGCGTAAGCTACCGCATGCGGGCCGAAACGCCCGGCAAGTTCTCCGCCCTACCCACCAAGGCGTACGCCATGTACGCCCCCGAGCTGAAGGCCAACTCCAACGAGATCAAAGTCCGCGTGGTGGACGAGGATTGAGCGGAAGAGCGGAGCTTTCCCAACTCTTCACCCCGTGCATTCGCCCATCCTTGGCGGCGCGTTGCGAATTGGCGTAGAATGCGGCAACGCAGGTTCAACTTCCCCTCGCGAAAGGAGTCGCCGTGTCTACTGTGATGCTCGAAAAGGTGCTTGTCGTTCCGACCGCTTTGTTCCACGACTTGGGACACTTTCAAGGCTTCTCGCCCGACGTCGAACGGTACTTCGAGCCACTGGTTGGTAGCCCGCAAGTTAGCTACCGCGCACGCGGCGAGATGGAAGAAGACCCAAGCTTCAAGCAATTGATTCCCTACTGCCTGTTCCGTTACATAGCGCCGACAGGCGAGATGCACATCTTCGATTATCTTCGCGGCGGCGGCGTGGGCGAAGCGCGGTTGCGGGCAAAGCGAAGCGTGGGCGTCGGCGGACACATCTCGCTCGAAGACGCCGAGGCGGTCAATCACACCGGCGACGTCTACCGCGAAGGCCTCCAGCGCGAGCTGGCCGAGGAAGTGTCGATCGAAACGCCTTACCGCGAACGCGCGGTTGGTCTGATTAACGACGACGAAACCGACGTCGGCAAAGTCCATCTGGGCGTTGTGCATTTATTCGACGTCGAGTCGCCAAACGTCCAACCGAACGAAGACGACCTTGCCGAAGCCGGCTTCCGCCCCGCGGAAGAAATCCTCGCCGACCTCGATCGTTACGAGTCCTGGTCACAAATTGTGATACGTGCATTGTTCGACTAACGCCGCCCGTTGGGTCTCGCAACCATGTGTAACGAGCCCAACTCGAACGCGTCACCATCATCGGCACGACTCATCTCCGTCGTTTGGATCCTGTTCCTATTCTTCCTCTTAGCCGCGTGCTGGCATAAGGCGGACGAGAACCGCCGCGACCACGAGCGGCAGGCTGAGTGGGGAAAGCGGATTGCGAAGCTCCAACTCGAAAGCCGCGAAGAGTTTGACCGCCTACTGAAGTACTTCCGAGCGGGCCGCGATCGCGGCATCATGCGACAGGAGGTGGAGCAGGAACTGAACGACGGGCAACCGTTCGACCTCCAGCCCGATGGCGACCGGCAAGAGGCCAACTGGACTCACCCGAGGTACGCCATCCCCATTGAATTACGGTTCTACGACGACAGACTCACAGGCTGGGGTATGTCGAGCGGTACGCCGATGTCGCTGCCCGAGAACGCCCAGCCGCCACCGCTGCGGTTTGACTCCCCAGCCGAGAGGATCCGCGAAATCGCGCGCACGGTTTCCGTTTACCTGTGGGTCCTCATGATGCTCGCGGCATTCGGACTGCAAGCCCGCCACGACCGCAAGCGTGCTTGGTACTCAAGCCAACTCATGCTCGCCACGGCGCTGGTGTACGGCGGCGCCACGGTGATTTCGCCCGGTTACGATCTAACCATTCAAGGCATCTTCTCCAACGATCCCATGTTCCTCGCCGTGATTCTGTATGTCGGAAGCCTTATTGCGCTCGCGGCAACCTGGCCCGCTACCCACACTCGTCCCCAATTCCGCCTCCGCCAACTACTGGTGGCCTTCACGGCCGCCGCACTGTTATTGGCGATGGGGCCGTTGGGATACTTTGCGCTTTGTGTGTTTGCCGGCGGTGGGGTGATGTTGATGGGGATGCTTCGGATGCGGACGGAGGGCGCGGGTTGACGCTTGTTGGGTATGCCACTGCTGGCTTGTCTAGCAGTGGTGCACGGCGCGCGAGCTATGTACCATGTGGATAAGCGACGACAATTGTTTTCAAACGACAAGCATGGTCGCTACCTACAATTCGAGAGCCACAGATGAACCGGCTGCTTCGCTTCAGCATGAAGTCTTTCTTAATTGCAGTTGCGTTCTTGTGCTTGCTGATGGGCTATAAAGTCTATCAAGCAAATAAGCTTCGTAGGGCTATTGATACTACTCACACATTGTCAGAAACCGCTATTACTTATCACCACGAAGTAGGCACAGCCGTCTCTCCAGAGAAAATTACAACAAGTTTGGGGCTCATGGAAGTTGAGCCACCCGGACCTTCGTGGCTACGAAACTACCTGGGAGACGAGTATTTTGTAGACCCCTACAAGGTATGGATACGCGACTCCGACGACGTGCAACTAAAGATCGTTGTCGATGGCATGCCAAACCTACGAGTCGTGAATATCTGGAACACGGACGTCACGAACCGAGGGTTCCGTGAGTTACAAAGACTACAAGAATTGGAAGAGCTGCAGGTTGCCGACTCTAAGATTCTGAGCGACACAGCCATCGCTCACTTGGCAGGAGTGACAACGCTTAGAAAGGTGGAGATTCTGCGCTGCCCCAACATAACGGGCCAAGCCTTGCAGTACCTCACTTCCTCCAAGCAACAGTTAAGCTACCTGCATTTGTCTGGGCCTGGCTTTACTGACGCAAATATTGAATCATTAGCGCTGTTTCCGAACCTAGAAACACTCAATCTGATTCATTGCCCGGTATCAGAAAACGCGATTGCCAATCTCGTAGCGTTGAAGAAGTTGCGCAGACTCGAACTGTCTAACACAGATGTGGCTTATCCTTCGCTTACAACCATCAGAGACGCTTTGCCACAGTGCATGCTGGTATACAACTCAGTCAAGACCGGCGTAGTGATTGTCAAACCGAATCAGCTACCGCCGCAAAGATGACATCACTATTGGACAAGCCAGTGATACCACTCACTATCGTTGTCTGAGCATTGCACTCAGGCGCTAAAGATATCCAGATTGAACGAATGAATGCTACTTCGATGACGCTCGCCGCCGCTGGAATCGCTGAAATTTCGGATGAGGAGTGGGATTCCATTTCATTTTGGATCGCTGGAAGCTTTTGGGGATTCGTAGGAAGTGCCATCCTCCTGACACTTGCTTGTGTTGCCTTCCGTGCTTGGACGCTCCGAAAGAGATATTCCCTCAAAGCCTTTCTCGTATATTTCGTGACTGCGGCTGCAGGGCTAGCAGTGATTCGTTATGGAATTCGGCTGCGTGACGAAGCCGACGCTCAGCGAAACCAAGCGCTCTCGGCCTCGCAGTCATGAATTGCAGCAATGCCGCGCGAGTCCTGTAGGGTAGGTGCTCTCCATCTCGGACGGCGGCAAAAAACAAGGTATGTGAGCGAGAAGAGGTGGTTGCCCTTGAAACGATGCCTTTCGTGACTCGCGTCACACTGGTAGGCCTGACGGCCAATCAGCGCCACCCAGTGCGCCCTGGCACGTCTGACCCTCCCACGAATGGGAGGGTGAATTCTTGGGGGATTTTTGTAGAAAGTAGGCCACTCACTTTGCTAGGTTACTAGATGCAAACCGGTCAGTTGGTTGAGTGGCGGCCGCGTGGGCGGATTGTCTGGTACCGCATGTGTTTGTGGGATGTGTTGGCCAACGAGGGTAGGGCTTTGTCTCCCTATCGAAACCTCGAGTGCATCCTTCCACCTGCCCGACAACTCTTGCTG
>JANQOF010000008.1 GCA_028279215.1 Pirellulales bacterium
CGTTGGCCAACACATCCCACAAACACATGCGATACCTAACAATCCACCCACGCGGCCGCCACTCAACCAACCGACCGGTTTTGCAACCAGTAACCTAGCAAAGTGAGTGGCCTACTTTCTACAAAAATCCCCCAAGAATTCACCGCCTGGGAGGATCGCACGCGGCAGCGTGTGGGTCGGCGAGGCGAGCACAGTAGCACGTTTGCTTCAGTCGTCTGCCAAACTCTGCTCCTATCAGCGAAGATTAGCTTTCCCTCACTCCGCGCGTCTTTGCCACTCTGCGTCAACAAGCTCGAACCCTGAGTGAAAACGCACTAGAAAAACAGGGTCGCCAATCAGATAGAGTGTCAAAACCAGATAGTAAGGCAGGTGGTGTGAGCCGCAGGCGCTAGCCTCGGATTCAATAGGCAGCATCCGAGGCTAGCGCCTGCGGCTTACCCAGCAATCGAGCTTTGAGAAGCTTTCCCTCACACCAGAATCGGCTTCACGATATGCGCTTCTTCCACGCCGGTGAGTCGTTGGTCGAGGCCGCGGAACTTGACGGTTAGGCGTTTGTGGTCGATGCCGAGTTGGTGGAGGATCGTCGCGTTGAGATCGCGGATGTGGACGGCGCCGTCCTCGAACTTTTCGGTTGGCGCGCCCGACGAATCGACGATGTTGCAGCCGTAGTCGTCGGTGGTTCCATGCACAACGCCTGGCATCACGCCGCCGCCCGCCATCCAAATGGTGAAGCAGCCAGGGTGATGATCGCGGCCGTAGGTCTTTTCGGTGAGCTTGCCTTGGCAGTACATTGTTCGGCCGAATTCCCCCCCCCAAACGACCAATGTGTCGTCGAGCATACCGCGGTTTTTGAGGTCCTGCACCAGCGCCCAGCTCGGTTGGTCGACGTCGAGGCATTGCTTGGGTAGGTCGACGGGAATGTTGAAGTGTTGGTCCCAACCACGGTGGAATATCTGGGTGAATCTCACGCCACGTTCCATCATCCTTCGCGCCAGCAGGCAGCTTGCCGCAAACGATCCAGGCTTCTTGACTTCTGGGCCGTACATGTCGAGCACGTGCTGTGGTTCGGACGAAATGTCAGTTAGTTCGGGCACCGAGGTCTGCATGCGGTACGCCATCTCGTACTGAGCGATGCGAGCCTCCGTCTCGGGATCGGCGAATTGTTCGAATCGCTCGCGGTTGAACTGAGCGATGGCATCAAGCACACGACGGCGGTCGCTCGGGTCGATGCCTGGGGGATTCGAGAGGAACAGCACAGGGTCGCCACCAGAGCGAAGCGCGACGCCTTGGTGTTTGCTTGGCAAGAAACCCGTACCCCACAATCGGTTGTAAAGCGCCTGGGCATCCTGACGGCCGGTCCAATAGGGTGTCATCACCACGAACGCGGGCAGATTCTCGTTCGCGCTGCCCAATCCGTAGCTGAGCCAGGCACCCAGGCTTGGAGACCCTGGCAACTGATTGCCCGTGTTGATGTAGGTGATCGCTGGATCGTGATTAATCGCTTCGGTCCACATCGACCGTACGATTGCCAAGTCGTCGACCATAAGGGCAGTATGCGGAAGCAATTCGCTAACCCATGCCCCAGATTTACCATGCTGAGCGAACTTGTATCGCGAAGGTGCAATCGGGAAGCTCGATTGGCCGGAGGTCATGGTGGTGACTCGGGTGCGTAGCACCGGCGAGCCATCTTCGTACTTCTCATTCCGAAGGTCGGCCTTGAGCTTATCGACCATTTTGGGTTTGTAGTCGAACAAGTCGGGCGGCGAGGGTGCGCCCGCCATGAACAAATAGATGGCCCGCTTCGCTTTGGGCGCGAAATGGGGCGCGCTCGATAGGCCACTCGCGCTAGCCGTCGACGCCGGACCAACGCCCCCCATCATCGAGGCCAAGGCCGCCGTTCCGAGGCCCATGGACGATCGACCAAAGAAATGCCGGCGCGTCAACTGTTGCAGATGTTCTTCGGAGGGATTCATGGTACTGGGTGCGTGAATGGTGGTACTTGCCTGTTGGGACGACTGATGTGTGGCTACTCCTTGTTGAGCAGCTCGTCCAAGTTCAAAACGGCGTTGGCGACCAAAGTCCAGGCTGCTACCCCTACGGGATCCAATTCGGCGTCGCGCGGCGCCTGGCCAAATGCGAGCAGTTTCTCCGTGCCTTCTGGATCGTCTTCGTACCGTTGGCGACTCGTTTCAAACATGTCCACCAGCCGCGTTACCTCCGCATCGCTTGGCTCACGAAGCACCGCGAGTGCCATCATCCGACGCGCAATGGCGTCAGGCGAACCTGCTGATTCCTGAATCGATCGTTGTGCGAGCGCCCGAGCTGCCTCGACGAACTGGACATCGTTCAGTAGCAACAGCGCCGCCAACGGGGTGTTGGTACGCTCGCGCCGCACGACACAGCTTTCGCGGGACGGAGCGTCGAGCGTGCTGAATTGCGGAGGCGGTGCGGTGCGCTTCCAAAAGGTGTAAAGGCTGCGGCGATGGATCTTATCGCTGCCGGTGTCCGGCTTGAATCGATTCGTATTCGAACTGGAGTACGCCACTGCTTTCCACAATCCATCCGGTTGCGGAGGTCGCACGCCCGGGCCGCCAAGTTTTTCGACCAACAAACCACTCACTGCCAACGCCTGATCGCGAATTACCTCGGCATCCAAACGGAATCGTGGCCCACGAGCCAATAGCCGATTTTGTGGATCGATTGCTTGCAGCTTTTCGTTGGACTTCGACGACTGCTGATAAGCGGCCGTCATTACGAGCTGTTTCATCAGACGTTTGACGTTCCACCCATTCTCGCGAAAGTCGACCGCCAGCCAATCGAGCAGCTCTGGATGGCTCGGCCAGGAGCCCTGCGAGCCGAAATCGTCTGCCGTGTCCACCAAGCCGATTCCGAAACATTGCTGCCAAAATCGGTTGACCGTGACGCGAGCCATCAGTGGGTTTTGTTCGTCGATCATCCATTGGGCAAGCCCCAGACGATTGTCAGAAGCGCCTTCGGGCAGTTGCGGCAAGAACTCGGGTACCGCGCGAGGCAACGGACCAAGTTCTTTGTCCGGCGAGTCGTACTGCCCGCGCACCAGTAGGAATGCGGGCCTCTGGTCCGAACGCTCCTTCATCACTAGCGTGGTGGGTATTTCGCCTTCGAGTGTCTTAATCTCTTGCTTGAGTTGATCGATTCGCTGCAGTAATTCCACGAGCTTCGCAGCGGCAGCTACTTGCCTCCGGTAGTACTGCTGCAACTTGGACGACTGCTCGGATGTGCGGGACTCGCTGGGCTCGTTGAGGGCAGCGGTTACCTCGGCAGGTATCGCGTCCTCGAGTTCGGAATTCGAAAATGAGAAGCCACAGTTGCCACCTTCGTTAACGATCTTCAGCAGCAAATGGTTGGTGCCTTTCGCCAACTGCAGGACCAGCGTGTCTTCGTCGGGCGTAACGCTACGACCGTCTTGAAAGTCGTGAATTTGGTCGCCGTTCAGAAACACCTTTACGCCGTCGTCGGTCCCTAATCCGATGGGCAGGCTTTGTGGCCGACTCGACTCGATGGTGCGATAGATGAACGTCGCGCTGATTTCTTGGCTGAAATCGGTATGCACTTTGCCATCCGCCCAAGCTGGTCGCGCTTGCCAGGTCAGTTTCTCGCCCGTGGAACTGATAAACTCCTCTTCTAGATTGACATCTCTTCCCCGGGGGCCGTCATTGCTGCTGTACAGGTAATCTACGGCTCCGGTGAACGGACCCACAGAGTGCCAAATGCCAAACGAAACTTGGGGCACGTCGCCAGTCGCAAGCTGTTCGAGCGTCTCTGTCTCCCAAGCAGCTTGCATCTCGTCGATTTCTGCCCACGGTGCGCTAAGTTGCGCTTCGGCCTCCTGCATTTCGTTTCGCAGGGCGTCGAGTTGGGCAGTTTGCTCTGGCGTGGGCGCTTTGATTGCCGGCGGATGGTCGGACACGTTGCCGTCCATCGCTTTGCCGTCGAGGTTATTGAAGAAGGCAAACATCGAGTAGAAGTCGCGCATCGACACTGGATCGAACTTGTGATCGTGGCACACCGCGCACCCCATCGTTAAACCGAGGTACACCGTGCCGGTGGTCGACACGCGGTCGACGACATTGCGGACGTAAACTTCTTCGGCGATCGAACCGCCCTCGTTCGTCGTCACGTGGCAGCGGTTGTAGCCGCTCGCGATCTTGTCGTCGAGCGTGGCCTCGGGGCGGAGGTCGCCCGCGATTTGCATGATCGTCAATTCATCCCACGGCACGTTCGCATTGAACGCCCGCACCACCCAGTCGCGATACGGCCACATCTCGCGGTAGTTGTCCAGGTGCAGCCCATGCGTATCGCCATACCGAATCGCGTCGAGCCAGTACCTCGCCATATGCTCACCGTAACGCGGCGAGTCGAGCAACCGATCGACCACCCGCTCGAACGCGTCGTGCGAGTGGTCCTCAAGAAAGACCTTCGTCTCCTCGGGCGTTGGCGGCAGCCCGGTAAGGTCTAGCGTTACCCGCCGGAGCAACGTGACTTTGTCTGCCCGAGGCGATGGCGATAGGCCGTGCTTCTCTAATTCCGCCAGCAAAAATTGATCAATTGCGAGCTGCGACCAGGTGAAGTCACTGGTCGGAGGATCGATCCGCTTGGGCGGCACGAACGCCCAGTGCGGCTCATACTCGCCCCCTTCTTGGACCCAACGTTTGATCAGTTCGATCTCTTCGGCATTCAGAGTCTTCCCCGAATCCGACGGCGGCATCACCAGGTCAGCATCGGTCGATGTGATGCGTGCAATCAGTTCACTTTCGTCTAGGTTGCCAGGGACGATGGCGATGTAACCCGAGTCCGACTCCGATGTCGCTACGTGGCGCTCGTCGAGCCGCAATCCTGCGCCGCGGTGTTTCTCGTCTGGTCCGTGACACTGAAAGCATCGGTCGGACAAGAGAGGTCGGATATTGCGGTTGTACCCAATCGCATCCTGGCCCAATGCGCGCAGGGCTGCAGAGTGGTATCCCACGAACAGGCATAAAAGCATTGCGCCATAAGTGCGCCGCCAACCGCGCAACGACATTTCGCCGTCTCCAGGAGGGAAAGGAGGGTAGGAAGCGAAACAGCCTCGCACATGATGGTAGCCGGAATCAGCGGCCCAATGCAACATATTCGCCGCATCCAGCCAATCTGCCGTCTGCCGTGCTTGTCTCCTATCAGAGCGCGCCCTTCAACTATCAGTAGCGTGTTTGCTTACTGCGTCTGCATCTGGCTACGTTGGGCTGTATTGACGACTCACTCGGATTCGCTCTACTTCGGCCGCCTTGCCAGATTTGACTCGTTTGCTACAGCTGGCCGAAGCACCGCTCTAGATTCCCACTCAGCGAGCAGATTGGACAAAAAACTGCGCAGATTCTAGAAACGTGAGTAATGTTGAATAGGATCGAGACGCCGCCCACGTAGAGATGAATCGCTTAGCGTAAGAAGGATTGGCCCAACGGCAATGGCTACGGCGTCGTCGCCGGTTCATCCTGTGCGTCATAAGGTTCTTTTGAGTGCCGACAGTTTGGTTTCCTTCCGGTCGATTCGCTGCGACCTTCTTGTCGAGAGATGGTGTTCGGCCCCCGCCAAAGCCGCCAGGGCAACCGCCAGCGCTTCGGGGTAGTGCCGGTGCGTGATGGGCGCCGCGACTTCATCCATCTGATGATCGTCCCGAACGGCGAATGCCGCGTGCTTTGGATCGATGTTCGGGGGCGATGCCAAAGGATGCTCGGCTGCAGCCGTAGGAAAATGTCCCTTCTGCGGAGTTGGCTGCGATGCGGCTTCATTCGGCAGCTTGCTCAACGTGGCGGTAAGATCAAGATATGACGTCGACGTTTCGTCGGACGCTAGTACTTCGTCTGCAAGCGTCGCAGCGACGTCTCTCGGAGTACGTGCCTTGGGAGTGTCGGTTGGCGACCCCGCGCTTCTATCCTCTCGTTTTTGCTCAGTCGAAGCCGACTTGTCGGCCGCGTCGACGGCGGAAGCCACGCTCGCCGGACGGGTATAGGTAGCGGCCACTTCAAAAAACACGGCCTTGCTGCGAGGGCGCTCGATCTCGCTCGGCGGCAATGCAAGACCTTCGTCCCGCATGTCACTTGATTGCACGGTGGATACCGTCGTTTCCGATCCATTCGCCCCTGGCGGTCCTTCAGGTGGTAGGTTTCGCCCTGGTTGGACCACCGGTAGTGGAATCCAACCTTTCTCGGGATCCGACGATGCCCCTGGGGCTAGTATCGTCTTGAAGGAGTATTCGGAATTGAGATTGATGTCATCGGACAAACTGGATGGGTTCAAATCTAAGCTTCCGTTGCTCCAAGCAAGCGAGAGCGATGATTTCACTTCTCTGGCGAAGACAGCATCGGCTTGTACAATAACACCTGGGCTGTTTCCATCTGAGTCAAACAGGACGAATGAGTCAGCCAAAGTGTACAGGAACGCCCCACCGTCAACTCTCAGTGTGGGAACTTCGGCTGCAGCCGATAGCACGACTCGGTCTTCACAACGCTCGATGGCCAATCGTCGGTCGCGGCAGGCGAATCGTAGGCGTCTGTCTCGAGTCGGCCGAAAGCTCATGGTTTGACCCCATTATGCTCTTGATGTTCATCATCTGGCTTGGTCATGGCGAGCATTCGTTCATCGACCTGGCGATCGGTCGTGTCGTCACCGGCGATCTGCAACACGCGGTCACGATTCTTTTGGTGCGTAGCCAGATAATCTCGATACTCCTTAACGCCGGGCGCCAATTCAATGGCGCGCGACTGGCTCTCGGCGGCGGCCGTGTAGCCAGCGATGGCTTCTTCCACATCGCCGGCGGCTTCCTGCACCATGGCTTGGTTGTTCATGATTCCTGCTAGCAGGCTTTGAAAGTCGGGCGTAGACGGGTAGTCGCCTGCAAGCTGTTCCACAATTTGCTTGGCTCTCTCGAACTCCGCCTCGGCCTCCGCCAGATCGCCTGTGCTCGACAACGCTTGCCCTAGATTGTTGCGGTTCACGGCCAGGTCGCGCCGGTATGCCACGACCGATGGCTCCTTACGAGCGAGCTGTTCGAGTGTTTCGGCCGCTGCGCGATGCGACTCGACGGCCGCCGTCCAGTCGTCCAAGTGTGCTTGTATAGCCCCGCGGTTGTTCTGGCACAACGCCAAGTCGTGGCTCCAGGTGGTGCTGGATGAATCAAGTTCGACCAACTGGCGTAGAACATTCTGGGCGCTGGCATTCGAACGGAGCGCTGCTTGCCAGTCCTTTTCGCGTTGCACGTAACTCAAATTGTTATACGCGGCTGCAAGCCGAGGCCAGACTTCTCGCCTGTCGACCGCTCCGCTCGACAACTGCTCCAGTACCTCCACCGCCGTGCTCAAGTAAACTTGCGCAGGATCGGTTCGGCCTGAGCGTGAAAGCAGTAGTCCCCAGTCACTCAGGATCTCGGCGCGAACGAGTTGCGACCTGGTGGACGATTTGGGCTCAGAGGGTAACGCTCCGAGAATCGCGATCGCCTTCTCGTACATGGCGTCGGCCGCGGGCATGTCGCCTTTAGTCGCCTGACAGGAAGCCAGGTCGCTCACGCATTGGGCTCGCGAGTAAACTAGCTCGACGTCGCCAGGCGACGCATCGGCTAACGACTCGTATTGGTCGGCAGCTTGTCGATAACGAGTTTCGGCGCTCTCCGTGTCGCCGAGTCGCTCAGACACACTTGCCGACTTGTGCAACGTGGCGGCGAGCTGCCGAGCCAGCGACGGGTCGTCGCCGATTTGCTCAATGAACTGCTCGTAGTATTGCCGCGTGTCTTCGAGCAATACGCGGCGAATCGCGACTGTTTCGGGAGTCCCGGCGAGTTGGTCGGACAACCTGATGCCGAATCGGTCCACCGCTTCGCGGGCCTGAAGAAAATGGGCTTCGGCTCGTTGCAGGTGAGCTTCGGCTGTGGCCAAAGCTTCAGCCGTATGCCGTTGTTCGCGAGAAATGGCGATCCAACCAGCCGTCGACAGAACGGCCATCAGCATCACGCATAGGGCGGCGGTGGCAACGGGCTTTTGATTGCGCATGGCCCACCGCGCCACTCGGTCGGCGGGCGACAGCCGCCGCGCTTTGGTGCCGCGGCCTTCAAGGAAGCATCGAAGGTCGTCGGCCATTTGATCGGCCGAGTCGTAACGATCGTCGCGCGCTTTGGCCATCGCCTTGAGCACGATCGTTTCCAGGTCGTACGGAATACTTGAGTTCAGCCGCCGCGGCGAAGTGGGTTCCGCCTTTTCGATTTGCTCCAGCAAAGCATGGCGGTTGTCGGCGGGATGCGCGTGCTTGAGCGTGAGCAACTCGTAGAGCGTGACACCCAAAGAGTAGACGTCGGTTCTCGCGTCGATGGGTGCCGGCTTACCCGTCGCTTGTTCAGGGCTCATGTAGCGCAACGTGCCCACCAGATCGCCCGACATCGTGACGCCGGGGCTCGACTCGACGCGGGCGA
The DNA here is from genome assembly GCA_028279215.1 of Pirellulales bacterium. GTDB lineage: Bacteria > Planctomycetota > Planctomycetia > Pirellulales > Lacipirellulaceae > Aeoliella. The sequence goes on from JANQOF010000008.1 coordinate 8,474, forward strand.
GTCCGAAGTCGGTGACCCAAACCTTCCCGTCGCGATCGACCAACAGGTTCGAGGGCTTCACGTCGCGATGAATCACTCCTTGGTCGTGTGCGTGAGCGAGAGCCTCGGCCACCTGCATGCCCAACCGCGCTACGCTTTCGCAGTAGGCTCGGGTGCGGGTGGAAACTCGCGTGGAGAAAGCGACGTCCGCGGTGGTCGTGCACTCCAGCGACTCCCCGAGGATTGCTTCGGGTTGCGGCGAAAGCGACTGGCACGACAAGTCGCGCAGTGCGCCATCGAGCGATTGGCCCGCGACGTACTGCATGGCGAAGTAGTGCACGCCCCGCTCGTCGCCAACTCCGTACACTGGCACAATGTTCGGGTGGTGAAGACTTGCGGCAGCTTGCGCCTCGTTGCGAAACCGTGCGATCTGCTTCTCGTCCAGCACCGACGCAAACGGTAACACTTTCAGCGCGACTCGACGGTTCAGCGATAGCTGCCGCGCTTCGTACACCACGCCCATACCTCCGCGACCGATCTCGCATACGATCTCGTAGTCGCCCAGACGGTGCGGCGCGTCGACTCGCGTAGTCTTTTTCGGCTCTTGGACGTTGCTGGAAATGCAGTGCAATAGCTGCAGGCTTTCGACGCAGTCGCGAAGTTCGGTCTCCAGATCGGGGTGCTCCGCGACCAAGACCTCGAGGTCGGGTGGCGTTCCACCTTGTTCGAGCTGCTGCAAATATGCATCCAGTACCTCCGCCAACCGCTCGCCGTCTTTCGGTACGACCGTGTCCTGATTGCTGGTTATCAATGGATTCACGACTTCAGCTCCACCTGCAGTTGCTTGATGGCGCGCAGCCAAAGCATTCGGATAGCCCCTGCCGAACGGTCCATGGTCCTGGCGATCTCTTCAAAAGTCATGCTACGAAAATGCCGCATCACGATCACGTCGCGATAGTCGGCCGGCAAGTTGGCAACCTGATTGGCCACCTGCAGTTGCAACTCCTCTCGTTCCATACGCATGCTCGGCGAACTGGCAGCGTCGGCTATGATCGAGTCGAGCCGCGCCGCCGACTGCTCAAGCCGTGCCGCCAACTCCTCAGCATTCACCTCGCGCCGAACGTCACGACGGGCAGCGTAAACGTGACGCTCGGCGCACCGCTTGAGATTGTGAATCAGTATCTGCCTGATCCAAGCAAGGAACTCCTGCACGGTGACGCCGCGAAAGTTCGAAAAGTCGCGGTGCACCTCGTAAAAGGTCTCCTGCAGTACATCCGACGGGCTCACCCGAGCGCGAAGTCGGGCCTCGAACTGGGCCAGCACGAGCACGCGCAGGTAATTCTCGTACAACTGCAGCAATTCCCCGAGAGCGTCGGCAGACCCGGCCCGCGCCTTCTCCAGCAGTTGTATCTTCGAGATCGATGGACTCATGGTGCTCCCCGCACCATTCTAGGGTGATTCCCGCCGCAGTTGTCACGCGAAAAGCCGTCTGATTTCCCAAACTACAAATCGTTCGGTGAAGTGCGGCTGTTCCACTCGCCTCTTGTCGCTGTAAGTTGTTGTGGCGTAATGGATTGCGGATGTCGAAACCGCGTCGAGTCGATCGTCGCGTTGGGCAATGTACCGAATTGGAATCCGGACATTGTAAGCCGATTTCACTCACCACGGTGCACCGCCGCCTTGAGTCGTCGACGTGCATCGTTGAACATGCTTTCAGCGTCGTTACTCCAATCGCCCAGCAGGCCATCCCACAAGCTACTCGGAAGCTATGAGCAACTTAGCCGGTACGATTTGGTGGCACGTCTATCCGTTCGGGTTCCTGGGTGCCGAACGCGCCGCACATGGCGTTGGCGACCAAGTGTGGCACCGCCTCCGCGACCTCGACCCCTGGCTCGACTACGCCGTCGAACTGGGGTGTACGGGCTTGTTGCTGGGGCCGATATTCGCCTCTGAGACGCACGGGTACGACACCGTTGACCACTTCCGCATCGATCCGCGATTGGGCGACGAGCACGATTTCGACAATCTCATCAATGTGGCCAACGAGCGCGGGTTGCGGGTGCTGCTCGATGGGGTGTTCAATCACGTCGGCCGTGGCTTTCCGGTATTCGCAGACGCAGTACGACATGGCCCAGGCTCGGACGCGAGCCGATGGTTCCATCTCTACTGGAACAGCGGAGACCATCATCCACCCGACGCAGAGGTATTCGAGGGTCACCAGTCGCTCGTAGAGTTCAATCATGACGAGCCAGCGGTGGCTGACCACGTAGCGCGAGTTATGAACCATTGGTTGGCGCGTGGGGCGGCAGGGTGGCGGTTGGATGCTGCCTACGCCGTTGCGCCAGCATTCTGGCGAAATGTTCTCCCTAGCGTCCGAGCCCAGCACCCTAACGCGTACTTCGTGGGCGAAGTGATCCACGGCGATTACGTTCAAATTGCGACGGAAGGCGGGCTGGATGCGGTGACGCAATACGAACTGTGGAAGGCCATTTGGAGTTCGCTTAACGATCGAAACTTCTTTGAACTTGTTGCTGCGCTCGAGCGCCATGAGCGGTTCCTCCAACAAATGGTGCCGATGACGTTTGTTGGCAATCATGATGTGACGCGGATTGCCAGCCAACTAGCCGACCCGCGCCACCTGGGGCACGCCGTGGCGGTGCTTATGACCGTTGGCGGGGCGCCTTCGATCTACGCCGGCGACGAGCAGCGCATGAAAGGACTAAAAGAGCATCGCGCCGGCGGCGACGACGCAGTCCGCCCCGCGTTCCCATCGCAGCCAGCCGAACTGTCGCCTGAAGGTTGGGTGACGCATGCGCTGTACCGAGAGTTGATCGCCTTGCGGCGCGAGCGACCTTGGTTAGTCGACGCGAAGACCGAGGTGCGCACGCTCACGAACACCACGCTTGTCTATCACACCAAATCACGACACGACGACACCCAGTCGATCGATGTGATACTCAACGTCGACGAAGCACCACAGGCAATTCCGTCGTCGTCGTTTGAACTACTCGCGGGCCAACTCTCCGGTAGCAGCGACGCAGTACCAGCCCACTGCTGGGCCATCGGGCACCTTCACGAGTAGCGCACGGCTCTGCTTCCACGGTGGCGCCGAATCCAATCATCAATCCAGAGAGCACGTAATTGTTCAGCAATCTCGTAGTTGGCTGCCTGGTAATGGTGATTAGCCTTGCAATTCAGTGCGTGGTCGTCAGCATTGTACTGCGTTTTTTCATCCACTTGGAAAAGAAGAAGGCTATCAGGCCGACGTTGCTAACCGGTTCCCTACTGCTTATCGTTGCCATGCTTGCGATGCTGGGGGGGATACTCGTGCAGGTAACTGTTTGGGCCGGCCTGTTTTGGGGTTGCGGTGAGTTCGCAACTTTCCGCACAGCGTTTTATCACTCCGTCGTGAACTTCACCTCGCTGGGGTATGGCGACATCGTCATGAGCGAAGAACGACGACTCCTAGGCGCCCTTGAAGCTACCAACGGAATCTTGATACTCGGGCTAACCACGGCGTTTCTATACTCCGTGATCGACACGCTAATTGCTCAAGTATGGCTGACGGAACTCCCGTCGCCGCCAACCGCCAGCGAGCACACCGACTGAACCAGCGCCGTGGTATCTTCAACTGCAAATCAATCGTTTGCAGCGAGCGCCGCGCCCTCGAGCAAGATGAACCGGCCTGCAATCAACCCTTACTACCAACCATAGTAGTAAGCAGGCGCGTAACCATACCGCACGCGTGTGACGTAGCCCCCGCGCAGAGGTCGATAACGCGTTGTGTAGTAGGCCGTTGGCGCCGCCACGGGTACGGCCGGCGCATAGTACGCGGTCATCGGGCGGTACGCTACCACAGGCTGGTAAACTGGCGCGTAGTAGGTCGCGTAAGCACACTGTGCATTGGCGTCGCTTGCGGTCAACCAATGCGCCCCCGACAACAAAGCGATTAATGCAAATACCCTCATGTTTTTTTACCCCTATCTACGAGGAAAAACTGTATTCAACCCAACCGCATTATGCGGGTGCCAAGTATCGTTTTCAACTGAATCGCCGCCTATTTTCGATCCGCGGCGCATCGACATCTCCGCGCGAACCGCACTTGCCGCAGCCGCCAAATTAGACGCTGTCTCACTAAACCTCCTGGCCATCAGTTCTTCACAGGCTGCCAGCATCCGCAAGCACACACCGCATTAGTGATAGCGATGGCGGGAGCAGCACCAACTCGTCGACGGATTGCATTTCGCCGCAATGCGAACGGATACAAGGACTTCCAACTACCTGTTGTGCCATTTTCAATGCTCCGACCCACGAAAAAAGCGTGGATTCGTCACCCGAGCCAAACCGGTCGCTTGGTACAGTAGAGGGGTTGGAGAATGCTGCTTAGCAAAACTGACGACTTCCCGTGGCGTCTCCACGTGGCCCTCGCATCTCCTCCACACAGCAATAAGTCGACCATGAAAAACCAAGAGAAAACGATGACCACCGAGGAACTGATGCAGGCCGTAGGTCTGCTTATTGAACGTCAAGAGTCGCTCGACCGCCAGCAACGCCGAAGAGCCCAACTACGGCTTCGCCGCCGCCGTGAACAAACGCAGGCGAGCATCTCCAAGCTTGCCTATTCGATTGAGGTCATTAAATGGTGTGTTGTTGGCATCACCACGGTGATGGTGCTGTCGTTGCTGGTCATCATTCTGGTGGTGAATCAAGTGAAGGGCGAGGTCGAAAAAGTGACTATCGAGGTCGAACGCATCCAGCACGAAGCCGAAGCGATCCGAGACAAAATCCGCCACCCGCTCGAAACCCTCGGGGCGACCATGGGGCGACGCCTAGAAGGAAGCATCGGCGAGTACATCGGCGGGGACGTTCCGGAGAGTGAGTAGCAATAGTGCCAATCGCGCATTGACCAGCGCCCACGAACGCTACCAGTTGTTAAGTTAAACTCTGGATCATTTGAACCAGCACCCAAATTGAGTTCTGTTGACGAAAAATTCTCGCTGTTTGTTGAGTTTCTTTTGATGATAAACTTGTGGAATAGGCGCGTGAGCGCAGAAGCCAAGGGGAGCCTCTTACGAAGAAGATGAGCCGCAAAAGAACTCCGGATAATCTGCGTCAGATTTTAACTCGGCTGGAGTAGCCGGATGAAGCAACACCGCGCCGTCGGTACCCGCTGAGACCGCGATGACCAAGCCCGTGCCTACGCCCAACTCGCCGTCGCGATGATCGCCTTCAGACACTCAATTAATCAGCAAGCGTCTTGAGCACATGCTATTATGTATACAGACCAATCTCGGCAATCGGCGTTAGAACCGACCTTGCTCAACTGCACCTGCTGCGGCGACGCCGCATACAGGATACGAAGCCAATTCCAGGAACGCCAACCAGCATCAAGGATGTTGGTTCAGGGATTGGTGCACTTGTGATGGACAAGCTAAAGTTGTCGAACTCTTCAGCGTGAGCTTGGCCGTTCCCTGCCCTTGAATAGTGAAAGCCGGCGTAGAATTCGTCTTCGGCATAGACCGTCGCGTTGTTGTAGGTGAAGCTTGCCGTGAGCAGATCCGCCGTGACCACGGCCGTGCCGTCGGCATTCAGCAAGTCGAGTGACGCGGTCACATCGAACTCATCCGCGGTAAAGCTCTTCTGGATCGAGAGGTTGATGGTGTACCACTCGTCGGCTGCGGTGCTGATGTTGGGTTCGGTCGAGAACTGGTTGTTGACAACGCCAGCGGGCTCTTCGTTGCTACGGAGCGTTAGACGTTTGGTCGCCCCTTGCTGAACCAAAGCGCCGATTGTGTTTCGGCTGCTGCTGACCAGGTTGTCGGCGTTCGTCAAGTCGAAGAACGAATCATTGGCGACAATGCCGAGCCGAGGCGTTGATGCTTGGTTCGGGTCGAGAACCTGATAGGACACTGAGAGGTTGATCGTGTCGCCTGGATCAAGGTTGATGACGCCATTCGCCAGCGCTCCACCGGGGGCGTAGATGGCGTTTCCATCGTTCGTGCCGTTGGAGTTGCTGAATCCTGAGAACACCGCGCCTCCCGAAGCAGGCGTGTCGGTTCCTTCGGTTGCACTTTGGACGAAAGCCGCCCCTACTTCACTTGCGTCCTTCGCGAGAACCCAGTTGTTAACGTTCGCGTTGAAGTCTTCCGTTACGCTTGTGCCAGCGATCAGAGCGGCGCGACAATCCACCGCAGCCGTTAGCAAAACGACTGACGACAGCAAAGAAATACTGCAATAGGTTACGCGGTTCATTAGATCGACCCTTCTTTCAAGATGAGGAAACTGAGGTGAAAAAGGACATTGTTCAGGTTGGGTTGGAATAACTCGATCACGGACGTGCTGTACTCATGGACCTTTCGACGCCTGCCCACGGTGGCGATCGCGGCCACGGAAACGAACCTCGGATAGCTAGAATGGTTAAAACCGTGCTCAGGCCGGCGGGCTCAGGAACGGACAGGAGAGTTTCGAAGGACCCGCCCCCTGTGGCCGACTCGTAGGCTTGCTTGAATAGGACGAAGTCGGTCAGGTCGTTGTCCAAATCGCCGTCCAAGTCACCTTTCTGAAAGGCCTCAAGCGACGTCATCCCCGTGAGGTCCGTGCTTTGCCCACTGCGGAACATCAGCCAATCGGCCAAGCTAATTTGGGCGTCTCGATTGAGGTCCGCAAGGCTTAGCGCGCCGCCAAGCACGTAGGGAACCTCTTCGCCAGCGTTGATTGTCAGAGGACCATCAGGAGTCGTGATGGCGCCGTTGGAGTAGATCGGTCCGGTGGCGTTGATCCTTAGCTGCCCTGAACGCAGGGTGGCGAGCGGCGCGTCGACTTCATCGAGCCAGTTGAGCATCTTATCGCCTAGATCGGCGACAACTGTCGGGTTCGCGTCAGTGACGTCGGTGGATTCAGAGATATCGGCGTCAAGGTCGTAGAGTTCGTACGATTGGTCTTCGTAGTTGTACATCAGCTTCCACTTGCCCGATCGCACCACCGTTTGCGGTCGTTGATCGCGTCCACTGCCAATCAGATAGCCTGGCAGATGCCAGTACAATCCATCACGCCCCAGCACGGCGTTGTTGTCGGCCAGGATGCCGGAAATGTCTTCGCCGTCCAGCGTTACTCCGGTCGGGTCTCCCGCTTCGGAAAGCGCCGCAAACGTCTTGTAGAAATCGATGCCCGCGACCGGCGTGGAATTCACTGTGCCGCCGTCAACGAGATTGGGGTTGCCGCTCCATGCGATCAGTGGAACACGGATGCCACCTTCGTCGAATTCTCCCTTACGGCCCTTGAGAGGGCCGTTGTTGCTTTGTGGCAAAGCTCCACCGTTGTCAGAAAAGAAGAAAACAATCGTGTTATCGTCCAGCATGCTTCCTGGGTTGTTGGGGTCAGGCGTTGTTTCCAGATAGTTGATCAGCCGCGCAACACTCTGGTCCATGCCTTCAATCAATGCCGCGAACGAAGCGTTGCTGTCCTGCACGCCGTCGGGCTTGTTCTGATACTTGTGGAGCAGGTCGTCACGAGCCTGGTTGTTGCCGATTGGTGTATGGACGGCGTAGGGGTGGAACTGCACATAGAAGCTGCCGCTCTTTTCTTGTTCCATGAACTGGATCGCCGCGTCCGCCATGGCGTCCGAAACATGCTTGTTCGTACCAACGAGCGCGTCGATTTGGGCGACGCTGGTGTTTACGGCATAAGGCTTTATGTTGTTGTCGACATACTGCTGGGTGTAGTTGCCGGCGAAGAGGTCGAGCTCGGGGCCAATTTCGCCGGCAAAATTCGTGCCGTTGCTGTGGTAGCTTCCGGGGTTGCCTGCCGTCGTTCCGCCAAAGTTCTGGTCGAAACCATGGTCCGAAGTAATGAGTGCCGCCCCGCTCGTTCCGGTTTCGGTGACGTGAAACTTGCCATAGTGTGACGTCGTGTAGTTTGCCGACTGCAGCATTTCGCCGAGCGTGAACGCATGGGTCGGAATTGCATCGGTCCCGGTGGGTAGGCCTTGCGATGGGCCCACCAACAGCGTCCCGCTCCCTCCTCGATCGAGATTGTTGACCAGGTAGACGTTGTTTGTGGGCCGCGGGGCGTACTGGCCAGTCAAGATCGCGGATCGGGTCGGTGCGCAGTTGGGGCCATTCGTGTAGGCGTTGGTGAACGCCATCCCCTCGCTCGCCAGGCGGTCAATCACTGGGGTTTCGTAGAAATCACTTGGATTCCCAAGATTTGTGAGCGAGTTGCTTGTGTCTGACCAGCCGAGATCGTCGGCCATGATGAATACAATGTTCGGTTTTGCTACGACATAATCAGCTGTGACGCAGCAAAAAGCAGCTCCAAGGATTAGCTGTAAGACCGCACAGCGCACGTGCATGTTGCTCTCCGTCGAGTGTCGTTTATGCTGACTTCGTCAGGGTAGCTTTATGTTGGATGATGGTCATTCTCGTATATCTAGTGGCAAGAAGTTCTCGCCAGATTCCGTGATTTCGATTGTGATTTTTGATTGAGTGTTGTACTGGTCTGGGAGGTACTGCTCGCGGTTTCGTTCCTCCAGGCCCGACTCAGGGTCGATGTATGGCTCGCCAACATCCCGCATCGCCTTGATCTCTACGCGATACATTCCTGGAACAAGCCCAGGGGTGCTTGGCACACGGAATTCTCCATCCTGTATCACTGCGCCAGCGGCTTGCCCCCTTCCGGTTGGGCGAAAAACAATATGGCCTTGTGGCAAAGGTTTACCCTGATAGTGCACGGTCCCGGACACCCCCTGGCGCCCCGAGCTACTTGAGCACCCGCTAACTGCCCCGCAACCGAGAACGACTGTGAGCAAAACGAACGGAGAATACAAAAAGCAACTCGGGTTGCATTCGCTTATGTTAGAACGGAGAGTCAAAAGTCTCTCCTCGATTCATCGTGCTCATCGCTTGCCACACAACAAGCTCAACATCGTCCGACACAAAGTGTGTTGAGGCGTCGCACATCAGAGCATGCACTCCACCAGGATGTCGGCTGCGGGAACTGCTGTAGCTGATTGAGTTAGTCTTCGTGCCATTGCCGCCAAGTCGTACGCACGGGGCATCTGGCAGGTCTTCCCGGCAGTGTCCCTCATCAGGCGCCGAGCTATTCGGTGTGAGAAAGGTTGTAAGGTTACTGCACCCAGCCTTCCGACACCAAATACGTGCTCGACGATCGCAATCTGATTCCCCTTGAGTTTGAACCATCTCCATCATTGCGAGGGTGTTGCTTGTGCCGTCGGTAATCTGCGATAGCTTGGCCCCAAAGCTCATGTGGAATGGGGCAATATGCACGGTAGCTGGCGCTAGCGGAGCCCCAACAAGGCAATCCGGATGAGGAGCATCGATGTCTGGCTGGCGTGGATACTGGCAGGTGTATCGCCAAGCTCCCCAGTTGATGCCGTAGTTGCCCTTCCAGTCTTCTCCCGGCTGGCCTGAGTTACACGGCTTTGCGGTCTTCGGCTCATCACTTGGACATTGATATGTGGGAAGCAGCTTCCCCACGGGGCTGTTGAGGTCGTTGTACTGATCCCTTGTCGACCGGGTGAAGTCGTATGCGTCAAAGAGCGCGCCTTCCTCCATGTAGGGGAGCACGAATGGCGGGAAAGCAGTGTTGACCTCGTTGCTATTGCCGCGAACCGTAGACAAACTGCTCGTCTTGGGGTCGTATCCCAGGTTGCCGGGGGGAAGGCGCTTGTTCGCGCCCTCGTAGGAGTGCAGTGCGATGCCGAACTGCCGCAAATTGTTCAAGCAGTGGGATCGCCTAGCCGCTTCGCGTGCGGCCTGAACGGCCGGCAGCAACAGCGCAACCAAGATCCCGATGATTGCGATAACGACCAGCAGTTCAACAAGCGTAAATCCGGCGCGACAACGTCGGCGATCTTTAGTTCGACTCATTCTTTCTTCCATGCGGAATTCACGGCTGAGGACGATGGCGTTGTCTGCGTATGATTAGGCATGTCACAGACAAGGCCGCTAGAGTTCCTGGCGGTTCTGGTACCGATAAGGCTGCAACGCTTGCGCCGGAGGCGCCGTAGTTGTTCTTCCAAACACCGTAGTCAGCCGCGTCCACGACTCCGGCGCTATCGCCTGATTCATCGCCGTTGCCGCTCAACGGGTTCGAGGACCCAAGGTTATCCCGCCATACGGTGTAATCTGCGACGCTAACCATCCCGTCAGCATTGAAGTCGCCGGGCAGACCCGGTGCAGAGACGTACGTCACAAGGCCAGTTGTCTCGATAGCGCCTTGGCCCGCGATGTGGTACACGAAGGCCAGATCCTGAGTCGAACCAGGAACAAACGCGTTACCGAGCGAAATTTCCCCAGCAGCGTTGGTTATTACCGACGAGCCGGTCAAGAACGATTCGATGATCTCGGTGTCGTCGTTGTTATCGGCGGCTTCCCATCCAAGGCCATCGTTGTTGCCGGCGGGGAAGCCGGCGGCGCCAGCCAACCCGGTATATGCCCCGCTTGTTAGCGAGCCGCCGTCAAGTTCAACGTCGGAGCTGGTGATACGCAAGTAGTCGATGTCTATCGAGAGCGCCGCGTTGTTGTTCGCCAACCGGATTTCCCCAGAATCGGTCGACACGATGAGTGTGAGCGGTTCGGGAACTGGCGCATTCGAGGTTGTGATAGAGAAGTTGTCGATCGCTTCGACAACGTTGCCTAGTGTTGAATCAGCATCACTATCTCCAACGGTGAAGCCGGCAAAGCCGCCGCTTGCGTACAATCCCGAGTTCACAACGCCAGCTGCGGACTCAGTCCGTAGCAGCGCTGGCGTGTCGGTGCCGGTGGCGCCCAGGTCAAACACACTGCCCACGATATCGAACTGATCCGGCAAGGCGGTTCGTGTGATTTCCATGGTCATGCGGTACCAGTTGCCAGTGGTAAGGTCAAATGCATCCGTACCTGGAGTGTCAGCAACAAGATTGGCGCCGGTTGTCGAATCAGAATTGCGGATCGAAAGTCGCTTTGAATTTCCCGTGCGCAAAAGGATGGAGAGGCTGTCGACGGGAGGGGGGCTCCCGCCAACACCAACCTCACCAAGAGGGTTGACGATCCCTAGCCGCGGCGTTGCCGCCGAAGTGACATCGTCTGCGAGGAATTCGTATTGGAGGGTAATGATATCAGCCGTGACCCTATCAGACGCGGTTCCGCCGTTTGGGGCATAGATGAAGAGTCCGTCACGGTCGTCGGCGCTCGACCCAGCACCGCCATCGTAGGTCAACGCCCCCGACCCTCCGACGCCACCAGTAGCGTTATGTCCAATGATCGGATCAAAGTCGGGGTCTCCCAAAGCGACGCCTAAGCCGTCGGTGATCAAGAAATCATCCTGGTCGGTGCTCATATCAAAATCGACCGTCGCCGACGTAATCTGAGCATCTACTTGAGTTGGGGAGAGAAAAACACATGTCGCGATGAGTCCAGCGGCCGATACCACAGATAACCTTGTATTCGTGTTCATAGCGCTTTTGCGATAAGTGGAGCGGGGAAGAAAATCTTGCTGGGCGAGATCGACACGCGAATTCGCGATACGCCTTCTACGGTAAACGCCAGCGAATCCAACTAAGCTGAGCACCGCCAGCATGCTCGAGCTGGGCTCAGGAACCGCAAGCAACGTTGCGAGCGCTCCCGAGCCATTGGCGGCGTTGAAGATCGTTTGGAAGTGTAAGAAATCCGCCAAGTCGTTATCGCCATCGAAGTCTAAGTCGCCTTTGGCGTAGGCTCCCATCATGGTTTCTGAAGAAAGGTCCACACCTTGTCCGGACCGGAACGCCAACCAATCAGCGGCGTCAATGGTGCCACCACTGAAATCGAGGTCGGCCAATTCAAACTGGCCGCCCGAGCCATCGTGGATAACAGCCGTGTCCGTTACGACGACTTCGTCCACTAGTCCGTCGTAGAGCCGAAACGTCCCGCCCGTCCCACGGTTGGCGCCAATCCGTAGATCTTCGATTGCAAACCCACTCCCCGCTGTGCCTGTCGACGAGATGGTCAGCTGCGATAGCTCGTCGCGCGTGAAAATTACGGCCGTGTTGGTTGCCCCAAAGAAAGAAATCGACAGCTGTGTCCATTGGTCGGCGGGCACGTTGGCGCCTGGAATAACTTCAACGCCGGGGGGCGTGAAACGGGTGAAGGTTGTCGATCCGTCGCCGAGGCCACCATCAACGGTTGCCCCATTGTCGATCTGCCAATCGCCGATCCCACCACCGACAGGTGTCAGCGACGAAACAATGCCCCGCGAGCCCTGCCCATCGTTTGTGAACGCCGCGCTCGGCTTGACCCAAAGTGACAAGGAGAAGTCATCGCCTACGGCCTGATCGGGGAACTCGGCTCCTAGGAACTCGATGAACTCGCCTGTTCCGCTGTCGAATTGCGTGAAGTTTGCCGAACCAAGCCCGGCAGACACGCTGGGCACATCTGTGGATTGCGTGATATTCCCGAAGCCAGAGGCGCTTGTGATCACCCCATTCAATCCAGAGCCGCTGGTTTCTTCCGTGAGATCCAGACCGTTCTCAAAATCGAGTCGCAGCAACTCAGCCCCCGTTGCAATAGTCGCGAAGGTGGCGATCGTTGTTGCGACTACTGGGATTGCAAGACGACAACGAAGTGATGCACTCATGAATACGAGATTCCTTGCTTGGAGTGGTTCGGATGGATCCTGGTGCCCCATCGTTCATGAAACGGAGCCATGCGGCTGAAAATCGCAGCACGACCCTGCCCCGATTCTCTACAGCAACTTGGCCACGACTCCTGTGTCCCGGTAGTCACCAAGATGACATACTGTCGACGAGCCATAGTTTTCCCAAAATTCCTCTTCGGTTGAAGGCGATGCGCACTCAAAACCGGGTAGAGTGGTACAAGAACAGAAACTTAGGAGCATTGCTGCCCGACAAGTGGAGGCGGTACGGCATTGGTAGGAGCCGACTGGTCCTCTAGACGAGAACCCTCCACGGTGCCTTTTGCTGTACAAACTAAACCGAGAAAATCCTCAATTTCGTTGGTCAGCTCACTATTGAGGCGTTCGGGCCAGACTTCGGACCGCATCTGTCGATAGCCGTCACTCTCGGTGTTGATCGTCGAATTGCGGGTGCGGTCACGGCGCCACTCGCTCGAGGTGCCGCCAAGCATGCTGTGGCTGCATTATGGCGTTGGCCCAAAAAAAGAGGCAAGACGACCAGGATTCGATGTACAGCGAAGCGTGGTATCCAGGGTTTCTTGTGGTGTTACCTGCAGGTACCGCGAGTGCACACTACTGAATATGAGCGTAGACCAGCAATATATGAACGTAGACCAGCAATTGACCCAGACGCTCATCCGAGAGCGACCAACGATTATGGCCTATGCCCAGAGCATCGTTACCGACTGGGACTTAGCCGAGGATGTCTACCAGAACGCGGCAATAGTGGCGTTGCGCAAATCAGACCAGCTGAAGAGTCAGGACGGTATTCTCTGGTGGATCCTCAAGATCGCGCGTTACGAGGCGCTCAAAGCCGTTGAAGCACGCAGTAAGCGGAAGCCAATCTTTGGTAGCGAGATGATCGACGTCTTGGACAGCGAGTGGAAGGACTACTTGGCAAGTGACCGCTCTAGCCTTGTAAGCCAGGCTCTTGAACACTGCATAAAGAAGTTGAGTGCAAGAAATCAAGAGTTAGTTCGGCTGCGTTACTCGGAAGGTTTGTCGGGCGAGTCGCTCGCCAACGCATTAGGAAAGTCGTTGAACACTTGCTATGTCGCGTTGTCCAGGGTTCATAAACAGCTGCGTACTTGTATTCAGACGCGACTTGCGAGGACCAGCAGGTGAACGATTGGGGTGAAGGGCTTTTGACGGCAGGACGTCCTGCTGGTGGCAAGTCGAGATGAGCCTTCGAAACGATGGCCTACTCGCCACCTCTACAAGCTTAGTGAAAGGCGGTGACTCACTTGCATTTTTGAGTCAAGGTTTACAACGGTAATGCATGAACTTGTGAAGGGTCGGTTGAATTGATTCCGCGCAGTCACTTAGATATTAATCTGCTCGTCGATGCAAGCTTGCTTCGCACTCCCTCGGGTGACGAAGTGCAGAAGCTTGAGGCGGTCCTGCGTGAAGATGCTGACGCAAGGCAGCAATACCTTCTCGCGTGTCATGTCGAAGGCCTGCTTAGAGCTCGCGGAGCTAAGTCGGCGCCGGGCACGGCTTCCCTGATTCCGCCAGAACGGTCTTTCTGGCAGAGGAGCCTTCCACTGCTAGCCGTCGCCGCAGGCTTGCTGATCGTTGTAACTGCCGCCAAGTTTCTGTTGGTGGTAGGACCACAGCCCCAAGTAGTTCTAGCGTCTCGAGAAGCTACTGCTCCAGTTGCAATTGTCGCTACGTTAGGGAATTCGGAAGCTTGTCATTGGGAAGGGGAGGGGGAGGCGCTTACGAGTGGCCGCCACTTTGTTACCGGCTCGGCGCTGAAATTGTTGTCAGGTGTCGCCCAGCTGACATTTGAAACAGGCGCTGTCCTTGTTATGCAGGGGCCGTGCCAGTTGATTCTCGAAGAAAACGCCATCAAGCTCCATGAGGGGCGTGTTTCTGCCGTTGTACCCCGGCTTGCATCAGGGTTTTCCGTAACTACGCCTACATCGGAAGTGATCGATCTCGGAACAGAGTTCGGCGTGAATGTCGATTCGTCGGGTAGTACGCAGGTGCATGTCTTTTCTGGTGAGGTCGTCGCCCACGCACGCAACGAGCAGGGCCAAACGGTGGGGAGCCCTCTGTTTGTCACAACGGACAACGCCATTCACTTCCGGCCTGGGACGGATGCCGCCGAGCGTTTTGAAGCCGATGAAGCGGCGTTTGTTAGATGGCTCAAGAACCGCAAGGATCCTTTGATCGATTTCACGCCTCCAGTGGAAGGCCGACTGCTGCTTTGGCTCAGCAACGGTCACTGGGTTTTGGACGAAGAGCAACGAGTGAATGTTTGGAGGGATACATTATCGTCATGTAACCGAGTTGCTGAAGATGCCCTGCAAGCCGATCCAGGTGCTCGCCCCCGAGTTATCCGAAATGCAATTGGCGAATGGCCAGCCGTCCGCTTCGATGGTCAGAACGACTGTCTAATTACTACGCCTATGGCGTCTGGCGATAGCCAAACGATCGCAATGGTCGCCACTGTCGATAGCCGATCGCATCGACTCGCACAAATTCTGAACTATAACGGACCGCCTCAGCTTGCCACCTGGGAAGAGCAACATCCGAACATTCTTCAAATTGTTGCAAAGGTCAATCAGCAGCAACGGGTTCGCATTCTGCCGTTCGCTTACGTGGGGATTCTGTCTGACAGACGGGTCAAGGTGGGAGCGATCCGTCCAGATCCTGTGCGCTCTCCAGAGCCCGACGAACCCTTTGTGCTTACCTACCTCTACGACCATGTAGCCAATCATGCTGAACTGTGGATGAATAATCGGTCAGTGGGTGTTAATACAGCCCCGTCCGCTATTGCGGTTACCTCAAGAAAAGTTGTCGGCCGGCACGGCGGGTTTGCCCATCACTTCTGTGGAGATATAGCTGAAATCATGATCTTCGACGAGGGGCTGGAGCGAAGTAAGATCAACGAGCTCAATCAAGAACTCGGCGCCAAGTACGGCATCTCTGTGCACACCTCATCGCAGTAGCCATACGTTAATGAAGCAGCCTGCCGGCTAGTTCTTGTTTCGCCTTTCAGTAAACACCACTACAAGGCTCCACGCATCCTTGCTGCCTAGGCAGGCGGATTTTCCACGCCTGTAGGGTTGCTTAGCGCTATCTTAATCAATATGAAAAACCAAACGAGAAGACACCCGAGCGTCTTTTTCCAAACTTCTCTAGTGGATGCATGGCTATTTGTTTGCTGCGGTTCAGCCATTGGCTTGGTGACTTGTGCGGAGGGCATTGCAGCGACCGCGACACCCTCGGCCTTTCACGAAAAGGCATCTTTTCATCAGGCGTCTATGGTCTTCGACGGTGAAACGCTCACGGTAGATACCGGCATCGTTCGTCGTGTCTGGGATGTAACGCCACACGGCCTGATAACGGTTGGGTTGCAGCGCAATCATTCTGACTTCATGAAAGTACGTCAGCCGCCTGCTTCAGGATGCGACTGGGATCTTGGCGACATTGGGCCGGGAGAGCTCACCTCTCTGCAAGCCTATCGTGACGACGATGAACGCTTTACGAGCGAGCACCTTAGAGTCGCGGCAGAGTTTGTATACCCCACAGCGCGAATCAAGTTGCGGTACGTCGTTTGGGTTTATCCGGGCGCCCAGGGCCTTCGTACACAACTCCAGATACAGGCCATGCCCGGCTACGACCACGCTCTGGTGGACCTAACCCCTCAAATCGTTGAGTCGGTGGATCTAACAATCGGTCGGCAAGAATATTGTGCCTTCGGCCTGATGCAGGGAATAAGAACTAACTCGAACACATGCATCCTCGAGGAGCAAACGATTACAGAGAGTGATGCGCTAGTTGATTGGGCAAACGGCGTAATCCTCCAAGGCAATCGTTACGGCGTTATCCTTGTTAAGGAGTCAAACAAACATATCGCTATTAGAAAGCGTCGAGAAGTTGAAACAGGAGCATTCTTGCTTGATGACAGTCAGGTGGCGGTCACTGGAA
The DNA here is from genome assembly GCA_028279215.1 of Pirellulales bacterium. Lineage (GTDB taxonomy): Bacteria > Planctomycetota > Planctomycetia > Pirellulales > Lacipirellulaceae > Aeoliella. The sequence continues at coordinate 25,061 of JANQOF010000008.1, forward strand.
CCGGCTTGAAGGCTGCGGACATCAATCAAGATGACTATCTAGACTGTTGGGCTACCTGGCTTATCCTCTACGAGGCGGGCCCGATCAACGGAAACTTAGCGCTCAAGCAGTTCGATCGGCTCCGCTATCCGATCGATCCCGAGCGAGACATCTATCTCATGGCAAACACCTGGGGCAGTGAGGACAGGCGGCCGCCTTGTCTGCATGCGGCTCGTGAAGAAAACGTGCTCGAAGAACTGGAGTCCGTTGCTGACTTGGGAATTGACGTCTTGCAAATTGATGACGGATGGCAGACTCCAAAATGGACGCCCGCGGTATCGGCGGCCCAGGTTCAGCGTGGGGGCGGCGCGGTAAGAGCATTCGGTGATTATCCCGTCTATCCCGAAGGTTGGTCACGGACGCGTGATAAAGCAAAGCAGTTAGGAGTAACGCTGGGGCTGTGGGCCGCCTGGACTGCGCCATTAGGGTCACTCCAGGACAACTATGACCAAGCGGATTTTAAGTACTTCAAGCTTGACTTTGCTGATCTCAGTAGCAAGAAGCGGTACGACGGCCTCGTAGGCAAAGCCCGAGAACTAATAAAACACTCTGATTACACCGCTCGCGTGAATTGGGATGTCACAGAGACCGCAACGAGAATGGGCTACTTCAGTGGACGAGAATATGGAAATGTTTACCTTGCAAATCGTAAAACACGTACAGAACGGAACGACGTTCTCTATGTCCCGCACAAGGTCTTGAATGACGCCTGGAATCTCTCGAAGTATGTAAACTTGAACAAGTTTCAAGTGCCAATACAAAACGTTGAGAATGTGCTGCAAGACGCCCCAACCGATGCTGCACTGCACAGCCACGACTACGCAGTTGGCATCGCGCTGATGTCTAGCCCCGTTTTTTTCCAGGAGACTCGCTACTACAAGCCTTCCGCTCGCCAGCGCATCCGCACAATCCTTGCGACCTACAAGCAGCATCGCCATGAGATGTTTAAGGGCTACGTATTCCCGGTGGGAGACGCGCCCAACAACATGAATTGGACCGGCTTCCAGAATTACAATCCAGACGACGGCTGCGGGTACTTCACGATCTTCCGAGAAAGATTGAATAAGTCGAAGTCTCGTGCGTTGAGCTTGCACTTTATTGATGCGCCAAGCTTGCGTGTTACCAACTTGCTGACGAGCAAGGTTGTCCAGATACCAGTTAAGTCAGGCTGTGAGATCGAATTGGAAATTCCGGACGCGCCTGGTTTCCTCTTCATGCGTTATGAGCCTCTCTGAGCTTGTCTTGTGGGTTGGCTGGGCGACGAGGCCGCCTTTGCAGCGAGAGACTGTGCACATTTACTACTCCAGGAATCGCCATGCCTTGCAGCGCAACAAAGTTTTGGATTGCCCTACTGTTTCTATGGAACTGCGTACCTTGCCTGCCAGTTCCTGCAGTAGCTGCACAGCGAACCAACATTCTTTTTATCTTTGTCGATGACATGGGCCCCGGAGCATTGTCTTGCTACGGGAATCAAGATGTTGGCACGCCGCATATGGACTCTCTGTCAGAGGATGGGATGCGGTTCACCAAGGCTTATGCATGTTCGCAGTGCTCCCCATCTCGCGCGGCTTTTTTGACTGGGCAGTACGGTCCTAGGAGCGGCATGACGAAAGTGATCAATAGCCGTTCTTGGCCGCACGCGCCGATGCTGACTCCAACAGCTTTGAAGTCTATCCCGCCTGAGGTTCCAACGATTGCAGACGTGCTCAAGAAAGCAGGCTACGTGACGGGGCTGTCTGGAAAGTGGCATGTTGCTGGGCCATATGATACCAGTCAAAACGGACGGCAAACTTTTGACTTCAGCGAATATGGCTTCGACTACGCGGGGCGGATGCAGCAAGAAGCCAAAAGTGCTCACTGTGTCACGGGGATAACGGACGATGCGATATCCTTCATGAAGGAGAATCGAGACAAGGTATGGTTTTTCTTTGCCTCGCACAAGACAACCCATACCCCCCTCAATGCTCCAAGTAGCTTGGTTAACAAGCATCTCAAGCGAGGGTACCCCAGATCGACGACACGCTGGGGTGACTTCGAGCAACGCCCAACAGCCGATTATCTTGCGATGCTGGAGCATCTTGACAACAACGTTGGGCGAATGCTGGAGACGCTCGAATCGTTAGGCATCGCTGACGATACCCTGGTGCTGCTTATGGGAGATAATGGGACGCTTGATCGTGTGGCTTCTTCGACTCCACTCAGGGGCGGGAAGGGAATGCCCTACGAAGGGGGGGTGCGTGTGCCACTGCTGATGAGGCTTCCAGGAGTCATCTCACCTGGCCAACCGTGCTCTTCACTTGCGCACATCATCGATTTGTATCCCACGTTCGCGTCGATAGCTGGAGCGTCCCTGCCAGTTGATCACGTGATAGATGGCGTATCACTTGTTTCAGCGATGTCAGGCGGATCTTTGCCACGTGACACACTTTATTGGCACATGCCACACTATGTTCCCATGTACGCCCGCACCCCTTGCTCGGTCATACGAAGTGGCGATTGGAAGCTGATTCATTACTACGGCGACACATTTGATACGTCCGGTTTTACACCGCGGAATCGAAAGCCCGCCGGAAAACTGCTCGTCGGCTCGCGAACCGAGTTGTACAACTTGACCAATGACCCCAGTGAAAATACCAACCTGATCGACCAGCATCCTGGCAAACGCGATGAACTATTCGCTAAGCTTCAAGATTGGCTTGATACGACATCGGCCAAACTGCCTGAGCCAAACCCCGACGTAGCAAGTGACTCGACGAAGTGGCTCTACGAAGCGCCTAACCGATTGCGCTAGTGGGTACTGGTCTTATGCGACTAAGTCTGACAACCCAATGGATGAGCATTCAGTCTAGCAGCGATTGCATACTTGATGTTCCAGCCTTTCTCTTCCGCGACCTTTGTATGAGCATTTCTTTGTTGCACTGTGCGTTACGCTGGATAGGTCGCGCTCTGCTCATCGTTGGATTGGTGAGTGCCATTGACCCCCTACTGGGAGCGGGTCCGCCAAACATCATATACGTTCTTGCTGATGATTTGGGGTATGGAGATCTGGGCTGCATGGGGCAGAAGCATATTCTGACGCCTAGCTTAGACAGGATGGCTGCTGAAGGGCTGCTCTTCACTCGCCATTACGCGGGGGGGCCCGTTTGTGGGCCATCGCGCGCAACTCTTATGACCGGGATGAGTCAAGCAATCGGGTTCATCAAGGGTAACCCAGGTGGTGATTGGAGAAAGGAGAACTTGCGCGCCCAAGATGTAACTGTTGCCGAGAAACTCAAAGAAGCTGGCTATGAGACCGCCTGCTTTGGCAAGTGGGGGCTAGGCCCACGGGGGCGGTCGGGTTATCCAACGAGTCAAGGGTTTGATCGATTCGTCGGGTACGACACACACGCGGCCGCCCACAACTACTACCCACGTCGCCTTTGCCAAGATGACGGTTACGTTGAACTACCTAACGGGCAATACAGTCACGACGTATTCGCAAGATTGATTCTTGAGTATTTGCGTGCCGAGCATGGCCGACCGTTCTTCTTATACGTCCCTTTCACAATCCCACACATTCCATTGAACCCACCTGATCTGGGATCCTACGCAGACAGAAACTGGCCGGATTCTCACAAGAAGTACGCGGCGATGATAACTCGCATGGACCGGGACATTGGCCGTATGTTGGACTTACTCAAAGAGCAAGGTATAGCCAAGAACACCTTGGTCGTCTTCTCAAGCGACAATGGCCCTCAGTCGAGCTATGGGAAGGGTGTGAGCAAGATGACGAAGTTCTTCAAGAGCGGAGGCCCCTTGCGGGGTATCAAACGAGATGTATTGGAAGGAGGCGTGCGGGTGCCAATGATCGCGTGGTGGCCCGGCTCAATCGAGCCAGGGAGTACCGATCACGTATCGGGTTTTCAGGACATTATGCCAACTTTTTGCGAGCTTGCTGGCGTCGATCCACCTGCTGATATCGACGGTGTTTCATTTGTGCCAACCTTACGTGATGAGCCAGAGAAGCAAGAACGGCACAAATTCTTGTACTGGGAGTTCATCCGCATGGTCGGTGACGATATGCGAGGCTCTAGACAGGCAGTGCTCCATGTGTCGGAGAATGTGAAAGCGATCCGCTACGGCATCAATGGATCAATCAAACTCTTCGATCTTGATGAGAGCCCCGACGAGAAAGTAGAGATCCGCTCGCCAAGCCCTGGGTTGGCACTTGAGATGAAGCGACTACTCGATGAGTCGCGAAGCCCTAGTAAGCTATGGCCACGCTCTGCTCTACAAGAGGGCTGGCAGCCCAAGTAGGTGCCAAAGCTGAGGTCCCTGCGGCAACCCCGAGGTTATGAGACAGCCCAATTGAATCAAGAAAGTCGCTTGCTGGAAGGGGTATTTGGGCTCTGTCGAAAGCATACAATTGCTAGGTCGCGTTGACAACTACGTTAGCCGTTTGATGGTGGCACCGTGACCTAGCACCCTTAGACGAGTCCACGTCGTGGTGAATAAATTGACCAGCCCCCCACGAACAGTACCAGTAGTTAAGCTAAACTCTGAATCATTTGACCCAGCCCCCTGAAATGTGGGTTGGAGCGATCCGCAAACTAGTTTGACCCAACGACGGCACGGTTTGGGGCTCTGCGCCCATGAGACGATACGCTTCGCCATCAGTGACGACCTGAGCGCGTTTTCTGGTCCAATTCGACATCTCGACGTCATGTAGTCCTCCTCCGCTGGACCAAATGCTGAAATAGGGGTCGCACGCCACCAGCGGAGTCGCCGGGACAGTCCACGATTTCTCGGCAACCGCTGCATTACATACCCAGAATTGAAGGAGCAGCAAGAGGCAAGAGCGATGTACAAGTCTCAATCGATGCGAGAATCCGAGGAGATACATATTGCGGAATCGTGGGTGAAAGAATGGGACCAAGTCTCGCAAGTGCCCGGTCGTCCGACGCCAGACGACCGGGCGGAGCCAAATTCGAGCAAGTGGTTAGACGGCGGACGTGCGTCGACGCCAGTCGACCAAGCAAGCGACTAGAATTCCGAGACCACTCAACACAACGGTAGCGGGCTCGGGCACTTGATTAAAGCTCAAGTTATCAATCGCGTGACGACCATTGAGTGGGTCGCTCACGCCGTCCAAAACCAGCGTATAGCTTTCGCCGAGCGCGCCAGTGAAGTTCGGTGTGACGGTGATGACGTCGCTATCTGGATTGGTGAGGGAAACCTGCTGACTCCAAACCACATTATCGGAAGAGTCGGTGAGCGATAGATCCCAGGTGCTCGAGTCGCTCGTTTCTTCTGTATTGCCAAAGTCGAAAGAGTTCAACACCAGGGCGTAGCCTGGGTCGGCGGCAAAACCAATCGAATGATAATCAAAGTCGAGTTGGCCAACGCGCTCATCGGGGCCTTCGTTGTCCCAATCTCCGCCACCCACGGTTTGATTCTCGATTTCCGCAAAGAAATCCGAAGTATGAATGTCCCATCCATTGCCGCTTCCACCACCGTCCTGCCCATCGATGTCCCAAGTCAAAGTAATATTGGGAGTTGCGCCGTTACTTACGACCAAGCCATTGCTATCCACCGTGGCGTTCGAGCCATAGTCAATGGGTACGGTGGTGTTACTGCCTCCAAGCTGGCCGAAACCGAGGATCGTGGCATGACTGGCTCTGGTAGCCGCAAGCATGGCAAGGCATGCTGCAATCATCACAAAATGTCGGGTCATTGGATCTTTCTCCCTAGTGTGTGACACGAGAAACAAACAAAACAACTAAAGTGAATCTGTTGAAGGTTCAGCCGCCGCGGGACTAAGTTCACGCATGACTCATGCGATGGTTGACCAATGTTGAGCCCACCAAGAATCTCCAAAGGACTTGTCCACCGCACATTTCGGATGGCGCATGCGATGGGCCTTCCTGATGTCCACTTATCAAACTCCATGACGAGTGGAAGGGAGAATTGACCGGCGGGCCATACTACCGACGTCTCTCTGCCCAAGCAGATCGACGCTGCCCTATTTTCGATAGTTGGTCCACCGAGCAATTCCCTTAGTGTGTCCGGCAATCAAGAGCGCTTCGATTGCTCTACGAGCATCTGATCCGACGGACTGATACCAACTTCGCGGCCAAGCGGTGTGCCGCGCCGCGCGAGCCATCTGCACGCTGACCAGCGCCGCAGGAGGGTCGCCACAGCAGCGGTGCTACACAGTAATAGGGCGGCATTCGGCTCGGGCACGTTCGCTGTATTCAAACCACCGAGCAACAGCGCGCTCGCGCCAAAATTGTTCTTCCATACCGTATAGTCTGCGTTGGTTACGCTGCCGGGGGTGGAGTCATTTGGCAAGGTAGTGTCGGCGTCTAAGTTGTCGCGCCACACCGTGTAGTCCGCTAGGTTAACGGATCCATCGCCGTTGTAGTCGCCGGCCACGCCAGGAGCGACGCCAATGTAGTCGACGCGCGCGTTGTAAACTTCGCCTTGTGAATTGGTCCACAGGAAGGTCAGGTCTTCAATGCCGGAAACACTGTTGTAGGCGCTACCAAGGCTGATGGGACTAGTACCGCTGGTAAGCGTGGTTTGGCCATTGAAGAAGGTTTCGACAAGACGATTGGAGTTGTTGCCCTCTGCCAGTTCCCAACCGTTACCGCTCCCTGTACCTAGCGGGAACATTGCGTCGCCACGTACACCGTTGAAACTCCCCGACACTAGCGATCCACCGGGACTCTCAATTGTGTATCCATTCATGAATACGTTCTCCGCACCGGCCAAGTTATTGGCGAGCGTCAACTCGCCGGTAGCGCGGTCAACGGTGAGCACCACGTCGCTCGGTCCGTCGAGCAGCCGGAACTCATGGCCGCCAATACGGCTTGTACTGGTTAGGGCTCCGGAAGCATCGGCTTCGGTGATTCGCATTGCCACATACTGACCGGAGAATTCACCCCCAAGCGTGTAGGGACGAATGACGCTATCGTCGATCCGATTGTCCCCTGGAAGGAGCTCAACCACTGCGTCCGGGGCGCTAGTGGGAGCGACGCCACCAAAATCGCTATTGCTGAACCAGAACTCGAATCTACCTACCTTGTCGGCTGCCGGGTTACCACCCGTCCGCTGAGCGTACGCAAACCAGTTAGCGGAAACCGATGTCCCATAGTCCATGAACACTACCGCGGCATCGGAAACGCCTGGCATTTCGCCGCCGATGGCGTACTGACCGAGGAAGCCACCGGGAAACAGGTCGGGGTCGGTGTAGTTAGTAGAAAACAGATCGAGTTCGACGCGGCCAGGTTCGTCCAGAATCGTGTCGTCGAATAACCGATCGGGACTGGCGTTTTCCCCCTCATTCTGTTGTCCAGCAGGGATCGTCGTGATAGGTGTTGAACCGACTACGCTGAAGTTCTGCAGGGTCTGAGCCTGCGTCGACGAACCGGCGGCAACTACGGCAACAGCAATCAGCTTGGCAACGGTGCCGCGGAGATGCCGGGTCGTGCAAACGGCAAGAGCGACCAGCGCGATCAGCGTCACTGAGGACGGCTCGGGAACCCTGTTCGTTCCAAAGAGGGCAGTAGTGCCGCCGGCGAGTTCGACAAACACATTATAGTCGTGGATATCGCTGTCAAAGTCACCATCCAGGTCGCCACCCAGGTACGCCTGAGCAGCAGTCAATCCTGTGTAATCTTGCCCCAAGCCAGCGCGGAACAGTGGCCAGTCTTGGATATCCACGGACAAATCGCCGTTGTAATCGCCCCATGGAACCGGATCGCCCGTGTACTCAGTCCCAATGGCCAAGAGCGTTTCACTCTGGTCGAAGACCAAAATCCCCGCGTCTTCCCAGTTTGTCGGAGTAGTGCCGTCCAATTGGAAAGCCGGCAGTATGCTGAATGCCTGCCCCAAGTTGTACTGATCGCTTGCACTCAAGGACACTCCATCATCAGCTCCCCCGATACCATCTTGCTCGCTGAGCGACGTAGCGGTTTCGGCTACAACCGTCCAAATGTCGTTAGGGTCGCCGTTGGTGCTTGTGATTGAATCCCAACCATCGGGGTTCAGAGCGGCACTAGGCGAGTGGATTTCGTACTCGCTAAACGAAAACGCCTGATCTGCGCGAATGTAAGCGGTGCCCGCGTCGGGACCACTACGGTTGACTACCAACGCCCCGATCGCGTTGGAGAGGTCTGGAATCTGATTGAAGCTCAGATTGTCGATCGCATGACGTCCGTCAATTGGGTCGCCCAAACCATCGAAAACAAGTGTGTAGTCTTCACCAAGCTCGCCAGTGAAATTGGGCGTGACGGTAAGCACGTCACTGTCAGGATTGGTAAGAGTTACTTGCTGGCTCCAGACTACGGTGTCTGAAGAGTCTATGAGCGATAGATCCCAGTTACTGGAGTCGATCGTTTCTTCGGTGTTGCCGAAGTCGAATGAGTTCAGTACGAGGGCAGCACCTGGATCAGCAGAGAAGCCAATTGAGTGATAGTCGAAGTCGAGTTGACCCACGCGCTCGTCGGGACCTTCGTTGTCCCAATCACCACCCCCTATTGTCTGGTTTTCGACTTCCGTGAAGAAATCGGAGGTATGAATATCCCAGCCGTTGCTGTTGGGATTGCCGTTGTTATTCTCGCCATCAATGTCCCAAGTTAGCGTGATGTTGGGTGTTGTGCCATTGCTCACCACGAACCCGTTACCGTCAGTTGTTGCCCGCGAAGCTAGTGTTTTGGGCACTGGCGAGTTGCTTCCGCCTAGTTGGCCGAACCCGACAATGGTGGCGTGGCTGATGCCAGGCATAAAGAGGGCTGCTGCCAAGAAAACTGTTCGGTGCTTCATCGAAGGTACTCCCCAGAGGAATTCTCTATGTGACTATGAATACTTACCGCACGCGCCGCCTACATTGGTCAACCCAAAACTCGCAGCATGTGGTCTACAGATCGTGTTGCTCATCTATCGCGGTGCGATCTTTATCGCGCCTTCATCATTGCGAGCCCCCATCTGACGGAAGACTTCTGGGGCGACATCGAATTCGACGCCTGATACCGAGCCATCGCACATCGAGAACAGGCATACACCAGGATGACTGCTGCCGAATATCTCTCGAGCAACGTACTGTCCGACGTCTGTAACTACCTCTTCCATCGTCTCACTCGATGAGCGAGGCAAGTGGGTCGCCTTCCGAGGGACGCCCGTAGGAGAAACTCCGACATAGTACGTGGAACGCGCCATGTCATCCTGAAAACCAACGTACTGGGACCAATCGTCTCCCTTGTAGAGCCCAGATTCATAATCCTCAGCAGGCATCCATTTCTCACCCAGGGCAATCGTATTCGTAAGACCATCAGTTACTGCACGCGACTTAATAGCGGTTCCACAGAACGATACGCCCGAGAACTCCTGCAAGCTCGGTGGAAATCCGACGGGGAACGTCTCGCGAACGTAGTTTTGAGGCGATATCTTTCGACACCGACTGCTGCCAGTGCGGTCGTAGTCGACATCGTCACCAACGCTAACTGCGTAGTCGCTGCGCGCGGCACTAGTGTAGGTGTATCGCAGGGTTCCTCCCTCGCCGTTGCCAGTTAGTGCCTGGCCACCGTGCGGATATGGGTATGGGCCTCCATCACGCCGAGAAGGGCAGTTGACAATTGGCACGGGCGTCGCGTCACGCAGCTGCAATTGTTCGATCCGCGCCGCGCCGGTCGCTCCCTGGCCCAAGTCGTGCAACGACTGGTGCTCAATAAACGGTAGTGTCACGAATAGCCACGAACCTGGTTGATTGGCCCCGCTCCCGCGGTCGGGATCGGAGTTCCATTCGCCAGGCCAGCCCGATGCGGGCCACTGACCAAAGGCGCTCTCGTGATTAAGCATGCCAAGGGTCAGGTTCTTGAGCCGCGAGGAACACTGGGTGCGCCTCGCAGCTTCACGTGCGGATTGGACCGCAGGCAGCAGCAAGGCGATCAGAATACCGATGATGGCTATGACCACCAGCAGTTCCACCAGCGTAAAAGCAGATGCCTTGGAGGAAACCTCGCGAAATCGGACGACGCCCAGGGGCTCTTGATGTTCCGTGCCTGGTCGAGCGATGGGGTCGCTGTGCATCTTATTCGCCGTTGTGCCTATGTTGTTTCTTAGCCGCTCACTATGTCACACCAACTCGGAGACGTAGGTTGCGCTTCTTAACACGCTCTTTACATTGGCTGGGCGGCCTTCCGAGCCGCGGGAAAAAAGCGCGACCAAAGTGGGCGTCGCGGTGTATACACAAGGTGTGGCGTGGTTGCGCCCTCAGTTCAGTAGGTCTTCGTGGCCGGACTGGGGTCGCTGGCCCGTGCTGGTCCGGTGGAGACTAACTACATGCAAAAGCAGCCAAGGGGCATTTCAACGAGCGACGAGAGCGATGGTGTGACGCACGATTCACGCTCGCGAGAGGACGGGGAGTTTGTCCAACTGCTGACCAAAGCTCAGCTCCCGCTGTTGAGATACATCACGTCGCTTGTAGGCGACCCACACATCGCGAGCAACCTTCTCCAAGAGACAAATCTGGGGCTCTGGAAGAAACAGTCGGATTTCGAATTCGGTACGAGCTTCGAAGCGTGGGCAACGCGTTTCGCCTATTGGGAGGTGAGGGCATACCTGCGTGATCGCGGGCGGGACCGACATGTTTTCGGTGAAGAACTAGTTTCGCAGCTCAGCGACCGCAAGATCGCTGCGTCGGAATCTGACAACTTCGAGGCGACGATGCAAACTCTGCGGGAGTGCGTGAAGAAGCTACAAGGATCACATCGTAGCGTTGTGTCGCTACGGTACAACGATGGCTTAAGCATCCAGATGATCTCCGGGCGACTGGGTAAGTCGCCCTCTGCGGTGAAAGGCGCATTACTTCGCGCACGTCGATCTCTACGGCGCTGCATGGAGAGAAGTGAGGCGGACGCACCACCCGACCGGTAGGCAGTTGGATAGATTCTTCTCTCATATGTCTTCATTAGCAGAGACCAATCGGGGCGAGGGCACATTCAATGACGGCAAAGCAACTACGTGAGTTGGAACAACTTGTGTCGGACCTCTATGACGATGGACTCTCGTCGATGGAGACACAACGGCTCGAAGGACTGCTTCTCGATGAACCCGCCTTGCAAGATAAGTATCTCGGAATGGTTGACCTGCACGTCGGCCTGAGTGTAGCCGGCGAATCGCTAGCAAATCCCTCATCGGACGAAGAACAGTCCGACACCGTGTCGACCATTCCAGCGCACCTATCCATGGTCAGGGGATTCGTCGCTATCCTTGCCACCACGGCTTGTATCTTGCTTGCTGTTTGGATTTGGCATGGTTGGGATTTCAGTGACTTACCCTCGCGAGTACCCGAATTGGCCTCACACGCTGATCACAAGCTCAGCGCTATTCCCACCATCAAATGCGTTTCGTGGAATGGCACCACCTTCTCTCAAGACGTGGACGACTGGCAACCTCTCTCGGTCGTTGGCCCCGGCGTAATCCCCCTTCGCCAGAGCCGAGGAGAGATGGTAGATGGATACTTATTGGAGTTGCCGCCCGGTTATCGTTTGGAACTAGTGACAACGTGCGATGCTACGGCCGAGAATTGCTTGTCTATTGAAGAGGTCTGGGCTGGTACGACGCCATCGTCACGCAAAGTTACTTTTCACAATTCGGGGCAAGGTTCGAAGCCACGACACGCCAATCCTGCCGCGAAGCATCGTCGATTCGGTATCGTAGGAACTTGGGCCGATAGAAACGTCACCCAACAACCGCGGTTCTTTCTAGTAACTGCCGTCCACAAGCGCGTCGACCCAGGCCCAAATGAGGCATGGAGAGTAAGTGAGATGGCGGTGATGATCGAGGAGCCCGATGTGATTCAAATTGGGTGGGACGACAGCGGCCCTGCTCCGAGTACGGCCGGCGATGAAGACTTTGACGATTTATCTGCAAGCATCTTCATCGTACCTATCGGCCAAACGCAGCGAGTTACGCCAGTGACGCCGGAGCTCGAGGTAGCGGCCGCACAGGTGCCGACAGCGGATCCAGACGCAGCGCCTGCGATTGGATCAACGGCGTACGAGATGATGCTGCCACCTGGATCGATTACGTTGTTCAAGGCCGCGTCAAACGCCTCGGCTCACAACGAGCTATTCTTGAGGAATGCGAAGGACGGCAACGTACTTTGGTCGGCTTCGAACAATCGTGGCAAGAGCAGCAATGTAGGAGGGGTGGCGCTACGCAACCGTTCTGACTCATTTCAACGTATCTACCTGATGTCTTCACATCGCAATCCGGATGTCGAACTTGTGGAGCCCTCCTCTGCATCCAGGTATTGCCTTCTGTTTGAACAGACAGGCTACAATATTGTTGGATTCGACGATGGAGTCAGACCAGATGCTGATTTTGACGATGTGCGGGTCGGAATACTGCAATTTGATTCCCAAATTGTATCTCCACAATAGATGCGCACTGGTGTACTGACAGCCTCTTGCAATTGAATTGCACTTCACCTAAACTCCTCGGTCCCACCTCCCTCTGTCAGCCAGAGAAGAGTCATGATTTGACCATGCTTGTAGCGTCGGCAAGCACTTTTTCATGGCAGTGCTTACTTTTGAGGAGATACGCACGAAGTTGGTTTGATGCGCCGAGTTCTTGGTTTTACTCTTGTTGAGTTGTTGGTCGTCATTGCCATTATTGGCATCCTGGTTGCGCTATTGTTGCCCGCCGTGCAAGCAGCGAGAGAATCGGCTCGACGAATGCAGTGCGTCAACAACCTCAAACAGCTTGGGCTTGCCCTACAGAACCACCACACCGCCCTTGGCGGCTTTCCAGGAAGTCAGACGGCCAGTGGGCGCAGTTCAGGTGACGACTGCGAACCAGGTTACTACAGTTGGCTCGTGTTTTTGTTGTCGTACAGGCGAACAGCAGTGGCACTGTTCACAGCCACATCGATTTCGCGCTTAATCCGCTCTCCCTCGATACTCCAGCGTACGGGGCGTATGGCCTGTTGATGGAGTTGACCACAGACGAGCCGGGCATTGCGAACTCGGACCCGTTCTACATCGTGTTCAATTTCGGGCTTGAAGCGCCCCAGTTTGATCAGGCTGTAGGCGCCTTTGCCGCTCGGATACCGGAGCCGACGTCGCTTGCGCTCGCTGGGCTCGGCGCTGTCGGCGTCGGTTGCCTGCGGAAGCGGTCCGTTTTGCAGCGCCGCTCGGTTTCTTGACACCGCTCGGAGCGCGAGGCCGATCCGTCTATCGAGATGTTTACGCGATTGCTTCGGCGATCGTCACACAATCTGAGTTTGTACTTACTAGCACCTTTCTTGGAGTAGAACCAATGATGAAGAAAACCGCACTCACGTTGCTTTTTGGAATCGTACTGAATTGCCAAGCAACCCACGCTGAAATCATCTTTGACTGGGCTTACATCGGAAACGCCGGGAACGCCCATGACACGCCTCCGACGATTGACGTAGGCGGTGGCGTCACATTCCCACTTCGCGACGCACATGGCGCAGTCGCGTACGATTATCGCATCAGCAAGCACGAGGTGACGAACGCTCAGTACACCGAGTTCCTCAACGCCGTCGATTCCGAGGGAACAAACGCGCTTGATCTTTACGACGACGAAATGGCCAACCACGGAAACGGTGGTATCCTGTTCGACAGCGGTGCCGCGGTGGGCTCGAAGTACCAGGTGAAGCAAGGGCGTGGCAACAACCCCGTTGTCTTTGTTACTTTCTTCGACGCCATGCGGTTCACCAACTGGCTCGAAAACGGCCAGGGAGCCGGCGGCACCGAAGTGGGTGTCTACACAATCGGCAACGGCATAAACGAGGTCCGAAGCCCTAACGCCAGCTACTTCCTCCCAACCGTCGATGAGTGGTTTAAGGCGGCCTACCACAAGAACGATGGCGTCACCGGCAACTACTGGGGGTACGCGACATCGACCGACGACCAACCCTACAGCGACCAACCCTACAGCGACCAACCCTTGTCGCCGATCCACTTCTGCACATGATACGGCTTCAAGGATGCTGCCTTCAGATTCTTGGGAACTGACTCGCCGAAAGAGCGGAACATGCCCTCGCGTGGCTGATAAGTCGTCCGTCGTCGGTTCTTCTTGAGCCACTTCCAGTGCAGGTCAAGAATCTGCCGGACGGTGTAGAGTTCCGGGTTCCCGGAATCGATCAGACGGCGGTATCGGCGATGGGCTTTCTCTTTGTCCTTGCCCAGATTGATCTGCTTGCCGTCGATCTTGACGTACCAAGCACCCGTCTGCTTGCGGAACCACATCTTCGGAATACGCATCGTAACCTCCACAACAAGGATAGGTCGTGGAAGGCTTCGGTGCAGATGTGGTGCACTTCGGTGCAGAATCACAAGGGGTCGTTCAGAAATCCCTTGTTTTGTAGTCGGGCTGAAAGGATTTGAACCTTCGACCTCTGCGTCCCGAACGTTGTGGACGTTCTAAGTCAACAAACGTAAACCAATTGTAACAAGGGACTTGCGGCATTCAATAGCGACCGGCAATTTGTCGTAAGTCGGTCCATTTAGGGTATCTAAAACCAATTCCGGGTACATTCCGGGTACAACTACTGGGCTCAAGTTCGTACTGTTCAATTCATGAACCTACCGATTGAGAGTGTGAATCGCAGTCGAATAACTGAGCGCCTGGCCCAGCCGGAATGGCAGTTGAATATCTGAGCGCACAGATGTGCATCTTCGCGGATTTGTGAAGATGGCGGCTTTAGCCGCTATCTTTCCCAGATTCGCAGGGAGGCACAGGAGTGTATGAGGATATGGACCAATGGGCCGAAGTTCGTCGTCGGGTGCTGACCGGCGAGCTTTCCAAACGAGCCGCGTGTCGCGAATACGACATCTGCTGGTACACGCTAGAGAAGATGCTGGCGCATGTAGAGCCGCCCGGCTACCGCATGCAGAAGCCGCGCAAGAAGCGGAAGTTGGAACCGTTCCTGCCGATCATTCACGAGATTCTCAAAGCCGATAAGAAGGCTCCCAAGAAGCAGCGCCACACGGCGACCAGGATCTTCCATCGCCTTCGCGACGAACACGGCTATGAAGGTAGCTACACGTCCGTCCGCTACGCGGTCCAAGCCTGGAAGGAGCAGTCTCAAGAAGTCTTCCTGCCGCTCTCCCATCCACCGGGAGAAGCGCAAGTCGATTTCGGCTACGCCTACGTCGATCTGGCAGGCGAGCGAACTCAGGTAGCGCTATTTGTAATCACCTTGCCTTATAGCGATGCGTTCTACATCCAGGCATTTCCCCGGGAATGTACCGAGTCGTTCCAAGAAGGCCATAAACGCGCATTCGAGTTCTTCGGCAAGGTTCCCACGCGAATCAGCTATGACAACAGCAAGATCGCCGTGACCAAGGTCACTGGTCACCGTGACCGGAAGCTCACCCGAGAGTTCCTGCGGCTCCAGAGCCACTACTTGTATGAAGCCCACCTCTGTTTGGTTCGTCGGGCCAATGAGAAAGGGCACGTCGAGAACTTGGTCGGCTACACGCGGCGGAACTTTCTGGTGCCCGTGCCGCAGGTCGGTTCACTCGAAGAGCTGAATGCAGAGTTGCAACGACGTTGCGAAGCCGATCTCGACCGCACGCTACGCGGCAACAACCAGTCGAAGCGAGAGCTGCTCCGAGAAGAACAGCCCGTTATGCGGGAACTTCCCAGCCAGGCCTTTGACGCCAGGCGTGTCACCCAGGCAGCAGCCAACTCACTGTCGCTAGTGAAGTTCGACACCAACAGCTATAGCGTACCCGTAAAATACGCCCATCGGCAGATTACGATTGTCGTCGGTGTCGACGAGATTCGGTTGGTCTTCCAGGGAGAACTCGTCGCTCGTCATCCACGACACTGGGGTAAAGATCAGTACCTGTTCGACCCCGTGCATTACTTGGCGCTCTTGGAGAACAAGCCTGGCGGCTTTGACCATGCCAGGCCGCTAGAAGCCTGGGAATTGCCGGAGTGTTTTACGACACTCCGGCGGAGGATGGAAAGAGACCCCGACGGCTTAGGCACTCGGGAGTTCATTCGCACCTTGCGATTGTTGGAATCTTGCTCCCTGGCGAAGCTTACCGGAGCGGTTAACTACGCCCTCGACATCGGCATTCACGATGCCGATAGTGACCTAGCCCCCTTAAACGAGTCCAGGTCGCGATGAATAATCGTGGCGTCAGGACGCAACTTTAAGGAGGCGATAGGATGGCACGAGGCAAGAAGTACAGCGCGGAGGAGATCATTCCGAAGCTGCGTGA
>JANQOF010000019.1 GCA_028279215.1 Pirellulales bacterium
GCTGGTAGCTACGGGCGTGGCGGCTGAAATCGTCGTGTTTCCGATGGACCGCTCTTCCTCCGTACGGCCCGGGGTGCTCATCTGGCGTAGAAACTGTGCGCGGAGCGGCCGGCGGACGTCCGCCTTATTGTTGGGTGTTGGAACCAGGGCGTTGGGTTTTTTCCCACTTGGTAATTGACCGTGAATTTACTACCGCATGTTTGCGAATGGTCGAGCTGGTAAACCGAATCGTGGCAACAACTTACAACGACGCCACCGAAATCGACTCTCCGAATAGATGCACAGTGAATCGTTTTTTCGTGGGGCGCGTTGGGTATTTATTCGAAGGCGTTGTGGTACAGCGAGTTACGCGCTTTGGTTTTTTCGCGGGGTGGAATTTACCGGGGCGAGATCGTTGGAGGTTCGCTTTGGCTTGTCGCGTTGGTCCGCTGCTTTGTCAGGCCGGTGTTGAAGCAGCACGCTAGCCATTTGGTCTCCAGAAGCGATCGCACTGGCAAGTTTACGGGCATTTAGGCACAATAATCGTCTCGCTGGAGCGAATGAACCGTTCCCCACTTCGATACCTCACCGTTCGCCGATGGCTAGTTCGAATTCCTACACCGCCGAAGACACGCCACCGGAAGTAGAACTCCGCGATCCGCGCCTGGCTGCGTTTCTGGCGTGGCTCATTCCAGGCCTTGGTCACCTTTACCAACGTCGTACTGGTAAAGGCTTGCTGTATATGGTCACCATCCTCGGCACATTTGCCTATGGCATGTACTTGGGTGGCGGACGGGTGGTGTACGCTTCGACAACGAAGCCCCCGGTTCCGTTGGGACTCAACAAACAGGCTATCTCGCAGTTGGTGGAAGACTACGGACGCTGGCATTATTTGTGCCAACTGCCGGTCGGGCTGGCCGCCGTGCCGGCCTATGTGCAAACCTGGCGAGTAGAGAATGACAAACCACCGCTCGATTTCTTCGGCGACAACTTCGAGCGACCTCCTTACACCCGCGAGAAGGCGGCGATACTGTTCCCCAACGAGGATCCCAAAGAGCGACAGCGCAAGTACTTTCAATCGACCGACCAGTCGAAAGAGAACGTGGTGATTCATCACTCGGAGCGTGAAAAGTGGCACCATGATCATCACTTCCACTTCGAACTCGGAACCGTCTATACAATGATCGCTGGTTTGATGAATGTGCTGGCGATATGCGATGCCCGTTGGGGACCTTTAGTCGCGGTGCACCCGCAAGACAAGAAGAAACCTGAGCCGAACGACAACGAGTCCGGTTAAGCCAACAGCGGTCGCAACTTATCGCCCGAGCCCACACGACTCCATGCTTTCCACGATCATAAGCTTGATTCCGATCGCGACTGCCACCGAGCGGCTATGGTACGCGGTGCCGCTGTTGGTTAGTTTCAGCTTGGTCTACTCGGCAACGCGTCATGAGGAGATCGTGCCCATTCTCAAGCATGCGTTTCGCTTCGGATTGTGGGTTGCCATTTTCATGGCCGTCATGGCCGCGATCATCCAGATCACCACATGGACGCTGTGACCCGCGTTGACGGGAGTCAAGGGGCTTGGTCAGTCGTACGCTTGCGCCAGTGCTCCAATCACCGGCGCGGCGTCGCCGCAAGCGGAGAACTCAAAATGATCAAGATTCCGAAAGCCATCGAGGGCGTAGCCGCGATAGGCGTCCTCGGCTCGCTGACGGTAGCGGTCACGCACCGGCGGCGCGAGTTCGCTCACGCCGCCACCAATCACGATCAAGTCGTAGTCGCCGAGGTAATTGACGCCCAACAGGGCGATGCCTAGCGCGCGAGCCTGGTCGTCGAAGAGTTCCTGGGCAAGCGGATCGCCGGTGGCCGCCAATTCGCGGAGCCCCTTGGCTTTGTCGCGCACGGTGCCCGGCTGAGTGTTCAGTGGATGATCGCGCCACTGGTTGAGTTCCAAGCGATACCCGAGTTGGTGTGTGAGAGCCGTCAGCGACACGGCCGACTCAACGGTCGATAGCGCGTTGCCAACCTTCAATTGGCGATCGTGCTCGTAGCGGAATGCAAACTCCGGCAGCAGCAAATGGCCCGCGTGCCCGGCGCGACCTTCCATACCACGAACTACCCTGCCATCGCGTACTTCGCCACCACCTAGTCCAGTACCGACGATCACCATGAACAACGAGTGCAAGCGATCGTCGACGTCGACAGTGGTGGCGTTGTACTTAAGACTTCCTGACCGAACCGAGAACTCACCTAGCGCCGCGGCTTGGCCGTCGCCGATGTACCGCACGGGGAGGTTGAGCGATCGGGAAGCGAAAGACTCCTCGAGCGCCAATCGAATATTGAAACGGTCCCAGTATTCGGCCTGCAGATTGGGTGTTTTGAGCAAAACTCCGTCGAGGGTTGCGGGTCCAGGCGTGGCGATGGTAGCCGTTCGTACCTCGTCGGCGGTCCCGCCCAAGCCCTCGATGGCTGCGTGCACGGCGTCGACGATGGCTTCGACCAACGGCGCCGGGCCTTCCGAGGCATTCGTTGCGAACTGATCGGATACATGAACAATGCGGCGGTCAGCATCGCCAACAGCAATGGTGCTTGTGGTACCACCCACATCGATTCCAACATAGTAAGGCACGGATGTTCTCGCACTGCATAAGGAACTAGTTTAGCGCCTTAGTCTGTCGGCAATCCGGAAGATTGTCTAGTAAGCCGGCGTGAGCTAACGAATTGGCCCCGGACGGACGGCCGAGCGGGGTTCGGTTTGCTGGTACTCGACGCTGTTTGCGTTGGTGCCCTTGACGACTCCGAGCGTCCGATAGTATTCGATGACCTCCGCAGGCGTCGACACGGAGCGACCGTTTACGGGATCGTGGTTCTTGATTACCGCGTCTTGCATGCCGCGGCCCTCAAGCTTGAATAGATCCTTCGACTGAATGTAGCTGGCCACAGCGGCCTGCGCCTGGAACACACCATTGGCTTCCGATCGCCCCTCGATCTCGACGTTGTCGATGGCGCGGATTTCGATGGGCCCCAGCTTCGACCCGTTTGCGCGCGGCTGTCGACGCGCAAGCGGATCTTCGTTCAACTCAAGCGTCTCACAAGTGAGCGTTACTGTTTCGACAGGTAGACGATCGGGTGCGTGTAGTGGTAATTCCTGTTGCCAATCGTCGACCGGGCCGTAAACGCACTGCACACGGCGGTGGAAGCGAATGACACGTTGATTCGTGTTGCCACTCAACCCTTCGGCGAAGTCGATGCGCAAGAATCGGAGGCTCGGCTCCTCGGAAGTCTCCGGTTTGCGCGGTTGCCTGGAACCGGCGGCAGCCAGATCGGCAAAGCTGCCTTCACCATTGGTGAGCCGCACGCTACGTAGCACGCCTGGTCCACGGCCCTTTATATTGCCGCTTAGCCGGTCGTACACGATTGACTTCAATTGAAAGCGTTCGTGCGATGTTTGCCCTGTGTCGTCGATTCCGCGATGATCGCCAACCACGTTTCCTTCGAGCGAAGCCTGCGCGACTTCAATCTTACCCTCGGTGGCACCACGCTCCATCGTCACCGGACGGGTCAGTAGCGCGGTGGCCGTATCGGCTTGCACCCAACCATGTTGGCTTTCAATCAGTACCCGGCCGATGGCTTTGATCTGACGACCGACCGCGTCGAGTCTGGTTTGCCATGTCAACGACACCGGCACCAAGGTGCCCGGAGGTTCGCCGAATGCCTGCCCTTCGACGTTCATGGTTGCCAAACCTGGGCCATTGATCCAGAATTTTCCGGACGCTTGGTCGGCATTGATTCGCTCGGCTGCAAGTCTTAGGCCGCGGGCTTCGATTGTCGCCGTGCCTGGCCCGGCGAGTTGCGGATCGCGGCGCCCGAATACGGAGATCTTTGCCGCACGGTCCAGTTCGCGAACGGTCAACCGGTTGCCATGGACCACCAACGGCTGCTCCCCCGGCTTCGCCGTGCGAGTTTCGCGAAGCACGACTGCACCGTCGCACACGACGGCCGTGGGGTCGGTCGACTTGCCACTAAGCGCCAGGTCGAGGTGGATTTGATTCGCCGACAGGTCGTACTGTGAACTCGGTCGCTGCGACTCTGCGGAATTCAGGTCGAGCCGGTCACCCGTGGGACGGACGGCACCTTGTGCTGGCGGTTGCCACTGTTCGAAGTCGCCTTCGAGTTGATGGGTTCTACCGGTAAGGCGCGGCGATGCAAACACGACTTGGCCCGCGGCCAACAGTCGCTCGGGAATGATCGCCAGTTTGGCCGGGCTCTTGGAGACCTCGAAGGCGGGCCCATCGGGGCCATCAGCAGGCACCTCCCGCAGCATTAACTCCATGCGGTCGGCGCCGATCTTACCCATCCGATGGGCGTCGACAACCGGCTCGCCCTCGAGCAATAACACCGGCTGTCCATTGCGGCGGATTACTTGGACCGGGTTGGTTACTCCAGGGGCGGTCTTCCACGATATGTCCACCACGCGATCGGGACGCTCGTGGTCGGGCACCGCCCGCAACCAACCGGGTCCGCCAATCGATAGCTCGCCGACAGCACGCGGCGACTCTTCGTCGGGCATTGTGTACTCGATGCGAAGCGCATGAATCTCACTTGGGCCATACGCCAGCATCACGTCTTCTCCCTGATCGAGCGTAATGGTTCGCTCGATTAAGTCGATCTCCATCCGACTAGCCCGCGCGGCAGCGCCTTCCGTCGCCGACTCCGCTCGTACCGGGTGGCCCGTCGCCGTAATGCGAACCGGTTTGAAACGGCGTAGCGCTTTGCGCTGCCGTCGGGCAAGATTTGGGTCGTCGCTACTGACCGGATTGCCATCGATATCGGTTGGCGAGAAGTGGACGCTCAGTTCGCTGCAATCAAGTTGGTCGGACGAACCGCCCAGTCGCATGCGACGCACTTCGACTTTCTGATCAAAGCTGGCGATGTAGTTAAGCAGGTCGAAGTGAAACCGTCCTTGGCAATTGATAGTGACCGGTGGATGAAACGCGTCGACCGGCTCGTTGGCCGCAGTAAGTCTAATTGTTCTAGGGCCTGCGGACGGGCCAGTTTTGACCGTTTTGTCCCGCGACGGTTCGTCACCAAGCAGATCGAACTCCCCCGGATGAAGCGTTAGCTGAACATCGTCGAGTACTTCCAGCGCATCGACGCCATTGATACTGGGGCCACGTTTGATGTGTTCATCGCGACTCAATCGTATCTGCATGCGTCGACCGCTGCCATGATGCGGCCCGAATCGAGCTTCGACTTTGGCGTCGGTGCGAATCAAACGGTCGTTCATCGCCAGGTCGCGAGTGGTTATATATAGGTCGTCGTCTGGTCCGGGGAGTTTCATATCGCTGCGGATGACAATGTTGCCTGGAAATTGTCCCGAAACGATCCTCCCCGCTTTGCCGCGCGACGGCTGAAAGTCGTCGTCGAACTGCAGATGCGCCCCTCCTGGTGCTTCGAGAATCACTGCTTCACGCGGTGGCGCTGCGCCAACCTCCCAGTCGGTCGGCATGGCCAACAAGGCGCATTCGTCGATGTCGACGCTACCGTCGTCGTGTCGCCGATAGTCCTTGATCACCAGCATCAACTTGTCGAACCGCGCCACCGTGGGCAACGGCTCGGTAAGCGTCCAGTGACCGGCAGGAAAATACGCGGCGAGCAACGATTGGTATCGTCCAATTGCGTTGTAGCTCTTTTCGCGCTGGTTGTCGGTCAGCTTCTTGGTAGACCGCTCGACCGCAGGCGGCTCGACCAGCGGTCCAATTGTAAGCACATACGTCTGATACATCACCACCAAGGCGGCAAGAGTGACTATGCTTCGAAGGATGCGAGAGAGCATGGACTGCGGGATACAAGACTTTGGGATTGATGTTCATCTTGCCGATAGGTTAAGCGGGCAATTCCGTTCGGCTGAGACTCACGCAACTTCTCCCTGTGACTCAGGGTCAGGAAAGACACGGATCGTTGGCGTATCGTCGTCGTTCGCTTTGCTTGGCTCGCTTGCCGTACCGACAACGTCGGTCACGTCGATCATGCCAATCGGGCGGCCTTGCCGGTCGATGACTGGTAGCTCGCTGATCTTGCGTTCGGTGAGAATCTCAAGGGCCAACTCCGTGCGTGTACCTACTTGGACGCGGGCGCAGCCAACGGTCATCACCTCACTGATTGGCTGGTCGAGCGCTTGTTCGTGCCGCCCTTCCACCAACCTCGCGAGGTCGCTATCGGTAAAGATGCCGCTGAGCTCGCCAGCACTGTTTACCAGCATCACCGCGCCGCTACGTCGGCCGGGCCGGCTGCAGCCTACAATAACCTCCCTTACGGTCTTCTCGTCCTCCGCCACACGACATTCACTCAGCTTTCGCATGTGGTCGTCGACCTTGCTGAGCTTGAACCCCAGGCTTCCGCCAGGATGGAAGCGTGCGAAGTCCTCGGCCGCGAAGCCGTTGAGCTTGCTGATCACCAGTGCGATGGCGTCGCCTAATGCGAGCATAGCGGTGGTGCTCGTGCTCGGAGCGAGACCTAGCGAGCAGGCCTCTTCCAACTCACCCAACTCGATCACGCACGTTGCTTCCCGTCCCACGGTCGATTCGCCACTGGCGGTGATGGCGATGATCGGCACCTGCATGTCACGCAGTGACGGAATCAGTTGCACCACCTCGCTGGTCTCGCCGCTCTGCGTGAGCATGAGCACGATGTCGCTACCGGCGATGCGACCAAGGTCGCCGTGAAATGCTTCGGCTGGATGGAGGAAATGGCTCCGCGTGCCGGTCGATGCCAGCGTGGCAGCGATCTTTTGGCCCACCAGTCCAGCCTTGCCCATGCCGGTGACGATCACACTGCCGGTGGATCGCTGGATCATTTCGATCGCATTGGTCACCGCATGGTCGATCGAGGTCGACAGCTTCCACACGGCGACCGCTTCGAGTCGAAGCACTTCCCGCGCGGCGCGGAGTTGCGCGTGGACGTCCAGGGATTGCGCAGATGCTGTTGTGGGGCGAGCGGCGTCCATGCCTGTCTCTCCTAACATTGTTGAAGATGCGCCGTGTGATGCTCGGGGTCGGCGGAGGGGGCGCGGATTGTAGCGAGACTCGCCCCACGTCACAACGCGGTTCCCACCCGTTCGAACTTTCGCAAGAGCGCAAAAAAAGCTCCCAGAAAAGCCACGTCCCAGGGGGGCAAAGGACGGCAAACTCTTCCGGGAGCGATTGGACGCAATAACGCCTGCGTGCGGGGCGGGCACGTAAGGTAAGCAGTTTGGGGGGAGAACGCTTACAAATGTGCCGAATGCCTTATGGTAGCGACCCAGCGGTGCCTTCGCCACTCCATTCTGTACAATTACGGATTTCCGAGCGTAGCGACTGCCACCGCCTTCCTCGTGTCCACAACTCCCGTGACGAAGTCCTGTGCGATGCGTGTCACTCAACTGGGCGGGAGAATACGGGTTCGTACATAATGCGTCAATACGATTTGGCTGGATTCGAAGAATTCTCCGTGTGACCCACAAAACGCCGACGAAACAAGGTGCGAATCCAGCGGTTGCTATAAAGTACTCCATCATGACAGCATCCAGAAAACCCGACCGAACGCGCGGTCGCGGAGCACAAAACCAACCCGCAAATCCGTACTTACACACCAAGTTGCACCCAGATTACCAGGACGTTGAACTCGACGCAGAATTCCTCCAGAGCTTATCGCGACCCAATACCGAATACCTGCCAGACGAGTCGCAGTCGATCGTGGTTGAGAACAACAGTCCGGACATCGCTTTCCGGTTCAGCATCAATCCCTACCGCGGTTGTGCTCATGGTTGCAGCTACTGCTATGCACGACCCACGCATGAGTATCTTGGATTGAGCGCCGGGCTCGATTTTGAAACCAAGGTGTTTGTCAAGCATCGTGCCGCCGAGTTGTTTCGCGATTGGCTTGCCCGTCCTAGTTGGAAGCCTGAGTGGATTGCCATGTCGGGCGTGACCGATTGCTATCAGCCCGCCGAGCGCGAGTTTCGCCTGACGCGCGGTTGCTTGGAAGTCGCGGCCGAGTGCCGACAACCCATTGGCATCGTTACAAAGAACGCGCTGGTAACCCGCGATATCGATCTGCTTGGTGAGTTGGCCCATTACAACGCGGGGTCCGTCGCGGTGAGCATTACGACGCTTGATGTCCAACTCGCCCGCACCATGGAGCCTCAAACGAGCTCGCCCGAAGCGCGGTTGCGAACCATCGCCGAACTCACCGCCGCTGGCATTCGCACGCAGGTCATGGTGGCACCGGTGATTCCAGGATTGAATGCCAGCGAAGTGCCCGGCATTCTCGAAGCTGCCCGCGAAGCGGGTGCCCAATCGGCGAGCTACATTTTGCTCCGTCTGCCAACCACCGTAACCGACGTGTTTTTCGGCTGGCTGCGGAAGTTCTACCCCGATCGCGCCGATAAGGTGGCTTTACTTGTGCGGAGCACTCGAGATGGCCAACTCTACCGCAGCGGATTCGGCGGTCGCATGCGGGGCAACGGCGAGGTAGCCCGACAAGTCGAGCAGACTTTTCAGGTGTTCCGCAAGAAGTATGGTTATTGCGACGACTTACCGCCGCTCGCCACCGAGCACTTCCGCCCTCCGAAAACGACCCGCGGCCAGTTGAGATTGTTTGAGTAAGCATCGACTCGCGAAAGTTGGACGGGGAATTGGAACGGCTATCTACGTTCAACATCTCTACGTCTCGGAGGATCGCTGGAGCACTCGACGCCGAACAAACCAAGTTGCGGCCAGCGGGACGACGATCGATAGTACAATCGCCATGACCATCCATTCCTGCTCTTCCGCCTGACTTCCAAGCACTGCGAACGCCAGCGCTACGGCTGCGTTGCCTACCGCCAACGAACCAATCAACCGCCACCACCCGGTGTCGAGCGTCCCGGTGAGTAGCACCGTCGCCTCGGCCAGTATCGGTAGCGGCCGGGTCAGCAGCAGCAGCCACACATCGTGCTCGCGCGCCGCGGCGCGAAGATTTGCCAGGTCGTCTGCCGCAGCCAGTCGTTCAGCAATCGGCTGCCCCCACCGCTTCGCAACCGCAAACGCAACGACTCCTCCAAACATCAATCCAAGCCACGCCGCCAACGCTGTTACCGCTACGCCCAAATGCCCGCCCGCCAGCGTGACCAACGGCCCCGAAGGCACCGGCAACAGGATGTCGGCTGCAAGCACGAGCATCAATGCCGTCGCCAGCCATCCCGCTGTCGGTGGGGATTCGTTCCAATGTTCCAGCCACGCTTCGAGCGGGCCGCTCCAGACTACTGTCGTCAGAAGCGGAATGCCCAGCAAAACTGCCACAACTCCAACCAATCGAACGAGCGAACGCATGGCGAGCCGGTGGTTGGGCGAGCGGGGCAGTTGACAATCAGCGCGATCGTTCTAGTTTTACGTGAACAGTGCCGCGCAAGGACGTGGGCCGAGGTATTATTGTAGCACGCCTGCCATCCACCCCTCGATCGCCATGTCCCCTGCCACTCGCTACCGATTCGCCGCCTTCGTCTTGGCCTCCATCGGGTTACTGGTCGCCGTGTTCGCTTCGCCCGCAGCCGCTCAAGCCGATCGCACCGCCGAGCTGCAGCAACTCGTCGACGACTTCGGATACCAGCTCAAGCTGATCCGCCTGCTCGATCCTTCCGCCTCCGAAGAGCGGATGCGTCAATTGGCCATCGCCCGCGATCGCTGGAACACCTCCACGCGAACCGAGGCCGACGCCGAAACCATGCGCCAATGGCTGGTCGATTCGATTCAAGCCTCGATGCCCGGTAGCCTGGAGCCGATGCCCGAGCTTCCGTGGTTCGAGCAGCGGCTGGCCAAGGCGAAAACCACTGCCGCACCCGATTCGTCGCCACCGCCGGTCAGCGACACCCGCCAACCAGTCACCACCCGACGCCCGACCGAGCCTCAGCCAGTGGTCGCGCCCAAGCCCGCTCCGGTGAGCGATACAAAACCATCAGCCGCGGTAGCCGAAGCGTGGAAGCAACACCCAGGCGCTAAGCCAATCGACCTGGGCGACCCGTTTGCCGACGATCAACCGCTTGCCAACTCAAGCACCGCGACCCGTCGCATTGCCATGCGTCCCACACCTGTTGCGGCGCGGCCCGCCAGCACCAAGGTCGAAATCAACGTCGCGGAACTCGGTGCCCGCGTCCGTGGTTACGTGCACGGTTTGCGTGGCGTCGAAGCCCGACTGCTGCGATCACCCACCATGACGACCAACGACCTGCTGCTTGCCACTCGCGAACTCATGCAACTTGCCGAGCAGCGCAAATTCGTGTCGCTGTATCTCAATGCTCTCTCGGATGCCGACAGGGCTCGCGCCGGCAACCTTCCGTCGCTCGACGATGCCAAAGCGTTGATCGCCAAACAGGTCGACACCCTGCAAGCGGGCGGCCAGTTGCCGGACGACGTGGCCACCTCGCTCCACTCGGCCCTCGACAGCATCTGAGCCTGAGCCAATCCTCTGGGAAGGGTCGTGCGGGGAAGGGCGCTCTAGCTCTCGCCGTCCTCGTCTTCCTTAGCCTTCTTCTTTTTCTTCTTCATCGTCAGCTTGCGGACGCGAACCTTGGGCAAGCCCAACGGCGACTCAAGCTCTTCCCACCGGCCATTTTCCTGCAACACCTTAATCCGCTCGACGCGCGTCAGCACGCTGCGGTTGGTGTTCATGCCACGTTTGACTTTCAGGCTCTTGTCGATGGTCATCGCAACGTCTCGCTAGCTTCGGCCGCAGAGGGCCAGTAGAGATTCACACTTGAGAGTCCCACAGTTTAGTGGCGGCCCATGCTAGGGGCAAGTGGCTAGTACCGGGAACCGGTCGACGAAGCGCCCCACTTGCCACTACATAAAGTCCATTTTGTCCCGAATACCGAAAAACGATTTTAGGCGACTTTATTCGCCCCCCACCATCCCCTTCGAAGTTCGTTTTCCTCTGTTTTTCTCGGT
>JANQOF010000040.1 GCA_028279215.1 Pirellulales bacterium
CAATTGCGCGCAGCAAAGCTC
Source organism: Pirellulales bacterium (assembly GCA_028279215.1). Taxonomy (GTDB): domain Bacteria; phylum Planctomycetota; class Planctomycetia; order Pirellulales; family Lacipirellulaceae; genus Aeoliella. The sequence continues at coordinate 22 of JANQOF010000040.1, forward strand.
CCGCTGGCCACTCGCCACCAGCACTTGCCACTACCAAATTGCCAAAGAGCGTGTGCGTTGAGAGGCGCACTATTGAATGATCTCATTGGATCAAACGGGTGGCCTAGTTTCAAGCAAAAACTTGATAGTTTCACTCCCCACTGGCGAACGGTAGTAGTCCATATCCTTAATCATCGTAGTCGAAGCCTCGCTTCCGCAGGGTTTATCGAGTCTACTGACCTCCGACACGGCCAACGCAAGTGTTGAAGTTGGTTGGAGCAAGTCCACACTAGAGGGTGCTTCTGCTAGCTGTAGTGATGTTGGCGCAAACGAGTCAAGTCTGGCAAGGCGGCCGAAGCAGGCGAATCTGCAGCATTCGTCGATGCAGGCCAACGTAGCCAGGCGCGGACGCAGTAAGCGGGCACGCTACAGATAGGCGAAGGGCGCTCTAGCCCAGCGACTCACTTGCATAGGAGTCCGCTCAGATACACGCCGTTAGCACGCGCCTACCCAAACAACCCGCGCTTGAGGAACGCCTTCCGCGCGGCCGCCTGATCTTTCTCGATGTCGAACAGCTTGTCGAGGCGCGAGATTTTGAATACCTCGCGGATGTCGGGCGAGATGCCGCTGAGTTTCAGTTTGACTTTAAACTCTTTGCACTTCTTGTGAATCATCACCAGCTTGCCGAGCATCGACGACGACATGAATTGCACCGGAGCGAAGTCGAGAATCACCTTCTCTTCGGTCGTCTTGTCGAGCTGCGTGAGCACGTCTTTGGTCACCTGCTCGAGTTGCGCCTCGTCGAGAATGCGGGGCGTTTGGAACTGAATTGTGAGAATACCGTCGCTGCTGTAGGTCTCGATGGCCATGCGTAGGGTCCTCAGAGTAGGCGACGGAATGGAACTCCCACGCTGTTATATCAGGTGCTTACACGTGTGCCAATCAGCGGCGATCGGACGGCGGGAACACGCCGTGACGCACTGCGTATGAGTCATCGCCCTAGGATGCTGCATGCGCCCCAGCAAGCGGGGCGACGGAACGCGACGAAAAGAAAGAGGCGCCGGCCGGATTCGAACCGGCGATGTCGGATTTGCAATCCGATGCCTTAGCCACTTGGCCACGGCGCCTGGGTAGTTCGCCCTCGAAATGGTGGGACGATAAAGTTGGATATCGACCGGCGCGATCGACATCTTTGACAAAAACTACGCAATCAACCGTTAGGGGTCAACCCCATCACGGTCAGCAGCGGCATCCAAAGTTGTTGCGGTTTAACAACTTAAGCCAGTTCGGCGGACCTGCTGGCATTGGCCGTTGGCGGCCGGCCTGTGAGTGAGGTTGCCGGTCCGACAAGATGGCGCGGTGCGAGCGTGCGGCGTCAAGCAATGCCATGCCAATCTACGATGTTGGGCTAAGCGAAACCCTATGGTCCCATGTGCCCGGCCGACACACCATGTTATCGATCTTTCGTCAGCTCCGACCGATTTCCCCTACGGAACTTGAATCGGCGGTGCGCGCCATTGCCGCTGAGTGCCGGTCGCAGTCGACGCCGCCGCTTGGTGCGGTGACCGATGGCATGAACCGAAGCGAACTACGCGGCTACGCGCGGGCGAGGTTTCGTCGCGCGGCGCGCAGGGCGGTGCTCAATCACTTCTCCGGGAAGCCAGCGCTGCCCACGGCGATTGTCGACACGATTCACGCCAGGGTTCTCGACTTGATGTCCCAGCAAGCTGTGCGCGAGCGCATGCTGGCTCCGACCTACAGTGCCGGCCACCGCGCGGCTTAAGAACGACGTGAAGCGCCGGCGCGCAACGTCCACCCAACAAAACGAGCCCCGGCAGCGCGTGGTCTACCAGGGCTCGTGGGCGTTATCAAAAACGAACGACTACTCTTTAGCGTCCGAGCCACTGTCGCCGCCGGTGTCGGCGGGTGGTGCAGAATCAGCGGGTTCCATATCTTTCTTTTCAGCACTGCAGCCGACCGAGTAGCCGACCAGGGTTACCATCAACATTAGCGTGGCAAACTTCTTCATCGCAAAAATCTCCTGTCAGAAGGACTTGCGCCCAACGAGGGGCAAACGAAACAGTTTTCTCGTGGGTCCGCCGAGGCGTAATGTGCCTCGTGCATTTCTTTGTTCGCCGAGGGCGACCGAATCTTGGGTTTCCGCAAAGTCGCCTCATCCTACCAGTGGCCAGCGGCATACGCCACGGGTCGCCGCATCGCCATTGGTCGCCGCAAAGCACCCAATCGGTAATAATTACCAGAAGAGATGCCGGTCGTAACGGCTCCCGGACGAAAGTAACGCCTGCGAGCGGTGTTGGCCGAATCATGCTTTAGGTCTGCTGAGGGCCTTTGACGTGGTTGAACCTATCCTCAAAGTCGGTCCCAAACTTACGAGTGTTTCCATGAACGCGCTGTTTGTCCATTTCTCGGCGGTACTGATTTGCTCGCTTGCGAGCGTGGCCGCGGCCCAGGATGTCAGCCTACAAACGGAGACCGAAAAGCTCGCCGAGGATTCGAGCTGGTATGGCGAACCGACTTCGCCAGTGCACGTGACACCACGAATGATCATCCAACAAAAGGCCCAACTGCGAGCCCAGCAGCGGATTGCCCGGATGGAATCGCTCAAGTGGTATGGCTTCAGCGCCTCGCGCCCGTTGTATAATGCCACGCCTTTTACTGGCATTCCGTCGCCCCGCTACGAGATGCCGGGCGGTCGACCGTTCGCTTGGTATCCTTACAGTGGTGCGAGCGTGATCATCGTAAGGTAGCGCCCTTGAGCGGCTGGATCACCAGCTTACTCGTTAGGCGGCATCCTCATCACCAACAGTCGCTGCTCGGTCATGTCGTTGATAGAGTAGCGGATTCCCTCGCGGCCGAGGCCGCTCTCTTTCACACCGCCGTACGGCATGTTGTCGACGCGCCAACTCGGCACGTCGCCAACCACGACGCCGCCGACTTCGATTTCGTCCCACGCCTGTTGGACCTTCACCCAGTCGCGGGTGAAGATGCCGGCTTGCAAGCCAAACTGACTGTCGTTCACTTTGCGAATCGCTTCGTCGAACGAGTGAAACTTGCTCAGCACCGCCACCGGGCCAAACGCCTCCTCAGCGCAGAGGTTAAGTTCTTCGGGCACTCCTTCGAGCAAAGTTGCCTCGAGCATCGCGCCGTCGCGCGTGCCGCCACAAAGGAGCCTGCCGCCGGCCTCTACAGCTTCATTGATCCACCTTTCCAAACGCTCGGCCTCTTGCGCCGAGATCATTGGGCCGATGAACGTCGACTCGTCCTTCGGGTCGCCCATCTTCAGGTTCGTGGTTGCAGCGACTAGTCGCTGCCTGAAATCGTCGTACACCCGCTGGTGAATGAGGATCCGCTGCACGCCAATACAGCTTTGTCCCGATTGATAGAACGCGCCGACAGTGATTCGTTCGACCGCGTCGTCGAGGTCGGCGTCTTCGTCCACCACCACCGCGGCGTTGCCCCCCAGTTCGAGCACCACCGGCTTCTTGCCCGCCTGCTGTTTGAGTTTCCAGCCCACGGCCGCCGAGCCCGTGAAGGACAGCAGCTTGAGTCGCTCGTCGGTCGTGAACAGCGAAGCGCCTTCGCGATGGCAAGGGAGAATCGAAAACGCACCTTGCGGCAAATCGGTCTCAGCGAGCACCTCACCAATCATCAGCGCCCCGATCGGCGTTAGGCTGGCGGGCTTGAGCACAAATGGGCACCCCGCGGCAATCGCGGGCGCCATCTTGTGCGCGGCTAGATTCAGCGGGAAGTTGAACGGTGCGATGAATGAGCACGCGCCGATGGGCACCCGCTTCACCATGCCGCGGTAGCCCCTGGCGCGCGGCGAGATTTCGAGGTTGAGCACTTCGCCATGGATCCGCACCGACTCTTCGGCAGCTATACGAAATGTGTCGATCAGTCGGCCAACCTCGCCGCGAGAATCCTTGATCGGTTTGCCCGCCTCGATGCACAGCAACATCGCCAACTCGTCGAACCGCTCCCGGAATCGAGTTGCGCAGTGATTAAGTACACCCTGTCGCTCGTAGGGCGGGAGCTTGCGCATGGCCTCGGTCGCCTGATCGGCGGCCGCGATGGCCCGATCGATGTCGTCGGGCGATGCCATTGCCACCCGCGTAGCGACTTCGCCGGAGTATTTGTCGGTGACCCCCAAGTCGGCATTGGGCGTCTCGGGCTGATTGGCCAAGTAGAAGGGGTAGGAGTTTCTGAGCATGGCGGTTCACTCGGACCTGGTTGCCTGCACTGGCAAAACTCAATTTCGTCGATCGTTGTCGCCACGTCCAGCCAATCCGGCCTGCCGCGCTTGAGCTTCCGCCAGCGGCGAGTGTATGTTTAGGACTTTGCGGGCCCGCTTGGTTCGGGCAAACGGACTAGCATTCCTAATCGAGAAGGACAAACGCCATGGTGGGATTTCGGATTCAATTGTCGATGGTCGCGTTGTTGGGTTTAGCGGTGGGCGGATGCGGCGGCGGAACCACGACCGAAACACCTGCCACCAACGGTACTGGCGACGCGCACGCCGACCATGAGAATGGCCACACGGAACCAAAGACTCTCGCCGAGGCGGTGGAAACTCTATCCGAAGCCAATACCGAACTTGCCGAAGCCTACAAAGCGGCCGACGTAAAGGCGGTCGACAACGTGTGGCACGAAGTCTACCCAGTGGCGAAGAAGACCAAGGAACTGATTTCGAACGCCGGATTGGATCGATACGATGAGGAAGACGCCCAAGCCGCGCAAGCGCAGCTCATCGAGGTGCTCGAAAAGTTGCACCCGCCGCATGGCGCCGACGCGAAAGTCGACCCGGCCGCATATGACGCTGAGGCCGACAGCCTGAAGGACGCCATCAATAATCTCAGGACGGCATCGGACAAAGCCAAAGCGAGCGAGTAGCGACCACGGAATGTACCTTGGTATCCAAAAGGCTCGTTGCTTGGCAGCTAATCAGGCGGCGCTATAATTCGTCGACAATCAACGGCCACCTTGAGCTACCGGACCGCGCCCATGCCGCCAACGACAACCCTTCCAACGACTCTCGCCGAACTGCGCGACTTTGGCTGGCGCACCAAATCGGTGAAGCAGGAAATCTGCGATAACTTCACTGCACGCCTTGCCGCAGGCGACGAGTTGTACCCTGGCATCGTGGGCTACGACGACACGGTGCTGCCTGAAATCAACATCGCATTGTTGGCACAGCACGACATGCTGTTCCTCGGCGAGAAGGGCCAAGCCAAGAGTCGCCTGATGCGGCTGCTGGCCACGTTTCTCGACGACAGCATTCCCTACATCGACGACGCGCACATCTCGCTTCACGACGACCCACTGAACCCCATCACGCGCCGCGGACGTCAACTGATCGCCAACGTGCCGGCCGACGAAGTTCCAATCGCTTGGTGGCCCCGCGACGAACGCTACGCCGAACGGCTCGCGCCAGGCACAAAGTTCGCCGATATCATAGGCGAGATTGATCCATCGAAGTTGGCCGGCGGCGTGAGCATGGGAGCCGAAGAGGCGCTGCACTTCGGGCTGATCCCTCGCATGCATCGCGGCATCTTCGCGATGAACGAACTACCCGAACTCGACGAGCTGGTACAGGTTGGCTTGTTCAACATCCTAGAAGAGCGCGACGTACAGATTCGAGGCTATCCGGTGAAGTTCGACATCGACGTGATGATCCTCTTCTCCGCAAACCCGGCGACCTACAACCGCAGCGGCAAGGTCATTCCACAACTAAAAGACCGCATCGGTTCCGTGATCCACACGCATTACCCGCTGGAACGTGACTTGGGAATCGAGATCATGGAGCAAGAAGTGGACAGGGGGGATGAGAGGTCAGAGGCTGGAGATCCGAAAAATGTTGGCAACCCCGATCTCCGACCTCTGACCTCCGATCTCGCGGTAGTCATTCCCTACTTCATGAAGGAGCTGGTCGAGGAGATCAGTCGCGCGGCGCGCAACTCAAAATACATCGATCACGAGTCAGGCATCAGCGCGCGGCTTTCAATTGCCAACTACCGCACCATGCTCGCCAGCGCCAAACACCGGGCGGCCGTGCTGGGCGAGTCGCCTGCCGTGCCGCGGATCAGCGACTTGGGTCACTTGTACGCCAGTTCACTCGGCAAGCTGGAACTCGATCTGATGGGTTCACATCAGATGAGCGAGCGCCAGGTGCTCGAATCCGTGGTGGCCGCGGCGATCGCCACTGTGTTTGGTGAGTACGTCGAAGAGCATGGCTTGGCCGAGATCGCCCAGATCTTCGCCGAAGGCGTCAAGATCGAGGTCGGCGACATGCTCCCCTCCGCCCACTACGCCACGCTACTCCAACGCGTGCCACCGGTGTGGGAAAAAGCCTTCGAGGTCAACGCTGCCGAAAGCGACGCAGTACGCGCGAGTTGCGTGGAATTTGTATTGGCGGGCCTGTACGCGACCGATCGAATCAGTCGCAGCCAGTCGCACGGCCGGATAGTTTATGAGATGTGACATTAGGGGCGCGCCGCGGAACGGCGTTGGCGCCGAGCCAGGGGCGTGAACCCCTGGCACCGACGGCTGCCGCAACGAGCTGGACAAAATGGGCCTCTACCACTCCAGCACCTCGTTAATGGGCCCTAAGTAGAACACGATAAACAGCCGAAAGATCATGGCGATGATCAGCGCGGCGATCATCACCCAGATGGCGATTCCGGCTACCATAGCGATCCATTGCATGGCCGTTTCGGCCTCGATCTCGTACTGCTTGGTGAGCCGGGCCATCGATTCGGAGATCTGCCCGCTCTCTTCGGCCACAGCCAGAGCGTCCAGAAACTCGGGGGGAAACGCCCCGCTATTGGCGAAGGCACGGTGCAGAGGTTGTCCGCTCGCAATGTCGGCAACCATCTGGTCGGAGTGGGAGATGTAGAAATCGTTACCAGTCGAGCGCAAGACCAGCGGCACCATTTGCCTAAGGTCCATCTCGACATTGAGCAACAGATGCAACGTCCAACTAACTCGCGCCAGGCAGATCTTCTGAATTGCGCTGCCTACGCCCGGCAGCGACGTAACAAACCGCTGCAGCGGCGCAACCCAAAACACGCCACGCCGCATTGCGGTGACAACGGTCGCGATCGCCAGCGTGATGAAGATGATCAAGCTGACATAGATCGCTAGGCCCCTCGTGCCGACGAGTCCAATACCCAATGGATCCATGGGATTGCCGTTGATATCCTCAGCTCCCATCGCCCCAAGGATCCAAATCAACAATCCAATCACCACAATCGCGGCGAACAGTTGGAGCATCGGCCACGCAAGCAGGCCGAGGAACGTCCGGCTTAGCTGGTGACGGACCTGATAGTGATGAGACAGCCTATTCAGGACTTCGGAGGTTTGCCCTGTTCGCTCGCCGACATGGACCATCTCAAGGAACAGCCGCGGAAACAGCTTGCCGGTCCTGGCCAGCGATTCGGCAAACGGCTCACCACGCTCGATGCCGGCTTGGACCAATTGAAAGGCCTCTTTGACTCGCCTTGGGGCGTTGTCGGTCTCTCGCTTCCACACCTTGCGAATGTCGATGCCGGCCGACAGTCCAATCGCCAAACGGTGCGAAAGGTTAGCAAGGCGTTTGCCGGTGATGTGCGGCGAGAACAGCATGCGAGCGTTACGAGATCCGTGCCCCAGCGCTACTGGCTTGCGCCGGAAGGAGGTTGTTCATTCGACCAAATGCCACGACGACCTGCACGAGCTTCGTCCTGTGCTGCTGCGAGCCGTCGTTTCATTGTACCGCTGTAACGGTAGCCAAGCCGAGCCCTCGCCAAGCCGGCCCGCACCAGTTCCTCGTTGAGCAACTGATCGCCGCGCCACACGAAGGCCAACGTGCGACCATAGTCGTCGAGTCGTTCCGAACCGAACGTGAGGCGCACCTCGCCGCCCGCATCCTCCACGAATTGCTTGGTGAAGTCACTCGCCTCTGGGCCCCACGGTTCGACCGGGTAATCGGGGCGAACCGTTTCGGGTGTGTCGATGCCCTGCAGCCGGACCCGTTCGCCCGAACGAAGCAGTAGGGTGTCGCCGTCAACCACCCGTTTCACCTGGTGTAGCCCTTCGTCGAGCGATCCGTTCGGCGCGGGCGCCACCTGATCGTATGCCCAACGAATTGCCACCAACAGCGCGAGGCCAAGCAACCACCACAGTTGTTTTGACGCTCGACGAGAGAACCGTGCCGGCATGAATATCCAACCCCTTATGAATATCCAACACTGTCGCACTTCAGCAGCACGAAGTGCAACGGCAACGGTCAGTTGTTGCTAAAGCCAAGTTCCACCGCGGCAATCCTTCCGAGAGGATTGCTGAGAAACCGCTCGCGGCACTCGGCACACAAATCGAATCTAACTTCTTGATAAACGTCGCTTCCAAGTTCTTCATCCGCCTCGTCGCGGCTGAGAATATCTTCAATCTCTTGCAGATAATCACGATCGTCGTCCATCGACGCATCGCAGTTATCGGCTGCAGCAAACACTTCCATACGAAGCACGTAGCGGACTTCGTGATCGAGGTCGATCACTCGTTTGCAGCAATCGCAAGTGAAATGGATCATCGTTTAGAGTTCCTGGGGTTCCTCTCGGATGAGTCATGCCTGTCGCCTCCGTGAATCGAGTGCACAATGACTATGGTAATGACAATTCGCGGCAACAGGCAAGCCGAACGCTCAAGGGTTAGAAGAACTTTTCCACAGCAAATGGGAGGCCAAATGTGCTCGTGTAGTGCGGTCGGCGCTTCTCGTCAACAACTCGAAGCGCGGTCGACTCACGTGTCATGCGGAGTGTCAGCCACGCTCCCCACCCGAACCTCATCTGGCAGTCACATGTCTGAAGTTTTGATGAAGAGTGGTCAAATGCCGCCAGTTCGGGTGGCCCGGCCACCAAGGCTCGACTAAAATACTGGCATCTGGCAAGGAGCGACCGCTCTTTCCATTCCCTCTGGGTTTGGTGACGAAATTGCAATGCAGTTAATGGCTAGCGAGTCCGGACCAATCCACTCTTCTTGGTGGCCACTGGCCACCGGCCGTTGCGCCTTGCTGCAAGTCATGCAAACTGCGCGCTTTTTGCGCACGCCCGCTGACGCGCTGTGCTGGCGATCAGCGACCAATCGACCTTCGACGATCAGGCAACTTGGAGTCCCGTTAACCATACCAAAGCAATGGCTGATACAGCATTGAGTTCAAGTGTTTTGGTTTTGAACCGTCAGTACATGGCGGTTCACGTGGTGGATGTTCGTCGTGCTTTCGCTTTGCTGCTTCGACAATTGGCCGAGGTGATCCACATCGAAGATGGCCAGTACGGCAATTACGACTTCGAATCGTGGCGCGAAATCAGTGAGTTGAAAGCGGAGTTCAAGGAGCCGCACGACGATTGGATTCAAAGCGTCAATTTCGAAATTCAAGTACCTCGCGTGTTGCGGTTGTTGCACTACGACCGTGTGCCCAGGCAGCGCGTGCGGCTGAATCGGCGTAACTTGTTTGCGCGCGATGGAAACCGTTGTCAGTATTGTGGCAAGTCGTTTCCGACCAGCGAACTGAGTATCGACCACGTGGTGCCGAGTTGCCGCGGCGGCGAAACAACCTGGGACAACGTGGTTTGTGCCTGCGTGCGATGCAACGTTCGCAAGGGCGGTCGCACGCCGCAGCAAGCTGGAATGAAACTCTATCGCAAGCCGGTCCGCCCACGACGTAGTCCGCTGCTGGCCATCAAGCTTGGTAATCCCAAGTACGCGAGTTGGAAGACCTTCCTCGACGCGGCGTATTGGTCGGTCGATTTGAAATAGATCTAAACTAAGTAGCACAGGCCCGCAACGTCGAAGCGCTGCGGGCCTGTGCCATGAATGTCGATTAGCCGCCATTACTGGTCGGCTAATGGTTCTTTCTTTTCGGTGATCACCGGGAACTGCGGCGCCATGTCGGCGTTGAGTTGGATGTAATCCTTCCATTCTTCCGGAACGTTGTCTTCGTGGAAGATCGCCTCGACCGGGCACTCGGGCACGCAAGCTTCGCAGTCGATGCACTCATCGGGATGGATGTAGAGAATCTGCTCGGCCTCGTAGAAACACTCCACCGGGCAAACGACAACGCAATCAGTGTACTTGCAGTTAAAGCACGGTTCGCAAACAACGTGCGTCATAGATCTAACCTCTCCTAAGAACGGTCGGTCCTGGGAATTGGGAGCAATTTCGCCTGCCGGTTGGTCGAAGCCGCCCGCTAAACAGTAGCGACGCCAAAAGCCGTTGGCCAGGTTCGCCTCGCCGTGGGCGATGGGCGCAAGAACTGCTGCGGTGCAACCACTTACATCGGCAATATCGCAGCCGAATATCAGTCGATCCTAGTGATACAATTCGCACGGTGTCAAGCGTACTACCCTTAAAATGCGGGGTATTTTCTCGTTCGCAATGTTGTCTATTCATTCGCCTTGCCTCACGCCTTCCCGCTACCTAGAATCGAACTAGGGGCTGAACAAGTATGCGCGGCATTTTGGTGGGCGAGAGTGCTTCCCGCCATCCTGGTCTTGAAGGGTAGATTTGGTATCCGGTGGTCTATCGGCTCGACCACCAACGTCCAACCCGCCTTGCTCGCCCAACTCGCATGAACTTTGGAGTGACGTCGCGTGGCGCTCTCGGAAATAGATCGCAACCTCATCGACCGCTGTTTGGCACACAAGCCCAACGCCTGGGAGGACTTTGTCGACCGGTTCATGGGGCTTGTGGTACATGTGGTGAACCACACCGCCCAAAACCGCTCGTTGCGTCTTAGCCAGTCCGACCGAGAAGACTTGGTCTCGGAAGTGTTCCTCACTTTCGTCGACAACGATATGGCCGTGCTCCGTCATTTTCGAGGCGAGAGTTCGCTGGCCACCTATTTGACAGTGGTCGCCAGGCGAATCGTCGTTCGCACACTCGTTGCCGCACCCGCTCCAACCTCTCCGCTGAGCGATGTTGAAGCTGCCCAGGACAGTGAAACGGTGGAAGCCCGCATGGAAGACCAGGATGAAGTCGCCCAACTGCTCAAAACTCTCTCCGGTGCCGAAGCCGACGTCGTGCGGATGTACCATCTCGAAGGGAAGTCGTACGGCGAAATCAGCGATGCCACCGGCATGGCCGAAAACAGCGTTGGCCCCACGCTCAGTCGAGCGCGGACCAAGCTTCGCGAGCGAGCTGGCAGCTAGCGGACTCTTCACTGCACCTCCTCGTACCGGAAGCAACCCATCAGGTGATCGTTCACCATTCCAACCGCCTGCATGAATGCGTAGCAGGTCGTAGGCCCAACGAAGCGGAAACCGGCTCCCTTGAGCAACTTGCTTAGCTGCTTCGACTCAACAGTCTCGGCAGGCAGCGTCTTCATCGATCGCCAGCGGTTCTGCAGCGGCTCACCATCCACCACCTGCCAAACGAAGTCAGCCAACGAGCCATGCTCGGCTTGCAACTCGACCACTGCTTTGGCGTTGGCCACGGTCGACTCAATCTTTCCGCGATGCCGCACGATGCTCGCGTTGGCCACCAGTTTTTCGACTTTCGCCGGCGTGTAGCGCGCCACTTTCGCCGGGTCGAAACCCGCAAACGCGCGCTGGTAGCCTTGGCGTTTGTTCAGGATCGTGCTCCAACTCAGGCCCGCCTGCGCGCCTTCGAGCGTGAGCATCTCGAACAGGTGCAGGTCGTCGTACGACGGCACACCCCACTCCGTGTCGTGGTAAGCCGCCTCCGCCTCACTGGCGTTCGCCCAATCGCAACGTTTCATATCCAAGGCTCCCGATGGGGATTACAACCGGCAACTGCCTGAAGGTATCCTTAAAGGTCTCTCCGCACCACTACTCTCCAACTGCACGTTGTCCCAAACCACCTACCAATACGATGTTGTCGTTGTCGGTGCCGGCCATGCCGGTACCGAGGCAGCTCTTGCTGCCGCGCGGATGGGCGCCCGAGTTGCATTGCTGACGACCAACTGCGACACCGTTGGCCAGATGAGCTGCAACCCCGCAATCGGCGGCGTAGGCAAGGGGCAAATCGTCCGTGAGATCGACGCCATGGGCGGCGCGATGGGCCAAGCGATCGATGCCACCGGCATCCAGTTCCGGCTTCTTAATCGCCGCAAAGGCCCCGCGATGCACAGCCCGCGCGCCCAAGCCGACAAGAAGGCATACCAACAAGAAATAAAACGCATTGTCGAAGAGACTCCCAATCTCAGTTTGCGTCAGGAAGTGGTCGAAGACATCGAAGTCAATGACGAAGCACGAATGACGAATGACGAACCGGGTGACGGTATTCGTCATTCCGTCATCGGCGTCTCCGTCCGCGGCGGCGCCGTGTACAACGCTCCCGCGGTCGTCCTCACCACCGGCACCTTCCTTCAAGCGTTGATGCATACGGGCGAAGCGAAGACCGCCGGCGGTAGGGCAGGGGAGGGCACCACCGCCGGCATCAGTGGGGCTCTCGCGCGACTTGGCATTCGGCTCGAGCGTTTCAAAACCGGCACGCCACCACGGCTCAACGGCCGCACGATCGATTACAGCCGCACCGAGCTGCAACCCGGCGACGATGCGCCACAGCCGTTCTCGTTCCTCAACGATTCGCTCCACGTCGAGCAGCTCCCGTGCTACATCACCTACACCAACCCCGCGGTGCATGACCTCATCAACGCCAATCTGCGTCGCGCTCCCATGTACAGCGGCCAAATCAACACCAGCGGCCCTCGGTACTGCCCCAGCATCGAAGATAAAATCGTCCGCTTCGCCGATAAACAACAACACCAACTCTTCCTCGAACCCGAGGGCCGCCATACGCAGGAGGTCTACGTCAACGGCGTGTCGACCAGCCTGCCCCGCGACGTGCAAGACGACATGTTCAAGCTCATCCCCGGGCTCGAGCAGGCCGAAATCATGCGGTACGGGTACGCGGTCGAGTACGACTACGCCCCGCCCGACCAACTCACACCCTGGCTCGAAAGCAAGCAGTGCGGTGGGTTGTTCCTCGCCGGGCAAATCAACGGCACCACCGGCTACGAGGAAGCTGGTGCCCAAGGGCTGATCGCCGGTGCGAACGCCGCCCTGCAAGTCGCTGGGCGCGACCCGCTGATCCTCTCGCGCGACGAAGCCTACATCGGCGTACTCATCGACGATCTGGTGACCTGCGGCGTCGACGAACCGTACCGCATGTTTACCAGCCGGGCCGAATACCGCTTGCTCTTACGCCACGACAACGCCGACCGCCGACTCACTCCGCTCGCCCATCGATTGGGACTCGTGGGCGACGATCGCCAAAATCGGCTTCAAGCCAAAGCAAGCGCAATCGAGCAAGCGAAGCACATCCTCGACACCGCCACTTGCGACGCTGGCCCGCTCTCCAAGTATCTTCGCCGCCCCGAAGTCACTTGGGACCACGTGGTGCAGCGAGCGCCCGCACTCGCCGAAATCGACTCGGCCGCCGCCGACCAAGCACTTTACGACATCAAGTACGCCGGCTACATCGCCCGCCAGCAAACCGAAGTCGAACGCCAACAGCGCCTCGCAGCGAAGCGTATCCCCCATCAGTTCGACTACGACCGCCTAGGCCAGCTCCGCGCCGAGGCCCGCGAAAAACTCACCCGCATCCGCCCGGTCGACCTTGCCCAAGCGAGCCGCATCAGCGGCATCACCCCCGCCGACATCGCCCTCCTGGTAGCCCATATCGAAGGCCGCGCCACATCAAGTTAACCGCAACGCGCAGCGGAGCGCTCTCTCACCCCACCCGTTAACCGCGACGCGCAGCGGAGCGCGCCGTTTTGCCCCACCCGGGGAAAAACCCCAAGTCACAACTCGTTACCCAACAACAACTTCCGGTAAAGCCCCAACTCGCTACAACCAAACACGATCCATTGGGGCAAAACCCACCTCGCGCCACTTAGGTCAAATCCATTTTCACTCGGCAAAACAAGGGCAAATCGGCTGCGTCGAGCCAACGTAGCCCTTAGGTTTTGCCACAAGTTTTGCCCCAGTTGGGGCAAAACTCATGTTTGGGAGTATCTCGAACTCAAAGATTGCACAGCCATTTGGCTGTGATTCCATTAGACCAAACGGGGGAGTCGATTCAACCACGATTCTTGGCCATTGTTGACCTTCAGCCCCTATTAAAGTGCTTGTAGGTCGGAGAATGCGCAGCATATACTACGAAGCTCACCTTGAAGCGGCTCAAGACACCAATGCAACCGCAGTGAGCAAACTGAGCAAGACTGGCTATGGCGAAGAAGAAAAACGTCCCCAAGGCTGAATCAAAGAGCGTGAAGCGCGGTGGCAAAGTTGTTCCGTGGACGTTCCCTAAGGTTCCGCTAGAAGATGCGATTTCGATCCCCAAGGCACTGGAGGACAAGTTCGCTGGGCACGAGGCGCCTGCTAAAGAGCTTGCACCCGCTGTCGGATTTCGCCAGGCCGGCGACTGGAGATTCCAAGACCTCCTTAAGGCGTCGAATCAGTATGGCTTGACTGCGGGTTCTGGTGCAACGGCAAGAGTCTCGCTAGAACAGATTGGCGAAGACTTGGTGGCGCCTAGTTCCTCTGCTCAACGCAAACAAGCGCTACGGGAAGCATTCCGCCATGTAGACGAATTCGCCCGTGTTGAGGACTTCTACGCCGGAAAACGCCTTCCCGACGACGAGTACTTTCTGAATACACTTGTTCGAGAGTTTGGAATCGCGCGAGATAGAGTAGAGACCTTCGCCCAGATCTTTCGAGAGAACACAGCGTTCTTACGGTCCTTTGATGTTGATCCTCGATCGGACGATCTAATTCAATCCGGTCCAATTGAAGAGCCCACTTCTCGGAAATCCGATGACAAGCCGGTCCGGGTTAGGGAGTTCCTCGATACCTGTTTCGTAATGATGCCATTTGGGGAATGGTTCGATCAATACTATAGGGACATATACGTACCCGCGATTAGAGATGCCGGATTTGAGCCGAAACGCGCTGATGAACTTTTCTCGACTGGTAGCGTTGTTGAGCAGATATGGGAAGAGATTGAAAAATCAAGCGTGTTGCTGGCGGACCTAACCAATAAGAACCCAAACGTGTTCTATGAACTTGGACTTGCGCACGCTGATAGCAAACCTGTTGTGTTTACCTCGGGTAACCTTGACGATGTGCCATTCGATCTCCGGCACTTGCGCGTAATCATTTACGAGGTAAGAGAACCGCGTTGGGCTGACAAACTCCAGCAGAACATCACAGACTACCTGAAGAATGCTCGCGACGAACCTGAAAAGTCAATTCCACAACCGTTTCGAGAGCGGTTCCTTCAAAAAGAAGGCGCAACTGAATGACTCCGGGCACGGGGCGTAGCACATTCGTCCGTTGCCAATCGAAGCCGCAGTCGACGGACAACCCAATTGACCAATGCCCAACATCAAACACCGCGTAGGAATCGTCGCTCCCGCCGACAAGGTCTGGGACGCCCTCACCACATCCGAAGGTCTTGCCGGTTGGTGGGCTTCGTCGGCTACGGTAACGGAAGCGGAGTTTCAACTCGAGTTCACGGGCCTCACCACGCTGACATTTGCGGTCGAAGAACAAATCGCGGGTGCGCGGCTGCAGCTCAAGAGTTCAACCGACCCGCATCCTTGGGGCGGCTCGGTACTCGAGTTCCAGCTCCGAGCAGCCGACGACCAAGTTTTCGTCACCTTGCTGCATCAGAACCCACGGGCCACCGACGAAGAGTTTCAGTTCTTCATGACCAAATGGCCGCTGTTCCTGGTCAGCTTGAAGCAGTACGCGGAGACAGGCGCCGGCATGCCGTTTCCGAACGACGTGAAGATCCAGGCCGACTTGTAGGAAACCAATTCACTCGCCCTTTGGGGGAGGGGAGTTGTCTCTCTTGTCGTCGACGGGTTCGTCGTCAAATAGCATGCGGTAGGGTTGGCTGTCGGGGTCGTCGAATTGGCCAGACCGGGTTGCCCAGACAAAGGCTATCAAGGCCGTCACCGCAAGCGCGAGCGCCACCGGCACCATGATGTAGAGAATCGACATTAACTGCGACTCCCGAGCGCCACGCTCATCGCGCTGGCCAATACCGTGGCTGAACTGATCGGCATCAGGATGGCGGCTATCAGCGGCGTGATCCACCCAGCGGCCGCGAGCGAAACAGCGATCAGGTTGTATCCGAGTGCGATCACCAGATTCTGCCTGACGACGCGTTTGGTGCGTTTGGCCAGTTCGATCAGTTCCACAATCGGCATCAGCCCGGGCGCGGCCACGTACACATCGGCCGCGGCAAGCGAAGCTTCCGCGCCGCCCTCCACGGCAATGCCCACATCCGCCGCGGCGAGCGCGGCGGCGTCGTTCACACCGTCGCCAATCATCACGGTATTTTGTCGACCATTCGCATTGTCGCCAACTAGCTCCAACTTCTGTTCCGGCAACACGCCACCCAAGGCCCGCGACTCGTCGAGGTGAACTTCGCTTGCTACCCGATGGACTACGCCCTGCGCGTCGCCGGAGACGATCGTCACATCCCAACCTTGCTTGGCCAGGCCAACGATTGCGTCGGCTGCGGCAGCGTGGATCTTGTCGCCCAGCGCACAGGCCGCTTCGGCGGTGCCATCCAACGCAATCCCAATCGCCGTGAGCCCGCGCGATTCGAATTCCGCGAGCTTGTCGCCGATGGAATTCTTCAACGTCACACGCCGCGACGCGAGAAAACGAGGGGAGCCGACCAGCAGCGGGCGTCCATCGACCATGGCGCGAATCCCACCGTCGCCCAGCTCCTCGACGTCCTTCGGAATACGTTCTGCTCGGTCAATCGCGACGTCGCCGTACGCCTCGACCAGCGCCCGAGCCACCGGGTGCGACGAGTGCGACTCGGCGTTGGCGACCACCGGCCCAAGCCAGTCGGGCCCGACCCACTCGGCAACCGTTGGCCGCCCCCGGGTAATGGTGCCCGTCTTGTCGAGGAGCATGCGGCCCGTCCCTGCGAGCGCTTCGAACACGCTGGCATTCTTCACTAGCATTTGCCTACGGGCCGCCACTCCAATGGCCACGGCCATCGTCAGCGGTGTGGCGAGCCCCAACGCGCAAGGACAAGCCACAATCAGCAGCGCAATCGTATGGCTCACGGCCACCGACGTGGTTGCCGCCAGCGACCAGCCAATGAACGTCGCGGTCGCGGCGGCCACCACCACCGTAACAAACCACATGGCTGCCTTGTCGGTGAACTGTACGATTGCTGGTTTGTCGCGCACGCCTTCGTTCACCAAGTGCATCAATCGCGCGACGCGTGTGTCGCTGCCGGTCGACGTTACGCGGACATGCAGCGTGCTTCCGATGTTTTGCGTTCCCGCGAACACCTCGTCGTCCGGCTCGACGGGCACAGCGACCGATTCGCCCGAGAGCAGCGAACGGTCGACTTTCGACATCCCCACGGTCACGACGCCATCGGCGGGAATCAACTCGCCCGAGCGGACTTCTACAATTGCGTCCGGCGTGAGCGAGTCGGTAGGCACTTCGGCGACACCTTGATCCCGAACGATGCGGCACATGGTGGGCGTGAACGAACCGAGCAGCCCAACCGCTTCATCGGCCCATCGCTGTTGCCGAGCTTGGAACCACCGCCCAACGAGTAACAGGAACACCAACACGCTGAGAGAGTCAAAATAGATCTCGCCGGTGCCGGCAATAGTGTTCACAAGTCCCGCCACGCCACCCGCGGCGAGTGCGAGCGCGATGGGCACGTCGAGACTGGCGACTCGGTTGCGCAAAGCCACCCACGCCCCGCGAAAGAACACGCTACCGGGCCACGCCAGCGACAGCAAGCCAATCCCTGCGCTCACGGCCCGAAGCAATGTCGCGTATTGACCTTCAATGCCGGAGAACTCACCCGCGTAAAGCGCGATCGCCAACAGCATGTTGTTGCCGGCACACGCGCCCGCCACACCAAGGCGAATAAGCTGCGTCCGTTCGTTTCGCTTGCGAACCTCAGCCGCCGACGCATGCCGCGCCGGGTGCGATGGATAGCCAAGGCGATCGAGCGTCGATGCGATCGACGAGAGCTGTGTTTCTTGCGGGTTCCAGATCACCCGAGCTACCGCGTCGCGGAGATGCAGCCGAACGGAGGCCACACCTGGCAGCATTTTTGGGAGCCGTTCGACCAACCACATGCAGGCCGCGCAGTGAACGCCTTCGAGCCGCAAGTCGGAACAAACATAACAACCGCCGGCTACGGCGTGGCAGTGTTCGGCTTGGAATGCGGGGCTGTCGAACCCTTGGTACCGCTCGCCGCTGGTTCGCGCGGATTGCCGTGGGGCGTCCACTGTATCGCGAACGCGGTAGTAGTCGTCGAGCCCGTGCGAGCGAATCATGTCATACACAGTACGACAGCCGTTGCAACAGAACTGCACCGTGGCGTCGGGCTCAAACAGCCCGCGTGGCACCGGCAGCCCACAGTGGTCGCATGCAACCCCATTGGCAACGTCTGGCGACAGATTCGAGCTTGCGAGCGCGGTCATGGCTTCGCCGTAGTATTGGCCTGTTCGCGACAGCACGGGGGAAGTTCATTCGCATCGGGCACGGCGATCGATTCGCCCGCGGAACTGCTCGACGCCACCGATTGAGCGAGCGCAGCCGGCTCGAGTCCCATACGGCCGACGATGGTCGTCAGACCGACAACAATCAAGGCAATCGCCGTGACCAACGGTAGTTGCTTGCCCAGCGCTCCGAGCGCCAGTTGCACGCTTGCACCCAACGACACGAGCACCGGCAACGTTCCTACCCAGAAAACGGCCATTACCAGCGCGCCGTAGATGGGGCTCCCAGTACCAGCAGCCGTGAGCGCGAACGCATACAACCAGCCGCACGGCAGCAAGGTGGTCAGCAGTCCAATGGCAAGCGCTCGCTGGGTGGGCTGCAGTGCCAAAGCTTGCCGTTGCCCACGCTGAACGAGCTTCACAAACCATTTGGGCGGCCCGAACTGGCCGATCCGTTGACCAAATTGCCGCAGCAACTCAGTCACACCGAACCCAATCATTAACCCGCCTGCAAGCAGCATTGCCACGGGCTGCAAGCCGGCAAGCGTCGATGTCATGTCGAGAAGTGCGCCAAGGCTACCTGCGACGGCGCCAAGCAATGCGTACGTCGCGAGCCGCCCTCCGTGATAAGCGAGCTGCAACGTGAGCCGCGAAGTGCTTTCGCTCGGCTGCCCGACGGCAAACGCTACGAATGGTCCGCACATGCCGGCGCAATGTAGCGATCCGAGCAAGCTGGCGACAAACACAGTGGCAACTAGGGCAGTCATGGGTCCGCTCCTGCTTCGTTGCTCTCGGTCGCCGCGTAGGGACTCTCGTTAACCAGCGTTGGCGGGTCGGCGGTGGCCAGAGTAAACGCGACTAGCATGAAGGTGAAGTGCCCAAGCAACAGAGCGCCCACAATCAGTGGCCAGCGAATGGAATCCAGAAAGTGAGGCTCTGCATTCGGATCAGCCATGGCGAACTCCTAGAGTGGTCCGAGCAAGAAGAACTGCTCGTCGACGGTTTGGTCATTGTCGTCAGTAATGCGCAATTGCAGCAACGCCTTACCTACTCGGAACACATCGCCAGGCGCCCGCACGTGAACAGGCTGCTCGAAGGTGTCGCCCGGTTGGACCAAATCGACCTCGGCCCCGTTGGAAATCCACGCACCTTCGGGCTCTACGACATCAATCACGTATCGCCTCGGCACGCCGGAACGATTGACAATGCGCACCCGCAGCGTGTTCTCCACCACTCCCTGTTCGTCCGACAAATAGGGACGGCCCAGCCCTCTCAGTATCGTCACGTCGAAAGTACCCTTGCCAGCAAGCACCACGGTAAACGCTCCCACCAACAACGCAATCGCTCCCAGGTAAATCACCGTGCGCGGCCGAACCACTTTCGTTGGCTGACCTTCCAACGCCGCCTGCGAACTGTAGCGAATCAAGCCCTTCGGTTGCCCGGTCTTCTCCATCACTTCGTCGCACACATCGATGCACTGCGCGCAACCAATGCACTCTAGTTGCAAACCGTCGCGGATGTCGATACCGGTCGGGCATACGTCGAAACAGAGGTTGCAATCGACGCAATGCCCCAGACCTTTCGCCTCGCGATCGCGACCCTTGCCGCGCGGTTCGCCGCGTCGCTCGTCGTAGCCAATAATGCAGCTTGAGCGATCGAGCATTACCGACTGAAAGCGACCGTACGGACAGCCGATGATGCATAGCTGCTCGCGCCAGTAGCAGAAATCGAACAGCATCAGCCCGGTCACCACCGCCACGACCGCGAACGCGCCGGGATGCTCCGCCGGCGAGCTCGACCAGATCCAGGCGTGCACTTTGTCGACGCCCACGAAGTACGCCAAGAACATGTTGGCCAAGTGAATGCAGATGACCAAGAACACGCAGTACATCGCAATCCAGCGCCACGGGGCGACGCTGTGCCGTGGCTTCGAGCCCTTGCCCGTGGTGCCGGTGAACAGCCGCTCGATGGGGCGAAAAAGGAACTCCATGTACACCGTTTGCGGGCACGCCCACCCGCACCACACCCTGCCGGCAATTGCCGTGACAAAAAAGACGGTAAGGAACAGGCCGACCACAAAGATAGCCAGCAGCACGGTATCGGTGGGCAAAAAGGTGAACCCAAAGAAGGTAAACTCCCGAGCCCCGATGTCGAGCAATATCGCGGGCTTGCCGCCAATGGTGACGAACGGCAGCAACGCGTACACCGCGATCAGCGCGTAAGCCACCATGCGGCGCCACCACCAATAGCGGCCGGTGGACAGCTTGGGATAAATCCATCGCCGGCTACCGTCGCTTTCCAGCGTCGAGAGTACGCGATCTTCGGGTTGGAGTACGGGCAATTCCATTGACTTGCGGCAACGGGTCGGCCGAATAAGATCAAGACGCGGAGCCTTCCTCTAGCCGGATACTTCCGCCTCTGGTTTTGTTTCCGACGGTTCGCGCGGCGGCGGTTCCGGCCAGGGATCGATTTCGTCGCCTTCAACCCCTCGCGTGGACGGTAAATTCTTGCCACGCAGCGACGCAACGTACGCAGACACAAAGACGATTTCGTTCGGATGGAGCTTCGTCCAGGCAGGCATGGCTCCGTTATTCGCCCCTTCAGAAACCACTTTTGGGATGTCAGCGATGGTTTTTACGTTCTTGTAGCTGTCGTCGGTCAAGTTCGGCGCCGAAACGCCTTCGCCCTCTCGGCCGTGGCACTGCACACAGTGCGTCGCGAAGGTGGTCTTGCCGAAATCTAGCCACTTTTCGTCGTTGAGGTACTTAAGGACATTGTCGCCAGTCGGCTCAAGTTTCAAATCGCCAAACTGCAGCTTTAGGTTCTCCGCCATAGCCGTCTGGAATTGCGTTTGCAGGTTATTCTCGCGAACCGGCGAGTGAAACCACAGAACGTAGACCGGTGCAAAGACGATCGTGCCAATGAACAGCCAATTCCACCACCCAGGTGTGGGATTGTCATACTCCTGAATACCGTCGTAGTTATGGCTCGACAGAAGTTCGTCGGTCTGTTCGGTTTTGGGTAACGTATCGGACATATTAGTCGTTAGTGGAGTTGTTAGTGTGTGCGGTTATTCGGAGTCCCTTGAGGGCGGGTCGTCGTCGAGTGGCAACTCGGACCATCGTCTGATCTCGCTTCGCTTGCGGAGCAGCACCCAGAGCAATACGCCACTGAAGATGGTGAAGAACATGACCAATCCAACCGCCTTGAGTGTTCGGATGGCATCGTCGGTTTGGAGCCAATCCATCAGGTGGCTCCTTGTTCGTCCGGCGCGCCGGCAACCACCTCGTCGGATTGCGCTGCAGGTTCTCCGTCGGGAACCGGTGCTTCGGCATCTGGGGCAGCGTATCGATCGACTCCCAAGCGCTGCAGGTAGGCAATCAACGCGACGACCTGTTTGTCCGATAGATCAATTTCTTCGCCATCGGCATCCCGGAACGGCTTGCCGGTGATTTGCATGTACTCCCGGTAAATTCCCTTCGCCTGCGTCTTCGCGTCCTCGGCGGCTTGGCTGCGATCGTCGCCCTCGTACTGAGGGTACGGCACACCGAGCGCTTGCTGGGCCGCGATACGCAGTGGCACCGACTCGAAGTCGATCTTCTTCTTCATCAGCCAAGGGTAGGGGGGCATGATCGAGCCTTGGGTCATTACCTGCGGCTCAAGGAAGTGCCGCACATGCCAGTCATTACCTCTCACTCCTCCTTCGCGCGCCAAATCTGGTCCGATGCGCCGCGAACCCCATTGGAAGGGATGATCGTAAATCGACTCGCCAGCCAAGCTGTAATCCCCGTAACGAACGGTCTCGGCCACCAACGGACGGATCATCTGTGAATGGCAATTGTAGCAGCCCTCGGATACATAGATATCGCGTCCCGCAAGTTCAAGCGGCGTGTACGGCTTCACCGTGTCGATCGTAGGAATATTCGATCGCACGACAAATGCCGGCACCAGTTCCATGAGCGACGCAATCACCACGGCAAGCGTCGTCATGATCGTGAATTTAATCGGCAGTCGCTCCCATACGCGATGCCACCACAAGGTGCTCCACGTATCGATCTTCTTCCCAACCTCCAGCACGGCAACCAAGTCAGACTCGGGTGGTTGTTCGGGCGTGAACGGCACGTCCTTCAATGCCGGGGCCTGGTACACGGGAACTTCGTACTTCGCAGGGCGAGCCTTCCATGTGCAGTAGATGTTCCAACAGCCGATTAGCGTACCGCCCAGGTACAAGAGACCGCCGACCACCCGAATCCAATACATAGGAATGATCGCTTGCGTGGTCTGCACGAAATCGGGATACGCAAGCTGCCCCGCATCGTTGATACCGAGCCACATGAGGCCCTGCGTGAGACCTGCGACGTACATCGAAATGGCGTACACCAGAATGCCAGCTGTCGCTAGCCAGAAATGCAGGTTCGCTTGCGCGATGCTGTGCAGCTTGGTTTGGTACAACCGTGGGGCGAGCCAATAAATCATGCCAAACGCCATGAATCCGTTCCAACCCAACGCACCGGCGTGCACATGGCCGATCGTCCAGTCGGTGTAGTGGCTCAACGCATTGACGCTTTTGACCGACAGCATTGGCCCCTCGAAAGTGCTCATCCCGTAGAACGTAATGCCGACCACGAAAAATTTGAGCACCGGATCGCCCGGCACTTTGTGCCATACGCCACGAAGCGTCAGCAGGCCGTTAATCATGCCGCCCCAACTGGGCATCCACAGCATGATCGAAAACACCATGCCCAGCGTCTGTAGCCACTCGGCGGTCGCCGTGTAGTGCAAATGGTGCGGGCCGGCCCAAATGTAGATGAACACCAGTGACCAAAAGTGCAGAATCGAGAGTCGATAAGAGAAGATTGGGCGCCCGGCCGCCTTCGGCAGAAAGTAATACATCAGGCCCAAGAACGGCGTCGTGAGGAAGAATGCCACCGCGTTGTGGCCATACCACCACTGCATCATCGCGTCCTGCGCACCAGCGTAAATCGGATAACTCTTGAACCAAGCGAGCGCCGTACCCGGCGTTCCCATGGCAACCAGCGGCACCCACAAGTTGTTGAAGATGTGCAGCACCGCCACGGTGACAATCGTCGCAATATAGAACCATATCGCCACGTACAAGTGCCGCTCGCGCCGCACAATGAGCGTCATAAAGAAGTTCACGCCAAAGAACCCGGCCCATACCACGGCAATCGCGATGTCGATGGGCCACTCGAGTTCTGCGTACTCTTTGCTCTGCGTAATTCCAAACGGCAGCGTGAGTGCGGCGCTCACGATAA
This sequence comes from Pirellulales bacterium, assembly GCA_028279215.1. Taxonomy (GTDB): domain Bacteria; phylum Planctomycetota; class Planctomycetia; order Pirellulales; family Lacipirellulaceae; genus Aeoliella. The sequence continues at coordinate 23,791 of JANQOF010000040.1, forward strand.
TGAGCTGCCAACCCCAAAAATGGAGATTGCTCAGCGTGTCGCTCCACATGCGAGCCTTGCAAAGTCGCTGCGTGGAGTAATAGATCGCCGCAAAGATCGCGTTGCCCGCAAACGCAAAGATGACCGCATTGGTGTGCAACGGACGCAAACGGCCGAAGGTAATCCACTCGATTCCGCCATTCAGCCACGGAAACGGCAACTCAAGCGCGAGTACGATGCCGACGAGAAAGCCAACAACGCCCCACACCAGCGTCGCGGTCACAAACTTGCGTACAATCGCGTCGTCGTAGCTGAATGATTCCAATGGGCCGTCAGTGGGCGCAGGGCCAGATCCATGCGGGGCGGTGGTCGCCTCGCTGGCGGTCGTCGAATCGTGCATGGGTTATTCCGTCGTGGAAATGGAAGATTCAGTGGATGTTTCCGGACTCGAATGTCCGTTGGTGCTTCCTTGCAGGTCGGTTGGTTGGGCGACGCAAAGCGGCGGAACCTCGCTTGCCGAATGAAGAAGTTCGTAGATGGTTGTCGTCTTGTACCGTCGCTCCGTATCGGCCAGCTCGTCATCTAGCAGTTGATGCAGACCGCATAGTTTGCTGCCCGCTTCTTTCTGCATAACTGGACACTGTTTTATGCGACGAACCGGATCGACACAATTGACAACTTCAAGCACGCTCAAAGCCCGAGGGTCGCGATTGAGCCTGTACCCGCCATTGGAACCGCGCTGTGCCGATACCATGCCAGTCCGCGTGAGCGGCTGCAAGACCTTCGGCAAGTAACTCTGCGGCACCATCGTGGCGTCGGCAAGTTGCTGCGTCGTCTGGGCGGCCTGCGGCCGTTGGGCGAGTTGGATGACAGCACGTAGCGCGTATTCAGCGGTTTGCGATACAGACACGGCTCACTCTCCGCGATCCAAAGAGACATCGGAACGAAACGGGCATTCATACCCACATGTCCGAAAAAGTCGGCAATTTGTGTGCCGCCACCCTTCACACCATTTTCGGTCCCACAATTGCCGTAAATCGAAGGTCGAAAGCGAGGTGACATATTGTCGCACCTCCAATCCAGCGCGATCCGCGTGCCATTGGGACTGGATCGGTGTGCGATATAGCACGGTATTCTGAGGCTTTTTGGCCGGTTCGCACAGTCGATATCTAACGATTAGGTAGTTCCCGAAGCTGAGTACCGACGCTCTTGAAGTCGGCCATGGAGCATGTCGACAACTTTTAACGTGAAATTGCCACACACCCCGTAACGCATGTATCAGATCGAAGGACCGATAATCATGACCAAGCTTCAGGCGGCTCAAATAACCACGTTGGCCCTATGCGTTTCGTTGGGGTCTCCTTTCTCGGCCGATGCTCGCCAATCGGTCGTTGAGAACTTCGACCGCATCGCCGAGCCCTATCCCACATCGCAAGACGGCGACGCGGCCACCCACACCGACGAGACTCAATTGTCGGTCGCTAAGAACTTCGCCGAGCAGGTCTGCTACGACTGCTCCTGCAACACCTCGGATGCCTGCTGCGGCTGCAATCCAAACGCTTGTTGTTATGACGACTGCGGATGTGCCCTTCCTGAGTTGCTACTGGGCTGCTTCTGCCCGACGCCGTGCTGTTGTGATGATTGGATCAGCCCCATGACCAACCCGGCGTATTTCGAAGACCCACGGACTCTCACTGAGTTGCGTGGCATCTTCTTGCAACATAAGGTGCCGGGCAACTTGGGCGGCGGCGACATCCAGGTTTACGCCGTGCAGATTCGCGCCGCGCTCAGCGATCGTCTATCGATTGTTGCCGCGAAGGATGGTTACCTTGTATCGAGCAATCCCGTGATCGGCGACGGCTGGGCCGACATCGAGTTGGGGCTCAAGTACAACTTGATTCGGGACTGCTATTCCGAGACGCTGCTTAGCGCCGGCTTTTCGTACGAAATGCCGACAGGTACGCCCCGCGCCTTCCAAGGTCGTGGCGACGGTGAGTTCCATCTTTACCTCACGGGTGGAAAAGAGTTGTGCTGCGATTGGCACTATCTGAGTGCGTTTGGGCTGAGGCTCCCCGCAAACGACCGTGAGAGCGAAACCAGCCTCTATTGGTCGAACCACATCGACTATCACATGGGGTACGGACTGTACCCATTGGCCGAATTCAACTGGTTCCATTGGACCGAGAGTGGCGAAAACGGCATTCCCGGTATCTCCGGCGGCGACTTGTTCAACTTCGGTTCGACCGGTATTGCTGGCAACGACATCGTTACTGGGGCGTTTGGCCTTAAATACAAGCCGAATCGCCTGACCGAACTCGGTATCGCGTGGGAAAACCCGCTGACGCAGCGGCGCGACGTGCTTGAGAACCGGCTAACCGTGGACATGATTCTTCGATATTGAACGAAGTCGCGACTTGCTCTTGTGGATTGCTGCGCCCTCCCACATCTTGTGTGGGAGGGTTTTTTCGTTTTGTGCTAGCCCGAGTGTATCGATTCGACCGACAACTTCTATAATTTGGGGGTCAAGAGAGGCCGCTCCGCCAGAAACAACGAACTATGTTTGTAGCATTGTCTACCTGGAGTTTCGTCTTCCGCTGGGGGGTGTCACCGTGCCGTTACAAGTCGCGTTGCTAGAGCAGAGTTTCGCCAGTGTTGCTCCACAGGGAGAGCGTATCGCAGATGTGTTCTATCAGCAGTTATTCAATGACTACCCAGAGGTTCAGCCACTGTTCGCAAACGCGAATATGGCAGAACAGAAGAGAAAGCTGCTGTCGTCCCTGCAACTCGTGATTGAGAACCTACGTAGGCCTGATACTCTGGTCCCAGCTCTCGAGAAACTTGGGCTAAGACACATTGACTACGGCACGCAAGAGTCACATTATCCCGCCGTCGGTGAAACACTGCTGAGCACGCTTGCCGAAGTGGCTGGGGATGCCTGGAACGACGAACTAGACGACGCCTGGTCGGAAGCGTACGAAGAAATTGTGGGGATCATGCTCAACGGCGCGGCGCAACCCGCTAGCTAGAATCGATGCAAACCATGGAAGCGACGGCGGAAAACACAGTAGCCTCCACAGCCTGCGAATGCGTGCAGGGCGTGCGTCGTGTGACTTACATTGCAATGGCGGCATTGTTCTTCGCCTTCGGAGCCATTGGAGTTGTGCTGCCAGGCTTGCCCACAACGCCGTTCTGGTTGCTGACGAGCTACTTCCTGGCACGCTCTTGGCCCGCGCTCAACCGTCGGCTGATGAAGAATCGGCTTATCGGACCAATGTTGCATGAGTGGCACCAGCATCGTTCGGTGAAACGAAGCGTGAAGCGCACCGCAATTGTGATGGTTGTTTGCGCGGTGGTATTCGTCGTTGCGCTCGGAAACCTCACTCCGGTCGGGCTGGCGACCATGCTCTCGGCAGCCACGATCGGATTGGCGGTCGTCTGCCGTCTGCCTGTTCGGGATGAACCGTAAGACTACCATAACTGCTCCGGGTACACTCCTTCCTTGACCAACTCAGCGATGTGGGCTTGCGTCGCCGGCAGGTCTTCCTGGTAGGTCATGCCACACCATCGTTCGTTCGTGGGAAGCACTCTCACGCTCAGTCTGTCTTGATACATGAGTCGCTTGATGAACGTCGGCAACTCAAATTCGATGGATGGATCCGGGGCACCGACCAAGAAGTCATGAAATCCTTGTTCGAGTTCAGCGAGCATCGCGTGATGAAACCCCCACAAGTTCATCGATACCGTCGCGTCGATCGCCAGCGAGAACTCAGCCCCGTTGTCACGGCAAACTGCTGTCTCGTCGTGGCGGGCAATTTCGAATCGCTCTACGATGTCGCTTAGCCAGCCGTCGTGCGCTTCGCACACTCCGCGATTCACTGTGCCATGCGCCGACAACGTGTTCTGCAGTTGGTAGCCGACCATCGCGGCGGAGTCGCCCGTGCCGGTCTTGCGAAGGTATTCTCCGAGGGCCTGTATCGCCGAGGGTCCATAGAAATCGTCGGCATTGATCGCAGCGAACGATCCAGGCACAGACGGCTTGGCACATAAGACCGCGTGCGCCGTGCCCCACGGCTTCGACCGCTCGGGCCCGCGATAGGTGTCGGGGACGAATGCTCCGGGCTCTTGGTAGGCAAATTGCAAATCGAGTTTGCCCGCGACACGGTCGGCGAACTTCTCGCGAAAAGCGGCCACCGCTTCCTGGCGTACGACCAGCACGACCTTGCCAAAGCCCGACCGCTCGGCATCGAAGATGGAGTACTCCATCAGCGCTTGCCGCATAGGTCCAACGGAAGCAAGTTGCTTCAGGCCACCGTATCGGCGCGCCGCGCCGGCCGCCATGATCACCAGAGTGAGAGGTGCTTCCATAGATTTGCTAGCTGGCAGGTGTTAAGTGGTGCGAATCGCAATGTTAGCCCCAACCGCAAGCAGCGCCCACCGCGACTTGAGACGGCTCGGTTGGGGGAGGTTTGATCATTTTCGATGGCAGCAAGTGGTACACGAATCGGAATCAAAGAAAAAAATGGAATAAAAAAAGCCAGTGCCGTAGAACAACGGTACGCGGGGGTCAGGTTATCGACTCGCGGCGCCTTCAGCTAGGACAGCATGGGACCGCGAACGCACAACCGGCCCTATCTCGGGCCTTGGACGTCAAATGGATTCTCATCTCACCCCAACCAAAGAGGCCCATCATGTATCGCCATGCGCACTCAGCGAAATCTCCCGCCACACGCAAATTCGAGGTTCTGGAGCACCGACAACTACTTTCCGCCGACGGGCTGGCAGCGTCCGATCCGCTTCTGCCCCCCGGCGAAGAACTGGCTACCGTTGATTCGGGTGTTACGGAGTACGGCGACGATACCTCCCACGTGCATGTTCGCGGCGAAGCGGTGCCGATTCCCGAACCGGTATCGCTAGACGAATTTCGCTCCTTCGATGGCACGGGCAACAACATTGCCGATCCCCTTCTGGGAAACGCAGGAACCCAACTACTGCGAGCAGCCCCAGCCGAATACGCGGATGGAATATCGGAGTTGGCGGGAGCGGATCGCCCTAGCGCCCGGGAAGTCAGCAATGCCCTGGCGGCGCAAGATCCGGACGCCGTGGGCAACTCTCGTGAGTTGTCCGCGTTTGTGTTCCTGTGGGGACAGTTTCTCGACCATGATATCGACCTCACCGAGTCCGAACACATCGAGTACGAGCCAATCGAGGTCCCCACAGACGACCCGTTCTTCGACCCGGACGGTACCGGCAACCAGTTCATCAGTTTCTTCCGTTCAATATTCGACACTTCTACCGGCGACGGCCTCGACAACCCACGAGAGCAAATCAACCAAATCACTGCTTTCATCGATGGTTCCCAAGTGTACGGCTCCGACCAGGCAACGGCCGACAGCCTGCGATCGTTCGTTGGTGGGCGGATGCTGATCTCCGACGATGGTTTTCTGCCGACCGACAGTGAAGGCAGCTTCCTCGCCGGCGACATTCGCGCTAACGAGAACATCTCGCTGACCGCGATGCACACGTTGTTTGTTCGCGAACACAACTGGTGGGCCGGCCAAATTGCCGCCGAAAACCCCGCTCTCACTGATGAAGAGATCTTTCAGCGTGCCCGCGCGATTGTGGTAGCCGAGTTGCAAGTCATCACGTTTGAGGAATTCCTTCCGGCACTGTTAGGACGCGATGCCATCGCGCCGTACGCGGGCTACGACCCAACGGTCGACCCTGGGATCACAAACGAGTTCTCCACCGCCGCGTTTCGCATGGGGCATAGCCTGCTAAATGACGAAATCGATTTCATTGGCAATGATGGACGCGAGGTGCTCGAATCGGTGGCATTGGCCGACGCATTTTTTAATCCAGGAATGTTGCTCGATACGGGCATCGACTCGCTACTCAAGAGTGCTGCTTCATCACAATCGCAGGAGGTCGATCCGCGTATTGTCGATAGCGTTCGCAACTTCCTGTTTGGAGTTCCCGGGGCCGGTGGCCTCGACTTGGCGTCGCTCAACATTCAGCGCGGCCGCGACCATGGGCTGGCCGACTACAACTCGGTTCGCGAAGCGTATGGGTTGCAGCGCGTTACCACCTTTGCCGAGATCACGTCCGATCTCAATCTCCAGACCGCGCTTGCCGACATGTACATCACAGTCGACGACATCGACCTCTGGGTCGGCGCCCTGGCGGAAGACCACGTCGGCGGCAGTAGTGTTGGCGAGCTGACCCAAACGATACTCGCCGATCAGTTCAGCCGCTTGCGCGACGGCGATCGGTTCTGGTACCAAAACTCGTTCTCCGCCGCCGACGCCCGCACGCTGGAGCAAACCCGCTTGTCGGACATCATTCAGCGAAACACGGAAGTCACCAATTTGCAACGAAACGTGTTCTTCATGTCGGCCTCCATCTCGGGCACGGTATTCGACAACGACCGAAACGGGCTCGCGGGAGTTACGGTCGAGCTGCTCAACGGCGATGGCGACGTGGTCGACGCAACCGTGACCAACAAGCGCGGTCGCTATCGGTTCACCGGGTTGACGGAAACTGGCGACTATCAAGTTCGTGTGCTGCGTCCAACCGATTTTGGAATCGTCGCCGAGACCCGCGACGTCCTCGTATCGCGCGGCGACCTCGACATCGACCTCGACTTTGGCGAGAAGCGCGACGACCGCGACGACGACCGACGAACTCGCGACCGCAAAGTCCGATCGTTGGACACGGCCATGGAGTCCGACATGACTGAACACGACAGCAAGCGTCGCGACCGACGGCGTTGAAACTGCTCATAAGTGCTATGCAAAGAACGCCTGGCAGTCCAATCGCATTAGGCTATTCTGGAGCGTGCCATCCGATTCGGTGCCTTCGACATTAATGGGGCGGTGATCCGCACCCAATCGCCGCCTAGGCGAACGGCCGATTTGCACGGATCAAGTCCTCCTGCGATACTGATAGCCACCTTCAGGGTTGGTAACGAGTGACATAGGTTCTCAGCCAAACGCTTCGCCGGAACGGGACAGAAATGGGCTCGAAAGCGATACGCACCGCCATGGTGTGGAGTCTTAGCGTCTGCTTTGCGCACCAACCGGACTGCGCCGGCCAATCGCCCGGCGTACCTGCTCTGCCTACTACCACGCAGGACTACGTGGGGTACGCCGTGACCAACCTTCCATCGCACTTTGCGACTGGCGACGTGGCGGCTACCGACAACACGCCGGCCGACAATCCAATCACCAACGCGGGCGCTACGCTTGGCAGAGTGTTGTTCTACGACAAGCGACTGTCCCACAACGACGGGCTCAGTTGCGCTTCGTGTCATCAGCAGTCGACCGGCTTTGGAGACTCCAATCAGTTCAGCGAAGGTTTCGAAGGTGGGCTTACCGGTCGGCATTCAACCGCACTATCCAATGCTGCCTACTACGAGCGAGGTCGTTTCTTCTGGGACGAACGCGCGGCGACACTGGAAGACCAAGTGCTCATGCCGATTCAGGACGCCGTGGAAATGGGAACCGATCTCGATCAACTCCGCGACGAACTCGCCGCTACTGACTACTACCCTAAACTGTTCCAAGATGCATTCGGGTCTACCGAAATCACCAACGACAGGATTGCGGGGGCGCTCGCCCAGTTCGTCCGTTCGATGGTGTCCTATCAGTCGAAGTACGATGAAGCGGTCGAGATAGGAACCATCGAAGAGCCCGATTTTCAGTCCGTTTTCACCGCACAGGAACTGTTGGGCCAGCAACTGTTCCACGGCGTTGGCCGCTGCAGCGATTGCCATACAACGCATGCCCAAGTCGCCGAACGCCCGCAGAACATTGGCCTCGACGCCGACAATTCGGCCGACGAGGGGGCTGGCAACGGTCGATTCAAGGTCATGTCCTTGCGTAACGCCGAGGTCCGTGGACGGTTCATGCATGACGGACGCTTTGCGACTTTGGAGGAAGTTGTTGAATTCTACAACAGCGGCGTCCAAGACAATCCAAACTTAGCGGGGGCGTTGAGAACTAATGGTGGTACACCATTGCAGCTCAACTTGACCCAGGCCGAAAAAAATGCCCTCGTGGCGTTCATGGAAACACTTACCGATAACACGTTTCTCACCAGCGACCTCTTCAGCGATCCATTCGTCGACCTGCCGGGCGACTACACCGGCGACGGCGTCGTCGACATCGACGATTACAATCGATGGAAGCAGGAGTTCGGACAGTCCGGCGACCTCTGGTCGGACGGAAACGACGATGGCACCGTGAACCTCGCCGACTTCACCGTTTGGCGCGACAACTTGGGCCGAACTTGGGAGGACACCGCGTTCGGCGCCGCGCTCTTCGCATCGCAAGTCCCCGAGCCCAGCAGCGCCCTCATCGTGTGCCTACTCGCCGCCGCAATATGGGGAGTAAGTCGGCGGCGAGCCCCAACTCCACCCCGTAGCGCTGTTGTATCGTGTGCCGCCTGATCGACAACCAGTAATCCCCCAATTGCCCCAAAGTGGGGAACAACCTATTCGCGCAACCTATTGAGGCGCAGAGCTTTGCGTTCTTGCCTCAATTGGCTCGGCCGAAGAACGATTCATTGGGGCAAAACTCTGGTCGCACCGCTCGCAATCGGCTTCTAAGCCGTTGTCACTTAGAGAGTTACAAGAACGGCCACTGGCCGAGCTCGCTGAGTTTTGCCCCAGGGTTTCCCGCCGTTGGGGCAAAACTCAGCGTATTCACTCGCCACCAGCCCTTGCCACTCGCCAGCGCTCGCTGCTACACCCAAGTTGCCAAAGAACCACCGCGCAAAAGCGCGGAACAACGTGACCCCATTCGATCACAAGAGTGGCTCACTTTCCACAAGAATCGCTCAAGAATTCACTATTCCACAGCGTGGGCCGGCAGCGGCGGCTACCGCAGCGACACCACGCGGTCACAGTCGCAACGCTACCTTCGGACAAGTGTCGGTGCCAATCGCTTCCGACTCGATCCCCCCTCCAATCAACTGCCTTGCTCAGCGATCACAGTCAAGACTTCCACCAGCCAATCCTCGACGGTGATGTCTTCTGGTCGCGATTGGCGACCATGCATCATCGCTTCGGCTTCTTCGCGAGACCGACCGGCAACGACTGCTTCTTCGATTTCTTCTTTCGTCCACGGTACCGACTTCAACTGCAACCTAGGAGTGCCTTGCCGTGTTGTGTCGCCCATCGCCAACGTTTGGGAATGAACATCGTTCAGGATAACATCCAGGCCCTCGACCTTGGTCGGAATTTCAAGCGAGAGCACATCTGGCTCGTTCCAAAGATACGTTGGCTTGTTTGCTTGCTTGCGCCATTCTTCCCACTCATTCCGAGTGTGAACATGGAAACCGGCCGGCAATTGATTGTTGTCATTCAGCCAAGAGGTCACGTTACGAAGCAGAGTCCACTGGTAATCGACCCCATCTTTCTGCCAATCTGCAAGCCGCACAATCTGCATTCCATCTCGCCAGGAATGGTCCGCCAGGCGCCGGCCATTAGTTCCCCACATGAACTCGCCATATACCTTGCCGCCGTGGTGACGAGTGTCGATCTTGCCAAATCGATCGATGACTTCCTGGGATGCCCGAGAAGTGGATATCACAAGCACGGTGTCTTCGTCGACACGACGAACTTCGTGGATCGCCAAAACGATCCCCAATCGCTCGGCAGTTGCAATCGCGTCTTCCAGTGCAAAACCTTCCAGCGGCACCGTGCGATCGATAATCCGCGTCTCCGGTGGAAAAACCGCAGCGAACCGCTCGTCAGGAATCGCTAGGTCGTATTGCATGTCGATCCGCTCGTCCAAATCCCACTCACCTTTGTCGCTGCGCAGTTGCTCTTCGAAACGAACGAGCCGGTTGCGAACGTCCAGCCATGCAACCATCCGCATTCTCGCGTTGCTACTCGGGCTTACCACAAAGGCGCGGCACAGGATGCCGTCTAGCGTGGCGTCCAACTCCTTCGTCCGCTTGCCATCGTATCGGTCGATAGCCTTCACCGGATCGAGCATCTCGGAAATCACGCCGATTGGGTCGCGAGTTGGTCCCTTGATGGCCGTGCCGGCATCCGATCGATAGACCCACTCGAATTCGCCGTTGTCGATTCGTAGCACCTTGCCGAGGTCTTCGCGAACGCCCCGGTCCGCATCGTACCAAATCTCAGCCATCTCTACTTGCTTGCCATCAGCTACACGAATCCCCTTCGCGTATACGGCTTGAGCATTCCGAATTCCGGCAAGGACCTGTGCATAGACCGACTGCGAACTGAAGAGCGTGTAAAGCAAAAGCGGGAACACCAATAGAGCAGCGACCACTGAGCAAGCGGCCACAAAGTGCCTGCGAGTAGTCTGAACCAATTGTGCTGACCAGCCAACGACTTCCGGCTCATCACACATTGCCCGCCAGTTCTGCCGCATGCGAGTTTGAAGCTGTGCCTCGATGTTTTCATCCGGGATGTCGCTACGCAAGCGTGCCAACAATGTGTCAGCCATGTCGATCGACCCGTTGTGTGAATATTCGTTCATGGCTTACTCCTTTGTTCTATAGAACCCAGGTGGGCGAGACGTTCTCGTAACCTCGCCCGCCCCCGTTGCACATGCACTCTGGCTGTCGCCGCACTACATTCGAGTGCGGCCGCAACATCGCTGTAAGGCAATTCCTCAACCACATGCAGCAGCACGGCTTGCGCCTGTTGAGAACTCAAACGGCTGATCTCCTCAAGCAGCCTCGACTTGCTTTCGCCCAACTCAGCCGCGAACGCTGGTGACGGCGAATCACTGGTAATCTCTTCTGGTAGTGTTTCGGTCTGGCGCGCCGCTCGGATCCGCAACCGATCGTATGCCGCATTAAGCACAATCCGCAGCATCCACGCAGAAGGATTCGCGTGTGTCTTGAGCTGCGAGCGGTGTTTCCAGATGCGAGCCAATGCGTCCTGCAGGGCGTCCCCTGCCTCGTGTTCATCGCCCAAGACCCGCCAAGCGGCCTTAATCAGCTTGGGCTCAATCGGACGAATGTGCTTGTCGTAAATCTGATCCATGGGAATTCGCTTCGTTGTCGGGCACTTCTACATAAGGAAAACGTAGAGGCCCTGACGAACGTTTACATGTTTCTTCGTCTGACTGCACAATTGATTTAGAGCGTGCTTCGGCTAGCTGTAGCGATGTTGGCGCAAACGAGTCAAATCTGGCAAGGCGGCCGAAGCAGGCGAATCTGCATGATTCGTCGATGCAGGCCAACATAGCTAGGTGCAGACGCAGTAAGCCAGCGCGC
>JANQOF010000053.1 GCA_028279215.1 Pirellulales bacterium
CTCGCCTGACGCAAAGTGCGCGCGGCCTAACGGTAGGTGCTTGCAACGTATCACACCAGTGGCTCACTTTCCACAAAAAACCGCCCACAAAAAGCCGCGAATCGAGCGCTGGTTCGCGGAGCGAAACGCGACAAATGCGTGCCCGTTCGCAAACATTGCCCGTTCGCAAACATTGATCGACGCGCAAAAAAAAGCACCCGCGACCGATCCCGGCCGCGGGTGTGCGTACATCGCTATCTCAACTTTTGAACAATCGACTTAACGCTTCGACGAACGAAGTCGCATCCATGCCAGACCGCCCAGGCCCAAGCCGACTAGCGCCAGCGAACCTGGTTCGGGAACGACGGTGTTGTCACCGACGGCGAACAGGAAGGTAGAAACATCGCTTGTGAGTAGTTCTCCACCCATGGGTGTGCCCGAGGCGGAGATATCTACCGAGTACAAGCCGGGTTCGCTGAAGCCCCAGTTTAGGTGGAAGTGGCCCCCTGGTTCACGGACGATGGCGTCAGGAAGTCCATCACCCGTTGCGGCTAGGAGCTCAAAATTTGGAGCGGGTGTCCACATTGTGAACTCACCTGGGCCATCAACATTAAGGATGTTAACCGTAATGGGGCCATCCCACTCTATGGCTGGTTCCTCGTCTTCGTCATGCCCATCTTCATCGTGTCCATCCTCGTCATGTCCATCTTCTCCGTCATGATCATGCTCCTCTTCCTCTAGGATGCCTAGGCCCAAGAACGGGACACCCGACTCATTCGTGATCGGCAGATACCACACCGGATTACCGCCCACAAGGTCCGCAAATGGCCCGTTGCCGACATCGAGTGTCGAACTGGTAGGCACGCGGGCGAAGACTTCGTCTGCCTCAAATTCCATGCTACCCATCATGAGTTCGCCGTCCAAGATCGTGTCGCCTTCGTCTTCGAAGTGCCAAGCGACTTCAAGTTCGCCGTCATGGTACTCAACGGCAATGTCACCATGACCTGCGGAATATTCGATCTGCGCCAAGACAGATGCGTTGATTGCACCTCCGATGGCCACACTCAGAACAAAGAATCGATAAATCGAGTTCATTATGCTAACTCCCAAGTTTGTATTCTTCTGTGAATGAAACGTTTGCGGGCGAAGCCCACAACAAACAAAAAACAACGATTGCTAAGGTCACTACGAATAGCTTGTAGCTAAGGATGCATTGGTATCAGTTCACATGCACCTCCCGGTCCGAGGAGCTAGCCTCAGCAAGAGAACGAAGCCAAATATCGTGCCGAACAAGCTGGTCGGTTCGGGAACCAATTGCGTCGAAGCCGCAAGGTTCGACGTGTAAACTGTGCCGAACAAGTTCTTCCAATCGAGATAGTCGGAAGCGTCGACGACGCCTCCGTTTCCGTTACCACCGAGCACGAAGCCGTTTTCGGTGCCTCCCAAGTTATCTCGCCAAACGGTGTAGTCGGCCAGATTTACGGTGCCGTCGCCGTTGAAGTCCCCAGGCTGACTAGTGGGATCCGTCTGCGAGGTATCATCTCCCACCAGGAACGTGAGAGTTGTCGTGCCATCGACTTCTCCAGCCGTGCTATGCATAGCGTTTAAGCCTAGCACTACTTCGTACACTCCAGGCAACGTAAAACTCCAGTTGTAGTGGTCGTGGCCACCGATAGAATCGTTGAAAAAATCGTCGCCTTCGTCGACGCCGTCTAGCGAAACGAAGTAAACTCCGTCCGGTTGGCCGACTCCGTCGTTTTGCCATAGCGAAACTTCGCCCGAGACACCGTCGACCTCAGGTGCGAGTGTCACTTCACGGAGCGACCAGACGAGATCACTTGACCACTGTGATGCGGGCGTCAAAGTGTCGCTAGCAATTCCCATGAAAGGAAACCCAGGGGTACTCCCCTGATTTAGGTTCCAGAAGTAATCATCCACCTCTACGCCCACGAAATCCCATTTAGGCCCTGAGCGGTCGATGTCGTCAAAGATATCGTCGGGGTCGCCTACGTCGTATCCGCGAATAAGTGGTGGGTCGCCAACACGGATGGCGACCGAGCTGGCATCGACGATCCGGTCTTCGATAGGACTGCCATCCTCAAACTTGAGACTTGGATCGAATCGAATCTTGAGTTCGAAGCGATCCGGTTGCATTTCGTAGATGGGGATGATATCGGAATGGCCCTCCTTATAGACCGGCAGTGTTGCTTCGACCGTAAGCGGCAGGAGCATAGGTCCGACCATCGCCAGCAAGATGGGCTTCAACTCTTGGGACTTCATCACTCTGTTCCTTCGTTTGTCTCGCCGCCATTGCGGCTTCCCATGCCCCACCACAAGACGTCTTCGATGTTCTCTGTAGCGAACTTCACTGCACCGTCACCCATCAGCACGAGGGCGCCGCCAGGGTGCGGACTACTCGCGGTAATCATGTTCATTCCGTTGGATTCACCTCCGTACACGTGGCAGCTTCGCGCATTGATGGGAAGCATGTGCATGTAGGTGTTGCCAATCGTCGTCCAACCCGAGGCCCAGGACCTTCCGATCGGTAGCGAGAACCAACGCTCGGGCGTCTTGACCGAACCACAGTAGTCTGCCCAGCCCTCGATCGTCCTATCCTCCGCAGTGGTTCCGGCACAAAACGACTGTGCTGACTTTGGTCCACTAATCATGTCGACTGGTCCCATGCCATTGGCAATCCTGCGCTCGGCCACCGCTGCTGTGTTCGATAAGCCATCCGTGACATGCTTGGCTGAGACGATTTCCTGTTGCCAGGGGGAAGACTCCATGGGATTTGTCAATCCAAACATTCCATTGGATTTAGTGATTGGACCCCCACCGGCTGGCCCCGTAGTCCCCGTAAGCCATCCGACGTTTCCGGCATAGCTGCCCGGAGCAGGCAAGGCGGTTCCAACGATGGCGCTCGTTTCCACCTTTTCCGAAGGGCATAACAATGTTGGCAAGACCGTAGCAACAGCCGCCGCGTTGGGATGATCGGCGGAGATCTTCAATCGGCTGTAATGACTGGAGGAGGACAAACCGCACTGGTCCATCATGCCTACTTCAAGATCGATGGAATCGTATAGCGCGGTCTGCTCCATCATAGGAAGCAGCGGAACGATCCAACTCGTAAAGCCGGGACCACATCCTCCGTCCACCTCTGCGCTGCCCGTAACCTGAGTCGGAAAGTGGCCATGGGCGGAGTGGTAGTTGTGCAAGGCAACACCAATCTGCTTGAGGTGGTTCATGCATTGCACGCGCCGAGCGCTTTCTCTTGCCGATTGGACGGCAGGCAGAAGCAGCGCGACCAGCACGCCAATGATCGCAATGACAACCAACAACTCAACGAGAGTAAAGCCAGATATTCGCCGCATCGATCCAACCAGGCGCGCATCGCGCGCAACAAGCCACTATCGGGAAGAATGTGCTTGCCAACGCTACGAGCGATGGCTAAGTCACGACAACTCTCAGGCTGCAGAGGTGTCGGGTGGCCCGCGCTCAGAAGAAGAAGCGCCGCGGACGGCAAAGCAAGGAGAATCGTATCGGGCGATCGCTATTTCCGAGGAAACCGGCGACGCAATAAGGACGTTTGGTTGAAGCGTGTAGCCGACGCTGATCTTCCCCATCAACGTGCACGCTACACAATCGTTGTCGTCGCAACCGGTCGCTCCACCTGAGGTCGGTGACTGCCAGAAGACTTGACTTGTCGCCACGCCGCTCGATTCCCGCCTTTGCTCCATTGCCGAATGGTGGTGATGACAACAACAACTTACCTGGCTTGCTGAAACCTCTCCAGCTATGCAGTGGTGATCGTGCAGCCCATGTCCGACGATGGCAATCAGCGCGTAGAGTGCCGCCAAGCAAAGGGAAGTCGCCTTTTGAAAGAAGGCTCGCATAACTGAGCGACTTTAGCGCGGAGGAAGGGGAACGGTAAGCCCCACGATTGTACGCATAATGCAAATCAATTGCAAGAAGCCAGGTGCCCACGATGTCTTTCGGCACACCCTGCGTAGTTACTCTGTGGAGCACTGACCGCAATGGCCTCGCAACAGCACCTCCGTGATGGTCCCCAGTATATCACGTCGAGGCCCACGACTAGGGCTAATTGCGACTTTGAAGTCTTTGAGGCACAAAAGTTTGCCGCAATCGACGCACATGAAGTGAGGATGCTCCAGCGTGTCCGCGCCCTCGATTTGCCGCAGCTCGAATCGCCGGATTTGGTCGCCCAAGTCGAGGCGCGTGAGCAAGCGCGATTCCGCCATCTCGTTAAGACACCGAAACAGTGTCGACTGGTCGAACCCTTCGTCGCCGAGCGCTTCGACGACATCGGCATGGCTTTGCGGACTACCAGCAACAGCGAGCATCTTGAGTACGGCCACGCGCGCTGCGGTTGCACGCAAACCCGCCTCACGTAGCACGTTTTTCGCCCAATTGGTGTCGCGCGAGGTTGCGGGCATCCAGGTCTCCTTCGTCTCCTTCAGAGGGTGCTTGCAAGATTATCGCATTATTGCAAGTGCGTTGCAAGTGCAATCGTCGCCCTCTGCTCGCCGAATATCGAGCTTAGTGTGCGCCCAGCCTTTGTAGAAGGCTCAACCGAAGCGTTTCACAGTCCACATCGCCAAGCCGGCGAGGGCGACTAGGCACGCCGCCGAAGGCTCCGGGACTGCGTTGACGTTCGCCACAAGCAAGCCTTGCGTGCCGTCTTCGAAAAAGGCGGTAAACAACACCTCGCCACTGTTGTTGAAAGCAAATGCAGAATTCCAGAGTGGATAGGCGCCGAACTCGAGGCGATCGATGGTTCGGAGATCTTGTCCCGCGTGGTTGCCTACGTCGACCAGATCGCCCGTTCGCGCAGCAATCTGCAACTTCCCCGTAACGTCTTGAGCAAATATGGCGCGAGTGCCATCGCTAAGTTCCGCTTGGAATGCTAGTCGACCTCGATCGTTGAACACCGGTCTTCGGGCGGCGGCAAAACGAATATCTCCTCCTAAGCCTGGCGCTGCATCCCTTTCAGCATAGAGAAGGCTCGGTTCGCCATCTTCGCTAAGCAACAGCACTTCAGTGCGGGACTCACCGTCCACATCTTCTAAATCAGTCTGTACAGCAGTCGCACCCAGATTGCTTATAGCTAGGTACCAGGGATGAAACGCTTGGATGGTGAAGTCGGTCCCAGGAACTGGATCACCGCGGGCCGCGATTAGCTGGAGATCACCACTCCCACTACTAAATACCATTTCGCCGAAGTAATCCACCGCGGCCACCTGACCCAAGTCGTTGTAAGTAATCGAATCGTAGAAAAATATGGGGCGCAAGGCGTCGATGTCTTGCTGTGAAGGACCAAGTATCTCCAGGTCGCTGGACTTCTTGAAAAAGAGACCCCAAGAGTCATCTGTCCTCGTAGCGTAGTACGTGACGTCGCCGTTTTGATCAATCGCCGGCGAGGCGAAGTAGTCGACTACTGTGCTGTTGCTACTGCCTCCAGGCAGAGGATCGCCAGGAACGGAAACGGCTTCGATCTCTCCGGTACTCTTAATTGCAAATATCCCCGATGAATGCTGAATACCGCTGTCGGCTGGAACACCCACTCCAGCCGCCACCGCAATGTCTCCTCGTTCATTCATCGAGAAAGGCAGAGATGGATTTGGGCCGAGTATTGGTCGGAACGGATCGGCCAGGTTCGTAATTAGCGTGCCGGCTGGAAATCTTGGTGCCTGTTCACCTTCGTGAACCACCAAGTCCAAACCATCATGATCGTGACGATAAATAGCAACATCCGCAACGTTGGTTGTGTGCCCACTGGGCCGCGTGACAAACGAGTGACGGACTACGCCACGAAACGCGGTGTGCCCACTATCGTTTAGTCGGACGCTCTGGAATGTCTGCGCAAAAGGAGGAGGATAAGAGCTAGGCGCGAATCCCCCGAAAATGCCGTCGTCGGTAATCCCTGGCGCAACACCCCCGGCGTAAGCGATCCGCGTTAGTCCCTTCCCTCCACCCTCGGAGTAGAGGCCCAAGTTGTCGAGTCCGATCGTAGTCGGTCCTGCTTCTGAAACAGCGGCCACACCGAGAACCTGCGCGAAAGTACTACCGCCAACAAGTAGAGGGCCCGAACCACCACCGCCACCACCAGGTCGAAGTAGTTGCCGTGCCTCGAAAGCAACCTCGCCGTGGTTGTTCAGCACCGGTTCGTTGAACCATACATCTTGTTCGGCGACAGCCACCGTACGCACGTTCGATAGAATGCGCCCGGCTTGAGCGTTCGCCCCGACGAGCATCAAAGGACCGACTGCCACCGCTAGGAGTAAAGCCTCGCTACGAGTGTTCTTCATGAGATCATGCATCGATGAAGTGAGTATCGGCAGCAACCGATTTGTAGGAATTTCGAGAGCGAACCTCTGGCCGACTCAGTATACTCCGACGACCGTTCGGTGTATACGATTCTTGTGCCGGTCTTCACTCCATCGCAACAGGGGCGAATCCATTAGATTCGTCCTTCGGGACCGGCAACGACGGATTGATTATTCGACCAAGCCGCGGCTGGCTGTCGGGCGTACCTATGTTCGTGTGCAACTGCTAGGATAGGGGTTTTGGACACGAATCCGAAACTCTGCAAGGCAACACGAGCGTGGCCCCGGCGTTGAACAGTGACTGACATTGAGGTGATTGATGAATCGGCGAGCTTTCTGGCGTCAAGCGGCACTAGGGGCGACGGCGCTTTCGATGCCTACCACAGACCTGTTCGCACAGGAACCTTCAGCCAACAGCGGCGATGAAGCGGTCGCGTTGCGGAAAAGGATCGTCGAAGCGCTCGCCGATTCCAATGCGACTATCAGCGGAGTCGATTTCTTTGGGGTACATGTCGATGCCGAGCGGCGTTTTTCTTACACGGTTCAAGAACACCGTCAGCATGCCTTTATTCAGCTTCGCGCCGGCGCACACGTGGGGTGGGCGGAAGCCAATCTTGGCTACAACAACGAGCATCCGAATGTCTCTGTTGAGAAACGGGTATGGAGGATGCACTGGTTTGCCGAGTTACTCGGCATGACGCTTGCCGAGGCGTTGGAACACCTTGAAACCAGCCGCGAAAAACACGACTACCGACAACTTGAGTATGCCGAAATGGCGCTTCTTGACCTTGCCGGGCGCGCGCTGGATCGCTCCTGCCTCGAACTGTTGGAACTGTCAGGACGCAACCCAATCCCTGGCGTTTATTGCATACTCAGCGATCAAGTCGATGTCGTGGCCAAGAAAGCTGCGAATGCACAAGAGCAGAACCTCCGCAGCCATCTCAAAGTCAAACTGTACGGCGACCGAGAGACGGACTTGGCCGTTGTTCGGGCCGCAAGGAAGGTGATCGGCTCGGACGCCTACCTGATTGGGGATGTGAACTTTGGCTACCGCCGAACCCAAACTGATGAATCGATTGACAAGATTGCGGGCTCTCTGATTCGACTCCGAGAAGCGGGCTTGGACGGCTGTGAAGATCCCGCAGCCATGTCGCAAAGCCAGTGGGTACGTTTGCAACATCTCGTTGGCACGCTTGATCTCGTGCCAGACGCCCCCCTGCGTCCAGCTTGGAAAGCCGCGGATCAAATTAGTGCGGAGATGGGGCGCGTCTTCAACATGCACCCAGCCTGCATGGGCTCGCTCATTGAGCTAGCGACGCTGGGACGCCGCATTCAGTCTTGGGGAAAGCGTTTGATGGTCGGCGATTCATCGCTTGTTGGTCCGGCTTGCTCCACATGGCAACAACTCGCGATTGGGCTTCAAGCGGACTGGGTGGAGGCCATCGAGAAACCGCAAGAGAACGACGTTCTCCAGCAATGCTTGTTGGATCAATGCACGATCCGCACCGATAGTGGCCGTTTTGCACTCAAAGAAGCTTCCCCCGGATTTGGCATGCAGATCGACGAGGGCCGCTTGAGACAATTGGCTTACGACACCTACTCGATCTCTACGTAGCACTAAAGCTACTCTTGCGGTGGTTCCTTGGTGCTCCAACGCATCGAGTAGCTAACTTGGGATTGGGTTGTGGTCGTACTCCAACACGATCACCGTAATACGTTCGTCGGGCGGCGTTTCGAGCGGGACGGTGATTTGCAAATCGCCATCGACTTGGTCGCACTCGACGTCGTAGTTGGTTTCTAGCAAGAACGCTCGGCTCGGAATCTTTGCAAGCTTGGGGATCGTTAGCTTGCGGTCTTTCGGCCAGTCGTAAACGCAAGCGTAGATGCGATAGAAATCGTCGAATTGCTTGCCCGTCAAACGTCCCCAATCCGACTCAGGCACGGCCACCGGTTGCACGCCGTACACCACTTCGCCGTTAATGCTCATCCAGGAGCCAATCTCCTTGAGTCGACGCACCGACGCCTTGGGGAACGAGCCATCGCCCATCGGTCCGATATTGAGCTGGTAGTTTCCACCTCGCGAGGCGTTGTCGACCAAGTGGTGCAGCAGGGTTGGAACAGGTTTCCAGAGTGCGTCGGACTTATGGTAGCCCCAACTGCGCTGCATGGTACCGGAGGTTTCCCAAACGCGATCAATCGCCTCCTTGGGAAACTGATTGTCGCCCATCGACAGAAAGTCGACCAACTTGTCGCCCTCGGGATGGTTCCAGGTGACCCCAATACGGCTGTTGATTAACGAATGTGGACTGTGCTTGCGAACCGTGCTGATCAACTGATCGAGTCGCCGCTCGTTGAGGAACTCGGTTTCACGCCAGTTGTCGAACCACCAGAACTTGGGATCGTAGTTCTCAATCAACTCGACAACCTGCGGCAGTGAGATCGTGTTCCAATAACGCTCGAACTCTTCCTGAGTTGGCTGCTTGACGGTGGGCTCTTTCTCAAAACGCTTGTTGCCGGTCGGCCATGGCGGCATCGCCCCACCGCTGTTGCCCCAATCTTGCCAGTGAGAGTAGTAGAAACCAAGTGCAATGTCGTGCTTTTCACAGGCGGCGGCCAACTCACCAAGAATGTCGCGGCCAAACGGCGTGGCGTCGACCACGTTGTACTTCGAGACCTTCGTCGGCCAGAGTGCAAACCCGTCGTGGTGCTTCGCGGTGATAAGAAAGTACTTCATGCCGGCTTCTTTTGCCAAACCAATCCACTCATCCGCGTCGAAACGGACTGGATTGAATTGACCCAATAGCGAATCGTACTCGCTGCGTGGGATTCCCACTCCGCCTTCGGAGTTGTATTCGGGAAACCCCTGCTGCATGCGGATCCATTCGGCATACCAATTCCGTCCCATTCGTTTGCCTTCCCACTCGCCGGCGGGTATGGAGTACAGTCCAAAGTGAATGAACATTCCGAACTTGGCGTCGCCAAACCATGTCGGATCAGGGCGTTCCGTGGTGGCGGTGCTCGCAAGCAGGGTCGTGCTATTCATCGAAACACCACCCGCCGCGATGGCGCTTACTGCTGCATTCTTCAAGAAGTCTCGTCGGTTCGTGTTCATCGTTCGCTTGTTCTCAGCAGGTGCGTTGAATAGGGTCGGTTCTGTCAGTGAACCAGCAACAAGAATAATCAACTAACTCTAGAATAGCCAAAATGCGTCGTTATCGTCCAGAATTTGCGATTCGGAAAGTGCATTTACACGTTAAACAAGAAGTGGCAAACATCTCCGTCGTTCATCACGTACTCCTTGCCCTCGACGCGTAACCTTCCGGCTTCGCGTATGGCTTTCTCGCTTTCGTACTCCACCAGATCGTCGACCGAGTGCACCTCGGCACGGATGAAGCCCCGTTCGAAGTCGGTATGAATCACGCCGGCCGCCTGCGGTGCCGTTGCGCCGATGGGAAAGGTCCACGCGCGAATCTCCTTCTCGCCAGCGGTAAAGTAGCTTTGCAGGCCAAGCAGTTTGTAGGCGCCGCGGGCCAACACCGCGAGCGCCGGCTCCACAAGCCCCACGCTTTCGAGCATCTCCTGCCGGTCGGCTTCGTCCAACTCGGCAAGCTCCGCTTCGAGTCGGGCGCACACCGGCACCACCTCACCGCGCTCATCGGCTGCCCGCTCGCGGACGCGCTGGACATGCGGCCCTTCGCCGGCGAGATCGTCCTCGTCGGTATTGGCCACGTACAGCACACGTTTGCTGGTTAGTAGCTGGAGGCCAGCGATCTCTTTGTGCAGCGCGGGGTCCTTGGTATCGAGCGACCGCACCGGCTTGCCGGCGTCGAGCACTCCTTTGCAAGTTTCGAGCAGTTCGACGCGACGCTTGGCATCTTCGTCGCCACTGCGGGCGGTGCGACGCGCCTTTTCGAGCGAACCATCCACCGACTCCAAGTCAGCGAGCATCAGCTCGGTATCGATGGTTTCGATGTCGCGAATCGGATCGACCGCTCCGTCGACATGCGTGATGTCGTCGTCGTCGAAGCAGCGAACCACGTGGACGATCGCGTCGACATTGCGTATGTGCGATAGGAACTTGTTTCCAAGACCTTCCCCTTCGCTAGCACCACGCACGATGCCAGCAATGTCCACCAATTGGAGCACTGCCGGAATGACTTTTTGCGTCTGGACATACTTTTCGATCACGGCCAGCCGCGCATCGGGAACGGACACCGCTCCGACGTTGGGCTCGATGGTGCAAAACGGATAATTTTCGCTAGCAATGCCGGCAGCTGTGAGTGCGTTGAACAGGGTGCTCTTGCCAACATTGGGCAACCCGACGATGCCTGCCTCCATGGGAGTCGATTTCCTGGGGTATTCGGTGGGAATTAGGGTGCCCAGCAGTATATCGATTGCCGCTCTCAACCGTCAGTGGCGACAGAAATGTGGATGGCCACAGGCGACGTAACTCGCAATAATTGGGCTCCGGTCCTGTCCGCTTTCTCCGCCTGATGGAGCCAACTCTGATGAGCTTTGCTCGATTGATCGCGCCGATTTTTGTTCTATTGTTGTCGCTGGCCGCAACCGGCCGATTGGTGGCGCAAGAGTCCTCCGAGCAAACTGCGAACGCGGCTGCAGATAACACCGCGGATAGCTCCACGGATGCAAGCAACGGTGACACCGAACAGGGCGCCGATAGCAGCATTGCGCCGCAGCCTGCCAGCCCTGGCCAACCTGACCTCGACGAAGCCACACGGCTGAAACTAACGGCCACCGATGGTCGCGAAATCGGCAGAGTGATCGACCTGCTGAACTCGGCAATCAAGAAGGGCCTCGACAAAGAAAACGAGGCCTTCGCCAAGCAAATGCTCGCCTCGACCTACATGGAGCGTGGCGCCGCCGTGGGCGCGATTGCGTTAGAACAGGCCGTCGCTCAACCCAGCCGCACTGCGGGATGGACACAATTACGGGCCATCGCGCTGGCAGATTTGCGGAAAGCGGTCGAACTCGACCCGGCTGAGTACGACGGATGGATCATGATCGGTCAACTCAATCTGTTGCCGCAAGGTGATCTCGAAGCGGCTGAAAATGCGTTTACGCAAGTGATCGATGGCAAAGAAGTCGACGACGAACTGCGGGCCAAGGCCCATATTCGTCGCGCCGTGATGCGCGACGATCAAGCCGCCAAGTTAGCCGACCTGACGGGTGCCGTCGAAGCAGACCCCGATAACGTCGAATATCGCCTGCTTCGCGCCCGACAGCACTTCGCTACGGAAGCCTACAAGGAAAGCCTGGCCGACGTGGACGAGGCGCTTCAAATGGTGCCCGACAACTACGCGACCCACGAGCTGCGTGGCTTGGTGCTGCTGGCGCTCGATCGCGCCGAAGACGCGCTGGCCGCGTTCGATCAGGCGACGGAACTAAACGCCAAGGCGGTGACCCCTTACCTTAGGCGTGCGGAACTGTATGGCCGGCTGGGCGACATGCAACGGGGAATCGACCAAGCATCGAAGGCCATTGAGCTCAACAACGACAGCCCGCTGGGATACCTGCTGCGTTCCGATCTGTATCTCCGCAACAATCAAGCCGAAAAGGCTTTGGCCGATGCTGATAAGGCACTTGAGTCGACCCCTGGACTCGTCCAAGCCTACTGGATGAAGGCCCGCGTGTTTGACGAGTTGGGGCGGACCGCCGACGCGATGGATCAACTCCAGGAACTGGCTGATGGGCTGCCGCCGCAGGTGGAGTTAAATCTGCAAATCGCCATTTATGCTCTGCAACTCGAAATGCCCCGGCGAGCGATCGCGGCGCTCGACCGAGCGATTAACGTCGATCCCGAGAATGCAATGCTGTATCGATTCCGTGGCGACTCGAATCTGAACATCGGCCAGCATCGCGCGGCGATCGACAACTATGAGAAAGCGCTGGAGCTCGACCCCGAGGACTCAGGTTTGCTGAATAACTTTGCTTGGACGCTCGCCACCAGTCCAGACGCCGAAGTTCGCGACGGCAAGCGAGCCCTCGAACTCGCCACCGAGGCGTGTGAACTCACCGACTACAATACGGCGCACATCTTAAGTACGTTGGCCGCCGCGTACGCCGAAGCTGGCGACTTCGAGACTGCCAAAAAGTGGGCCCAAAAAGCGGTGGACTTGAACGATGAAGACAACGGCCCACAAATTGCTGAGGAACTGGCCAGCTACGAGCGCGGCCAGCCGGTGCGCGAGAGCCAGATGCTCGACTCGGGCGAGCGCGACGACGCGGAGTCGCTAGCGGACAATTCCGACAGCAAACCGTCGGATGAACTCGAGAAAACACAATCGAGCACGCCCGCTCCGAGACGTTCGATCGATTTCTAACGTCACCGCAAGCCGCCAACAGAGCCGAGTAGCCGCCGGCGTGACGGCAACTCGGAATCTCAAAACACGTTCTTAGTGCAGTTGACCCATCCAGGCGAAGAAGTTGTTTTCGAGTACGTCCAGATCGTCGCCAAACACTTCTTGAAAGTCGCTCATCCGCTCGCTCGCCCAATAGTTGGTCAGTGGTCTGCGGCGCGAGATGCGCTGCAAGTACTGTTCGTATTGCTTTGGCCGAGTTTCGCTAAGAAACAGCGTAAGCGCCCAGGCGTCGGCGTAGGCGCGCTCGGGCGTCGAGCTGAACACCTTGTCGCTTGCGACTACATTGGCGATCATATTCCTGTGTTGGCGGCCATCGTGATGAAACCGGAAGTCGTCTAGTCGCCCGCGATTAATCCTTTGGCCTATCGTGTCGGACGCTCGGCTCTGGTAAACACCACGCGCTTCGAACATGGTAGCTAGTCCTTCCACCACCCACACTGGGTTTTCGGCCGCCCGATTGTGAATCCCCACATTGTAGGCGGTCTGGTGCGTGGCTTCGTGGACAATCGTATTGGCAGTGATGCCCCAATCTCGCTCGCTCGACGCCACTCGATCGTACATCAATACGCGATTGTTTTGCTGGTCGTAGTGCCCAAGGGTATTGGGTTGCAGGTTCACACCCGACGATTGGGCGTAGCGACGGTACTCCCGCTCCGAATCAAAAACCACCGCCACCAACGGGTACGGTGGTGGCGACAACTGGAACCCGCGCACGCGAAAGTAATTGCAGAACGAGCGGTACAAGTCCTCGAATCGCTGCGCCCACGCATCACTTTCGCCGCTACGGTGCGCCACGAGGTAGTGTCCCGTGGAGCTGACCGTCATCGCGTCGCCGAACTCCTGGTACAGCGCGTTTCGCATCTCGCTGGTGGAGTAGCCTTGGAATCGCGGCGCGGTGCGCCTTGCGCGCTCCGCGTCGCGCGGATCGACGGTGTGCATTGCGCCATCGCGGCCGAGTAGCAACATCCGCGTATCAGTCCAAAACAGTGGCCGACCCTCCAGCAGTTGGCCGTCGAAATCGGCCTCGAACATGAAATCGGCGGCACCAGCGGACAACGAAATCAGCAGCAATAGTACCACGAGAAAACAGCGAATCGGATGCACGAGGACCGCCAGTTCGTTGGACTTAGAGAGTGGACGATTCTCAAGCCTACCTTGCGAAACTACGAGACTTTCGCGAGCGGGCCGCTTAGAATGCGGGTGTGGATTTTGTTGCAAATAGGCAACACTCAAACGTTCGTTTATTGAGGAATATGACGATGAAATCATGGTGCCCACCATTCCTCGCCACCGCGATCGCCTTTTTGCTGCTGATTCAGCCGTTGCGGGCTGACGACGAAGTGTTGGCCGAGCAAATCAACGAACTCGTGGCGCAACTCGACGCCGATACGATCTCACAGCGCGATATCGCCGAGAAGAACCTGCTGGCCCTCGTGGGCATTGAAGGCGTGGGGGCAGAGAAGTTCCTCAAAATGCTCCCGGTACCCAACGACAACATGCCACCGGCGGTACGCGAGCGGTTGGGGGCTATTCGCAAAGCCGTGGAACAGCAAATCGCTTCGACCGCCATCGAAGCGTCCAGCATCACCCTCGAAGCGATTAGTTGGCCGTTGTCGGAAGTGCTCGCCAAACTCGAAGAGCTAAGTGGCAACAAAATTCTCGACAACCGCGGGCAGAACGGCGAGGGCGTGCCCGACACCGAAATCATCCTGAAAGTCGAAGACGAGCCGTTTTGGTCGGTTATGGATCAAGTGATGGATCAGGCCCAGCTTAGCCAGTTCGCTTACGCAGGCGATGACGCGCTGGCGTTGGTCGATCGTGGGCAGGGTCAGGCGAATCGGTTCGGTCGAGCCGACTACAAGGGTCCGCTACGCTTCGAAGTCACCGAAGTGACCGCCACACGCGGATTGCGAAATCCCTCGAATCAGCAGCTTCGCCTTGAGTTCGAAATCGCCTGGGAGCCACGGCTGCGTCCCATCGCACTTACCCAAGCGCTCGACCGAATGGATACGGTGACCGAAGACGGCAATCGACTGGAAGTGGGGCAGCCGGGACGCGTGTTCAACATCGAAGTGCCCGAAGGCACGTGCGCCACCACCATCAACGCCCCCTTCATGCTGCCCAACCGATCGGTGAAGACCATCGACACGCTAAGCGGCACACTCACGGCATTGGTGCCGGGAAAGCGCGAGAAGTTTCGCTTCGAGGATCTGGAAAGCAAAGAACCCATCGTACAGTCGCGTGGCGGCGTGCAAGTGACGCTCGAAAAAGTGCGCAAGAACGGCCACATTTGGGAGTTCTACATGAACCTGCAACTCGACAACGACAAAGACTCGCTCGCGTCGCACCGTGGCTGGGTGTTCAACAACCTGACTTACCTCGTAGGCGACGACGGCGAACCAATCGACCACGCCGGCTTTGAAACGACTCGCCAAACTCGCACCGAGGTAGGCATCGCCTACCTATTCGACCTACCCGACGGAATCGACGGGCTTACGTGGGTATACGAATCGCCGGTGTCGATCGTGGAGCAAGACTATCAATACTTGTTGCAAGATATTGAGCTGCCATAGCTCAGCGGGCGAAAGCGCGCGTGCTCACGCTGCCGGCTGCGATTCATCCGCCGCGTCCATTTGTTGGCCGGCCCAGTAAACTACGCCACCGACCCACAAAAACCCAATCGCGCCGCCAAGGTACACGTTCATGGTGCCGCCGGGGGCGATGAACCCCGTCTTGCCGAAGACGGTGATTGTTTCGATCGCTTGCTCCAAAAAAAACAGGATGCTCAGCCAGGTAAGCCAATTTGGAATGATGGGCGAAGCGCGAAAGCCTAGAGCGACGAACGCGATGGCCATGGCGGTGGTGGATCCGTTGACTAGTGGTCCCCAGAACGCTGCCATCACGAACACGGTGCGAGCGGCCGCCGGGTTGAGAGCCTGTGGATCGAAGGCCAACCCGGCCCAAAACCAAGCCTGAACTTGTGCCGTGATGGCAAACCCAAGAACTCCGGCGAGGAAGATGTAACTATTTGGTTTTGGCATCACGGCGGCGACCTGCCCACCAAATATGGCGAGCCCCATGGAAAACAGCGCCGCCGTCCAAGTGTAAGTCCGGGCCCGAACGCCGTTGCTGGTGAACCACTCGACGATGTCGACGCCACTGGAGTTAATGGTGGGAAGTGATTCGCCAAGCGCCACGAAGCTCCCAACGTAAAGAGCCGCCGTGATTAGGATGTTAATGACCAGTAGGTGTGCCGCCTTCATGTGTTTTCTCCTCCGCGTCGACTGCTGATCGATCCGTTGGTTGGGCGCCAACGTCGGCATCGGCTCCGTAGGTCGTCACTCGTCAGCGTCGTCGCCAACGGGTCGCATCCGCCACCACACCGCCAGCACGCTGCCAATCAACGAGTGGGCCACGGCCGAAATGGCGCACGGCACGGCGGCCAGGCAAACGTTGGTCTGCGGGTTAGTGAAGTGCTCGGTGGCGAGCACCGTGCCGAGGCCCGAGTTCTGCATGCCGACTTCGATGGACACCGTGCGGCGAATCAGCTCGTCGTAACCCAATAAGCGAGCTGCGACATAACCCAGCGCGAAGCCACCCGCGTGCAGTGCGCCAACGGCAACCACAAGCTGGCCGCTGTAGGCGATTACGAGTTCCGCGTTGCGGCCGATGATGTTCGCGCAGATCAGCGCAATGGCAATCACGCTCACCAACGGGGAAATCGGCGTGATACGTTTCACCAGCCGCGGCAACAAGTGATGCAGCACGATGCCAGCAACGACCGGCAACAACACGACTTGTACCGTCGTTTCGAATAGCCCTCGCGCGTCCACCGGCAACCGTTCGCCCACCAGCCACTTGGTCAGTAGCGGCGTCAGCAAGATCGCGCCGAATGTCGAGCACATCGTCATCAATAGCGATAGCGCGAGATTCGCGCGGGCGATGTAGGTCACCACGTTCGACGCCGTGCCGCCGGGACAGCACGAGACGAGAATGATGCCCACCGCCAGATCCGTAGGTAGGCCAAACGTCGATGCGATGGTCCAGCCCAATAGTGGCATGATCGAGAACTGGGCCAGGAACCCCAATAAAATTGGCTGGGGCATCTCCAACACGCGGGCAAAGTCGCCCGCCGAAAGCGTGATGCCCATGCCGAGCATGATCACGCCCAGCGCGTACACGATGTACGGGCCAAACCACTCAAACAGCGGCGGATGCCACAGCGCCGCGGCACAACACACCAGCACCCAAACTGGAAACAGATTCGCGAGTAGATTGAGCAACCGGACCACGTGCGCATTGTAACGGACACAACATCAAGCAGAGAAGCTCGCTAATGTAGTGCAAGCACTTCTCCCCTGAGGGGAGAGGGTGGCCGAAGGCGGGTGAGGGGCGAATTCTAGTCCGCTCACCCTCACCCCAACCCTCTCCCGTGAACGGGAGAGCGGGCAATATTGCTGTTAGAAGCCTAGCCCCTTGGTCTTTGTCTTCACTCGGCAGAAGTGCATGTCGCTGGTCATGTAAAGTGTGCTGCCATTGTCGCCAAACGTGCAGTTGGCGATCTTTTCGCCGGTGGCGATGGTGGCCAAGTGTCGTCCTTGCGGCGAAATGACCAGTACGCCGCCCGGTCCGGTGGCCCACAAGTTACCTTGCTTGTCGATGGCCATTCCGTCGGGGTTGCCAGGAAGCCGGCTGCGTCGTTTCGTGACGTCGAGCAACACACGGCCTTCATCGATCGTGCCGTTGGGTCGCACCCCGAAGGCCATGTAGATTGCATTCTCCGGATCGGACTGCGCGACGTACAACGTCTTCTCGTCGGGCGACAGCGCGATGCCGTTGGGCGCGCGGAGTTTCTTGGTCAAAAGCTTGGCCGGCTCGCCTGGTACAACTCGGTAAACGCCTTGGTAGTTGAGCGGGCGTTCGGTGTTGTTGAACGCGCCAATACGTCCGTAGGGCGGATCGGTAAAGTAAATGGCGCCCGACGAGTGAACCACCAGGTCGTTCGGGCTATTGAACTCCGCGTCGTTATGATGGCTGACGATTGTCTCGTAGTCGGGAGCCGGCTTGCTCGTGTGCGGCTTCATGTATGCCAAACGATGATCGCCGTGCTGACAAAGAATCAGCCGCCCTTGGTGGTCTAGCGCCAGCCCGTTGGAGCCCGACTCACCCTCGCGGTAGGCGGCGGTAGTGAAGCCCGAAGGCTTAAGGTACACGCTGAGCCCCTCGCCTTGCTTCCACTTGTAGATGGTGTTGGTAGGCACGTCGCTGAAGATCACAAATCTTCCGGCGGCTATCCATACCGGCCCTTCGCTCCACTCGAAACCGGTGGCCAGGTTTTCAACCTTCACACTCGGATCGATTAGGTCTTCGGCTGCTGGATCAAGAATCTCGATTCGCCCAAGCGTTTCCACCGGATCAACCGTCTGTTGAGCCCAGGCGGTGGTGGAAACGAGCGAAGGAAGTAGAGCGACAAAGACGAAGACTCGCTGCATGTTTAGTTCTCCCAAATCGAAACTCGGGCAAGGCAATGGTGTTAGAATAGCGTGACTCTAAGCATCGTCCATTGCTGGGGCGTTTGCAAGCAGTATTTACGCAACCACGCTCGACGGCGATCAGAACATGACAAACACGATCCGTTGGCGCTACGTCGCCGCCGTCTTCTGCACTGCTGGCATTGCCGTTGCCATTGCGCAGCCACCGTTTCGTCCACCCATGCGAAGACACACCATCACACAATCACCGGGTGATCTCAAGCTCGTCGAGAGTAGTACCACGCCATCGGCGAAACCAAGCGTGAGCATCACTGTCGAAGGCGACACGCGAATCGTGCGCGCAAACGGTATCCCCGCGCACCCGACGGGACGATTCCCCAATCGCGGCAATCCCAATCGCATCGCTCCGCAACGGTACGTGTATCGCTTGCCCGCCCATCCAGAAGTCACCGATCGCATCACGCCGCTCGAGCGACAGCCGTTTGGCATAGCGGTGAACGGCGTGCCGTTCGATCCCGGCGCGGCCGAGTTTTACTTGGGCGACCCCGATAATGGCTGGCAGTACGAGCCTCTGTCGGGCGCAATTCGTTTGGGCATCGACATGAGCCACGCCCACGTGCAACCAAGCGGCGCGTATCACTATCACGGATTGCCAACCGGCCTGTTGGACGAAGTAAAGCTCGACAGCAAGGCGCATTCGCCGCTCGTGGGATGGGCCGCCGATGGATTTCCCATTTACGCTGTGTACGGCTACGCCGACCCCGACGACCCGAACTCCGAAGTCGTACCACTGAAGTCGAGTTACGAACTCAAGCGCGACAGCCGCCCGAACACGCGCGGCGAGCCCGGCGGAACGTACGATGGCACCTTCGTGGCCGACTACTTCTTTGCAAAAGGAACCGGCGACCTCGACGAATGCAACGGGCGCGAGTGCGTAACGCCTGAGTTTCCTGACGGCACGTACGCCTACTTTCTTACCGAAGACTGGCCGGTGATCCCTCGCGCGTTCCGTGGAACCCCCTCGCGCGACTTCGAGCGCCGCGGCCCAGGGCGCCGCCGCCCGCCACGGTAACGCATTCGATCATTCTTCAGGCTGTCCAACGTCGACCTGCGACCAATCGACGTCGACGCCGTGCTCCTCGATCAACTCAAGCAGCGTGTGCGCCCGCGGTGCGTCGTGGTTGGCGACCAGGATCTCTACCTCGCCCATCGCCTCGGGAATGGCCGTGGCCGAAGCGGCGTTGCCGGTCATCGCCTTGATCCCCGCCCGCTCTAAGGCGGCCACAATCGGCGCGGCCTCCATCACCGAGTGAGCCGATGTAATCACACACAAGTCGTCAGCTCTAGACATCGCGTCGGCTCCCTGAGAGAAGAAAACGTTACCGTGCCTATAGTAATGTATCGGCGGCGCGAGGCCAAACGGTTTTGCGGGTGGAGGGAACGCCAATGGAGGCTAATGTGTGTGAATAGCGGACTCTCGCGACGGAAACACCCAGCGGCGCGTCTTGGAAATGATCGGAAGCAATGCAAGAATAACAAACCCCAACACGCCCCAAAATCGGTCCCAATACACGGTCGTTGCAACGACTTGCGAGGGCGGAAGCGGTAGCTCTTTATATTGGTCCTTAAGCTGCCCACCGCCCGCGCGGGTCAGCAGTGCCATTGCGTCCTCCGGATGCCGCAGGGGTCCAAGAAACCCAGTGTGTCCGTCGAGAAAACCGACTACCCGAGCCGAAAATACGTACGTCTCGGAACCAAAATACGATTCGCGAACGATCGACTCGCGTGATTTGCCTTTGCGGGTCAGCAGATCGATCGCGTCGTCGTATGAGACATCTCGCGGCTCCGCCCAATGGATGTTAAGTCCTCCCACTTCCAACAGCGCGATCGTGTGCGAGCAACCATCGCGGACGTCCGACAATCGTATCGTTTGGTTCTCGGGCCATACGGTTCGGTCCCCCACGACAGCTACATAGTCAGTCGTTCCATCGTTCCTTGCAGGGCGACTAACCCTTGGGCTTTCAAACAGCGTCGAATCAACGTTATCAAGCAGCGGACGATTGTGCGGGCCGTCCCACGGCTTGTCGAGGTGCAGTTTCTTGTAGATCGCGTCGCAATCAAGATGCGGCAGCAGCAGCACACGCCAACTGTAAAGTGGCCGGCCCTCGTCGTCCGCGACGTAACGCGGCGGCAGATGCCCGTTAGTCGCCTCGTAGTTCAACATGGCGAGTAGTAGGTACTTCGCATTATTCTTGCTCCATGCGCTTCGACTGGGCGTTCGCACCTCGACGACGGCCGGATACAGCAGCAGAGCGGCAGGCATCACCACAATGAGCATCCATAACGAGATGGCGGCCAATTGCGAAGTGCGAGCGTTGTGCCAGGCTTCGCTGCTACCAAGAACGAACAAAGCGACAAGAACGCCCCACGTGCCGAATACCGCCAGCGCCGCAGCCAAAAGCGCGAACAAGTACAATAGCGTGACGAGGCGGAAAGTCATGGGCGGCGGGCGTTTGGGAACGGCGGCGTTCGGGTGATCCCATCACCTTAGCAGTTCGCACTGCTTGGGGCAGTTTGTTCCGCCATAACGAACAAAGCCAACCGCGCACGCGCGGTTGGCTTTGGGAACAAGCTCCTGTTGGTTGTCCACTCACTTAGAACCGGACGTAGACTCCGCCGCGGTGGCCGCCATAGTAGAAGCCGCCGCCACCGTAGTAGCCGGGGCCTCCATAGAAACCAGGGCCGCCGTAGTACGAACGGTAAGGTGCATAGAACCCACCGCGGTAGAAACTGCGACCATACACAGGGCCACCATAATAACGGCCAGGGCTGCGGTAACAGCCACGAGCGTCTGCCGTACTAGGAGCAGCGAGACTCGCCAGTCCCAACGCTCCCACACACAGCGCCACCATCACAAATCGCTTCGCCATACGTCACACTCCTTCGGACACCTCGCCACGGGCATCCTCAAACGAACAGAGGGAGGACCTGTGCCCCGCACGAGTGAGGGCTCGCCCGGAACACCTAGGAGCTACCTAGTTACACTTCGCGTGCCAAACATGATCAATAACTTCTAAACCTATAAATAATATGTACTTATAAGAATAATAGGTCGGCAGAGCGGAATGGGAACCGTCCGAAAAACGTCGGCGTCTTGACTACACATGTGGTCGAGGTGATGACACGTGGAGCAACCGTCGCCTTACTCGTCGCCCTCCGCAAGCCGAAACTCCAGGTGGTGCGTCATCCCCGGCTCGGTTTCGAGCTTGAATGGCTTGCCCTGGCTGTTCCCCATGAGGCCATATTGCTCGCTTTCTTTCCACACGGTTCGTCGGATGCTGGCCGTTTGGCCGGATGGCACCGCGAGAAACTCGAACGCTTCGGTGGGGTTGGACGGCGAGCCCGACGACATGCTGATGTCGGTTGACTCGTTACTGCCTGAAGGACGGATGCTCAGCGATAACGACATGGTTTGCACGCCGGTTTCTTTCGTTTGCGGAATGGTTCCCGTAACGCGCGACCATGGGGCGAGCACGATGTCGGTGCCGTCGGTGCTCGCCGCTACCAACGCGAATCCCTGCGGCGCGAGCGCCATGACGTTGGTTCGCGCGACGGGGAAGTCAAACTCAAACGTGCCATCTTCGTTAGAACGCTCAATAATGAAGTCGGTTGGCGAACTGACCTGGCCGTTGCGCAGGTAGACATTTTGACCCGAACCGAACCGCGAGGTTGGCGGCGGAGGGATCAGCAAGACGACTTGCGCATCGGGCACGGGCCTACCTTCGGCATCCACCACGCGCCCTTTGATGGGCTCATCGGCACCCGGTGGCCAGACGTCGGCAATCTCCAGCGCGTCGTACCGCTCGGCGGCCTGATTGAGAATCAACCCACGTTCTTGTACGGAAACACCGGTGGTGTCGGTGAGCATCTGGCTCCAGTTGCGGGCCTCGGTGGTGCGAAACTCGTCGTCGTAGGCGCCGTGGGTACGGTAGTAGTACACGGTTTCCAGGTTGCCACCGTCGACGCCGGCGCGACGCTCGAGTTCGTCGTTGAGGTCGGCCCAGGTGGTCGAACTGCCTTCGAACAAGAGGGCGTTCTTCGCGACGATCAGTGTCGCCTGCTCTTCACGCGAGGCGGGGAACTCTGGCTGCCGCTTGTCTTCGGGAGTCGGTGTGGTGGCTAGATCGACATCCATGTCGACTTGCGAATGCGGGAGCTGCAGCACCAGCGGCGATTCAGAAACTACCCTGGCCAAATCGTTCATCGACGCACTCGGTACGTACAGCCTGTAGTTTTCGATCGGCGTCTCTTTCGGCACGGTGAGCGAGAAGCGTCCCGCGTTGTCGGTCCGCCCGAAACCCACGCCTTGGTTTCGGGCGTCGAGAGCAGTAACGCGCACCTGGGACTGAGGTCTGCCTTTCAAGTCCACCACTTTGCCAGACATTTTTTGAGCTTCAGCCAACTCCAGCGGCGGTAATTCGAACGGTGAACTATCGGCTGATACCTCCAAGGTGTCGTTGACGTTGCGTGCGCGGATCCAAGCCTTGAACTTCTTGGGGATCACAATCAATTGTTGGCGGACGGCGCCCGGTAGCACGTGGGCCGTGAACTTTCCCTCAGCATCCGTCAGCACGCTCTCGCTTTGAAACTTGCCTCCGTGATTGACAATCACAAACGCGCCGGCAACCGGCGTATCCGTTCCACGGGCAACGACCTGCCCGCACACCTCGACCGTCTCTTTCAAGGGGATACGAACGTTGGTCGTGTCGCCTGCTGTTACTACGGCTTCGTCCGATATCTGTGGGCGTAGCGTGGTTCCTTCAAGTCCTTGCACGAACAACTGGTACTTGCCCACGGGCAGCGGCGCAATGCGAAAGCGGCCTTGTTCGTCAGTCGTAGTGTGGCCCATTCCTTCATTCCAGCCGTTACCGCGGCCGTGGGCATCGGCACCAATCCGAACATTGACCAGCGCTGTACCATCGTCACCTAGTCGACCTTCGAGGATACCAACGTCGCTCAAGGCAATTTGGTTCACGCCGTCAACACTTAGTCCATCCTCGAACCGCACCCGTTGCTTTCCGTAGTCGTCAGTCTCCACCACAAGGCTCCGAACCTGACCAGTTAGCAGTGAATCGAGCGTCGCGTTGCCATCGACGTCGGTCACCGCGGCTACGCAATCGAGAATCGGTTGAGGCGGCACCGAGCCCGTTTCCCAGTGATGTGGCTCGACTCGGCAGCCCTCTACCTCACGGCCGTCGCTGTCGACGACGTGAAACGTCATCGGCTCAGCAACACCAAGCGCGATGCGAAGCGGCTCGTCCGAGTTGCCGTCTAGCTGCTTGTAGCCGGAGCCCAATCCAACCGCGTGACCATCGGCGTAAACCCACACCGTGCGATCGTGGTAGAATGGCCCCGGCTTGAGCCACTTTGCTGGCACCGATAGTTCGAAGTTGCCGTCGGCATCGGTTTGCCCTTCGACCGTCCATCGATTTTCACCGAATCCGTAACGTAGCGACAGCACCACCAGCGCATCGGCTACCGGTTTCTCGTCGGCGTCAACCACCAAGCCCTCAAGCACCGTGGGCTTGTTTGCGGCCGCAATACCGAGGCCGCCGGGCAGCGAACCAACCACCAACGCCAACGCACAACACCTGGCCCACATGGCACAACCCTCCCGAGTGACGAAGCGAAGCGATACGCTGCCGATTGTAGGGCCTGGGAAATGCCGCGGCAAACTATTCCTCCCGTCCGCATTTAGACAGCAATACAAGCTGCTTGACGTAGCCGCCCAGAGACGGCATGGTGAGGGGTGGTTTGCAACTTGCACCAACTCATCAAGAAAGAGGTTTCCATGTATCGCCCACATTTTCTACTGGTCGTATGTTGCTCGCTTGCTACCCCTCTATTCGCGCAGGAAGCTCCGCCCGCCGCCGAGCCGACACCCCACCATGAGTGGCTCGAGAAATTCACAGGCCAGTGGCAAGTCACCAACAAGGCGTTCGATCCCGAGGGCAATGAGATCATGACGTGCGAAGGTTCGTACAGCGCGCGGATGCTCGGCTCATTTTGGTTGATCGGCGACGCCATCGGCGAGTGGTCGGGCACCAAAGTTCACGCCATCCAAACCATCGGCTACGACTCGGAGAACAAACGGTACGTCGGCACATGGATCGACTCGGTAAGCGATCACATGTGGGAGTACACCGGAACCCTCAACGAAGAAAAGACCAAGCTCACGCTCGAAGCCGAAGGGCCCAACTTCATGGGCGACGGTAAGATGACGAAGTTTCGCGATGCCTACGAGTTCAAGTCGCCCGACCACATCGTGGCCACCTCGTCGGCGCTGGGCGACGACGGAAAATGGGTCGAGTTCATGCGTGGCGACATGGTGCGGGCCAAAGACGAGTAAAATCGGTTGCCCGCCGCCCAAGCGGATTCCGCTAATACTACAATCGCCGGCCGAGAACTTTGGCTGTCGGCGGGGTGATCGATTGCTAATGCCCGCCTAGAATGGTTGCGTGGGAATTCGCGGGACCAACGGGGGGGCGGGCGAACCGATGAGATTCCTTACAGCGAAAGGCAGGTGCGTGATGATGTGGCGGTTCTCGTTGTGTTTCCTGATGGTTTTTGGTGCGAGCTTTGTCCCGGCCGACTCCGCCGAGGCGGGCATCTTCGGCCGCCGACGGTCGAGCCGGACGTACTACTCGCAGCCGAGTCGCGTTTCGCGAAGCCGAGGTTACTCCGTGCGAGGCGTCTCGCCGATTCCCATGCGTGTCAGCAGCGCGCGGTACCGCTACTTGAAAACCTTCTATCCAACCCTAGTCCGCGACAGCAGATAATGGTTCGTGTGGGCATAGCTTTAAGGACAAACAAATGGCCCCAAGCCAATTGGCGGCTGCGACGCTCGTCTTAATCACCTTCGCGTCGGCGCTACAAGCAACCGAACCGTGGCCTCAATGGCGGGGGCCCAGCCGCGACGGCTTGTCGTCAGGTGCCGCGTGGCCCGACGAGTTGTCGAACGAGTCGCTCAAGCAGCTTTGGCGCGTGCCACTGGGGCCAAGCTATTCGGGCCCGGTGCTGTCGGACGAGTTGGTGTTCACCACCGCGACTCGAGACAAGAAAGACGAGGTGGTGTACGCGCTGGAACGATCGACGGGCAACGAAAGATGGAGCGCCGAGTGGCCCGGCGCGATGACGGTGCCCTTTTTCGCGGCATCCAACGGAAGCTGGATTCGCTCCACCCCTGCCTGCGATGGTGAGCGTTTGTACGTCGCCGGAATTCGTGACGTGTTGGTTTGCCTCGACGCCCAATCGGGTAACGAAGTATGGCGAATCGACTTCGTGGAAGAGTTCGGAACGCCGCTGCCGAATTTTGGTTTCGTTTGCTCGCCGCTGGTCGATGGCGAATTCGTGTACGTGCAGGCGGGCGGCGGTTTGGTAAAGCTCAACAAGCTAACAGGCGACGTGGTATGGCGCACGCTCGACGATGGCGGCGGCATGGACGGCTCGGCGTTTTCGTCGCCAGTTGTCGCCGATATCGCCGGCAAGCGGCAACTCGTGGTGCAAACCCGCACCGAGTTGGCCGGCGTCGACCTCGAGTCGGGCGACGTTCTGTGGCGACAAACGGTGCCCGCCTTCCGCGGCATGAACATTCAAACGCCGCTGGTGTACGACGACTCGATCTTCACCAGTAGCTACCGAAATCGTGGTTGGCTGTACAAAGTGTCGCAAAACGATCAGGGCTTCGATGTCGACACCACTTGGGACAGCAAAGCCCAGGGCTACATGTCGTCGCCTGTAATCATCAACGGCTACGTTTACATGCACCTGCAGAACGGAAGGTTCTCGTGCGTTGACTTGGCCACCGGCGAGCGAACTTGGACCTCCAAGCCGTACGGCAAATACGCCAGTCTGGTCGCCCGCGGCAACCAAATCCTCGCCCTCGTCGCCGACGGCCGCCTGCTACTCATCTCCGCCAATCCCACCGAGTTCTCTCTGCTCGGCGAAGCCAAAATCAGCGACGAAGAAACCTGGGCCCACCTGGCGGTTTCGGACGATGAGATCTACATCCGCGAACTGAACGCACTATCGGCGTATCAGTGGGAGTAGGGAGCATGTCGCGTGGGGGATGTCGCACCGATGAGCAATCATGACGCGCCCGTTTTGGTTGTCGGCGGACGGGTAACCGGCATGATGATGGCCGGCGAGTTGGCCCGATATGGCGTGCCGGTTCGCATCATCGACAAGTCGCCCGGCATCGATTCGCATTCGCGTGCCACCTACTTGCGGGCGCGGTCGCTGGAGATTCTTCACGGGCTTGGCTTCGCCGACGAGATTGTCGCCAACGGGCAGCCGCTCAAGGCCGTGAGCCTTTACGCCAACGGTGTTGAGGTTGCCACCACGCCTGATCTGCCGGTCGATTCGCCCTTCCCCTGGGGAGCGGCTTACGCTCAAAACAAGATCGAAGCCATTCTCGAAGCGCGCCTCGATCGTTTGGGTGTTGAGGTGGAGCGCAGCACGCAGCTGCTCTCGCTGAATCAGGCGGCCGATGAGGTAGAGGTCACTATCAAAAGATCGGATGGCTCCGACGAGACCCTTACCACGCCCTGGCTGATCGGTTGCGACGGCGCTCACAGTACAACGCGGAAGCTGATCGACGAGGAGTTTCCTGGCGAGATGGACCCGACTCCGTATCTCATCGCCGACGTAGTGGTCGATGGCCCAATCAAGCCCGAGGTCGCTTACATGTGTTTGCACGACAAGGGCGAGGTATGGTTTTTCTTGCTCGATGAGGGCCGACGTCAAATCTGCGCCACGTTACCCAAGGGCAGCTCGCGAAGCGAGCCACCCACGCTGGAAGAGATGCAACAGCTCGTCGACGAGCGGGGCTTCACACCCGTGCGGCTCCGCGATCCGCGTTGGTTGACCCTCTATCACACGCACTACAGGCTCACGCCGCACTATCGAAACGCGAGAGTCTTCCTCGCCGGCGACGCGGCCCACGTCCATAGTGTGGTTGGCGGGCAGGGCATGAACACCGGCATTCAGGACGCCCACAATTTGGCCTGGAAACTGTCGATGGTGATGCGCGGCGCGGCGCCGCCGTGGTGGCTCGACACCTACGAAGGCGAACGCCGGAGCGTGGCCGAGGATGTGATTGCATGGACCAAAGAGGCCAACGACCAACTGACCTCGTACATCGACCTCAGCCCCGAACAGCGCGAACGACTGTGCGAGCATATGATCGTACCCGAGTGCGAACGCATGAACGTCCGCAGCCACGAAGAGGAGATCGATCTCGACTAC
This sequence comes from Pirellulales bacterium, assembly GCA_028279215.1. GTDB lineage: Bacteria > Planctomycetota > Planctomycetia > Pirellulales > Lacipirellulaceae > Aeoliella. Next base: position 27,502 of record JANQOF010000053.1, read on the forward strand.
CGCGCTTCGAAACTGTGCTTTGAAGCCGATTCCGCGGACGCACCCGGTCCACACGCCGGCGCCCGAGCCCCCGACGCAGGGCCGTTATCGCTCGCGGGCAAGGAATGCACGTTGATGGAAGCCATCTCCGGCCCACAATTCCATTTGCTGCTCTTCAACCCAGCGGGCGCAAGCTCGGTCGGCCCGGACGCCCTCGCCGCCGCGAAACAAGCGACAGTCGACGCAAATAGCGGCTGGCTCAAGGTGTTCGTAGTCGCCGCCAACGGCGCGCAGTTACCAACCGGAGTCGAACTGCTTGAAGATCTCGACGGCGCTCTGCGCCAACGGTACGAAGGTGACGTTGTGCCGCTGTACTTGATCCGGCCTGATGGGTATGTTGCGTATCGCAGCCAGAGGGTTGAGGGGTTTGGGGAGTATCTGGGGCGGATATTCGGGTGAGCGGGTCGCTGCAACACGTACGCATGAACTCAACTCGAGCCATGGCTATCTATGGCATCGGTTGATTCGGCGTGGCATGCATATCCCCGTCGACAACATGGGCACCTGACGACTTCATCGCGACAAGGTTTGCCCTCGAATTCGTGGCCACAGTTACATGTGATCTCAATCCTGTGTAGCCTAGCTTCGTAGGGTGGCGAATCGCGTTTGCTGCGGTATACATAGAAAACCGCCCGGTGCACTTTTGTCGACGACGCTTCTTGTTCTGAGTCCACGTTCAAAAAACGAAAGTGCATACCGGGAACTCCTGGGTCCGCTACGCACTCGCCCGACTCACCATAAGACACGTGGCAATCCGCTGATCCGACGATTCGAGAAGTAGTACCGCACTCAAGTACTTCCGTAACCGAATCCGCGGTGCGAAGCAGGATGCCGCCTCCGGCGAGTAACCCGATTGCCAGCAGCGATGATGTATAGCCATGCATCTTTGCAGTTCCCTTTCCTACCTATCTCGGGCAAAGGAGACATGCCCCCCATACATAAGCATACTGCAGCGTCATATGGAAGTGTGACTCATCGCCGCTGTCTGAGCCAAGAAAGCGCGCCGCGTGTCACAACAGATCGTTGCTTGGCAGAATAAGTAGATGCAGGCACTCCCTTTTTGCTAGAATGTTCCCTTGCGAGGCGAGCGATTATGACTTCTCCGGCACAGAAGCAAGAAACCTTGGACCTCTCCGAGGCGCATCTCCGAGGGGACGAGGCTCGGGTGGAAACTCTCCTGCATCAGTATCGCAACTACCTCATGAGGGTAGTCGAGGCGAGGTTGGACGTTCGGCTGCGCCGCCGGGTCGACGCTTCCGATATCGTGCAGGAGGCTCAGATAGAAGCAATGCGGAGCATGCAAGACTTCCTTGAGAATCCAGTCGTGCCGGTGCGCGTTTGGCTCCGCAAGTTAGTTGTCGAGCGGCTGATCATGGCCCAGCGCAAGCACCTTCGCGCTGCATGCAGGGCGGTTTCCAAGGAACAGCATACAGATGGCGACGCGGTTAGTCCGGTGAAGCTGCTCCAAGGCAATTTTGGTTCGCCCAGCCGGATAGCAAGCAAGCGCGACTCGGCTGGAGTTCTTCGCCGGTGCCTTGAAGAATTGCCCGAAGCGGACCGCGAAATCATCCTGATGCACCTCTATGAAGGACTAACGAGCCAGGAGTCTGGCGCCGCGTTGGGCATTGAACCCGCTACTGCACGCAAGCGATTGGGAAGGGCCGTAAAGAAGCTCCGAGATTTACTCGAGGTAAGAAATCTGGGGGCAAGCTCCCTATGACTCTGTCGCCGAGCTCATTGGCCGGACGATCATCCGACGAAAGGGTTGGACAGCTCGCCGAAGAATTCTTGGAACGGCTTTCGCGCGGTGAGAAGCCCACGGCCGACGAGTACGCAGCGCGGCACCCCGACCTGGCCGAGTTGATCCATCAGGCCTTTCCCGCTTTGGAAATCATGGGACAAGCTCCTGCTCTACAACCTGAGGGGAACTTGACGCATTCGTCCTGCGTTCTTGGCGACTACGAGATTCTTAGGGAGGTTGGCCGTGGCGGCATGGGCGTCGTCTATGAGGCCCAACAGATCTCACTTGAACGCCGTGTGGCACTCAAGGTATTGCCGTTTGCGGCGGTGTTGGATGAACGGCAAATCAAACGATTCCGCAACGAGGCACGCGCCGCCGCTCAGCTCAAACACCCGAACATTGTGCAGGTGTTCGGCGTGGGATGCGAACGAAGTGTTCATTTCTACGCAATGGAGTTTGTCGAAGGACAGTCACTCGCCGAAGTGATCGCCGACCTCAGGCGTTTGGTGGGCAACGACGGTAGCCTGCTTTCTTCGAACTCTCTCGCAAATTCCATCTCTTCTGCCCAGTCCAACACGATTGTTCTGCAGGCACAATCCGATCGAACTACAGCGTCCGGCAAATCGACCCCGCTCTCCCCTGACCCTTCGACCAGAACTCCGGAGTACTTTCGTGGTGTCGCTCGGCTCGTGATGCAGGTAGCCGAGGGTTTGGACCATGCACATCAAGAGGGCGTGATCCACCGCGACATCAAGCCGTCGAACCTGATGATCGACGCGAACGGAAAGCCGTGGATTACCGACTTCGGCCTGGCACGGATCGATACCGATGCCGGCATGACCATGTCGGGCGACATGCTGGGCACCTTGCGATGTATGAGCCCAGAGCAGACGCTTGCCAGCCGCGTCGTGGTAGACCACAGGACCGACATCTACTCACTTGGCGTAACCATGTACGAATTGCTCACGCTTCGACCTGCGTTTGCACAAGCGGATAAACACGAGTTGTTGCGGCATATTGCATTCGAAGACCCGCCCAGGCCAAGGAAGATCAACCGTCGTATCCCTGCCGAACTGGAGACGATTGTTCAAGCGACCTTGCAAAAGCGCCCCGATGATCGATTCTATTCGACGGCCCAAGAAATGGCCGACGACCTCCGACGCTACTTGGGCGACGAGCCCATCAAGGTGCGCCCGCCTGGGACGGTGCAAAGCGCCTTCAAATGGGCGAAGCGTCGTCGGAAGGTACTTGCGGTGGCTCTTGGGGCTTTGCTGCTCGCGGCGAGCACCGGTGTGGTCGCGATGGGGTACAGCTACTCTGAGGTTCTCAAAGAACGCGATCGCGCTGTCCGAGCCGAGACCGCCGCGCGGAACGCCGAGAGGGAAGCCCGAGACACCCTCGATCAGTTGCAGCGGGTGACCGAAGAGGTGGTGGACGACTTGGAAACCTACTCGAAGCATGGCAACATCTGGCCAAAGCGATTGTACGGTGCCCGCCTGTTGGCCGTCGGGCAGCGGGAAAAAGCAGAGCAGATGCTAAGCGATTACTTTCACGAATGCCTTCGCTACGCAGGCGATCCCGTGGTAAAGGAGATAGGATTGCTCTATCGACTCATGCCGGACGACCCACCGCAACGAAGCGAACGGACGACTTGTTTGGGTCGGCGGTTCACGGGCGCTGACAGCTTTGGTGTCGTTCCGGGTTTGTACTTCGACGGCGTGCCGCCATGGACCATTGAGGTCATCTTCGCGCGCGAGGCAATGCACACCCCCGATGGTGTACGGGGAGAGGATATGAACCTCGTGGCGTGGACCCAAATGGGAAGCGCTTCACTCTGTACAACCCACGGCGACAAGTGGGCGCTCTGGCTGGGCGGCGCCGCGCACGCGGATTCCTCCAACCGCTACCGACGCGCGATCGCCTTGTCGCCCTCTCCGCTGAACCAGCAGCAGCACATTGCCGGTGTGTGGGATGGTGACCGCGCCTCCCTCTACATTGATGGAAAGCACCAGAGCACGGTCGTCGCGCCGGAGCAAGTGGTAAGACGCAAACTGACCGCCAACCCAATGGCAATCGCCGCGGACCCTAATCCGGGCCTTGGCTTTGCCGAGTTCTTCGTCGGCACCATCGCCACGGTGCGTGTCACGCGTGGGGTAGTTTATACGGAGGAGTTTGATCCACCCGCCATTCTACGCGAAACGGACGACGCCCTTGCACTTTTCGACTTCCGGTACGACGAAGGCGACTATGCATTCGACCGTTCGGGCAACGGGCACCACGCCATTCTGCTGAACGCCGAGCCCGTTCCTTTGAATGAGAAATAGGTCGGAGTGAGGTAGGCGGGTCAATAGCATTGACTCTTGCCCGCGCAACATCGCAGCAATGGAAACTCGGGCAGACGCGGGTACCGTAGGTGCGAGTATCTGCCCCTCCCCGCACGCTGCCGCGTGCGAGCCTCCTGGAGGGAGGGTGAATTCTTCAGGCGATTCTTGTTGAAAGTGAGCCACCACATACGTTAGCGTACATATCAATTAGTAGGCGGAGGGCGGTGCCCAGGAAATCGTACCGCATAGATAACGGAGCCTAATATGACTAACGAAGAACTCTGCTATGCCGACATCGCGGAGCTTTCTCGTCGTCTGCAGAGTGGCGAATTGTCTCCGGTGGAACTGACCCAGGTTTTTCTTGATCGGATTGCTGCTCTCGATCCGACCTTGCATGCGTACGCGACGGTTCTCGCCGATGAGGCGCTCGATGATGCACGGCGGGCCGAAGCGGAGCTTGTCAGTGGCTCGTCGCGTGGGCCGTTGCATGGCATGCCCGTCGGGGTGAAGGATCTGTGCTTCACCAAGGGCATTCGCACGATGGGTGGCATGTGGATCAATCGCGACTTTCTGCCCGACTACGACGCGACGGCCGTGGTTCGCCTGCGCGACGCCGGCGCGGTACTGCTGGGCAAATTACAACTCACCGAGGGCGCCTGGACCACCAATCATCCCCAGTTCCCAACGGCCGTGAATCCTTGGAACGCCAATCGTTGGGCGGGCGCCTCGTCGAACGGGTCGGCAGTCGCGACCGCCACGGGCATGTGCACGGCGTCGCTCGGCTCCGATACGGGCGGCTCGATCCGTTTGCCATGTGCGATGAACAATCTCACCGGCATTAAGCCAACCTGGGGTCGCGTGAGTGTGCACGGTGTTTTTGGATTGGCGCCCTCCATGGATCACTTGGGCACCATGGCGCGAACGGCCGCAGACGCGGGTCAGGTTCTTCAGGTAATCGCCGGGCGCGACTCGAACGACCCGATGTCGCGACGTGACCCAGTGTCGCAGTATGTAAGCGGCGAACCGAGCGTCCGCGGAATGCGGATCGGACTCGATGTCGACGTTGCCGTGAATGCGGTCGCGCCTGAAGTCGCATCTGTCGTTGACGGCGTCGCGCGAACGATGGAGGGCTTAGGCGCTGAGGTTTGTCGCGTGCAGATGCCGTCGCTGGAATCACTGGCGGCCGGGTTTGGCAATTACTGCAGCGCGGAAGCAGCGGTGGTTCACGAAGCCACATTTCCGGCCCGCGCCGCGGAGTATGGACCAATACTGCGCGAGTTTCTCGAGCAGGGGCCAACAGTAACCGGAATGGAAATGGCGCGCCTCGAGCGCGAGCGTCTCACATTCGCTGGCGAGCTGGCGGCTTTGTTCGAGGAAGTCGACCTGCTGCTACTGCCCGTTTTGGCAACCTCGGGCAGTGAGCTGGCCCCCGTCCCAGACGTTCCACCGGACGAGGTCCCTAACTTTGTTCGTTTTACCGCTCCTTTCAACTTTTCGGGGAATCCAACCATCACACTGCCCGGCGGACGTGGGCACGATGGTGCATCGATCGCCTTTCAGTTCGTGGCACCCAAAATGTGCGAACTGCGGCTTGTGGTGGCCGGCCGCGCCTATCAACGCAAAACCGACTGGCACCTCGCCCGACCGCCGGTTCGCGCCTAACCGCTCGGCGCGAATTCGCGGCTGGCTTGTCTGCTCGCTCATTGGCTCACTGTCACCAATAGAGTCCTCTCTCGAAATTGGTGCTGTCGACATGCGGAAACCACGAATAGCCTTCCCTTGCGTAATGCCGTACATGCGGCGTGCCGAATGAACAGCATCGCCAGATAGGTTCTCCACCACCTAAGGGCTCAGAGTGTTGTATTGTTTTTTGCTCGGTGTGATGAACCGACCCGTGACACAAATGGCAACGCGCCACTCAAGGTGTAAGCAACGGGAACTTTCAGTGCGGACGTTCAAGGGAGTATTGAAGTGAACGAAGTTAGCAACACATTACTGCGATTGGGAAGACAACCCATTTTTGGGCGGAAGAGCGAGCTTCTAGCATATGAACTGCTCTACCGCGACGACTCTAGCAAGGACTCAGCAAACATCGTTGACGGCAACCTAGCCACGGCCACGGTCTTGACCAATGCGTTATTGGAAATGGGTCTGGATAGTGTGGCTGGAGACGCCAGGGCATTTGTGAATTTTCCAGCAGAGTACTTGAATGGAGAAAGACCGGTTCCGTTCGGGCAGAACAAGATTGTTATCGAGGTCTTGGAGAATGTTGTTATCGATGAACGTGTTATCGATGGGCTGTGGCAGTTAGCTCAGAAGGGATATCTGATTGCGCTGGATGATTTCGAGTACTCATCCGAGTGGGACGCCTGCCTGGAGATCGCCAGCATCGTGAAACTCGATGTCCTTGCATTGGGGGCAGCCGAATTACGAGAGCAAATCAATTTTCTCAAACCCTACAAGGTGACCCTTCTTGCTGAGAAAGTTGAAGACCACCAAACGCATCAAATGTGTCTCGACTTAGGATTCGAACTGTTCCAAGGCTACTATTACGCCAAACCGAACATCCTGGAAGGAAAGAAGGCCCAGGCGAGCCAATCGGCACTACTCAAGACGCTCGCAGCGGTGAACGATGAAGAGTCGGAAATGACAGATATCGCCGATGCCGTTTCCCAAGACGCTGTCTTGTCTCACAAACTACTGCGTTACGTCAACTCATCGGCCATTGGCAGACGTTATAGCGTCGATTCGGTCGACCGGGCCATCGTCTATCTCGGAAAGCAGGAAGTGCGATCCATTGCCACCTTGCTATTGATGACATCGATCGTGGATAAGCCCTTGCTGCTGGTGAAGACGGCACTCATCCGAGCCCAGGCGTGTCAGAACCTAGCCAAAGCTTGGGAGAAAACGAACCACCAAGCCTATTTTACGGCTGGGCTACTTTCGCTGCTTGACGCTCTGCTGGATAGGTCGATGGGTAGCATCGTCGATGAACTCCCCCTCAATGATGAGGTGAAACAGGCAATTGTTAATTGCGAAGGTCAGATTGGATCGTGCTTGAGCATGGTGATTGCCTATGAAACACTCGAAATATTCGAGGCAGACTTGGCGGACCATGATATCGCCGAGTGCATCGACAGCTACTGCAATGCCATCGATTCGGTAGAACGGGACGAAGGAATGGCGGTGTTATTGCCCAAAGAGAAAAACGCGGGAGCACTCGACAAGATCGGTTCACAGTTTGTCTGTGCATAATCTGGCATCTACTCAGAGCCGTAGCGGCTTTGACGCGAAGGGTGTGAGCGCTCACCGCCTGTTCGATGCCAATTTGGTGGCTGCATCTTGCGGCTGACTGGAAATGCCACCCAAATTTGTGCTCCATTTTTTCCTGGAAAGTGGGCCACGCGTTGTGTTAGCTTGCACGCGCAGGATGCTGCGCGCGTTTCGTACTCTCTCCCGAAGGGAGAGGGGAATTGGAAAATTGGTAGGGTAGGTGGTTCTGACGGTACGGCAGGTTCACCTACCTTCTTGCATCAGCTACAGGAAAAGGTAGGTGCGAGCACCTACCCTACGTTTGGTGATTGTTTCCAAATTGAACAAGGATCCGTAAATTTACTCGGGGAATCCAGAAGAACCATGGAGTCGCAACTGCAAGCTGGTCAACGACTTACAGAATTGCGACACTTATCAAAGCCCCGAGTTTTTGCACAACGAATCGTGTGGCGCGAATTTGGAAATTTACTCGGTGGGGGAGCCAGCAGCGGCACCCGTGGACCTTGGGTTTACCCCAGCAAGTCGGCGTCGAGCGGTGGCGGCTGGTCGTCGGGCTCGGGAGGGGCAAGCCGTTTGTACTCGGCGTTCTTCCAGCGTTCGAGGTCCGATTGGTACCACCAGCTAAAGGCGCTTTCGCTGGGGCCGCCGGGCAGGTTGGTCCAGGCTTCATCGGTACCCATGTCGGTGACGAAGTGGTAGCTGGGGGCAAACGTGCTTTCGCGTGTTTTGGTGGTGAGCAAGTGACCTTGGAACGGAGTGGCGTGGCAGCCGGGCATTGCGATGGGCGGCGACTGCAAACCGAGCAAGCGGCCGACGCTGCCCATATTGATGAACCGATTGACGAAGTGAAACTCGTTGACCTTGGCCCACGGCTTGTTGGGTTCGGCTTCGGCACGGTCGGCGGCGCGGCGAATCATCTCGCCCTTGTCGCGCTGCTGCCACCAACCGCTGGTGACTTTGCGAAGCGCGCGATCGCAGGCGGTGAGCAAAAACTTGGAGTAACCCATGCGTGTCGACAGGTACAACATCCGTCGCCAACCGATGCCCGCCTCGTGGCCGAAGATCTCGAGCAAAATGTGACGGTAGAAACTTTGAAACAGCGTGGCGTCGGTGCTTTCGGGGTTGTAGCGACAATCCCACGCGGCGAGCCGACGTTTGAGCTCGCAGTCTTCGAGATGCGCAAGGAGGATCGGCAGCAAGTCGCGGGCGTGGGTACTGAGCACGTCGTACTGAAGCACCTGCATGTCGTCGATCGTCGCTTCGGGCAACTCGGTGAGGCGTTCGACGATGCGACGCAAGCGATAGTCGGCCAGATGGCTCGCGTGCAGCGGCGGGCCGTCGGTGCGGTACTGTTCTTCGTTCGCCGTGGCAACGAAGCCAATCGGCGGATCGTATTGGTGCGGCAACAACTCGGCGGGCACGACGCCCCGCCAGTGGTTGGCTTCGTCCCAAGCCGCCAGCGGCGTAATGCCCGAGGCGTGCGGCGGTCGCTGCGGCAGCCATCCGCTCGCCTGCAAACCAATGTGCCCGTCGCTATCGGCAAACACCCACACAAGCGACGGATGCGGCGAGTCGCGCACCGCGAGCATGGCGTCTTTGGTGTTTTCGGACGCCATGACGTCGAGCCACGTGGAGAGCGCTTTGCCACTGCCGGCGTGGTTGCCAATCCAGGCAACGGTGAGATAGATACCGGGCGAGTTGGCGTCAGGCTGGCGGGTGAGCGTGCCGAGTTCGTTTTCGTAGACATCGATTTCGAGCGGCGCTTGGCCCTTACGTTTGATGACTTCCTTGCGAAGCGAAAAATCATGCCATGTGTTTGCACGACGATACTGCCAACCGGTGCTACCGCCGGGGCGACAATCTTCCATAAAGAAATCGCTAGTGTCGGCGGCCATGTAGGTGACACCCCACGAAAGCCGCTCGGTTCGCCCAACGGCCATCAACGGACAACCCGGAAGCGTCGCGCCCATGGCGTACTTGCGCGGATTCGACCCCTTACCCGACCACTCGAGCACGACTTCGTACCAGATGGCTGGCAGCCGATTGACTTCGAGGTGCGGATCGCTGGCCAACAGCGCGTGGCCCGTGGCGCTGCGGCCTGGACTCACTGCCCAGGCGTTGCTTCCGGCAAGGCGCGGCAAGTCGGCGAGCAGCTCGAGCGCTTCGTCCGACAAACGTTTGGTGATGTGGATATCGTGCAGCGGCTGGAAGTCGATGCCGTCTAAGTATGGAGCAAACAACTCGCGTATGAGATCGTCGTGCACGCCAAGTTGGATGAGTTCGAGTAATGTTTGCTCGGCTTCCTGTTCGCCAACGGCCAGGCCCGCAAACGAAAGCAAGTTGCCGAGCAACAACACCGCTTGGGGCGTCCACAAACCGGGCTCGAAACCGGTGACCCACATCGGCAGCGAGCGGCGGCTGTCGGCCAGGCCATCGTTCACGCCTTCGCAGTACCAGAGGATTTGGTCGAGCACCGGCTGCGACAGACTGTCGATCTCGGCATCGATTCGTTCGGTGAGGTTGGCGCGGCGGAGGAAGGTATCCATCTCCACGAGTTCCGGCTTGGCGGCGATGCGCTCGGCAGCCCGGCCGGCGGCGATGGCCCGGGCAAAGTAGATTTGCGTGGGGCGATCGATGGCATGCAAGTAACCCATGGCGTACACGGCCGCTTGCCAATCGGCAGCCTTGACGTGCGGCACCCCAGCGTCGTCGCGTTCGGCTGTGAACGGGTACCTAGGCTTCCTGAGGCTGATCGATTCCATGGCTTTAGTTTAGTTCAACCCAACGTAATGACCAAGAACGACCGATACTCGCCAGGAATAACTGGACGGAGGTGTACCGAATACCCGTAGGCAAGAAGTTTCCCAATCTTGGCCGGTCGGGTTATCATGAGCAGAGCTTTCACCCCAAGGACGACATGCACGACACGCGAACTTCCACGAACACGCTCGCCGAGTGGGAGGCTTTTCTCGCAACGCTGGATGGCGGCACGAATTCGGCGGTTGAGTTCGTCGACCGGTTGCTCGCGCTGGTCGACCAAGCGCCAGCTAGCGACGTGCACCTCGATCCTACGGAGACGGCGCTCGAACTGCGATGGCGACTCGACGGTGTGCTGCAGCCATTAGGCGCCGCGCCGCGGGCCATTGCCGCCAACATCGTTGGGCGGCTGAAAGTGCTGGCTGGGTTGCTGACGTACGAAACGGCGCTACCGCAAGAGGGACGCCTAGTAAATGAGACATCCGGGTCCGAGTTTCGGGTGAGCACGTTCCCCACGCTGTTCGGCGAGCGGGCTGTGTTGCGTGCGTTAGGCGCAAGCGCGTCGGGCCTCGATTCGCTCGACAAGCTCGGGCTCGATGCTCAAGTGCTCGCACAGTTTCAAACCGCATTGGCTGGCAACACAGGTGCGATTCTCGTCGTTGGCCCAGCCGGCAGCGGCAAGACTACAACCGCCTACGCCGCGGTTCGCGAGGTGGTGCGCCAGTCGCACGGCGGGCGGGCGATTCACTCGCTCGAAGACCCGGTGGAGGTCGTTGTGCCGGGGGTGGCGCAATCGCAAGTGAACGAGGCATCTGGATTCACCATGGCCACGGCGCTTAAGTCGCTGGTGCGGCAAGATCCCGAAGTACTCATGCTGGGCGAGATGCGCGATCGGGCCACGGCCGAAACCACATTGCAAGCGGCGCTCACCGGTAGCCTGGTGATCACCACCTTTCACGCCGGCAACGCCGCCGAGGCGGTACAGCGGTTGGTCGACATGGGAATTCCATCGTACGCGGTGGGACACTCGATTCGATTAATCGTCGCGCAGCGACTGGTTCGTCGACTCTGCGAGTGCGCCCTCGAAGGCGAACCGACACGTGACGCTGCACCGTTGGGCGTGGACGTCAAACGCTGCATGGGGCCCGCCGGTTGCGAGCGCTGCACAGGCACCGGCTACCGCGGCCGCGCGCTACTCGCCGAGGTAACCGCCACCACCGACTTGCGCAACCAATCCACCACCATCCCATTCCTATCCGCCGCCACGAGCCTGGTGGAAGCAGGAGCTACGAGCCCCAGCGAAGTGATTCGAGCCTTCGGTTGGCGACGAGAGTAACGGAACAATTTGAACGGGAGAAAACAGAGAAAGATGAATTGTCATTCATCCAGGCATGATCATAAGTAATGACAACGACAAGACGAACACGGTGGTTGGCAGTCATATGTCTTCGTGTCTTCGTGGTTCCACCTACAACTCCGTGACTTCCTGTTCAGTACACCCAGCTCAAATCGGATGACTAGCTCCGCCATGAACCGTACATCGCTCGACGATCTCGCCGCGCTCAATGCCGAGTTGGCGGCGTTAGTGCGCGCGCGGATTCCGCTCGAGCCGGAACTTCGTCGCCTTGCGCCGCAACTACCGAAGAGGGCGGGCGCGCTGGCCAACCGGCTGGCCGAACGCATGGAGAGCGGCAGCGACTTGGCCACTGCCATGGAAGCCGAACGTGATCAATTGCCGGAAGTCTACCGAGCAGTGATGATCGCGGGGCTCGAAAGTGGCGACCCTACCGCGGCGCTCGAAGACGTGGCCGAAAGCGCCGGCCGCTTGGCGGGCCTGCGTCAAACGACAGGCCTGGCCCTGGTGATGCCGGTCGCCGTAGTGATTGTGGCGAGCGTGCTGTTGTCGGTCCTACTGCAAACGACCTTTAAGAACATTGCGTGGATCGCTCCGGACACGCTAGGGCCTTACCAAGCAGCGGCGCAGGATCCTTGGCTCCGTTGGGTGCTCGCGGTGTTGGTGCCGCTGCTTGCTATCGTGGTTCCGTGCGTATGGTGGTGGCGCTCGCGGGCGGCCGTTGGGTGGGCGGCTTCGCGGTGGGGTGTACTGGGGTGGATTCCCGGAGGAAGGCGACTGCACCGGCTTACATCGTCGGCCACCTTCGCGGAAGTCTTACGGATGATGGTCGCCAGCGGAGCGCCGCTCGACCGCAGTTTGACCACGGCGGCTCAGTCGTGCGCCAACCGGAGGTTTCGCCGTGCTGGATTGGCGCTCGCAGAGCATAGTCGGGGAGGAGGCGACTTGGCCGATCGCAACAATGTCTTGGTTGCGAAACACTCCCAACAGTTGCCGCCCCAAGTGCGCGTGGCGCTTCGACATTGTGGCCACCAAGATGTCTTTGCGTCGTCGCTGGCCCAAGCGGCTAGTTCGTATCAGGCACGTGCCGCGGCGCTTAGCAGCGCGTTGTCCGATTACATCCCCGCGCTGCTGACGTTGGGCGTGGCCGGCACGGTCACCGCTGCTTACACCATAGGGCTACTGTGGCCTTATACCGTGATGCTATACACCTTGTCCCACGCTTTGTGGCAATAACGAGGGCTCAACCAGTTGAAATCGTTTGACTACCAGGCGCGGCGCGACGGCCAAACGTTTGGCGACCGAATGATGGCCGAAAGCCAGCAGGCGGCGCGAGAACAACTCGAAGCGGAAGGCTACGAGGTCTTGTCGCTTGCCCAGGCCGATACGCGCGACTCCACGTCTGTCGCAGCCGCAGAGCATCGTTTGCCTATGGAAGTCGTGCTCGAAACACTCGCCGACGACGTGGGCGATCGCCGCCTGAAGTTGGTCGTCAGCCGAATCTCTGCCGATGTCGCTCGTGGTGCTTCGCTGGACCAAGCGCTCGACAACTTGGGCGATCGGGCGCCGCGCTACTTGTCGGGCGTGCTGCGGGCAGCCACTTCCTCGGGCGACTTCGCCGAGGTATGCAACAACTTCGTACGCATTCGTCGATCGGCTGACGATGCTTGGGCGGCGGTATGGCGCGTGTTGATCTACCCGCTCATTTTGCTGCTCGCGCTCACAGGACTAACGTTTCTGTTTGCCATCGTCGTCATTCCGGCGTTTGCCGATATCTTTAACGAGTTCGACCTGGAGCTGCCGGGCATCACGGAAAGCCTAGTCTGGGCGGGGCCAATTTTGCCGTGGTTGACGGTGTTTGCGGTGCTCTTGTGGCTTGGCGTCATCTTTGTGCCCAGGGTGACTGGCTTCGGCTTTCAATTGCAGTCCGCATTGCCGGCGATGGGCAGCTTGTTTACAAGTATCAGCCACGAGCAATTCTCGCTCACGCTTGCCAGTTTCCTGAAAATGCGAATTCCGCTGCCGTTGGCGCTTTCGTATGCCGGCGACATTGTCGAGAACCGAAGCCTCGGCAGGGCTGCCTATCGCGCGGCCGAGACGATTCGCGGCGGCAGCACACTGTCTGACGCCATGGCCAGGTCGCGGCACTTCGATCGGGCGCTTCCCGTGCTCGTTAAATGGGGAGAAGACCGGTCGGCGCTGGCCGACAGCCTGTTGTTGGCGGGCGAGATGTATCAAGACCGGCGCGAGCAACGCATGTGCCTGTTGAGCCGCATTATTCCCACGGTAGCCTTGGTATGGGTCGCAAGTAGCGCCACGGCGGCTGCCTCGGCGCTGTTGATACCGATGCTGAAGTTGATTGAGGGTCTGTCGTAGTTTTCAGTTCCTTTCGAGATAAACACCAACCGACGTACGAACCTGCTCCGATGATGTTCCTCGCGCCCACGCTCTTGATTCTACTGGGACTGGCCGCGCGACTTGCGCTTGGCTTGGCTTATGGCGTACGTGGCCCCGATCCATCCGATGTCATCTATCAAGGCGTTCGCTTCTTTAGCTGGGCAACGATCGGATGCGGATGCGCAATTTGGTGTTTGTTGTCGATTGGCGCGCTACCCATACTGCTTATGCTGGGCGTGCTGGCGGGCTTCGCGGTCGTCGATGCGGTACGATCGTCGCGCGAAACGCACCGGCGAACGGTAAGCAAGCTGCTGGCCGTGGCCATGCGCGAGGGTCGTTTGAAAGAGTCGCTCGAGCTGCTCGATCATCTGCGGCCGGGATGGTTCGTGGGACAGGCAGTCGGCCATCTTGCCGACGAGTTGCAAAGTGGCCAGCAACTTTATGAGGCGGTGGCTCGCAATAAGTCTGCCCTGCCGCGAGAGGCGGCCGCTTACGCCGCGATTGGCACGCTCGTTTCGGCCGAGCCCGAAGCACTCGACGAATTAGGCGAACCCGACCATCCTCAACTTGCTCGAGCCTGGCGATGGTGGTTCGACCACGGCGCCTACACTGCCGCGATGGTGCTCACGATGGGCCTCCTAGTCGGAGTGTTTTTTGCCTTTGTCATTCCTCAGTTCTATCAGATTTTCTGGGAGTTTGACCTCGAACTACCGGCTGTCACCGACTTCCTATTCGCGATCGCCGACGACACCTGGGTTTGGTCGCTGCTCGTGTTCTTCACCGAGCTAGCTTTGTTAGCGGCATTCATCATCGGCGTCTTGTACCTGCTCGAGCTGCCCGTCTTTCGGGGAGTCTCGGACCTAATCATGCGACGCTTACATACGGCCGAAGTGCTGCGGATGCTTGCCTTGGCAATGGAGCATCGGGCCGAGTTGCCCAGAGCGCTCTACGCGCTTTCGGTCACCCACCCTGTTCGGGCGGTGCGCAACCGGATGTCGACATCGTATCAAGACGTTGCCGCCGGACAGCCATGGGCCGAGGTGCTGATGCACAACCGACTGCTCTCGCCAAACGACAAAGGCCTGGCCGAAACTGCCGCCGCGGCAGGCAACCTACCGTGGGCTCTGAGGCAAATTGCGATGCGACGCGAATCGCGATTCGCTGCTGTGATCACGTTTCTTGGTCATCTCTCGTACCCACTGGTGATACTCTTCTTCAGCGCGTTCGTGGCGTTCATTTGCATCGCCTTGTTCATTCCAATCGTCAAGTTAATCGAAGGACTTTCGTGATGCGGTCGATTCGGCTAACAGACTGCTTCGGCGAGCCGCGCGGCTTCACGTTGATGGAAGTAACTGTCGCTGCGATGGCGATGGCGATTGTGACGGTCGGCATTCTACAGGCCACGCTAGCGCTCGAGCGCGCCCATCAAGCCAGCCAGCGCGTCGATTACGCAAGTCGCGAACTCGACAACATGATGGAACGCTTCATTCACCAGCCGTGGGAGGCGATCACGCCGGCGGCGGCAAAGGAGCTCGCGCCGGCGGCCGAGTTAATCGAGCGACTTCCGGCAGCCCAACTCGAGACGGCTGTGTTTCAAGAGAGCGAACCGTTCGACGCGAAGCGCGTCACGATGCAACTGCGGTGGCACGCCCAGCGCGGCCGCTCAGGCAAGCCATTGGTGCTCACCGCGTGGGTGCTTCGGCAACGGGAGCCCACGCCATGACTCACCCAATTCGCCATCAACGTGGTTTCACGCTTATTGAACTGGTGGGCGTCATCGTGATAACCAGCGCACTGATGTTGGTCGCGGTATCGCTATTACACAGCGTGCTGAGCTGGAACAGGAATGCGACCGCCGCAGCGACCCAGGCGGGTAGTCTTGACCGCATGGAACAACAACTCCGCAGTCGACTACGAAACGCAAGTAGCGCCTCGGTAGACGGCCGTGTGTTTACGATCCAGTCGGGCGGTGCTCGCGCTCAATGGACTCTTACCGACGACCGTTGCGAAATGGAAACCGACGGCGACGACGGTCCACGCTACGAGAAGTACAACATCGGCCCGCGCGACCCATGGAAGTTGAGCTTGCAAGACGGGTTGGCGGAGATCGAACTCGCTGTGCCCGAAGGGAAGCGCGGGCTACCGTTTCGCCTGGTCGTCGTCTCGAACAACTCATTGGAGGTGCTGGAATGACGTACAACCAGTCCACTGGAAGTCGCCGCCGGCCTGGCGCTGCCCTGTTTACGGTGCTCGCCGTGTTGGCGATTGCCATGATTGTCATCGCTTCAATGCTCGGCGGGCTGGTTCGCGAGCATCGTCAATGTCGGCTGCGCCACGAGCAGCGGCAGTGCCGCCGACTGGCGGAAGCAAGCGTTGCCCGAGCCGAGCGCCTACTCGCCAATAATGCGGATTACACCGGCGGATCATGGACGATCGCTGCCGACGACTCAGCTTACGACCACGATGCGGAAGTTTCCATCGTTGTGACGAACGATGGAATCACGGCTACCGCGTCGTATCCCGCCGGCGAATCGCCCCGCGTCCGCCACAGTGAAACAGCACTAGTCAATCAGTAGATTCATTCAAACGTTACCTTGAGAGATTGCGAGGAGACAACATGACTCGTCACAAACCGGGTTTCACGTTAGTCGAATTGTTGGTGGTCATCGCCATTATCGGCATACTCGTCGCGCTGTTGCTGCCCGCAGTGCAGGCCGCGCGTGAAGCGGCTCGGCGGTCGAACTGCGTCAACAACGTTCGCCAGTACGTTCTAGGCATTCACAACTACGAATTGGCCCACGAGCACTTGCCAGTCGGCACAACCAACGACACGGGGCCGATTCGCAATCTGCCCAAAGGTCACCACATAGGCTGGATGGCGCGGATTCTGCCGTACATTGGCGAACAGAATCGTGGCAATCACGTCGACATGACCTTGAGCGCTTATCACAAAGCGAACGACCCGGTCCGGCAAACGATCTTCAAATTACTGACCTGCCCCAGCTACCCCGGTCAGGAGTTTCCCATCTCGACCTACGCGGCCTGCCATCATGATCGCGAGGCACCAATCGACGAAGACAACAACGGGGCATTTGTGCTCAACCGGCGACTGACCATGAGCGACATTAAGGACGGCGCTGGTTACACGATTTTCGTTGGCGAAAAGATGCCCGACCAGTTCGATCTGGGTTGGCTTTCGGGCACGCCAGCGACACTGCGTAACGGCGGCTTCGCCTTTGGCTCTGGCGGGGGTGGCACCCAGGGCCGGGACCCGACCGAGGAAGATCTTACGTGGTACGTCGGTTACAACGAAACGAGCGACGTCGATGAGCAATGGGATCGCGATGCGTTCGTGGCAAGCGACGACCCCGGCTATGCCATGGACGACGACGTCTTTCTCCAGAACGACGTCGAGCAAGTCGTCGAGGACGACTTCGGAGGGCAATCCGACGCAGAAATGGACAACGACGAAGACGAAGAGGCCTCGGCCGACGCTGACTCACTCGATCCAGAAGCAGCCGCCGAGGGAGACGAGCAATCGCCGGACGAGGACAACACCGATGACCTAGAGGCCGAATTCGAGGAAGGTAAGTTTGAGGACTTTGGCTTCGACGACGGGTTCGGGACCCCTCGCGTACCAGACAAAGAAGTCGAGCCTGGTTTCTTCGCTCGTAGTCGCAAAGGAGGAAACCCGGCTGCGCCGCTTCGTGTCGGCGGTTTCGGCGGGAGTCATCCCGGCGGGGCCATCTTCGGTTTTGGCGACGGCTCGGTAACGATGCTGTACGAAGAGATGGAACCTCGTGCCTTTCGCCAGTTCGCCAATCGTCACGACGGTCAACTTCCCGAACCAGAGTACAGGTGGTAGTCGCCGTATGCACCGTTAATGCTAGCAGTGCTTGGTCTTGCTGCGCGCGACAGGTTCGACCTACCATTTCAGCATGTCTGACGAACAAACCAGTGCCGACGAATCGCCGTTATCGCTCCGCCGACTTACGTCGGCGTTTGCGTCGATGCTAGGGCGACCAGCATCGCAAGATAGCGATCGCGACGTGGGCGCGCCGCGCGAAGTTCGCACCGACACGCGCACCATCACCGAGGCGCTGTTGTTTGTCGGCAGGCCTGACAACCAACCCTTATCCGCCCAGGCGATCGCCGACACCATGCGCGACGTCATGCCTGCAGAAGTACAGGCAGCAATTGCCGAACTCAACGACGAGTATGAAGCCGAGCAATCCGCGTTTGAGATCAAGGAGTCGGCGGCCGGCTATTGCCTGGCGCTCCGGTCCGATTTCGACCGGGTCCGCCAACGGTTCTACGGCAAAGTGCAGCAGGCAACCCTAACGCCGACGGCCATGGAAGTGCTATCAGTGGTCGCGTACCGCCAGCCAATCGAAATGAAAACCATTGACGAACTAAGAGGCCAACGAAGCCAATCGACCGTTAGTAGTTTGGTGCGTCGTGGCCTGGTACGGCTGGAACGTTCGGCCCAAAAGCCAACGACCGCCTACTATCACACGACCGATCGCTTTCTGCAGGTTTTTCGGTTAACCAACATCGACCAGTTGCCGCAAGCGCAAGAGTTTGACGCAGCGTGACGCCAGAGAGTCGATGCCAATCACCGCGCAACCTATTTGCTAGTAGTGATTTGCGCACGGAGTTCTGGTGCCGGAAGCGGCTTTGTGAAAACACGGAAAACATGGTCTTTGGCGGTAGCGGCTGAGCCGGCGATCGGATTAGAATTCGTGGTTTCGATTCGCAAGAGCAGCTCGCCACGCTGCCGCACAAAAATGCCGTTCGCCCATCGCGCTGCCCACCTGTTTGCTCCCCTTTTGAAACCAAGCCAACGATTGCGGTGATGCAACGCGAACAAATCCGAGCGAAGCTCGCGGCAGCGGCCCCGGCCATTGCTCCGTCTATTCTGCTGTGCGACTACACACAGTTGGCGCAGGAGATTTCCAGTCTTGAGCAGGCCGGCGCGCGTCTGCTGCACTTGGATGTGATGGATGGCCATTTTGTACCCAACTTTACTTTTGGGATGACCATCGTCGAGGCGGCGCGACGATCAACCGACCTACCGCTCGATGTACACTTGATGATGGATAACCCGGGCCGCTACCTAAGACAGTTCCGGGAAGCGGGCGCGGACGTGATTACGGTGCACGAAGAAGTATGTCACGATCAGTCGGAGTTGGCCGATCTGGTTGCCGAGATTCGCGATCTGGGCGCGCTCTCCGGCGTCGCGATCAATCCGCCTACACCTCTAGAGAGCATCGACAAGGTAGTAACCGATTGCGACTTAATCTTGTGCATGAGCGTGATGCCCGGCTTTGGTGGCCAGGAGTTCAACCCAGTGGCGCTAGAAAAGCTCGCTGCGTTGCGCGATCGCGACGATGTCACGGCATTTCTGGAAGTCGATGGCGGCGTAAATCACGATACGATTGCCGACTGCACTCAGGCGGGGGCCAACATGCTGGTCGTTGGTTCGGCAATTTCCAGCGGCGCGGATTACAACGAGCGATTCGCTGAACTCGAACGACTCATCAAGTAGGATCTACACCCTCTGCGACGGCGCGAAGAGCGAAGTAGTCATCATGAAAAGAATTGTGCTGATTCAGCCTGGAACCACCGAGTACGACAAGCAAGGTCGTGTGCAAGGCACCCTCGATGTACCGCTGAGTGAAGACGGCCGGCAACAAGTAGAAGCCCTGGCCAGCGAATTGCAGACAGCAGTCAACCCAACTGCCCTCTATGTCGCGCCTGGGCAGGCTTCGCAGCAAACTGGCGAGTTGCTTGCCCAATTGCTATCGCTCAAGCCACGCACGCTCGACAAGTTGACCAACGTCGATCAAGGGTTGTGGCAAGGCATGCTGGTCGACGACGTCAAGACCAAGCAACCCAAGGTGTTCCGGCAGTGGCTCGAGCATCCGGAAACGGTTTGTCCGCCCGAAGGCGAGACCATTCCTCACGCCTGCGAGCGCGTAAGCGACGTGGTTGAAAAGCTGGTAAAGAAGATGAAAGCCGATAGCACGCTGTTGCTGGTGGCGCCAAACCCGCTCGCAAGCGTCGTGCGGCACGTGCTGTCGGGCGCCGACTTTGGCGACCTCTGGCATGGCGATACGACCGCCGGTAGCTGGGAGAGCTTCGAAGTGGGGAAACCAAAGGAGCAGGTCGTCGAATCGGGCGGCTAAAGGTGCTTGGTGCGGCCTTTCAGGTGCGCAAATACGCCTCCCCTCCGGCTCTTGAAGTTGTTATCATCTAAACAGTTACGCTCATTACTTCCTTACCAAGGTCGGCATGGCAACCGGTGAATTGAAAGCGAACCGCGACGAGCCCGACGATCCGCGCGAAGCGATCGCCGACGACGAACCTAAGCAGCACCGCCCTAAGCGCGGCGTGCCCAGCGGTTTGTGGCTGCGCTGCGAAGATTGCGGCGAGACGGTGTTCCGCAAAACCGTCGCTGAGCACATGAACGTCTGCCCGGTGTGTGGTTACCACATGTATCTTGGTGCCGCCGACCGAATTCGCTACGTGCTCGACGATGGCACGTTTGAAGAGTGGGACACCGAGCTGACGCCGGCCGACCCACTCGAGTTCTTCGACAAAAAAGCGTATGCCGAACGGGTAGTCGCCGAGCAGAAGCGCACCGGATTGCGCGACGCGGCGATCACCGGTGCCGGTATGATTCGCGCCCGGCGGGTTGCGTTCGGTGTTACCGACTCGGCCTTCATCATGGGCAGCATGGGCTCAGTGGTCGGCGAACGACTCACGCGGTTGATCGAGCGGGCGACCGAGCAGAACCTGCCGCTAGTGATCGTTAGTGGATCGGGCGGCGGCGCGCGGATGCACGAGGGAATCCTCTCGCTCATGCAAATGGCCAAGGTGTCGGCCGCGCTTGCCAAGTACGACGCCGCCGGCGGCTTGTTCATCTCGGTGCTCACCAACCCCACCATGGGCGGCGTGGCCGCCAGCTTCGCCTCGCTGGGTGACTTGGTGTTCGCCGAACCAAAAGCGCTCATAGGCTTCGCCGGCCCACGCACCATCAAGGCCACCATTCGCCTGGAACTGCCCGAAGGCTTCCAAACCAGCGAGTTCCTACTCGAACACGGCTACATCGACCGCATCGTCAAACGCTCGGACATGAAAAGCGAAATCGCTCGGGCGATTGACTATTGTGGGAAGTGAGGGGTATTGGCGCCCATGGTGGTGATCGATCCACGGAACATTGAAGTAGCCGATTCGCAAGTCATTGAGTCCTTGCGAAGAATGTCAGGTCGCGAATCGTTAGAACAAGCGCTCGAGTCGCATGAACTTGGCCGGCGACTTGTCGAGTCGGGTGTGCGTGGCGACCATCCAGGTTGGTCGGACCACGAGGTGCAAGTCGAAGTGATCCGGAGAATGCACGGTGACGCAGTCGCAGCTCTTGCAGCTCGCCGTCGAGACGCTTGAGCGACTGAATATCAAGTACGCGCTGGTCGGCTCACTGGCTAGCAGCGCGCTGGGCGAACCTCGATTCACCAATGACATCGACTTCGTCGTCAAACTCGACGTCTTCGACACCGCCCGACTTTGCGATGTATTCTCGAGCGATGAGTTCTGTGTGTACAAGCCGGCAGCGACCGATGAGACATTGCGCGGACGTCAATTCAACGTGCTCCACCCTGCCTCGTCCAACAAGATCGACTTCATGTTGGCCGATGATAGTGACTGGGCGAAGCGACAGTTAGACCGGCGACAACGCCGGCACGTGCTCGAAGCAGGCGAGTGCTACGTTGCAGCAGCTGAAGACATCATTCTCGGCAAACTTCTGTACTATCGAGAAGGTGGCTCAGAGAAACACCTTCGCGATATCGCGGGCATTTGGCTTCGACGTGGCGAAGAAATCGATCGAGCGTATCTTGAGAAGTCCATCCACGAACTGGAGCTAGTCGAGGAATGGAATGCCATCCTGCGTAGGCTTCAAGACCTGGGTTAGGCATCGCCTCCCGAGTTCTCCGCCTCCTCCTCGTCCCCCTCTTCATCTTTGTGATGGTAATATTCGTCCCATTCTTTCGCGTGTGGCTCACCCAGTTTGTCGACGCTCTTGGCTACCAGCATCGAAACCGCAGCGTCGCTGGTAACGTTGGCCACGGTGCGAATCATGTCGAGCACCCGATCGACGGCGAGGATCAGCGCCACGGCGGGCACCAGGTCGACTTGCGAATCGATTTGCCCGAGCACGACGACCAGCATCACCACGCCAGCGCTTGGCACGGCGGCGGTGCCGATCGACGCCAGGATGCAGGTAAAAGCAATGCCGGCGAGCTGGGCGAACGTGAGCGTGTGGTCAAACGCCTGGCAGATGAATACCGCGGCCACCGCTTGATAAAGACTCGTGCCATCCATGTTCACCGTCGCCCCGATAGGTAGCACAAAGCTGGCCACCTCTTCGTCGACCCCCAAGTGCTCTTCCACACGCTCCATGGTTACCGGCAGAGTTGCGGCGCTACTGCTGGTGGAGAAAGCCAATAGTTGGGCCGGTGCTAGCCCTTTGAAGAACCAGCCGTATCTTCGTCCGGTGAAGAGCACGACGAGTAGCGGGTAAAACCCAAAGATCATCAACCCCAAACCGCCTACCACGCACAGGCAGTAGATCATCAACGCAATGAACACGCTCCACGACGGAGTTTGGACGACCATCGCGGCCAACAGCGCAAAGACGCCGACTGGCGCGGCAAGCATGATGAGGTGGATAAGCTTGAGAATGACGTCGTTGAGTCCATCGAAGAAGTCTTTTACCGGTTTCGCCTTCTCCGGCGGCACCAAGAGCAACCCAACACCAAAGAACAACACAAACACGATGACTTGCAACATGCGCCGATTATCGCTGGCCGCGGCCACGAGATTGTCGGGCACCAGGTCGACCAACGGCTGGAGCGGGCCGCGCTCTTTTTGCTCCGCCGCAATTTCAATTTTCTGCGACGCCTCTCCAGCCCACGCGTCCATAAGCGAATCACGACCCTCTTCATCGATACCTCTGCCTGGGCCCACCACCGTAGCAACCGTCAGTCCCACCGTAACCGCCACAGCGGTCGTCATTAGGTAGAGCCCAATGGTTCGGAGACCCAAGGTCGACAGCCGCGAGAGGTCTTTGAGATCGGAGATTCCCTTTAGTAGCGAGGCGATGATCAATGGCACCGCAATCAATTTCAAAGCGTTGATAAAGATGGTGCCGAATGGCTTGATCCAGTCGGTGACGAAGTCGACACCCTTTTGCCCACCAAGCGCCAGCGCGAGCAAACCAAACACCACGCCGAGCGCCATGCCAATGAGAATCTTCCAATGCAAAGCAAGTTTCGTCATCGTAAGTCCTAGCGACAAGTTGGGCGGTGGTTGCCATCAAGGTAGCCGAAAGCGGCGCGCACTGGCAGCCAACACTGCCAACAGATTTGCCCGCCGTGACGACGGATCGACCTTCGGGGCGACGTGCTCGCAAGCATCCACGTGCTTGGCCAGCGGTCCAGTTTGGCCTTCGCACTGGGCGGCAAATCTTTGGATTTCAGCGCAAATTCCGCTACCGTCAAAAATATCTCAAATAACCCTCTTTACCCATCCGATGTTAACTTGTGTCGCATAGGAGTCGTAGGGAAGATTTCTGAAGGGATTTACCGGGGAGTAGGGGCCATGGACCAACAAATTGGCGTATCGCCCGTGGTAGTGGATGCTAGCGTCCCACGTGTTCGCACGCCGGAGGTGGTTACCTCAGCGACTGCCGCCGGCCAGCAGTCAGTGGCCCTGGCGCGTAAAGAAAAGCTAGATCAACGCCTCGCCGCCGTGCTTCGCGGCTTCGTCGAGGGGTTTGCGTGCGACGCAGCCGATTTCTTCGTGCTCAACACCGCGAGCACTGAATTGGCAGTACGAGCGTCGTATCGTGCTGGCGAAGGTGAAGACGGCGCGGAGCGACGTTCGCTTGCCAACGCTCGCGCCGATGTAGCGGCCATGGCGGGTAGCGCCATTGTGCTGGAGGACGATATCGAAGTGGCGGGCTGGGATGTGCCCATGTGGTGCGGGGCAGCCGTTTGCCTGCCGGTCGCAAGCGACGAAACGATTCACGGCACGCTGTGGCTTTACAGTCGCGAGCCGAGGGCATTCGCCGATGCGGAACTTCAACTCGCCGAGGTAATCGCTGGTCGGCTGGCGGTGGAGTTGGAAGTAGAAGCGTGGCGTAGCGAGGCAGTTAGGTGCGACGATCCGGCACCCTGCCCCGCTGACAGCTACGACGAGTCGCCCGCCATGGCGACTTGGTCGGCAGCAGCGCCGAACATTCGAGTCGCCCGGCGGGCCGTCGCCCCGCAACTCGAAGACTGGGAGCTCGCCGGTTGGACGGTCGAAGCGGCGGCCATGTCGTTCTTCGATTGGCAAACGCTTGCCGACGGGCGAACGCTCGTCGCGGCCGGGGCGCTTGCCGAGGGAAGTGCCCCGATCGATGGCTGGTTGCAGGCCGCGCGCGTCGCCCTCCGCGCGCACGCTCCCGCCGCGCAAGACGCGGGCGAGTTGCTCACCCACGCCAATCGCACGCTGTGGCTCGCCTCGCCGGGCGGCGAAGGTTTGGCGGTAGCCGTCGCGCTGCTCGATGGCGATGGTGCGCGGACCTCCGTTGCGGCGGCAGGCGACGCGGGGTTCGCGCGGTGGCGTGCAGCCCAATGCAAGTGGAACGCGCCGAGTTGCCCGCCACTTGGCTGGTCGGAACGAGCCGTCTACGCCCAATGGGTCGACGAGTTGATGGTCCGCGAGCGGCTCCTGCTTGTAGCTACACCCGACGGCGTGCCTTCGGAGCGATGCACGCGCCGTCTGGCAGAGCGACTCCGGCGTACCGCGCCCGAAGACATGCGGCGCATGCCGGGCAAGCGAGCGCTCCGAGTGTTCAAAGACGCAGCCACCTGCGCGGGTTTTAGCCCGAGCGGGCTGGCCATGGTCCGACGGCGCTAAATTACAACTCGACGCCCATTTTCGCCATCAGCATTTTCATATCATCCCAGCAGTCTTTCTTGGCGGATGGGTTCCGCAGAAGATAGGCGGGGTGGTACGTGCAAACGACGTTGATGCCGCGGTACTGATGCACTCGGCCCCGCAACCGCCCGATCGTTTCGGTGGTTTCCAGCAGGTTCTGTGCCGCCACCGCGCCTAAGCAGCAGATGAACTCGGGATCAACCAGCTCGAGTTGACGACGCAGGTATTGCTTGCAGTTGGCGCTTTCTGTCGGCGTCGGATTGCGATTGCCCGGTGGGCGACACTTGAGCACGTTGAGGATGTAAACGTCGTCGCGTGTCAGCTTGCATGCTTGGATAATTTTGGTGAGCAATTGGCCTGCCCGACCGACGAAGGGCTCGCCCAAGCGATCTTCGTCGGCACCTGGGGCTTCGCCCATAAAGCAGAGTCGGGCATTCGGATCGCCGACGCCAAACACCGTTTGCGTTCGCTTTGCGGCCAATTCGTCGCACAGCGTGCAGCCGGCGACTTCTTGCTGCAGCACTTCCAGCGTCGCTGCCGACGATACTTTCTCGCTAGCGACATCCGGATCGGCGAACAGTTCGGTGGTTGACGCTTTCCTGGCGGGCATGGGACGCTCCTGCTGCGAAGGGGGAACCGAAGGGATCGCCGGCGTCGACGGTGCTGGCGCGGTGCGGTGCGGTAGCTGCTCAACACCTGCTTGTTGCAAGCTCTCCATCCGCGCTAGCAGCGAGCGGCGTCTAGCGGCATCATCATTCGGCATCATGCATCCTGCGACTGAAGTTCGCTATCGTACCTTAATCCCGCGCATGCGGTTGATTCGCTCAGCAAGGGGGTGCCGGATGGACCGCGCGGCAACTACAATGACGTAGCGTGAGGGATGTCTCCAGGACCGACAACCCCCAACTGCTCGGGCGGCGGTAAAGTGCTTCCGCTTGCGCCCCATACCTACTGAGGGAGATGCGCACGGTCGCGGCCTTCCCCAAAGGCACCTAGCTGGCGATACCGTTATGCCTGTATCCCAAGTGGTCATTGTGGGCCGGCCCAACGTCGGCAAGAGCAGCCTGTTCAATTGGCTGGCTAACACCAAAATCGCCATCGTCGACGATCAGCCGGGTATCACGCGCGATCGCATCACGCATTTGATGTGTCACGAAGACCGGTTCTTCGAACTGGTCGATACCGGCGGGATGGGATTCAACGACGCCGACAACCTCACCAAACACATCGAAGAACAGATCACCGTAGCCATCGAGTCGGCCGACCTTATTCTGTTTGTGCTCGACGCCCGCACCGGCGTGCTGCCGCTCGATCAGGAAGTAGCCAAGCGGTTGCGGCTGGTAAAAGTACCGGTGGTATGCGTCGCGAACAAGACCGACGATCAAACGTTCGATTCGGCCGCCGACGACTTTCATCGGCTTGGCTTTGGCGGGCCGGTCAAAGTGAGTACGCTGCAGAACCGCAATCGCGGTGTGTTGCTCAATCGCATCATCGATACGCTTCCCGAGTTCACTGATGAGGAAGATGATGAAGCGGCCGAACCAACGATGAAAGTGGCCATCGTCGGGCGGCGGAACGTGGGCAAGAGCACGTTCGTCAACACGCTTGCCAAGGCTGATCGCATGATTGTTAGCGAGGTGCCCGGCACCACGCGCGATAGTGTCGACGTGCGGTTCGAACTGGATGGCAAGGCCTTCGTCGCCATCGACACGCCTGGCTTGCGCAAGGGCAAGAGTCAACGCGACATCGACTTTTACGGCATGCATCGTGCCCAGCGGAGCATTCGCCGAGCCGACGTCGTGCTGCTGTTTCACGACTGTACCGAGCGAATCGGCAAGGTCGATAAACAACTGTGCGACTACATCGCCTCGCAGTACAAACCGTGCATTTTTGTGGTGAATAAGTGGGACAAGTTGGCCAGCCAAATGCCGACCGAGAAGTGGGTGATGTATCTGCACGATACGTATCGAACCATGCGGTACGCACCCATCGCCTTCATCACCGCCCAAACCGGCAAGAACGTCAAAGCACTGCTCAACCACGGTCAGATGCTGTTCAAGCAAGCACGGTCTCGTGTAGGCACGGGCGAACTCAATCGCATGCTCCGCGACGCAGTTAAACGCAAGGCGCCGCCGCTGTACAAGAATCGCCGCCCGAAGATTTATTACGCGACGCAAGTGGGCATCGAACCGCCGACCATCGTGCTGTTCTGTAGCCAGCCCGCGGGATTAGATCCGCCGTACCAGCGGTACCTACTGAATCAGTTTCGCGACCATCTCGATTTCGACGAAGTGCCGATCAAACTCTACCTGCGGCGTCGATCGGAGAGCGACCTGCGCGACGATGTTGGCAGCGAGATCCTGGCCGACGCTTAGAGCGCCGGTCGTCGGCGATTGGCTACGCATTGGCTTATTTGAAGTCGTCGGGGTTGATGTCCGACATGCCAACTTCAGCATTCGCCAAGCCTTCGACCCCTGCCAATCGCGGCTGCGGCGACTGCGTGTGATGCAGCATCGCGAGGCCGATAAGCCACGCAAGCCCAAAGCCTACGACTTCGCCGTAAGAAAAGAGCATCTTCAAAGAATCGGTTTGCTTGCGCATTTGCTGTTCCGGGCCCTCCATTGCCAGATTCCTACAATCCAGCCGGGTCGCCCGACGAAAAGGGGGAACCAGTAGGTCTCCAATCTGAGCATTACATCCGAGATTCCCCAGTCTCGCAAGATCAGGTTGCCCCTCGAATTGGTACACCGTGCTAGCACCTGCCGTTTGTTGGTTCGCCAATAGTGCCTATATTGCTTATTCGCTTGAGGGTTGCGTATCTTGCCGGATGAGGGCGATTCGAGGCCCCTGGGTGCCCCAGGTCGGCTGTTCCTACCTGGGTCGCGAAGCGACAAGAGGTGGTTGCCCTTGAAACGATGCCTTTCGTGACTCGCGTCCCAGTCGAGTAGGCCCAG